>CAMJDZ010000001.1 GCA_946404545.1 uncultured Candidatus Saccharibacteria bacterium
GCCGGATTCAAACAGGGTTTCTCGTGCCCCGTCCTACTTGTGAAAACACATATAAGTTCTAATAGTTGTTTTCGCATACTGGGCTTTCACCATCTTTGGCGCGCCATTCAAACGCTTCCGCTAACAACTACGAATCTTACCCACTCAGTTAACGCTGTTGGTTTTTATGCCGAACGGTCAAGCAAGCTTAACTGCTCAGCATAAAAATTGTGTAAACACGCAACACCCCTGATAACTCTGGTCGTTAAACCGTAAGGTTATCTTGAGGTTTAGACTATTCCAATTTCGCTCGCCACTACTTTCGGAATCATTGGTTATTTTCTTTTCCTCAACCTACTAAGATGATTCAGTTCGGCTGGTTCCCGTCTCATTACCCTATGTGTTCAGCTAAAGGCAATACAGCATGACCTGTATTAGGTTTCCCCATTCGGAAATCTCCGGATCAAAGCTTGTTCTCAGCTACCCGAAGCTTATCGCAGAGTTCTACGTCCTTCATCGGTTGCAAATGTCAAGGCATCCACTATCAGTGCCCTTATGTACCTTTTTATGCATTGACTTAACTAGTAATTGAAGTTCAATTACTGCCGTCAATTAAATTTCCTATTGTTGTCTAATTCCAAATTGTTAAAAGATAAATTTTTAAGACGAAAGAAAACAAGCTGATTTTTACAAATATAGTTTGTTTCCTCGCAGTTATTTATCAAACTATGTTCAGTGGTTCGTCAAAATCGAACTTGAATCAAAAACTGTATCTATCTTAGCGCATTTTTCCGGGCAATGCAAGTACTTTTTTGTAGATTTTTGGACTTTTTTGCCATTTTTTGGCATTTTAGGAGTCAAAATGGCTATTTTAGGTAGTCATAGCACCGATCTTGTCGGATTCGGCGCTCATATTGCAGCATCGCCTCCATGTCGGATTGCGCGTCATCAGTCAATTCCGGCCTTTTATAAGGATTCTGACCAACACAATCGCCGAGTATTCCAAAATAGCCAATTAGGCCAGCAACCAAGACTAAGATGCAAACAGCGACAACTAATCTTGTTTTCGGCGACAACTTAATCTGCTTCTTTGTAGTGATTGCAAAAACAATAGCGAAAAGCGGGATTAAAATAACCGATGAAATCATAATATCGAGAGAGATGACGTGCACTGGTATTGATCGCCAAGCGGCATATATTGGGGTGAAGGCCGTAACTAGAATCATTAATACTAAGAAGATTAACGACATAATGGCCGAGAGGCGAATCGTTTTCTGCCTACTGGCAATAGTGGCTACCGCAATAAGAAGTGCGACAATGCCGAGAATGAGCGATATAGGCATACGGAGACGGCCGACCGACTGAAAAACAAGGCTTAATACCGGCAAAAGCATAGAAATAACCAGGGCCATAACCGAAAGCGCGTCTATTAGGGTTGCCGATGTAGAAGCGTTTTTCGCCGACGACGCCTTCGTGGAGGCGTTTTTCATAGACGGTGTTTTCTCCTTTATAAGCTTGCAGCTAACAAGTACTACGGCGACAACTACCCCGAGGCATAGGTGCGCGAGGATGAATTTGAGTGTTATTTCGAGACCGCCCAAACCGCAAGAATTGCCACATCTTCCAGCATCCATAGCAGTGAACACCCATATTAATAACAGCACGACGGCTACTAACACCCAGAACGCCGCCATCGGCGCCGATGGTTTCTTGCTTTCGCCGAGTATTGGCTTATTATTTGCCTTTTTGCCCATTTGTTTCCCCTTTCTTCTTACCCGCTAAAGAGTATTTTCTCCAAAAGAAAACAGCCGTCACAGTGAAATAGACGGCTAGTCCACCCCAAAGCAGATCGTACGAGAGGCGATTGAGGCAATTGTAACAGAAGGCCACAAAGCCCAAATATATAGCCACCACTATGGTCGGAACAAGAATCGTCATCACTTCTTTGGTCCTCGGTATACACGAAAGCGCTACGCCGACCTTAACCAACTCACATGCGGCCGCGAGGAGAATAAAGATAGCAAACAGGAATGCCCCTCTTACAGCCCAAGTCAAACCAGTCGTCGGGATAATTGTTTTAATACCGATGTCTTCCAACCACCATGGCGAGAATAATAAATATGATATGCCAGCAATCAGTGAACAGATAAAAGTGGTCTTATATGCCCCTCACTCGCCGCAAGTATCGGCTTACTTTTTGCCTTTTTGCTCATTTTCGCCTTTCTTATATGCGCTTCTGCAATATATATGATATAGCCAGGCAATAATATAATGAGCGCCGAGGCCAATGCCAAGAACATAGCTACCATCAACCTTGAGCGCTTGACTGCAGAGATTCGTGACGGCAATGAATATAGCTGCGAATATATCCACCATAAATATCTTCAGCATATCTATTATTCTGTCTATGTTTGAGAAGAAGATAAATGCCTTGCGAGTATAAGTATAAATCGCCACACCTGCACTAAGGCCTAAAGCAACCATTAAAGGCAGGCTAACGTACATACCCTGCATGCCGCCTGGAGCCTGCTGCTCCAAAATGAGAAAGACGATAGCGAGCACATAGCCTATCCCGCCGATGACAGTTAGCTTAATTGCCTCTTTACAAATATCGGATAGCGGCAGTTCTCTGGAGCGCTTGGAATCCGTTATTATCTTCCATATTGTAGCAGCCGCCCTAAGCATCTTACTTCACTCCTAAATACTCATAAATTGCGTCTTTATCGGAGGCGATGAGCTTCAAACGAGCGTCAATTTCCGAGAAGGCGACGGAAATATCGCGGGCAAGAATCTTTTCCTTGGCGTGGCGCTTGAAGAATTCTTTGAATTTTTCAGCATCTTCTTCGGTCTGGGCATAGTAAGCCATATAGCGCGGATAATCGGCGATTGTCTTGTCGCCTTCCTCTTTGTAGAGCCATTCCCAGTTTTTATAAGCCCAGTCAAATGCTTCTTTGCGAATTTCGTGGTTGCGCAAGAGGCGCAAGTAGAAACGGAGGCGATCCTGCGGTCGAATAGTCTTGTCCTCGAGTTTCGCGAAGTAGCTGAGAGCGATTTCGCGGTCGCGTACTCCGGTGAGCGCCCCCATCAAATCGCCCTTCAAGGCAGCGTCAGGGGTGGCGCAATAGATACCGAAGTATTTAAGCGACAAATCCGAATGTTCGCGCACGAGCGTCGAAGCAATAATCCAGCGCAAATCTGGGTTTAATTTCGCAACATATATATTACTGTATTCTTCCTCAATCGCTTCGGTATATTCTTCGTCGCCAGCAAAATGCATCAGCGCCATAATAATTGGGCGAAGCTTCATATCGTCAACTGGCTCGCCAGATTTCGCTTTTACACCGAGGCGCTCATAGTTTGGCATCGCGATTTTGCGGACAAACTTCTTAAATTGGCGCTTTTCCTTACTCTTTGGCACGAAGAAAATCTTGAGATCATTAATGATAGCACTGAGCAATTCCCAGATAAGTGGGTCGGTTTCGTTCGCGAAAGCCTCGAGGAGCGGCAAGAGCGAGACGCTCGCAGCGCGCTTTGTCTGCGCAAGGAGACGGCGGTCCATCAAGAGGCGCAGCTTCTCTTCGCGGCCAAGCTGTGCGAGCCAGCTAAGCTTATCTTCGAGCTCGGCTTCGCTGAGATTATAAATATAGTGGCCGGTGAGGTCGTCCTTTAGCTCCTTGATTGGGTATTTTTCGCCCGCATCTTTGCCAGTAAGCAGGAAGCGCTCCTGTTTGCCCTCGGTAATCACCGGGTAGCCAGACTGCGTGAGCCATGGCGTCATGAATTTCTTTACATCGAAATCCGCATATGGACTCAAAGCATCCCAGAGGTCATCCGCCTCAGTATTGCTATATTTGTGCTTTTCAAAGTAATCGGCGAGACCCTTAAAGAAGTTTGGTTCGCCCATTGTGCGCATGAGCATCAAGAGCAGGCGCGAACCTTTACCATAAACAATCGCGCCATCAAAGAGATTCGTAATATCCTCAACGTTCTTCACCTCGACTTTCACCGGCTGAACACCTGGCAAGCAGTCGCGTTGCAAAGAGCCGAGCACAGCGGAAGTATAGAAATCATCCCAAGCGGAAAGCTCCGGGCGCACTTTGTCGGTTGCATAGCTTTCCATCATATTAGCGAAGGACTCGTTGAGCCAGAGGTCGTTCCACCACTTCATCGTGACGAGATCGCCAAACCACATGTGCGAAAGTTCGTGCGCAATCACAATCGCGACGTATTGTTTCTGGTCAAAGGAAGACTTTTCGTTTGCAAGCATCGCGATTTCGCGGAAAGTAACGAGGCCCCAGTTCTCCATCGCGCCCGCCTCGAAATCTGGTACCGCGAGAAGGTCCATCTTTGGTAATGGGAATGGGGTCTTGAAGCAATCATCGTAAAAGTCGAGAACGTCGGCGGCAAAATTGCCCGCAAACTCGAGGTCTTTGACGCTCTGGTTGGCGCAGGCATAGGCGGTGATTTTCACGCCATGCTTCGAAGTCGTCTCATAGCCAACGAAATCGCCAACAGCGAATGCAACCAGATAGGTCGACATCTTCGGCGTCTCTTCAAACACGATAGTTTTCGTGTCGCCTTCGATTTTTTCTTCGATGGCTGGCATATTCGAAATAATCGTATCGGTTGGAATATCAGAGGAAATCGTGAGCTTAAAGACGGCTTTTGCCTCTGGTTCATCGACACATGGGAAGCATTCGCGCGCATAGTGCGATTCAAACTGAGTGGAGACCATTTTGCGGGTTTTGCCCCTGTAATCATAAGTTGAGAGATAAACGCCTTCCATGTCAGCTTCGATTGGCGCGAAGTATTCAACCTCGATGATGTTTTCGCCTTTTTTGGCACCTTCGAGCTCAATAACACCGTGGGCGCGACGATAATCCGCCTCTTCGCCATTCAATTTCAGGCTGCGGATAGCAAGTTTCTCTGCGTGTAATTTGATTTTTGACGTTTTCGCTTCGCCGATTATTTTTGCCTTGGAAGCCAATTCGGTCTTTTCGGCGTTGATATGTAAATCTAGTTCGTAGCGGCTCGGCGCAAAATAGTCAAAAAATCTCTCCATACCTTTAATTTTAGCATGGAGAGAGGTTTTTCGCTTGTGCTTTTACTCTTCGTTGAGGAAGGCCTGAGCGCGGTAGATCATCTGATCGGTTTCGTCAGTAAAGACGATGTAGATAGGCTTGCTATCTGGGGTAGAGATGAGCGCATGGCGGCCTTCGAAGACTGGATTGAGGTTCTTTTCTTCATCAAGCTTGAAGCCAAGGTAGCCCATCTTCTGAGTGACAAAGCGGCGGATTTCATCCGAGCGCTCGCCGATGGTACCAGCAAAGACCAAGGCATCACAGCCACCAAGGCTAGCAGCCATCTGGCCAACATAAGCCTGGATGCGATAAACGAAAATGGAGTGCGCCATCGTTGCGCGGAGGTCACCCTCGTCGCGCTTCTGGATAATCTCGCGCATATCGTCGGTGCAACCAGAAAGACCGAGGAGACCGCACTTCTTGTTGAGATAAAGGAGGAATTCCTCGTCGCTTTCAATCTTCAAAGCCTTTTTGAGGCCGAGCGCAGCGGCAACATCAATCGTACCAACGCGGGTAGACATTGCGAGACCTTCGAGTGGGGTGTAGCCCATCGAGTTGTCCATTGCTTTGCCGTTGTAGATAGCGGAAACGGACGAACCGGAACCGAGATGCATCGCCACGAGCTTCTCTGGAAGAATGCCCTGCTCCTTCATGTAGCGGGAGATGAAGGCATAAGAGAGACCATGGAAGCCATAGCGCTTGATTTCGGTCTGATCAGCAAGCTCCATGTCGAAGCTGTAATACTTCATCGTGTCTGGCTTTTCCCAGTGGAAAGCAGAGTCGGAAACAGAAATAATCTTCACATCCTTGAAGGATTCGCGGATACCGCGGATTTCGTTCGCGGTGGTTGGAACGTGAACCGGATTGCGCTTTTCGGCAATCTTGAGGTTCTTCATGTATTCTTCGTCAACGATGTGGTCCTTGGTGAAGTAATCGCCAGGGGCGACAATGCGGACAACCACGGCGGCAAGCTTGTGCTGCTCGGTGGTATATTCTTCCTCTTTGAGGATGCGCGGAACGTCGGCAATCGCCTCGTTGAGATCCTTGATTGCGGTCTTGATGTCCTTTTTGTTGCCTTTGGCATCTTTGAGGGTACAAACGACCTTCTTGCCAACGTATTCAAAGTGAAGCTGCGCTAAGAGTTCTTCGCCGTCGTAAAGCGCATATTTACGACTGGCGCTGCCCGGGTTAGTAATTAAAATCAATTTGCTCATAAAACTAATTATACCACCTATCCGCATAAGAGGTAGGCTCTTGACAATACATAAGCTTTTTGGTATAATTAGAAGATACTTAGTACTTTTTCAGAAAGAGGTGATTTGCTTGAAATTAGTCACAATTCAACCCATCGAAGTCTTAACAGCCTTAAGAAAAACCGGAACGTTCTCTAGCAGCTATGCCGAAACAGTCGGTATAGAAGAAGACTGCCGCAATCAGATCTCCAACGCTTTTGCTTGGTATATCGATCAAATGAAGGCACGCGTGGGCGCCGCACCCGATGGCGTCTATTATCCCATCTGGGCATGGTATAAGAACGACGATAGTTCTTTATACGATGGTACATGGGGTGAAGCCGGAAAGACTTATGCCCGAATCGAAATCGAGGTCGAAGACGAACGCGTCTTATTATCCGATTTTCTGGAGTGGCATAATCCGCTCAACAACTTTCCCTGTTGTGAGGGCGAGACAGACGAAGAACTTGACGCTTCATACGACGCCATCGTTGCTGGCGGCGAAGAAGCAATCAAGGAATCTTGGTCAAAAATCTTTGACGTGTCGAAGAGCGATTGCATTCAAGCAACCTTCTGGGAGTTACGCTCAGAAGACATCCTCTCTTATGAAACGTTTGTTTCAAAGGGTGACTCTTTCGATGCTAAGGAGTTGGACGCCTAGTCCAACTCTTTTTTATGGCCCGTTCATTGACTTTATAGATAAAAAATGCCATAATTACCCCATTATAGCCGCAGAGCGGCTAAGTTTTTTACGAGCATCCACATTCTCAAGGAGGTGAGGAAAAATGTGGGAATATAAGTATAAAAAAGACCTAATTGATAAGAAAGACCCTGTGCTGAAGGAGCTTATTGAAATTTGCGACCCGGTATTTGCTAATACCGTGCTCACATTCAATACTGGCAGCATTGAATGTTGTGGCGATTTCCTGGTGCGCCTCGTTATCTATAGAGGTGACAAGAATAATCGGACTGATTTGTATCGTTTCGACATCTTCCCTGAAGATAGAGACGGTACCGACCCCCAGGGGCTCACAGATATTCATCTTTGCATGAGTATTAAAAAGCGAATCATGACCCCGCTCGCCGATGAAGACAACGGTAAAATCACCGGATTCGGCGACTACAAGATTGGTTTCACAGCTTGGTATCGCGACAAGAGATCGGAGATTCCTTCAATGGATGGTATTGTCACACATTTCAGCGCAGAGCAGCTCAGGAAAAATGTCACTGAGAGGCTCGAGAACGCCCTCGCGACATCTTGCTTCTTCAGAGGCCGATAGGAGGTGAAGTTTGATGGAAGTGTACTACTCGCACGAAAAGCGTGCGGACGATGGCGAGCTTTTCAAGCTCATATATCGAGCCGCGACACATGCATTTGCGCACCATGGAAGTTCGACACTGCGGCTGCGCCTAACAATTCTGTTTGGCGGCGGCAATATGATTTGTCTCGCAAGCAACAAAAGCGACCTCTATCGAAACTACAACGATGCAGAGGATCGCCGCGACACAGAGCGCATCATGGACCTCAGGCGAATCGTTCATCCGAAAGAGGATAGTAATGTGATAAATTATTATGACGAATTTCTTTGCATCCAGGCGGTTGCCAACAGCGACCCGTCCATACATTGGTATGAACCATACCCGGAGCTCAAGAAGGCGTTTATGGACGAATTCGAGAAGATTCTGGCCACAACGGACAATTTCTGCTTATTCAATTAGGTGTAATAAAGGCCTCGCTACTAAAGCGGGGCTTTTTGTCGCCGCTTAGTGGGGGGGTGGCTATTGACTTTTTAAACCACTTATGCCATAATATACTTATCTAGCCTTTCGAGGCCTTTTGTAATTTAAAAATCCCTAGAAACGAGGTGTACCTTTATGATTAAACTCTTCTCTAGCGACGAAAACACCGTTGGTATTCCTGAACATTTGAAGCCAATTACGGACATCGTCAACAATCTCTGCTTCCAGTACAAGGCTAACATCGACGCCCTTGGCGTTTCGGTAGAATTCAACTGGCGCAACGCCAACGAACCGCAGGTAGAGAGCCTCGGTAACTTCGAGGCGGGTTGCGCAGATGACCCCAATGACGAGAAACAGGTAAAAAAGCAGTTTTCGATTGTTTTACTCGAAAAGCGATGGATCAGCGGGGAATGCTGCCTCGGTCTCGATACGGACGAGTTCTGCAGTATCGATTTCGAAGTTCGCTACAATCCCCACCCTGCCTTCGATTATTCGGAGACCTATGCAAAGAAGTTTATCCTTGAGTTAAAGAATAACATCAAGAGATGCTACGCCGATTCATCAAGCCATGTCTGCCTGACAGACTACAAGATTTACCCTGAAATCGACAGGGTTTTCCGTAGCTGGGATTACTAACAAATTCGGGACCTCATCGAGGTCCCTTTTTGTAGCCTTTCGAGAGATCGTTATTGACTTTGGTGTGAAGTATGCCATAATCGAAGAACAATCTACGTCATTCTTCCGGACGTCAGAGGAGGTGAAATCGTATGGAAGAAGTAACTTTAAAGAGGAGAGTTATAGGCAAAACCCGGAAAAAGTGCGACGAGCGCGTCCTGAAGCTTATTCAGCAGGTAGCCGAAAAGTGTTTGCCGATTCTCGGAGGCGGTCTCGACTGGGCAGACTACGTGCTGAATTTCAACATCAAAAAGGAGAAGAAAAGACTCGATTATGACGAATGGGCGGTCCATTACGCTCGCGACGAGAGCTACTTCCCCGAACAGTTCGGCAATGTTTACCAGACAAACTTTGTGCACATGATGATAGCCCCGCTGTGCCATTTCGACGAAGACAATGAGCTGAAGCTCGAAAAAGACAAGTGGTGGATTGAAGTCTCTTGCCACGATGGATCGATTTCCGAATGGAGAGCAAACCCTCACGGAATGAAGGTGCCCGTTGACAAAGACGATGTTCCGAAGGAACATGCAAAGTATTCTCACGAGAGAGCCCTCGATTTGCTTGAGTTTGTCGGCGACCAGCTCATCCGCGCCATATCTAGTTCGGACGATTTCGCCTTTGCGGTGATTCCGATCAACTTAACGACAGATAAGGTTGATCTGCAAAGTCTCAAGAATTGGAGGAGCTCCATGATGAAGCACTGGGAAAAAACCAGAGAAGAAGCCAAGGCAAAGGCTAGCAATTCCAAAAAGACTAACATCGAGGAAAACGACGATCAGACCGGTCTCGGTGGAGCCTAAACTACTATGAAACCCGCCATTTTGGCGGGTTTTTGCATCCTTATTGTCGAGCGAGCCAATCGAAGAGAATTTTATACTCAGCTTCGTGGCGGACTAATTCCGGAGCGTTACCGTCAATCATCTCCTTAAGCTTCGCAAACGGCACATAAATGACCTCTGAGACCTCTTCTTCCTGGAAGACCATATCTTCCGGGCCCTTATCGGTGCGAAGAGCAAAAATATCTTTAAACTCATTGTTGATAAACCCCGGGCGCGGACGAGTGCTCGTAGAAGTCTGGCCAATTAACACTAAATCGCTGGGGGCGATATCGAGGCCGAGCTCTTCTTTTAGCTCACGTACAGCACAGGCAGTCGCCTCCTCGCCAGCATCCAAATGTCCTGCACAGGAAGCATCGAGCATATTTGGATAGCTATCTTTCTGGGGCGCACGCCTCTGGAGAAGAATCTCGCCGTTACGAATAATCCAAATACTGACCGCCTTATGCCAGTCGCCGTCGCGATGGACTGCGCTACGCGGCTTCGTGATGCCAGTTTTGCTGCCTTTTTCGTCTAAAACGTCAAAATATTCTTCATTCATTAGTCTAATTATACCATACGCGACAGAGGTACGAATTGACTTTTTGCGCAAACTGTGCTATAATATGGTCATATAGCCGTTTGGCTTGTTATTTTTTAGTTTTGTCAGATATTCCAGGAGGTGACAAATAATGGATTACACATTATACAGGGAGCAGCTAGGAGACATCGACCCAAAGCTCGTCGAGATATTCGACGACGTCGCGAGACAGGTGATACCTTCTTTTAGCGTCGGTTGGGACCTCCAGCCAATGCTCGCTTTCACGGTCAAGAAGACATCTCTTCATAAGGAGAAAGATTGTTTAGGGTGGACCGACGACTTTGATGGCTCAAGCATCATCTATGCCACAAACCACTCCATCATCCCAGGGAAGTCAATTGATTATCTCGATTGGAGTCTTGGTGGCAAACAAATGAATTTTCTCATTGCTCGAGCACCCGTTTTCAATTGCGAAACACGCGTGGCCGGCAACTACTATACCCTGTTCGTCGAATGCGTGGAAACTACTACGCTTGAAAAGCTAAAAGACGATCGTTATGGTAGTAAGAATACGAGAGACGAGAAGGCGAAAAACTACGAGAAGGGCCTGCTCGACCGCACCAAAGAAATCTTGAAGATGAAATTGTTGCAGTCTAACGATTACGTCATCGCCGAGACAACTCTTCGTAAGTTCGATTCACTTCTCCTCACTCAGTTGCGCGAGGCCTTCGTAAAATTCCAGAGAGCAACATCCAATGCTTTCAAAAACATCAGCAAGGAATTTGCGTCATTGACCGAAGAAGAATCTGCCGACTAGACAAGACACAAAAAAGAGCCCCGTTTGAGGCTCTTTTTTATTGCATTCTAATTACTCAGTAACACCGAGCTCGATGCGCTTGAACTGCTTGACGTTGATGTTTTCACCGGTCTTCGCAATCGCTTCTTTGATAACGTCAGCGATAGTCTTGCTATCGTCAAAGACAAATGGCTGAGCCATGAGGACGCGATCAGAGAATTTCTTTGCAATCTTGGATTTGACAATCATCTCCTTCTTGTCTGCAGGTTCTTTGCCAGTGAGGCTAGCTTCTGCTTCCTTGACGGCTTCGTTGTAGATATCTTCTGGAATATCTTCGTAAACGTTCCACTGTGGGTTCATAGAAGCAACCTGAACTGCGATATTGTGAGCCAAAGTATTGAATTCTTCGGTCTTTGCAACGAAAGAAGTTTCGCAGTTGAGCTCAATGATAGCAGCGATACGGTTGTCATGAACGTAAGCCGTTACGATACCTTCGCGAGTCTCGCGGTCGCCGCGCTTCTCTGCCTTGGTGAGGCCTTTTTCGCGCATAGCCTTGAGAGCCTTATCGAAATCGCCGTCAGCTTCAACGAGCGCTTTCTTTGCATCAGTAAGACCCACACCGGAGAGCTCTTTGAGTTTTTTGATTGATTCAATGGTAATTTCTGCCATTTTTATAGCTCCTTTTACTAATTATTTTGCAATCTTAGCTTTGCCTTCTTTGATAGCGGCGGCAAAGTAATCGAGAATAAGTTTGACAGACTTGATAGCGTCGTCGTTTGCTGGGATTGGGAACTCAACCTCGCTTGGGTCGGTGTTCGTATCGCAGATAGCGAAGACTGGGATATTGAGAGTCTTTGCTTCCTTGACGGCGTTCTTGTCCTGAATCATATCAGTGACAATAACTGCAACTGGCTGTTCAGCCATTTCCTTGATACCGCTGTAGCGCTCGTTGAGCGTATCGATCTCTTCCTGATAGCGCTGAACCTCAAGCTTGTTGTAACGCTTTTCGAGTTCACCGGAAGCCATGCGGCGTTCGAGATCCTTGAGTTTGCGAATCTGCTTGGTCATCGTTTCGACGTTGGTAAGCATACCGCCAACCCAACGAACGGTAACGTATGGCATGTCGACAGACTCAGCTGCTTCTTTGACAGCGTCCTTGAGCTGCTTCTTCGTGCCGACGAAGAGAATCTTCTTGCCCTTTGCGGCGAGCTTGGTGAGCTCTGGGAGAGCCTCATCGAGAGCCTCGACGGTCTTTTCAAGGTTGATAATATGAGCGCCTTCGCGCTTGCTGTGGATGTACGGAGCCATCTTTGGGTGCCAGCGGCTGGTCTTGTGACCAAAATGTGCGCCAGCAGCAAGAAGCTCCTTGATATCTGCATTTACAGGCATCTTGTACCTTCTCCTTTGCTACCTCTGGTAGCTGTTTCATTAAAATTAATTACTCGGCTATTATAACACGAATTTTCAGAGAAGGCTAGTACTTTTTAGTCTTCGTAGCCAACGAGCGTGACGACGGCAGTCTTCGTGTCGTCGCCGCGGCGATAAGTAATCTCGACTTTGTCGCCGACCTGGTATTCGCCGACTAGTGTAGAAATCGAGCCGGCGCGGCCAATTTCAATGTTGCCGACCTTCGTAATAATGTCACCTTTTTCAATACCCGCTTCATCCGCTGGGCCGCCGGCGATCACCTTGCTGACGTACGCACCCTTCGAAACTGGAAGATTATTTTTCTTGGCAAGCGACGCGGTCACGGTCGTATAGGATAAATTCAAAACAGCGCGCTCGGCGGATTTACCCGCAATGATGCGATTGAGCATGCCTTTGGTAGCGGAAATTGGAATGGCGAAGCCGAGGCCGTTAGCCGAAGTCGAAACGGCAGTATTAATGCCAATAACATCACCGGCCGCGTTGACAAGTGGGCCGCCAGAGTTGCCCGGGTTAATCGCGGCGTCGGTCTGGAGCATGTCAGTGAGCTGCTCGGAGTTTTGACCGTTGGAATCAGTTGCCTCGAGCGAGCGGCCAGTGCCAGAAATCACGCCCTGAGTGACAGTGTTCTGATAGGCGCCGAGGGCATTACCAATAGCGAGCACTGGCTGGCCAACAGCAATCGTCTTCGAATCGCCAAGCGTCACGGTCGGCAAATCTTTTGCGCCCTTGATTTTGAGATAAGCGACGTCGTTGAGCGGATCAGTGCCGACAATTTCGACATCCGTATAAGTATCGCCAGCATCAGTAATGACCTGAACCTTCGAAGCGCCGTCGATGACGTGCTTGTTTGTAAGGACATAGCCATCTTTCGTCACAATCATGCCGGTACCGGCAGACTGCTGCGTGCTGCTGCCGCCATTGCGGAGCAAATCATAATAGCTACTCGCACGGCTTTCGGAAATAATCGAAACAACTGCCGGCGTGACTTTACTGACAATATTCGCGATCGAAGTCTCTTCGAATTCGACCGAGTTGCCCTGGTAGTAACCGTCCGCCGATACCGTCGAAACGGTCGTGGCGCCATTGCCGCCTTTGAGAATCGCGATGAGGCCGAGCGTGATGCCGGCTGCGCCAATAAGCAGCGAAATAAAACATAAAGCGATGAGGCCGCCGTTGCCGCGCTTGCGTGGCTCTGGAGCCTTGGCTGGCTCGTCTTTTTTCATAATGTTCTTGTTGCCGTAATTGCGCCAATCTTCAGTTTTGTTTTCCATATTTATGCCTCCTTTTTGAATAAACTAGATATCAAAACTTGCTTCCGAGAAGAAGAATATCATCACGAATAAAACGATTGCCGAGAATAATGCCGGCGCAATGATGTCGGTGGCGCGGATTTTGCCATCGTGATGCAGGGCGGACTTGTAGCCGCGTGCAATCATAAAGAAGATAACACTCGCCGCAATTGGCAGCTGCGGAATCACGAAAGTCGTATCCTCGCTCAGGCGGTAAACAATGCACCAATGATAAAAAATCCAGCTCATTTCGCTCATTAATAGACCGCAGATAAAGGTCACGAGCGTGAAGTCATGATCGTCGCCTTGCATTAAGACGTGGCGGCTCGCGCCATAACCAATGATAAAGGAAATAATAACGCCAAAGATCGGATCGAGCTGCGCGGTCATAATAGCCGTCACAAAGGTACCAAAGAAAATCGCAAAGAGCGCCTGAACTTCGGTCCAAACCGAATCACTACGTGGCTTGATGATGACAAGCCAAGCAGCATAAATAATCGTCAAAAGAATATGCCAAATATTGAGGCCGTTGTCCGTACCGGCAATATAAACAAGCAACGCGAGGCTGATGCCAACCGTCAAATCGACGAGGTTTGCCTTGAGGTTTACCCACCAATAACGTGGACGAACCGCCACGATGCGCCATTTTGAAAGCAAGACCAAAAGCACGCCAAAAATCCAGTAACCGCTAATTACCGTCAAAGCCGTAGAGATAACCGCCAAAGCGATATTAAGAATCACGTGAGTTGCGGAACTGAGCGCGTTGCGCCCTTTGCGTAGCATAATAAAGTCTGCCATAACACTATTATTTTATCACAAAACGGTCGTGCTCGCGCGCCTTCGCAGTTCTTATGCTAAAATGAAAGAATGGAACAAAAGCCAAGCTTCGCGCAGCGTTATCCGGCGCTCAAAGACATCATTAACTTTCTAATTTTTGCCGGCGCAGTCGCCCTTGGCACCTTCATTTTGAATTCGTTTGTTTTCCGCAGTTACAATGTCGTCGGCGTCAGCATGGAGAACACTTTCCACGACGGCGATCGCGTGATCGTAAATCGCGTGCCGGTTTCGTTGGCGCATCTCGCCGAACAGGAATACATGCCAGAACGCGGCCAGGTAATTGTGTTCGCGAACGGCGGCAACTCGGCAGTCACAAACTGTAAGCCGCTTCCAAATGTTTCCGATGAATATATCATCAAGCGCGTAATTGCCTTCCCTGGCGAACGCGTGATGGTTGAGGATGGCGTATTGACGGTCTTTAACGACGAGCACCCAGAAGGATTTCATCCAGATGACAGTACACGCAAATCAAATACGGACGGTCCAAAAGAATACACTACTGGTACCGTTAATGTAATTGTTCCAGAAGGCGAAATCTTCGTTTCGGGCGATAATCGCGAAGGTTCTAATTCCTACGATTCGCGTAACGGCCTCGGTACAATTCCGCTTTGCCGTATCGTTGGTCCGGCTGTAATGCGTATCTTCCCGTTCACTAGTATCCGCTTCTTCTAATTATTAACGACAATTAAAAAGACCGCTTGGGGAGCGGTCTTTTTTGAGGTCTAGATTAGCGACGCTTGCGGCTCGTGATGAGCTTCCAGCCGATGAGGCCAAGACCAGCAGCGAAGCTACCGCCGAAGATTGCGAGGTATTCGCCGAGGTTATCATTGGTCTTTGGCGTGTCAGGTTTGACTGGATCGTCTGGGACGATTGGGTCATCTGGAACGATTGGATCGTCTGGGACGATTGGGTCATCTGGAACCTCGCGTGGGTCAATGTCCGTATCCGGCGTACCGCGAGTATAACCATCCGTGTAGACAATGTTAATGATGCGGACGGATGGGTCGTCTTCAGCTGGGACGAGCGCGAAGTCAATTTCAGAGAAGTTCTCGTTACCGAAGTTCAACTCGCTGATTGGGACTGGCGTATCGTAGACCGTGCCGAAGGCTGGGTCAGCAGCAACAGTAGCAGCCATCTTCTCGAAGGTGAGCGGCTTGGCGCTGCGGGCGAAGACTACGCCATCATATTCCGCCCAGTTATCAGACTCGAGAATGAGACCATCGCGACGGAGACCGTAGACGATGAGGTCGGATTTATCGAAATCGGTTTCATCGTCGTTAAGGAGAACCGTTGGCTTGTTCGAGGTGAGATAGAGAACCTCATCGAGTGGGTAGAAGGTACCGGTGATCTCTGGTTTGTTACGAGTAAAGTCAGCATAGGCTTCAGTTGGTGAGACAGAGTACGCATAGATATCTGCCTGGCCCGGAATCGTGAGGGTGGCTGGGTCGACTGGATCGACTGGGTCAGCATCCGTATCGTCATCGTCATCGCCGCCCTGACCGAACCATTCTGGCGCCGTGTAGCCTTCGAGGCCGTCATTCTTCACGACCGTATTACCCCAGATAAAGACCTTCTTAATCTTCGTATCGTTCACGAAGGCGCCGTTATCAATGAGAGTAATCTTGTAGTCGACGGTAACTTCTTCGAGGTTGGTGTCGTTATAGAAGGTTGCAACCGGAATAGTATTGTTGCTAAAGTTGCGCGGAATATCCAAGGTACGAAGCTTTGGCATCCAAGCGAAAGCGAGACCCTGAGTAGTTGCATTGAACTTAGCGGCCGTGAGGTCGAATTCTTTCGTCGAATCACCCATAGTTTCGAAAGCGGTATTCACGAAGGCGCGCTGGCCGACGTTGACCGTTTCGTTCTTGAGTGCTGGTGAGAACTTGATGATATGAAGTTTCTCGGCGTCGAGGAAGGCTTCAGTCTTGATGTCGCGAAGGTTGGCGTTCTGGCTCATATCTACTTCGACGAGGTTAGAGCACTTATCGAAAGCGCCGTAGGTAATAGCTGGAAGGCTCGTAATCGTCACCTTGTCCATTGGCATGTTATAGAATTCTTGGTGGCCGTTAGTGTCTGCGTAGTATTCGAGACCAACGAGCATGTTGGATTCGACGACGAGTTCATCGAGATCGACATGCCAGAGTAGCTGGTGGACAAGCTGATCACTCGTCGAGCTGTTCGTTAGATCTGGCTTAATCGTAACTTTGTCATAGTGGACATCGACGTTGTTTGCGTTGAAGGCGGACCATTCAATCATGGTGACGGTAGATGGAATCGTGAGCTCATCGGCCATGTCGGTCTGATAGAAGGCAGCATTACCAACCGTTTCGACGCCCTCTGGGAGCATATTCGTAATGAAGCCCTTGGCTTCCATGAAGGCATTGTTTTTAATTGTTCTCAAAGAGTTTGGCAAGGAGAATTCGCCGCCAATTTCGGCCCAGAGGAAGCTATTGCTGCCGAATTCTGTGAGACCTTCCTTGATGTCGAGGCCGCCAATCTTTGCCCACTGGAATGCGCTAGTATCTACCTTGCGAAGCGATGCTGGGAAGGTAATTGGGTTAGTAACCTCGGCGCGCTGGAAGGAGGCGCCGTTGATTTCTTCGAGTGTGCTTGGAAGAATGAGTGTACCGATCTTCGAGCGATAGAAGGCGCTATTCGTCGTAGTAAGCTGAGTCCAGCCAGCTTCGCTGAGATCAACCTTTTCGAAGCTAAGCCCAGCGAAGAAGCCGCCGATACCGCCAATATTTTGCGTAGCGTGTGGACCGAAGGTAAGCGTGCCATAAGAATCGCCTAGTTCGAGCTGAGTCTCCTGAACGAAGTGTGCATACTTATCGGCATCCCATACTAATGGGTGTTTACTGAATAGCGTATAGAATAGCTCGAGCGGCTGCTCTTCCTTGCAGTACTTGCTTTCGTATTGCAGATCCTCTGGATGCTCATCATAATAACCGTTTGCCCACTGATAATCGAACCAGCCGCAGTTCTCTTGCTGGGTTCTGGAGTCGATTTCGACTTTAGCATTCTCGAGACTGCCGGCCCATTCGACGTAGTAAGATGGAATCGTGTAGTAATCTGTACCAAGGCGTTCAGACGTAGTCGTGTAGGCTTCGTCGAGGTTGACGTCAATCGTAATATTGCGTAGGTTTGCGTTTGCGGCAAATGCGCCTTCGCGAAGCATGGTCAGGCCACTCGGCAACAGTACGTCACGAATGCCAGTGTTCATAAATGCGCGCGAACCAATATACTTGAGGTTTGGCGCATTAAGGTCGCCGGTCATGCCGTGATCGCCCCAGAAAGCTTCATAGCCAACATATTCAAGCGAGCTTGGGAGTTTAGTAATCTTAATCGTCGGAAGCGGATCGTCTTCGCATACGTCATGGAAAAGTTCCGAGTCCCAGCGACAGTTCTTAGTGTGCGTAATGAGCTCTTCTTGTTCAAATGCGTGCGAACCGATAACCTTAACGGTATCTGGGAGAACGAGCTCTTCTTGGAGTATCGCATTCACAAAAGCGTGGTGGCTGATAATTTCAAGATTCTGAGGAAGGGAAATTTTGTCGACAATAACATTATTAAAGTATTTGCGCGGAAGAATCTTCCATGGCATTGCGCTCATATCGATTTCTTCTGCCGAAGTTTGACCGAAGAAGCAGTCAGAAGACGAGGAGGTATCTGAGCTTTGATCCATGATATCCGCCATGTGAACTACCTTCTCCGTGAAGGTAATTTTTCCGAAGTGAGACCAAGTGTTACCAAGGTATGAGCGCGCCTTGATGCCCCAACGCTCCGTTTCTTCATTGTCGCCAGTGGCATACCCATTGAAGAAGCCAAACTGTAGTCTAAAGTTTTCGAGGCCCGGGTTGGCGCCCGAATCATAAGACTTCGAGTAGTCTCTAGTTGCCCAAGGGATATATTTATCTGGGCTAAACAAGTCGACATCAAGCGTAATGTTTCTGACGAACGGCGCATTAATGAAGGCTTTTACACCCCAATATTCAAGAGTGTCGTGAATTGTAATATCGCGGAGCGAAGTGCCAGCGAAGGCAAAGTCGCCAAGATATTTAAGGTTTGGCAAATCGAAGTCGCCACCCATGTGGTATAGCTCCTGGAAGGCGGAAATACCAATAAACTCGAGGCTGCGAGGGAGATTTACCTGCATATTCACTGCGTAGCTACCCTGGAAGGCGAGGTTGCCGACACCCTTCAATGTTTCTGGGAGCTGGATTTTTTCGAGATAGCGTCCACTACCCATCTCGCCGTCGAAAGTACCATCTAGAGCCTGCTGAGTTGGCCACGAAGTACACCAGAAAACGTCATACCAGAAAGCGGAACTACCAACATATTCATAGCCTTCGCCGATGGTGATTTTCTTGAGATTATCGAAATTAGAGAAGTAAAGTGGCGCAAGAATGTTCTTATAATTGTCGTAGCCAGCGAAATCGGTTTCGAATTTATAGGATTGACCATATGCATAACCGTACGAGTTTTGCCCCCAGCTGTTTGGCTGCGAACCGCCAGTGTGCTCCTGAGTATGCGTATCGAAGCCCCAGCGGTAATCGTCGTAAGTAACATGCGTTGCGCTAACTGGCTCGTTCGCCGAATACGGCGCAATAATATTCACTTCTTCGAGCGGATAATTATAGTAATAGCCATCATTGCCGTAGTCCGTATCTCCGCCGCCAACTACAACCCAGAACGGAAGGGTTGTACCGCTAGAGAGCGTATCGTAGGCGATTGTAACCTTTTTGAGGTTTTGGTTCTGGGCGAATAGGCCACTCTGAAGGTAATTAATGCTTTTAGGAAGATAGAGCTCTCTAATGTCGTTGCCTCTAAAGGCGTGATAGTCAATGCGCTCCATGTTGCCAAAATCCACCTGAGTGAGCTGCGCGCCTTCGAAGGCACGAGCGCCGATACGCTTTATGTTTGTCCCGGCGAAGCTAATGCCGGCCAGGTTCGTCCCGGCGAAAGTGTCGTCTTGTAAGTAGGTGGCGTTTTCGCCAAACGAAACATTCTCAATGCTCTGGCAGTCGCGGAAAAGGCCAACGCCGTAATGATCGGTATTAATAACGATATTCTTGACGTTAGTGTTCTTAAAAATGTCGCCGCCATTGAAGCTGTTGCCATCAACGGTAATCGTGGTGCTGTCGTCAGAGAAAGTCGAACCTTCAAAAGACCCCCAGCCGACATAATTGAAGTTGCTCGCCTTGAAATTCGTCATTTTAAGCTTATAGCCAGCAAAGGCTCGACCAACATAGTTTTTGTATGCAACGAAGCCCTTATAGGTACCGTTGCTAGTGCCGAAACTATTTTGTCTATTCCTGAAATAAGTTTTATTTGGATCATATTCGGAAGCCGGGACCGTACCATAAATGGTTGTTTCGCCATATCCGACGATTTCTGGGGTTATCTCGAGAGCCGCACGCTCTTCGGCCGACATGTTAGCCCAGCCACTGATGCGCCCGCTCACATCTTCGATAACATATGGAATTTCGTCCCAGTCATAATTACAGACGTAGTCGTCGCCGTCCAGATAGAACGAGTTGCATTTCACGCCCTCTATTCTTACGGTCATGCTGTCACCGAGCACCATATTGCTACCGAAGATAAGTTCAGTCTCAACATCCGGGTCAATAATTGGCTGGACGCCAAGAATCTGAATCTTGCTAGTATTGGTCATGTCGAGGACAGTAGTAGGAACTTCCGCTACGCGGCGAGGGCTAGAGGTGCCGTAGGCGCTGTCCTGCGCGGCGACATCAGCATCGCGCAAGTAATAAGTGTTGAGGTCATTTGTGGCGCCAGAAATATTGGAGATGAGGTCGGAGAGAGATGGGACCGTAACAGTCGTTTCGTCTACAGGCTTATCATAGAAGCGAATCGTAAGCTTCTGTGGATCAACTTGGTTGTCCGTATCAGTAATCAGCTCATATTCCCAGCGAATATCAGTAGCTTGATCTACGTATAGACCAGTTGATGGCACTGGCGCAGCAAAAGCTTGCCCGCCAAAAATAGTTGATGTTAGTGCGGCTGCCCCAAATACTGCCGCGTGCAATAAAACCCTATTTATTGCGTGTTTGTTTCTACACATGTATCTCTCCTGTTTCGTGTGTATTTTTGACCTCTTTGAATCCATTAAAGCATAAGCAATTTGCTTTTGCAAGTACTTTTATATATTTTTGCCAAGGCGACAAAAAAGTGCGAGTTTATCGCTCGCACTTTTGTTTTGCCGCACTATTATTTGTCGACTACTTCACCTTCAACGGCGCCGTCGTCATCTTTTTTGTCAGAAGATTTATCATCTTTCTTTTCTTCGGATGCAGCCTGATAGAGTTTAGCGCCAATTGGCATGATAGCATCGTTGAGTGCCTTAGTGGCAGCTTCGAGCTCATCCTTGTCATCGGCATTCTTCTCAAGCTTTTCCTTTGCTTCGGCGACAGCCTTCTTGATGGTTTCTTTGTCGTCGTCAGAGATCTTGTCCTTGTACTCATCTGGCATCTTTTCTGCCTGATAAATCGTGTTTTCGAGGACATTCTTAGCTTCAATGGCTTCCTTTTTCTTCTTATCCTCTTCAGCATGAGCCTCGGCGTCGCGCTGAGCCTTTTCGATATCTTCCTTGCTCATGTTGCCAGAGTTCTGGATCGTAATGCTCTGCTCTTTGCCGGTGCCCTTATCCTTGGCGGTAACATTCAAGATGCCGTTTGCGTCGAGGTTGAAGGTAACTTCGATCTGAGGGATGCCGCGTGGAGCTGGTGCGATACCGTCGAGGATGAAGCGGCCGAGAGATTTGTTGTCGGCAGCCATTTCGCGCTCGCCCTGGAGGACGTGAATTTCAACCTGTGGCTGATTATCGCTTGCGGTCGAGAAGACCTGAGACTTGCTGGTCGGAATCGTAGTGTTGCGATCAATAAGTGGAGTGCGAACACCGCCCATAGTTTCGATACCGAGAGTAAGTGGAGTGACATCGAGAAGAAGGACGTCCTTCACGTCGCCAGCCAAGACGCCACCCTGGATAGCAGCACCGACAGCCACGACCTCGTCTGGGTTCACGCCCTGCATTGGATCCTTGCCAAAGAATTTCTTGACGCGTTCAACGACAGCTGGCATGCGGGTCATACCACCAACCATGACAACTTCGGAAATATCGGATGGCTTAAGATCAGCATCCTTCAAAGCACGTTCGACTGGGCCATCGAGCTGAGCAAGCAGTGGCTCAACGAGCTCTTCGAGCTTAGCGCGGGAAAGCGTGAGCTCGAGGTGCTTAGGACCATCAGCGTCAGCGGTAATATATGGAAGGTTAATTTCGACTTCCGTAGCGGAGCTGAGCTCTTTCTTCGCCTTCTCAGCCTCATCCTTGATGCGCTGCATAGCGGCTGCGTCCTTGCGGAGATCGACGCTATTTTCTTTTTCAAATTCACTGAGGATATAATCAACAATCTTATTATCAAAGTCTTCACCGCCGAGGTGAGTATCGCCGTTCGTAGACTTCACTTCAAAGACACCATCGCCAAGTTCGAGGACGGAAACATCGAAAGTACCGCCACCAAGGTCGAAGACGACGATTTTTTGGTCGTCATTCTTTTCGAGACCGTAAGCAAGTGCCGCTGCGGTAGGCTCGTTAATAATACGGCGAACTTCGAGACCAGCAATCTTACCAGCATCCTTCGTCGCCTGGCGCTGAGAATCGTCAAAGTAAGCAGGAACCGTAATAATAGCTTCGGTAACTTTCTCGCCGAGGAAGGCTTCTGCATCAGCCTTAATCTTGCTCAAAATCATTGCGGAAACTTCTTCCGGAGTGTATTCTTTGCCACCAAATTCAACCGCAACGCCGCTACCCTTCTTAATAATCTTGTATGGAGCGTTCTTTTTGTCGTTCTGGACTTCTTTGTCGTCGAACTTGCGGCCGATGAGACGCTTGATACCGTAAATCGTGTTTTCTGGGTTGGTGACGCGCTGGCGTTGTGCGACCTTACCGACGAGGCGATCACCCTTCTTGGTGATAGCAACAACGGAAGGGGTCGTGCGATCACCTTCGCTGTTCGTGATAACTTCTGGCTTGCCGGCGACCATGTAGGCGAATGCCGAGTTGGTCGTACCGAGGTCAATACCGATAATTTTGCTCATTTTATCCTCCTGAGATAATTTCTTTGTCGTTTAGCACTCACGGTGGGTTAGTGCTAATTCTTAAGACCATTGTAGTCCATTAGCACTCTACTGTCAAGAGTGCTAAAACAGGGGTAGAAATGAGATTTTTTAGTCTTTTTCGAGCATTTTGACGAAGCTTGGCGTCGTCATGAGAATTGCGCCAATTACGGAACCAAGGCCGGCTGCAATAAGATCAAACATCGTATCGTCTACGCCGACCGAAATCAGCTGCTGCATGTTTTGCCCGAGGAACTTGTCGCTGGCAAACTCAAAGCATTCCCAACCGACTGCCACGAGCATGCAGAGCGAAATGATAAAGAGAATTTTAAAGCCGCGCGGGTTTTTCGTTACCTTGAAATAGACGAGCGCATAGTAGCCAATGAGCGCCGAGAGCACGCCCGAACCGAAGTGGACGGCCTTATCGAAATACGGCGCGGTCTTGTACCAGTCGAGACAGATGCCGAGGTCGAGCGAAATGAAGAGAAAGACATAATAAATAAGCTGAATACGGAACGAAATATGGCTCTTGTAGACCTTTTCGACGACGGGCGGCAAGAACGGCAAAGCTAGCCCAGCAATGGCGCCGCCCCATTTATTGTAGTTTGGGTCGACAAAGATGCGCACCAAGAATAAGCCGGCCAAAATGATGAAGCAGGCGCGGATAATATACAGAATTGCTCGTTCGATTTTATTCATATTAATTATTATACCAAGTTGGAAGCGTATGAGTAGTCGGGTCAATGCCGGAGAATATTGTATTGCGATCACCCTGGCTAACACTGCTGTTGATCTGCCAGCCGTTTAGCGGCGTGTAATCAGAGACGCCAGTACAGTACTGGAATATGTACTTGATATCTACGATACTCTCGACATTCCAGTTACGAAGCGCTTCAACGCTCGTAATCGCAGAATCGTTATAGAAAGTCCAGGACGTACGAACCACGTTGCTCACGTTCCAACCAGCGAGCGCAGAGATGTCCGTGAGCGAAGTCATGTTATAGAACGACCCGCCAAGGTATTTTAGGTTTGTAGTCCCCCAGCTCTGAATACCGTTGAGCGAAGTGACTTTCGCATCATTCACGAAGGCGTCTTCCATGTTTCCGAGGAGCGGCATATTCCAAGTGCTTAGACCAGATATATCGGTTAGTTCGGTCATGTTCTGGAAGGCTTTCCTTATGTGATTGACTTTCGAAACATTCCAGCCAGACAAATCGTTAAGGTCCGTCTCGCTAGTGCCCAAGAACGTGCTGTCGAGGCTAGTGATATTAGAAACATCCCAGCCGGAAATTGGCTCAAAATCCGTAATTCCATTATCGCCAGCAAACATGCTATCTAAGCTCGTAGCAGTACCGAGCCCAAGATTGCGAATAGGCTCGAGGCTAGTAATCTTCGGGAGGCCACCGAATGCAGACGCCACGGATTTTACGGACGTCAAACGCCAGTCGCTTAATGCGTTGATATTTTCGAGATTTGCGTCGCCATAGAACATACTGTCAATTGACGTAAATGATCCGGTCGGCCAATCCTCAAGACCATGAAGATTGACAAGTTTCGTCATATAATTGAACATCCCTCTAGCATCCAAAAGACTTAGCGTATCCCATTCGGCTAGGTGTTCGAGTGTAGTAACATTCGGCATACGACAAAACGCTTCGACGGCATATTCAAGTTTCGAAACGTCCCAGTCTTCAAGCCCCTCAAAATTAGTCAAATTCGGCGCATCCTGGATAAAGTACGTCATATTCTTCAGGCTATAGGTCTTCCATTTATGCAGAGGCCTGAGGCTGGAAACTTTTGAAACGGCGAGCATGGCACTCATATCTGTTACTTTGCGAACATCCCATTCTTCCAGCGCGTCTATATCAATAATATTTGGATGGAATGCTCTGGAGAGGCTCGTAAGCTCCGTCGTCGTCCATTCCTCGACACCATCCATACTCCTAAGATTAGGTGCCTGGAAGGCTCTATACATCGTCTGTACACTTGAAACATCCCAGCCCGCTAGTGGTGAAAGCGAAGATACGGCTGTACCCTCAATGAAGAGAGCGAGTGTCGTCACATGAGAAACATCCCAACCCGCTAGTGATGCTATGCTAGCAACATTTCTGGCGCCGTAGAAAGTTTGCTCCAGGTTCGTTAGGCTAGGCGTCTCCCATCCGGCGAGCGCACTAATATCACTAACTCCAGAACCGCGAAAAGCATCATAGAGGCTGACCAGACTAGTGGTATCCCAACCTTCAAGACCCTGGAGGCTACTGAGGTAGGCTGTATCAGAAAATGTGCGCTCCATCGATGATACATGGCTGACATCCCAACCGGCGAGCGGTGCCACGGACTTAATATTCGAAGAGTTAAACATGCCGTACATGGAGGTTAAGCTGCTCGTCTGCCAATCTTTGAGTGCACTCAAGTCTTCTGTATGGCTAGCAACGAACATCTCGGTCATGCTCGTTACGCTCGAAACGTCCCAGTCTTCAAGGCCATCAAGCGTCGTGCAGCCAGAAGGTCTGGCGCCAAAGAGGCCGGTCATATCAACAACGTTCGACACGTCCCACTTAGCGAGAGGTGTCAGGTCACAAATCTGCATCCCTCTGAAAGTCGAGTTCATGTATTTCAAACTGGAGGTATCCCAGTTCGCGAATGCGCTCAGGTCTGCACTGCTGCCGAGCGTGCTAAATGCGTAATAGAGATTTTCCACTTTCGAGGCATTTAATTTCGCAAGGTCGGAAATATCCTTCAAATTACTCATGCCATAAAGGAACGAGGACGAGTTCGGGTTCATATAAATAATGTCGGCGTCCGAGTAGAAATATGCGGTTTTTGTAGTGCTGTCATACCATGTATAGACCGGCAATTCGGAATCCCGCGTAGATATAGTATTGTTGGCGCTCGGCGTAAAGTCTACCGGAAGAGTGTCTGTGTATTTAAGATTCTCAACATTTCTATAATCAGAATTCTGCCAGCCAATCGTACGCCCTTCTGCGAGCATTGCAGTCGTGGTTGGCGCGATTGATCCGTCCATCGTCTTACTAATACTCGGCTTTGCCCAAAGGGCGCGAATAACCACGTCGCCTTCTGGCATGCGGAAATAATCGTCGTTCATGCGCGTTGCATCATCGTTCGCAATCGTCCAAGCCTTGAAGGTATAACCATCGCAACTTGGCGTATAGTCGTCGATGCCGACCGTGCTAAAAATAATTTGTTTCGTAGTCGCCGGCACGCTAGACGCATCAGTCGTGCAGCTAGCAGGAGCGTTCAAGTCATACGAGACATCATATTTAAACTGGATGATTACCGAATCGGTTGTACTAACATTATCGTTATTTGCGCCTTCGATTTTGCTCGTGACAATTGAACGATTATTGACCTTGCAGCGCGCATCATTAAGAGCAAAGCACTCATCTTTGACCGTGAGATTTACCGTGAGCGATTGCTTCGTGCCAGAGCGATACTTGTTATCCATCGTCCAAAGAACCGTATTGCCCGATGCCTCTGCCTCGCCCATTGTAGCCTCAACTGAATCAACCGAGTAGTAGTCGGAGTTAATTTGGTTTTCCAATCTAAACTCGCTGTACTTATAACCATCCATCGCCGCTTCAAACAGTACGTCTTCGAAGTTGTCCGTATTTGAAACAAACTGATTATCCGAGACTGAGCGAATGCCCGGAATAACCGTGTCGCCAAGCTCATATTGAATGCCCTGCACGACCGCATATGGGTGCCTGTTTTTGAAGGCTTGGTAATAGCTAGTACCGCCGCCAGTAGCTGGAAAATTTTCCATCCAATCGTAAGCGTGTGCCTCGGACGTAAAATCATGATACAGCGACGCCTGATCATTAAAGGTCCCCATCGCGACGCGGTTGCCGTCTACGATGAGAGTCGGGAGAATGTTCTTGTATGCCGCAAGGTGCTGGCTAATTCTTGCGCCAGTCATCGAGCCAGAGATATCGGTCATGATGAAGATATCTTTTTTCTTGCCGTCGCCTTTCAAAATCGAATCAACATCGTACTTGACCTGAATTTTGTTTTGCGCCAAAACCGTAGCGCTTTCATCAATCTTCCAGGCGCCTTCTTCGCGATTCTCGAAATTTGCATTGGAATTAATCGTGAGGTGTTTGACGGAATCGGCGGACGCAAAATGATTTATCAAGAATGCAAAAACCGCACCAATCAAAATGGCGCAGGAAAAGCCAAAAAGAAGAATCTTTCTCTGTTTTTTATGTATCGACATAGCAAATAATGAGCTATTTTCGATTCCATTTTTGTTTTAACCCAACACTTGGTAAAAGTATAAGCTTTTTCAGGGAAAAAGTCAAGCTTCTTCGTCGAGACCGGTAAGGCTCGCGTGCTGAGCATTTTGAATGACTTTTTCGCGGAGCTCATGATCAAAATCATAGTGTCCGGTGCGCTCCAAAATATCAGCAGCGAGATGGTAACGCGAAGCAAAATTACGCGCCAATTCGTCTAGCGGTGTCGTCGTCGAACCTTCATCGCGGTAACCATGAATCGAGACGCGAATCGGGTTCGTGTAATGCGACACGATCCCGCGCATTGTTTCGGCATAGCCGTGGAAGTTGATGATGATCGGCTTGTCGATTGTAAAGTAGTCGTCAAAATCATGCGGACGAAGCTTGCTCGTAGTCGTGCCGATCGCACCGTACGAAAGCGCGGAAATGCCCACAAAGCGAATGCGCAAAGTCGGCACTCTTTCTTTGGCGATTTTAATCGCCGCAAGCATCTCTGTCGTCGGAATATCGCCGACCGCCGCAACGACAACGTCTGGATTATCATCGGAAGCAAACTGGTAAATCGAGCAGCCCTGCTCTAACTGGAAGCGCGCATGGTTAATGTCGATCCAGCGCGGCTGCGGATTCTTATTAAATGTTGTAAGGTTTACAACATTTTTAGTTTGCATCATGTATTCCCAGACTGCCACCGCGGAAACATCGTCGGCTGGGAAGAAACAGTTCACGAGATTCGAAGGCTTCGCGAGCAAGTTTGAAATAATGGCCGGGTTCTGGTGCGTATAGCCGTTGTGGTCCTGGCGCTGCCAGCAAGAAGTCGAAAGCAAGTTTAGCGACTTAACGTCCGGACGCCATTCGCAAGCACTGCTCTGCTTGAGGAATTTCAAATGCTGGTCGAGCTGCGAAGAAACGATTGGGAAGAATGATTCATAGGATGTCATACAGCCGCTACCGCCACTCAAAATGTGGCCGGCGAGCACTGCGAAGAGCGTGTTTTCGGAAAGCATTTCAATAACGCGACCATCGCGCGCGAGGTTCTTATCCCATGGTTCGATTTTGCCGCCCCATGCGCGGTTCGATGCTTCAAAAACAGTTGCGAGCTTATTCGAAGTCGTCTCGTCTGGTGAGAAGAAATAAAAATCTGGGTCCTGATACATTTGCTCACGGAGACATTCGCCGAGAGCTAGTGCGCTCGAGTATTCTTCGGCGCCTGGGTTATCAATCCTCGTGGGCAAATTCATGGTAGAGCTCCTTAAAGTTATACGATTTCAGCCATTTTTCTAGCATTTCGAGTTGTTCGCGATCGGTCTTTGCCTCCGGCAACGGCACCTGGTGTGAAGCGCAGTTCCCTTCGAGCTTCGTGCCAGCGAGTTCGGCCGGGCCAGTGTAGCCTTTTGGCGTTTTCATAATAATGAAAGTATTCGGCTTGAGGTTTTGAAGGGCAATCTGGAACTCTTCCGTATTCGTGCCGTCAATGATTACTGGGTCGTAACCAAAACCGCGGAAGAGTTGCAACAATTCACGCTCACTGCTGCGACCGTAAATTGTCGGGGCGGAAATCTTGTAGCCATTGAGATGGAGAATCGGCAAGACGCGACCGTTCTTATCAGAGCGAAGAAGCTTATTGAGGTTGAGGCTCGCAAGCGCCGTAGCGGTTTCGAGCTCGCCATCACCAATCAAAACAGCAATGAATTTTTCTGGTTTACCTAAAGCCGCACCGTAAGCCGTCGCGAGCGAATAGCCAAGCTCGCCGCCTTCGGAAATCACGTCCGGCGTGAATGGACTAGCATGCGACGGAAAGCCGTATGGCCAAGAAAACTTGCCGCAAATAAATTCGAGACCATGGAGATTTGGCGTCGCATCTGGGTAAGCTTCGAGCAAGTCGCCATCGTAGAATAAGTTAGCCTGCAAAGCCGGGAAGCCATGGCCTGGGCCCAAAATAAATTGCATGTCCGGGAAACGCGCCTTGAGGTTGGCGTAGGCTATGTTGATGCCCGGGCAAGAACCCCAATGGCCGAGCAAGCGCGGCTTGACGTCGCTGAATTCGAGCGGACGATTGAGCAAAAAGTTATCCTGCAAAAAGATTTGCGCAACCGCCAAATAGTTACAAAAACGGATGCGCTGGTTAATCTTTTCGATACTGATGCCCAGCCCGTACATGCTTTTATTTTAGCATAAACGGGATTAGAAATCGACGCGAAGCAGCCAGTTTAGAATGGTTTCTTTAAAGATTTTGTTGACCTTTTTTGCCTTGGCGCCGACGATATCGTGGCCGCCAAAAGTTTCAGTAATATTGATGCGCGAATTCTGCTTTGCCGCGGCGCGAAGATTTGCGCCAATCACGAGCGGATCGAGGCGGCCGTGAATAATCTCCATCGGGACCTTGAGGCCCGTAATCAATGCGTAATTGTCTTTGTTGAGAATAATATTATTCATCGTTTCGCGGAAAGCCTGCGTGTCGAGGCTCTTTTTTTCGAAGCTCGACAACGATTCGACGACCGAAGCCAAGGCGCCGACTGCCTTGCTGCCCGTGTGATGATTGAGTGCCGTATAGAGTTTGTCGTAGAACTGGTCCTGAACGCTCGCCGCTTCGCGCGCCCGAATAATTGGTGGCGAAATCAGAATTAGCTGGTCGACCATAATGTCGCCATTTTCGGCGTAGTCCATACCGATCAAACAACCCATCGAGTGACCACAAATAATGAGCGGCGTAGCAATTTTGAGTTTACGAAGCGTCTTCGTCAAAGTTTTGCGATAGCTCGCGTAGTCATATTTATACCATTTTGGTTTTTCAGATTTGCCAAAACCAATTAGGTCCAGCGTTATAAAACGCACTTTCGATAAATCTTTGTCTTTTGTGAGTTCTGGTAGCATATGGCGCCAAGTCGAGTGACTCGCCGCAATGCCGTGCAAAAAAACGACGGTGATTTCTGGTTTTGAAACGGCGCAGCGATCATAGCGCACGCGCATCCGGAGTGGGATTTTGAGTACTTTGTGGACAAACCAGTCGTACATACTACATTTCCAGCAACTTCATCGTTGCAGAAATTAATTCCGGCAAGACAGAATTATAGTCTTCATAAATGCGGAAGCCCGCAGCGTACGGGTGACCGCCGCCGCCGAAGTAGCCCGCGAGCTGGTCGGCGATTGGTTTGCTAGCACGGATTTTACCAGTCAATTTGCCATCTGGATAAGTCTTAATTGCGACTGCGATTTCAACACCTTCGACGAGGCGAAGTTCTTCGAGAATGAGGACATTTGGATTATATTCGTCAGAAAATTCCTGGATATCTTCGAATGGAATCAAAACCGTCGCAAGCTTGCCGTCGAGATGATACTCGATGCGCTTGATAAGGTCAGCTTTGTAGTCAAGAATGCGTGGCGACTTCTTCATGAATTCGCGGCGACGTTCTTCCATCTCGGCAATCTGCGCACCGTCGTCGAGCAAAGTCGCGACTGCGCGGTAATCGTCAGCTGAAGTCGACTGCGAAGTAAGTCCGAGCGTATCCGACAAAATGCCATAGACAAGGTGTTCGGCGCACTGTGCATTAATCGCAATGTTTTGCTCGGTAAAAATCTTGAATAGCAAAGCACAGCAGCTGGAAGTATTTTCAATAATTCCCTCGTATGGGAAATCCAAATCTGCTTCAGATTCGTGGTGGTCGACGACCAAGACTGGCGCCGTATAAAGACAATTGCGAATTGCACCGTCGTCGAGCAATTTGCTCAAAAGCACCGTGCTTGCCGTATCGACAATAATATAAGCGTCGGCTTTGTATGGGAATTCGTTCGTAACGCGATCCCAGCCCGCAAAATAACGCATGTATTTTGGAATGTCGACTGGGCAATAAAGCGAAACCTCGCAATCGGCCAAGGCTTCTTCGAGTGCCAAAGCAGAGCCCAGCGAATCACCGTCCGGGTTTTCGGCTTGGATAACACAGATATGTTTTTTATCTTTAATGAAATTTGAAAAATTATCGTACATTAAGATAATTTTAACATATTAGTAAATATAAATGCGACTGCTGTCAACACAACGCAACAATTCCGACAACGAATAGCCGTAATCGCGCAAGTATAGAATGCCCTCGAAATAATCCGAAGTCGTCTTGCGGCCGTATTTTTCGCCAAAAGCATATTCGCTCTTGAACGCGTAGTCAACCAGCTTGACTACGTAACGCTTCATGCCGTGATCAAACTCCACCTGCCGACCGCGCCAAAGCAAATCTTTGAGATAGCTCTCCGACATTTTGCATACACTCCACTTTTTATTAGATTCAGTATAGCACACAAAATCAGGAGTGGAGTATGATATAATGTTTTAGTGCATAGGGGCGTAGCTCAGTTGGTAGAGCACTGGTCTCCAAAACCAGGTGTCGCGAGTTCGAGTCTTGCCGCCCCTGCCAGATGCTCAAGCTTTTCTTTGAAAAGAAAAGCTTGTTAAAAAGAAACTACAGCATGGAACAAAAAACAGGCACATGTCCTGATTTTTTGTTCTGAAAAATATACCGGTCGCGGATTTCTTTTTATTTCTTGTAGAGTTCGATATTATAGATTTCGCCGTCCATCAAAGTAATGTCGACAGCGTAGTTTTCGTCGGCATAGGTCAGATATTTGTAGTGACCAAAATTCGTCACCTTAGTCGTGCCAAAATAAGTCACGAAGTCCGCGATGCGCTTAATCGGATAGCCCCGATATTCGATGATTACGTCGTCGATCGTCTTCGACTTTTCGTCGCCAGATTCAGTCGCAAAGAAAGCGAGGCGATCGATATGTTTATTCTCGTCGAGCGAGATTGAAACACCCTCCCAAAGATATTCATAATCCGCGTCCACGATGCCATGGCGGCGCACTTCGAGCGGCACTTCATCACCTAGTTTATAGCCTTCAAAACTCAACTCGGCATAGTCGCGTTCCTCTTCGAGCGCGCGGTTATGTGGCATCTCGCGCAGGCCAACCACCAAGATAGTTGCCGTAACGAGGCACAAAAAGAAAAGGACAACAATCCACATAAAATAGAGTTTGCGACGATGCTCGGCGAGCGAACGGCGGATTTTCTTTTTAGCCATGACCTTCCCTTTTAACTATAACCATTATACATGATTCACCGCGTCGGGTGAAATTGACTTTTTTGACTTGTAGTGGTATAATAATAAGATAACTTTATTTTAGTCCTTTTACATACATCATTACACACGGAGGTGATTATCTATGGCAGTATCTGTTACAGAGTATCGCAGAGCAGTAAAGTTGGCGCGGTGGAGATTATATTCAATGATCAAATACTGGTCATGCCATCCTTTCAACTTCAAGGTTTACGAGAGCTATCTTAATACTATTCTGATGGCGATTCTAAATCTAAGGAAGCAGGACTTCGAAGAGCCACTCCCGAGCGATTTGTTCGGCTGGGAAAAGACCTACTCCAAGGGGATAGATTCATTCAAGGCACTCACTGATCTCTATGAAATCAAGGCGAGCGATGAAGATGTCGAAGCTCAAGAGCATGTCGAATTCTTAAAAAACGTCCTGGACAATATCAATCCAACCACGTCGCCGACAGTAAATTTCGTCTTGAATGCGGAGCTCGATTTTGTAATCGGAGACGCTATGCTAGACGAAGAGTCGAAGGCCGCAGCCCTTATCAAGCGCAAGAAGCTTGATCCAAATTATGAAAAATTTGGAGATAATGCTGATTTCGACGAGTGGGCAAGCGAATTTGAAGCGAAGAAGAAGGAGGACCAGCTCAAAGAAGAAGACTCCTGCCCCGAAGAGGAGGCGGACCCCTATTAACTCTGACACCTTTGAAGAAAGTAAAGTTTACCCCTGGAGCAAGACGCTCCGGGGGTTATTTTTTGCCAAAAATGCTTGACTTTTTTAACAAAGTGTGCTACAATATAGACACTGGTAGTCTTTTTGACCCAGAATAGATCTTTAAGGCACAGGGACAGAGATAATCTCTTTCCCGCACACAAGAATAATTGGGCAACCGCCAGATCCTTCAGGTGTATAACAATGATGTATGACGACAAAATATAACATGGGCGAAATGTTGGCGGCGTCCGTATAAGCACAATTGTTCAACGTTCTGCTCTACGATCGATAGGTCGTAGGCCCACATAATAGGCTCCTCGGACTCTTATCTCCGGGGGTCTCCCCCCGGATTCATAAGAGCCCGGGGGCTTTTTCTTGCACTATTTTAGAGATTATGCTATTATACGCATATTGTTTGACTTAGCCATCTTGGTATCTTTGGCTATACGAACCTCCATTAGTTCCAAACAATTGCACGTTTTAGTCCTGCCCCAGTTTGCTGGAAAAAACTGGGAGCTATCGTAAACTACAAAGTTAGCCTCTATGGAGCCTGAAAGATTTGCATAACACCTTGTCAATGTAGGCATCACGAGAGTTTTCTTCCAAAGAAGATATAAGTTTTTATTCGCTGAAAAGTTCGACCGCTGAGCACGCGACGCCGGCTCCACGTCCTTTCAATGGCTATCTTTCTAGATTTACGATTGCGGTTGTGCCCATTCGCACAGCCGCTTTTTATTGACTTTAAATTTTAATCTTTCTAAGATAGAAGATATGTTCCGGATTCTTCGAAATTTCCGCAAAATTGATTTTCTGCTGCTTTTTGGTGGCTTTTTGTTGATTGCGGCACAGGTCGGACTTGAGCTCAAAATGCCGGATTACATGTCCGAGATAACGAAACTCGTGACGACCGAGGACAGCGCGATGGGCGACATTTACAAAAATGGCGGCATGATGTTACTTTGCGCATTTGTGAGCTTCATCGCAAACATCGGTGCGGGTTATATTTTTGCGACAATCAGCGCCAGCCTTTCGATGAATACGCGCAAGAAATTATTTGATAAAATCGAACGGCTCGACATGGAGTCGATCAAGCAATTCTCGACCAGTAGTTTGATTACGCGCACGACGAATGATATTACGCAGATTCAAATGTTTGTCGCGATGGGCGCACAGATGTTAATTCGCGCGCCGATGTTTGCGATTTGGGCGATTTCAAAAATGGCCGGCAAAAGCTGGCAGTGGAGTACGATTACCGCGATTGCAGTCGTGATTTTGCTCGCGACGATTATTTCGATTATGGCCGTCGTGATTCCGCGCTTCAAGCTCATCCAGAAATTGACCGACCGCATCAACGGAATCTCGCGCGAGAATCTCAAAGGCATTCGTGTTGTGCGCGCATTTAACGCCGAAAAATATCAGGAAAAGAAATTTGCAAAAGCCAACGGCGAGCTGACCGACATGCAAATTTTCAACGGCCGCATGATGTCGATTATGTCGCCGACAATGTATTTGATTATGAATGGCATCACGCTCGCAATTTACATTTCTGGCGCTTACATTATTGCGAACGCCGCCGGGCTTGAACGCCTGACTTTGTTTAGCGACATGATTGTGTTCTCAACCTACGCGATGCACGTGATTATGAGCTTCCTATTTGTCGCAATTACTTTGATGATTTTGCCGCGCGCGCAGGTCTCGGCAAATCGTATTAATGAAGTGCTTGCAACAAAAATCAATATTCGCGACGGCGAGTTTGATGATAAAACCGCCGAGCGCGGCACGGTTGAATTCCGCAACGTTTCGTTTAAATATCCTGATGCCGAAGAATACTTGTTGCGCGACATTTCTTTCAAAGCCAACCCGGGCGAAACGGTCGCATTTATTGGCTCGACTGGCTCTGGCAAGTCAACGCTCATCAATCTCGTTCCGCGTTTCTATGACGCGACGGACGGCGAGGTTTATGTCGATGGCGTAAATGTACGCGACTACAAAATGAGTGCACTATATAATCGACTTGGCTACGTTTCGCAGAAGGCCGTGATTTTTAACGGCAGCGTGGCCGATAACATCGCCTACGGCGGCAAAAAGGATGACAAAAAAATCAAGGACGCCGCAAAGACTGCACAGGCAAAATCTTTCATTGAAAAATTGCCGAAGAAATACCAGGAGCACATTGCGGCGGGCGGTACGAATATTTCTGGCGGCCAAAAACAACGCCTCGCCATCGCACGCGCAATTGCACGTGATCCGGAAATCTATATTTTCGACGACAGCTTCTCTGCCCTCGATTACAAAACCGACGCGGCTTTGCGCAAAGCGCTCAAAGAAAAGACCGGCGACGCCACTTGTTTAATCGTCGCGCAGCGCATCGGCACCATCATGCACGCCGACAAAATCATCGTACTCGACGAAGGTCGCTGCGTTGGCATGGGCACCCATAAAGAACTTCTGAAATCCTGCAAAGTTTATAAACAAATTGCGCTTTCGCAATTGTCGCCGGAGGAACTCAATGTTTAACGGCGGGAAAGGCGGTCGCGGTAACGCACCGGAAAAAAGCAAAAACTTCGGCGCAGCAATTAAGCGTTTGTTTGGCGAGCTTGGACATTTACGCATTCTCGTAATTATTAGCGTAGTCTTTGCAATTGCCGGCGCAATCTGCACGATTGTTGCGCCGAATCGCATTGCCGATTTGACGGACGAAATTACGATGGGTCTCGTACCGGGCGGCAACATCAACATGGATGCCATTTGGGCAATTGGCACTTTCATGATTATCCTCTATGTCGTCGCCGGCCTGCTTTCGTTTAGTGGTGGCGTTTTAATGACGCAAGTTTCAAATATCTTCGCACGCAATTTACGCAAACGCATTTCCGAAAAGATTAATCGTTTGCCACTGAATTACTTCGATCGCCATCAGACCGGCGACATTCTCTCGCGCATCACGAACGATGTCGATACGGTCGCAATGAGTCTCAGCAACTCACTTTCGACGATTGTGAGCGAAACGGTTTTGATGTTCGGTGTGCTCATTATGATGTTCATTACGAACTGGCAGTTGGCACTCGTCGCCGTCGTCGCGAGCGTGCTCGGCTTTGTTGGCATGGGCGTGATTCTTGGCAAATCACAAAAGTATTTCTCGATGCGTCAGACTGAGCTCGGCAAGCTCAATGCACACATTGAAGAAATCTATTCCGGCTTGAACGTCGTGCGTGCATACAATGGTAAGGCCAGCAGCGACGAGAAATTCGATAAACTCAACAGGCGCGTCTATATCGCCAACCAACGCAGCCAATTCCTGGGCGGTTTGATGCACCCAATCATGGCCTTTATTGGCAACTTTGGCTACGTCGCCGTCTGTGTGATGGGCGCAATTCTTGCGACCCAAAACGTCATCAGCTTTGGCGTTATCGTCGCATTCATTACTTACGTGCGCCTATTTACTTCCCCACTCTCACGCATCGCGCAATCAATGTCCAACTTGCAGTCCGCCGCCGCCGCAAGCGAGCGCGTGTTCGAATTCGTCGACGAAAAAGAAATGACGGACGAATCTGAAAAAGCAACGAAAATTAACAAAGATAAAATTCGTGGCAATATTGAATTCGACAATGTGCGCTTTGGCTACGACAAAGACAAGACGATCATTAAGGGCTTTTCGGCAAAGGCAAAAGCCGGCCAGAAGATTGCTATCGTTGGCCCGACCGGCGCCGGCAAAACTACAATCGTCAACTTGCTGATGAAATTCTACGACATTAATTCTGGCAAGATTTTGATCGACGGGATTCCGACTAGCGAAATGAAACGCGAAGAAATTCATTCGCTCTTCACGATGGTGCTGCAGGACACTTGGCTCTTTGCCGGGACGCTCCGCGATAACATTTTGTACAACCGCACCAAGGTGAGCGACGAGAAAATTATGGAAATTTGCGACACGGTCGGACTTACGCATTTTGTCAAAACTTTGCCGCACGGACTTGATACTGAAATCGCCGAAAACGATGCGATTTCGGCCGGCCAAAAGCAGCTCATCACGATTGCGCGCGGCATGGTCGAAGACGCACCATTCCTCATTCTTGACGAAGCAACTTCAAACGTCGATACGCGCACTGAGGAACTCGTCCAAAAAGCCATGGACAAACTCGCCGAGGGCCGCACTTCGTTCATTATCGCGCACCGCTTGTCGACCATTAAAAATGCTGACTTAATTCTCGTGATGAACGAAGGCAATATTATCGAATCCGGCAACCACAAGCAACTCATCGCCAAAAATGGCTTCTATGCCGAGCTTTATAACTCGCAATTCATCTTATAAAATCATTCCGCTAGTGCTATAATATACAGGTAATGAAAATTCTGATGCTGGGCTGGGAGCTACCACCCCACAACAGTGGTGGATTAGGCGTAGCTTGTCTGAATCTTTCTAAGTCTCTTGCCAAAATGGGTGCGGACATTGATTTTGTTGTCCCGTATGAAGCCCAACATTCGCTTGATTATATGAACGTTTTATCCGCGGTCGACATCGATCCGCTCATTCGTTATGGCGGCGCTTATGAATCGAAAGAAATCGAAGTCAAAAAGTTCCGCAATGAAAATCGCCAACAGTTTTTGTCGATTCGCGACATCCAGCATGAGTATTGCGAGTTCATCGAAAAGTATCTAAAAGAACATCATCCGGAAGTTGTCCACGCGCACGACTGGCTAACCTATGAAGCTGGTATTATTGCGAAAAAAGAATTCGGTATTCCACTCGTTGCACACGTGCACGCGACCGAGTTTGATCGCGGCGGCGCAGACGGCGGCAATCCACTCATCCATCAAATCGAATACGAAGGTTTGCTTTGGGCCGACCGCATTATTGCTGTGAGTCATGCAACGAAAAATATTATCGTTGAGAAATATGGCATTCCGCCAAGCAAAATTGACGTTGCCTACAACGGTTTTGATGCGCCAAAAAATGATCATTACCATTACGATGGCTCGAGCTACCAGTATCTCGAAAATTTGAAGAAAAAAGGCTACACGATTGTTTCGACGGTCGGTCGCTTTACGCTCCAAAAAGGTCTTTTCCATTTGATGCGCGCTGCGGCTCGTGCGATTAGCATTCATCCAAAAATGGTTTTCCTGTTTGCTGGCGACGGCGAACAAAAAGACCAGCTCATGCACATGAGCGCGGATCTAGGCATCGCGAAAAATATCATCTTCACCGGCTTTATTCGCGGCAAGCAGCTGCGCGACATTTATAGCATTTCCGATATTTTTGTGATGTCTTCCGTATCCGAACCTTTCGGTCTCACCGCCCTCGAAGCCGCCCATCATGGCAACGCGATTATCGTGACAAAACAATCCGGCGTCGGCGAAGTTTTGAATTCCGTCGTACGCTACGATTATTGGGACGAAGACAAGCTCGCAAGCGCCCTCGTCAACATCGCCGAAAGCCCTGCACTCGAAAAATCCTTGCAGACCGGCGTCAGCCATGAATACGCCCGCATCTCTTGGGATGACGTGGCGAAAAAGTGTGTCGACGTGTATAATGAAGTGAGACAACATAAGAGAAATCGCTTCTAGATTTTCTCTTCAAAAGCGAGGTAATTACATCTAATGCGTTCCATAGTCCTATATTTGCACATGCATCAACCGTGGCGCCTCAAGCACTACAATATTTTTTCTGTAGACCACGATCATGACTATTGGACGGAAAAAGATTATTACGCCGGCACGAATAATGAACGCATTTTCAAAAAGGTTGCCGACAAGTCCTATCGCCCGATGCTTACCCTGCTCGAAAAATGCATCAAAAAATACGACGGTTTTAAATTCTCGCTTTCGATTACTGGCACATTTCTAGACCAGGCCGAAAAGTGGGCGCCGGACGTTATTGAAACATTGAAGCGTCTTACGAAAACCGGCAAAGTCGAAATCGTCGCTGAGACTTATTACCATTCGCTCGCTTTCTTCTATGACCGCACTGAGTTCGAGGCGCAAGTTAAACAACACCAGGACCGCATCCATAAGTTGTTTGGCGTAAAATCGCAAGTCTTCCGCAATACCGAGCTTAGCTACAATGACGATCTCGCGAAGTGGGCAGACGAATATGGCTTCAAAGGCATTCTCGCCGAAGGTTGGGATAAAATTCTCGAATGGCGCAGCCCAAACTACGTTTATCGCCCAGAAGGTTGCAAAAACATTAAGTTGCTCATGAAAAATTATCGCCTTTCTGACGATATCGCTTTCCGCTTTTCGGACAAGCACTGGAAGGAATGGCCGCTCACGGTCGAAAAGTACATGCGCTGGGTCGAGACCGATACTTTACGCGGACCGCTCATCAATCTTTTTATGGATTTCGAAACTTTCGGCGAAAATATTTGGGAAGATACCGGTATCTTCAAGTTCTTTGAGTACTTCGTCTATACCTGGCTCAAAGACAAAGACAATAATTTCATGACCGTTTCCGAAGCTTGTGACAGCGCGGAGCCGACAGCGGAGATTTCGATGCCATGGACAGTGACTTGGGCTGATACCGAGCGCGATTTAACCGCTTGGCTTGGCAATTCAATGCAGCACGAGGCAATGAAGGCAGCCTATGAATTGAAGTCAGAAATTCTCGCTTCAGGCGACCAAAAGCTCATTGAGGATTGGCGCCGCATGCAGACCTCCGATCATCCATACTATATGTGCACGAAGTATTTCAACGACGGCGATGTCCACGCCTACTTCTCGCCTTACGATTCCCCGTACGACGCATTCCTATATTACATGAACGCAATCCGCGACATCCGCGGCCGCCTCGATGGCGTAACGAGACGCAAGAAAAAATAGCCCCGAAGTTCGGGGCTATTTTTATTGATACCATTGCGGCAGAGTGGCCGTTGACGACGTGTCGGCAAAAACGCCGCTCTTATTGACGTTCGACGGAAGGGTCCAGCCGTCGAGCGGGCTAAAGTCTTCGACACCACTAACACCGCGGAAGGTGTTGCCCAAGTTCGTAACGCTCTCAACATTCCAGCCACTTAATGCAGCGACGCTCGTGAGCGACGAGGCATTTCTAAACATTTCACTCATGCTACTAACACGGCCAGTGCTCCAGCCGGCGAGCGCCGTAATATCCGAAAGACTCGTACAATTACAGAACATATAGTTAAACACCGAGGCATTCGAAGTGTCCCAATCTTCCAAACCGCTAGCCGACGTCAGAGCAGAATCGCCGTTGAACAGCTCATCAAGCCTACCGACATTGCCCACTTTCCACCCGCGCAAGCCAGTGATGCTCGTAAGTGTCGGAATGGAGCCGAAGGTATAATACATACTCGACGCTTTGATCGTGTTCCAAGCCGAAAGACCATCAAGATTGACAAGCTTCGTCGCCGCAAAGGCACCGTTGAAGTTGGATACCTTGGCGACATCCCAGGTTGCGAACGGGGCCGTACTCGTAATTGACGTGCCGCGGAAAGTATTCGAAAGCGTCGTATTGGCGCCAGTACTCCAATTAGTAAGGCCAGTAATATCGCTCAAGCTCGAGGCGGAGTAGAATGTTTCGCCCATATTCGTCACGCCGCCCACCGTCCAATTAGCCAGCTGTGCCACACTCGTAAATGCCGTTGACCCCTTGAATGTGGCGCTGAAGTTCTGCAATACCGGCGTACGCCAGTCCTGGAGACCGTCAAGGCTTGCGAGGCTCGACGTATAGGCAAAAGTTGATGCCATATTCGTCAGAGCTACCGGACGCCAGCTGCTCAGCGCAGATATACTCGCGAGTCGCGAACATTCATTAAATGCCGCCTCCATAGTCGTCACCTTGCTCACGTCCCAGTTTTCGAGGCCGTGCAAACTAGTCAAGTTGCTGGCCTGACTGAACACGCGTGCTATATCCGTCAGCTTCTCCGTATTCCAAGACAGAAGCGCGCTCACATCGGTCAGAGCCGTATCCGATGCGAACATCGATGAAACCGACGCCAGATTCGAGGCATTCCAAGAACCTAGACCGTCCGCGCTCACGATTCTCGTCTCCCAGAAGGCGCCGCCGAGATTAGTCAGGCTATCGGTCTGCCAATTCGCCAATGACGCTAGCGACGTCACCCCCTTGTCGCGCGCAAAGATGCGATAGGCTGACGATAGAGACGTAACGTTCCAGTCAGCAAGACCGTCAATGTTTGTCAGTGACGGACAGTCCATGAAAGTCGAACTCATACTCACGAGCGCAGGAGTGCGCCAGCCAGACAAGCCGTCGAGATTCGAAATTCTCGTATTCAGGAAGGCGGCGGACATGCTAGTAAGCGCCACCGGGCGCCAATTACTCAGCCCATCGAGACTCGTCAGAGAGGTTCGATCATAGAACATATTATCCATCGACAAGACCTGCGAGACATCCCAATTCGAGAGCCCACTAATGTCCATTGAGCTCGGCTGGCTTGCCCATGCGCTCGCACGGAAGGCGCCGTCTAGATATTTCAAACTGCTCGTAGTCCAACCCGCGAGTGCGGACGTATCAACGAGACTTGAAACACTCTGGAAGGTCGAGGTCATAGAAACGACGTTCGACACATCCCAGTTTTCGAGACCATGCAAATTTGTTAGCTGGCTCACATTGTAAAAGGCATTCGATAGAGAGGTTACCGAACTCGTGTCCCAATCAAGTAATGCCGATATGTCCGTTAGGGCGCCGCTGTTATAGGCGAAGTAGCCAAGGTCCGTAACTTTTGAAACATCCCAGTTTTCTACACCGTGCAGGCTAGACATACCCGTGCCCAAAAATGCCGATCCGAGCGATACTAGTTCTGGCGTGTCCCATTCTAGAAGCGCAGCTGGGCTCGTAATGCCTCCGGTTGTTCGATAGAACAGGAAGTCGAGATATTTCACTTTCGAATCGTCAAACTTTCCAACACCCTCAATCGACTTTAGTTTTTTGAATTCCGCAAATAGGCCGCGCGAGTCTGGATTGAGCTGGACAACATCGGCGTCAGAATAGAAATAGAATGTCCTAGTCTCTGCTACGTAATAACCGTAAATCGGTAAGTCTGAGCTAGCGTCAGCAAAATTATGCGCGTCATCAAGTGTCGCATCGATTGGCGGCTTATCGGTCGAGTAGACGATGTGCTCGATATTATTGAGGCTGCCTGCGGCGGCTGCATAGAGGCTGTCGTAGCCATTCCGCGACGATATCGCCATATGTGTTTGCGGTACCGCTTTCTTGAACATAGCGTAAGTCGTCGGAGCAATAGTGCCCTCTGTCGTCTTCGAAATCGATAACTTTGACCAGACAGCACGCAAAGTCACGTCTTGTTCTGGCATGCGAAAATAATTGTCATTGTAACGATAAGTCTCATCACTAATCAACGACCAACCATTGAATTTGTAGCCACTACAGTTTGGCTCATAGTCGGAAATCGCGACGCTCGTATAAATAATCTGCTTCGTGGTTGCCGGCGTCGTGTTCGCCTCGGCGTCACAGCCCGTCGGCAAATTCATGTCATAGCTAACGTCGAAACGAAATTTCAGGACCGGCGTTTCAGTCGTGCTAATCGATTCGTCCGGCGTGTTTAGCAGCTTCGTACTAACATTCGTACGCGTGTTAACTGCGCAAAGGCTATCTTCTTTATCGATACAGGCTTGCTTGATATTCAAATTAACGGTCAAGGTTTGCTTAGTGCCGGAGCGCCAAACATTATTCATATTCCAGTTAACGCGATTCTGCGCCACGACAACAGTGCCAGCCGTCGCACTAGCGCCAGTAACCTCATAGTAGTCAGAATTTACATAATCGTCCAAGACAAACTCGCTATACTTATAGCCGTCCATTGCTGCTTCGAAAATCACATCCTCGACATTCTCAATGTTTGACGTAAATTGATTGTCGGAAACCTTCTTGATCTGCTCAATTACCGTATCGCCCATTTCGAATTGAATGCCCTGAATTGCGAGCCATGGATACTTTTGTTTCAAAACGAGATATTCCGGCTCCTCGAGCGGATGATCTTCTACCGGCGCACCGTCCGTAACAAACAGTACAATCGGTCTGCGGTTTTCGTCATAATTGTAGTTCGAGAAAACGTCGTCAATTTTTTGGACAGCCTTGTAATAATTCGTGCCACCGTTTGCGCCCGGCAAATTATCGCCGATATACAAACGGAACATGAGGCTATCATTCGTCCAACCGGAAACATCATATACGTCAGAGTTAAAGGCGGCCATCGCCATGCGGTTGTTGCCATTCCCGCTCGCAAGCATGATATTTCCGAGCGAGATAATTGCGTTCGTGGTCTGATTAATGCGATCAGTCGTCATCGAACCGGAAGTATCCATCATGACAAAAATATCTTTGTCCTTACCGTCGCCCTTCAAAATGGACTCGGCTTTAATCTCGAGCTTTGCAGCGTTAACATCGGAGGCTGTCGCGGTTTGCGTAACGCGCCAAGAGCCTTGTTCTTGCGCCGCAAAATCTGTGCGCGCGGAATCGATTTGAATCGAAGAATCGAGCGCCCGGCTGATTGAACACATGACAAGAAAAACACTGATAGCAGAAACAAACAAAACTGCAAAAATAGAAGTAATTTTCAGCAGCCCGTGTTCACTGATTTGTTTTAGCCTAATCATCGAAAGACAAAATATTTCTTTCGCAGTTTGTTTCTCTTGTTTGTTTAAACTCTACACTAATAAAAGTATAAGCGTTTTTGAGTAAAAAGTCAAGTATTATACCAGCTTTTCGAGGCATTCAGCCGTCAGAATAATATCCTCGACAGTCGAGCCGCGCGAAAGGTCTGAAACAGGCTTATTGAAGCCGAGCAGAATCGGGCCAGCAACAGTGGCGCCAGCGAATTGCTCAAAGGATTTATAAAGAATATTGCCGACATTGATGTCTGGAGCGATCAGAACATTGGCGCGTCCAGCAACTTCCGAGCCGCCGTGAGCGGCCGCTTTCTTTTCGCCGACACGAGGATTGACGGCGGCATCAAGCTGCATTTCACCGTCAACGAGAATGTCCGGGCGGCGCGCGCGAATGATTTCTAGGGTTTCGGCAGTCTTATCGATCGACGGGTCCTTACCGCCAGAGCCGAAGGTCGAGAAGGACAAAATTGCGAGACGCGGAGTGTCGTTTAGGATTTTTGCGGCAGCGTCGTTTGCATATTCAACGATATCTGCAAGTTGCTCTGCAGTTGGGTTCTTGCAGGTAGCACCATCAGACAAAATGACAGTGCGACCGTCAGGGAATTTCGCGACGAAGAGGCTCGAAAAAGTTTTGCGGCCTTCCTGCATACCAATCACGTCACGCACCGTCAAAATAACATCGCGCGAAGTAAAATCAATACCAGCAATCATTGCGTCAGCAGCACCGTCGATAACTTTTACGGACGCAGTCTGCAAATCTAAATCTTCAGCGATTGGCTCGCAAATGCCCTGCTCTGCCAATGCAGCAACAGCAGACTTGATAAATTCATTATTGGCTTCTGGAAAAAGAATCTTATGCATAAGCTTATTTTATTATATTTCCCCGAGTCGAACAATCAGCACGCTTGGATCCAAGGATTTAGAAATGTCCATGCCGAGATTTTCAAATTCGGCTTGATACTTTGTCTTTAGGTCGGCGAGCTTTTTATTTTTGTCGACAAAACTTTCCTTCGGGCAGACAGCAATACAAGTTGCCGACGACTGAGACAGCTGAATTATTTCGCCGACATATGCATCGAGCTTCTTTTTGATCGGCTCGTAGTTTTCCGATTCAATTTTGGCGAGGCAATCACGCAGAGCCTGGAAAGCCTGCTGGATTTGATAGAAATTCGCCGCATCGAGCTTTTCCGGATTCACTAAATCAATCTCGCTGCTCAGAGTATTTAGCGCAGCACTCAGCTCAAGGAACTCGGCAATTTCGTCTTGTTTTTCTTCGAGCATCGCACGATAGTTTTCGATGGCGTCGTACACGTCACCGTGACTTTGCTTGATGTAGACATTGCGCGAAAAGCCCGCAAGGCTCTCACTGAAACGCTTGTATGATCGGTCATACAGTGCGCGGTCGCCCGAATAGAATGATGATGAAATCATGCCGAGCTCGACGGAAATTTCCTCAGCATCTTTGCGTGCGCGTGCGATGTCATGGCTGCGCTTCGAAGTAAATAATGTCGCAGCTTCAAAAGATGCAAACGCCAAAACTAGTACAAATAGCAGCACGGCAAATTTCTTGCGACGTTTTTCGTTCATCGGACCCCCCTCAACACGTTATTTAACAAGTTCGCGTAGGCTGTGCGGCCTTCCGGATTCAAATGAATATGATCGGCATACATGAGCGACCAATTGTCATGCGCCACTTCCCACCAGTCCATAATGTAGACGTCTTTGTACTTCTTGGCAAAGGATTTGAGTGTGGCGTTTTGCGTTTCGCGCGGCTGCAACGGACCAGCATATGCGGTAACCAAAACTAGCTTATGATTTTTACCAATCACGCCTTTGATATCTGCGAGCATTGATTCGGTAATGTTGCGATAATTCGTCGCGAGGCTCACGACAATCGTATTTGGTAATTTACCCGTAGCAGCATAGCCGGCAAGAATACTGGTCGTCGTTTCGATGCCGCGATTTTCTTTTGCATCAACAAATGATTGCGAAATCGTCGCCTCAATTGCAGCCTTCGCGCCCAAAGTCACCGAGTCGCCAATCACTAAAACTTTCGCCGCATTCGCATTTGGCGCAGCCACCGATTTCGTTGGTGCGAGTTTTATTTCCGTTTCGGCCGCGAGCTTCAATTGTGCGTCGAGCGTCTCGTTGGTCTGCTCGAGCAATTGCGTCGCCGCAATATAGTCTGCTGCGTCACGCGTTTTATTAATCACATCTTCATTACTATGCTCTGCTGCAAGATTTAGCTGTTCGGCAATGCTAGAAACTTCCGGCGCGCGCACCAGCGCGGTAACAACAGCAGCGAGCGCTACTACACCAAGCGTCGCAAAAGAAATACGCATCGGCAAACGAATTTGTTTGAAACTTTGACGCACATTTTTAATGCGTCCTAGCTCATAGCAAATCAGCGCAAGGAAGAAGCTCGCAATCACATTCACGACCGCATAGCCCCATTCAGCCGTGTCCGGCGAGAGTAACTGCGGCAATAAAATGTAGAGTGGCCAGTGGAAAATATAAATGCCATAAGAAAGCTTGCCTAAGCTCTCGAAGAAGCGCACGATGCTGAGCGTCTTTTTGCGCGCATGAATATTCTTTTGCAGTTTAATAATACAAAATATCTGAATCATCGCGATGACAGCCGCAGCCGGCAAAGCTACACAAAACGCGAAGGCGCTATCAAAGTGTGTGAAGAATGCGAGCGCAATCGCAGCCGCTGAAGTAACTACTAGCATCACGAATGGGAAATGTTTTTTCGTGCGCGGCGCGCGTGGCTGGAAGAAATTGAATACCGCAAATGCGCCACCCAAACAGAATGCCGCCATGTGCGAATCAATGGCAAAGTAGGCACGATCCGGCATCTCAAATGCGGCGCCATAGAGCGCCATCAAAGCCATCGAGGCGAGCGCTAAAATAAACAACGTCACGCCATAAAACTTGATTGCGTTTTTCTGTGTCTGGAAAATTTTGCCGTAGAGCTTGAGCAGAAGCGGCGCGAGCAAATAGAGCTGGAACAAAAGCGCCAAGAACCAAGTGTGCTCAAACAAATTCGGTAAGAAAGTATTTTCGTAACTACCGCCCGTAATGAGCTCAACAATGTTCGTCGAAAAAGTCAGTGCCGTCGCCGAATTTACGCGCGCACCAGTCGCAATATCCGCATTCACAAATAGCGTCAAAATCAGCGTCAGTAGCACGCAAATCAAAAGAGTCGGATAGAGTTTTTTGAGGCGATCCTTAATGAACTGCCAGTAACGGAATTTTGCAAAGAAATCTGACTGGCGGATGAATTTTGAAATCATCAAGAAACCGGACACACAAAAAAATATTTCCACCGCAATGAAACCCCCCGGCAGAAATTCGCGAAAGAAATGGTAGATCACGATGAACGCGATTGCGAAAAAGCGCAGCGAATCGATACCTACCAATCTCTTCATAGTTTTATTATATAGGGCTTCGCTCTTGATTAAAAACATAAGCATAATGAAAATGCTACAATTGTTTTATGGAGCAGAATTATTTCTTTTACGACCTAGAAACTTCGGGCCTCAGCCCGCGAACCGACCGCATCATGCAGTTTGCTGGCCAGCGGACAAATATGAACTTCGAACCAATTGGTGAGCCGGTCAATTTGCTCATCAAACTCGCCGACGATACTCTACCAAGCCCCGGCGCGATTATGGTCACCGGCATCACGCCACAAAGCACACAGCTCGATGGTCTGACCGAAGCCGAATTCTGCAAATACGTTTCGAATGAAATCTTCACACCAAACACGATTGCGATTGGCTATAACTCGATTCGCTTTGATGATGAACACATGCGTTATTGTTTCTGGCGCAACTTTTACGACCCATACGAATGGCAATGGAAAGACGGTCGCAGCAAATGGGACATGCTCGACGTCGTGCGCATGACGCGCGCTTTGCGCCCGGAAGGCATCAGCTGGCCGGTAACTGACGAAGGCAAAGCCACCAACCGTCTCGAACTCATCACCAAAGAAAACGGCATCATGCACGAAAATGCCCACGATGCCCTAGCGGACGTTAATGCCCTGATCGACGTAACGCGCCTGATTCACGACAAGCAGCCACAGCTTTTTAATTACCTATTCAAGCTCCGAGAAAAACGCGCCGTTCAGCAACTCGTGAACCTTCAAAATCCGCAGCCGTTTGTTTATACTTGCGGCCAATATTCAAGCGCCAACAACAAGACTTCCGTCGCCTACCCGATTGCGCCAGCCAAAAACGGCAACGTATTAGTATTTGATTTGCGCGTCAATCTCGAAGAATTGCTCGCCCAGGAAGAGCCGAAATTCTTCCCAGTTGTCAAAGAATTGAAATATAATCACTGCCCGGCCGTGGCGCCGATTAACGTACTCAGCGCAGGCGATGGCTGGAAGAAAATCAATCTCGACGAAGCGACCATCAAAAAGAATCTGGAGATTCTAATGAAACATCCAGATTTCATCGAACGCATGCGCACCAAGAATGAGGAAAGCACCGAATTCCCGCCGGCCGTCGATAGCGAAAGTGCACTCTATGACGGCTTCCTTGACCCGACCGACAAGACAAAATGTCTCGCCATCACACGCGCGACCGTAAACGACCTCGCTGATTTTCACCCAGACTTCAACGACCCGCGCCTGCCAGATTTGTTGTTGCATTACAAGGCGCGCAACTTTGCCAATGCTCTGTCCGAAGCGGAAGCGAAGAAATGGGAAGATTACCGCGTCGCGCGCATCAAGGCCGCGGCCAATAATTACATTCGCGATATCCAGCAACTCGCCGAGCAAGGCAAAGACCCATTCCTGCTCGAAGAACTGCAACTTTGGTATCAATCATTATTGCCGTATTAAAGACATGCGAAAAGGCTGGATCCGAGGACCCAGCCTTTAACTAAGTTACACTACTCACCTTTGACGAGTTGCTACTCGCATAGCCCCCTGTGCGGGTCTGGAGGACTTCTTCGCAACCATGTTCCGGGTTGTTGTAGTGGATGACTTCTTCGTACGATCCTTCATAAGGGAGCGTACAAGTACTCTAAGCATTGTGCTCTTCTCGTGCTCTTCAACGGTTGCACCGATGCCCTTGGCAAAGGCTTCACAGTCTCTGAGAGAGAACTTGATTCCTACTCCAAATATCCAGCATGCAAATACTGAATAGAAGAATAAGAGGAGCCCGACTTCAGTGTATGTCGCTAAGGCAACTATAAATTCGTCGGCAGATGTTCCGGCGTGGTTCATTGACCACTGAACGAGTCCGTTGCCGTGTTCAGCAATTACTACGATAAGTGAGATGATATACGAAACAATCGTATACATCAAACGTGTAGCAAAGTTTGCTGTAAAAACAACGTAACGCTTTTTAGTAAAAGTATTACCGGTTTTCAGATCTTTCACTTCAACCTCTTTTACCTTCAGGCGAACCGTCTCTGCATATCCGATATAGAATGCAAGGACCGGAATGAGAAGTAGTACTATGAGAACTGCCCAACTAAATGTAGGTGTAAACTCATGTGCGAAATCTCCTGCTTTTAACATTATATTCATAGGAATACCTCCAGTATATTTTTTGTTTTACCCGCAGTGCTGGGCTCGATGATTCAAGTCCAAAACTGCGGATAAAACCCCGCTTGGAGGTTTCCCGTAGTGTAACTTTTCATGTGCTATGATGCCCGAAATAGACATCATAATTACATTATATCACAGATTGGCAAAAATGTCAATATAGCTTATGTTATTTTCGCATTTTGTCAAGAAAAAGCCACCCCTGTTAGCGGAGTGGCTTTTAGTTGGTCTTCCCTGTTATTGCTCGTGTTCGCGGATAGAGTAGCCGTAGACCTCCATGCCGATGTTTTCGAGTTCATCGGAAACTTCGACTGGAGATGGCTTCTCAATAAGCATAACGATGAATTTGAGCGGCGAGTTGGCCGGGATTGTGCCCTGATCCTTGTCGCCATAGCCCAAAGCGGACGGAATCGTAAGCTCGCGGACACCACCAATACGCATACCTTCGAGGCCCTCGATCCAACCCTGAATCATGCCGGTACTACCGTTGAGTGGCGACTTGAGTTTGGTTGGGTTAGTACTGTCATCAAAGGAGGAGTCGAAGATTGTTTCATCAGAGAGCCAGCCAATGTAATAAGCGGCGTAGTTTACGTCAGTCGATTCGTAGGATTTGCCATCGGCGCTCGTCTTATATTCGAGTGCGCGGCCAGTGCCGACAACGAGGTCTTTTTTGACGAGATCGGTTGCGCTAGCGGCGTTGAAAGCCTTGACGTTCTGCTTGTACTTTTTGAACTGTTCATAGTACTTGCCAGAAAGCTCGTCGCCCTGGGCGTCTTTTGCATTCTGATACTCTTCGTAGAGCACGTTGAAACGCGCCATTTTGCGGTTCGTGTCGCTAGTCGTCGATTCCTGATTCTGATAGTTCAAAACGATACCGACATAGAGCGCAAAGGTGCTAAAAAGCATGAAAACCGCAATCGCGATAATGATGATGCGCTGTTTCGGAGACGTCTTTCTCTCTTCGTTAACAATCATATTACCTCCAGCCCACCGTTTTTATTTGATACTTTCTAATTTATCCATTATATCGGAAATCTCGGCTTTTGTCAGAGTTTTATCCGGAGCGGCAAACTCGAGATGGAAGCTGAGATTCTTGGTTGAAACACCCTCCGCCTGATAAATGGAAGTTGGGCGAAGCTTGTAGATGAAGCCGTCGAGCACGGCGCGGATTTTGCTCTCGATAGAAGCGTACTCTACCTCTGGTGCGACCGTAATCGTGAGGTCGCGGGAAACGGATGGATAGTTGCTAACGCGATAATCGCGAGCACCTACGCTCTGTTCGTCAATGAGCAAGTCGGCAAGGTTGAGTTCGAAGGCGGCGACGCCACGTGGGAGCTTGAAGCCGCGCAAAACTTTGCCCTGAATTTCGCCAATGAAGCCAATCGTCTGGTCGCCGACTTTGACAGCGGCGGAGCGCTTTGGTTCGTAGTAGGTATTCACCGCGTTCGCCTCGAAGGTAGCGAGTTCAAACTTGATGCCGAAGGATTCGAGGAGGCTAGCGAGATATTTCTTTGCGATGTAGTAGTTGCTCTGGCCGGCCTGATCGATAAATACGAAGCCGAGCTGATGGCTGCCAACTGGCACCTTGTCGTTGTCGACGCCGAGGTTCTTTGGATAGACCTGGTTCATTTCGTAGAGCGCGAACTTTTCGTGACCAGCGCGAAGATTGCCGTAACTCTTGTCGAGCAAGCTTGGCACGATGCTCTGGCGGATGTGCTGGAGCTCTGGCGAAATCGAGTTGATAATCTTGTAAGAATTCTCCGGCTTCTGGCCAACCTTTGCCATGAGGTCGCCGTGAACGAAGCTATAAGTCAAAACTTCGTTGGCGCCGCGTGCGGAAAGATGGTTGCGAATCTGGGTCTTCAAAGCGAAGAGCGGATTTGGATCGGCGGTCGCGTGAAGCGGCAAAACCGGCGCGATATTATCAAAACCAGACAAGCGGCCGACTTCCTCGATGATATCTTCTGGGATATGAATATCGGTACGCCAGAATGGGACGATTACGGCGAGCTCGTCGCCCTCAACCTTTACCTTGAATTCAACGTTTTCGAGAATATACTTGACCGTGTCGCCACTGAAATCGGTACCAAGAAGGCTATTGATTTGCGAGAGCGAGAGCTCAATCTTGAGCGGCTTTGGCTCGGAAGTCTGCGTATCAAAGAGCGCGAGCGGCTTGAGATACTTGCCGGCTTTCTTTGCGAAGCGCAAAGCGACAGCTTTGGTCTGGCCGGCCGGCTGACCCTTCGTAAAGCGCGTAATTGCCTCGGAGAAAATACCGTGCGCCATCTGCGTCTTGCGGAGATTATAAAGGCTGAAAGTTGCAGATTCGAGAATGACGCGCTTGGTCTTTTCGTCGATCGCAGTCGAAGCACCGCCCATCGCGCCAGCGAGCGCGACTGGAACGTCGTTACTCGTAATGACAATATCATCAGTATTTAATTCAACGGTCGTGCCATCGAGCAATTCGAGCGTTTCACCCTCTTTGGCGGCACGAACGATAATTTTTGGCGTCTTGCTACCGCCGACCTTCACAAACTTGTCGTAGTCGAAAGCATGAAGTGGCTGGCCGAAGGCGAGCATCATAATGTTCGTCGCATCAACGATTGGATTGATTGGACGCATGCCGGCACGGGCGAGCAAAGTCGCATCGTAATCGAGATACGGGTTGACGTTTTCGGCGATTGGCTCAAAGACGATGGCCGTGTAACGCGGGCAGAGTTCTGGATCGGTTTCAATTTCAAGCTTGACCTTGTCGTCGTTCTTGAAGTTCTGCTCTGGCTCAAGATACCAATCTGGCGAAATATGCTTCTGGCCAAGAATACCGGCAACTTCGCGGCGGAAACCGAGAATGCCGAAAGTGTCTGGGCGATGAGTCAAAGACTTGTTTTCGATGTCGAGAATTTTATCGTCGAGATTGCGGAAGACTTCAGCGATTGGTTGACCTGGCTTGGCCCAGCTTGGGTCGAGCTCGACGATACCGGAATGATCGTCGCCAAAATCGAGCTCATCAGCACCGCCCATCATGCCATAGCTGTCGTACTTGCCGAGCATCTTGCGCATGCCGATCTTGAACGGTTCGTCAGTGTTGTAGGTGCTTGGCACAATTGCGCCTGGAGCAACCCATGCTGCAAGCATGTCTTTGTGAACATTTGGCGCACCGCACATAACCTGGACGTAGCCGTTTTCGTCGCGTTCAACATCGGATGCTGCGCCGCCATCGTCAATCTTGCAAAGATGAAGATGCGTACCCTCGATAGGTTCTTCGGATATCACCTGAACGGCGTAAATTTTGTCGTATTTGTGGGTCTGATCAATCACACCCTCGACTTCGACGAGGCGTGCACCAATCAATTTGACGAGTTCTTCGTCAGAAATACCGTTGGTCTCGAGACCGCTTTTTAGCCAATTAAGTGAAATTAACATGCGAACTCCTTCAAGAAATCAAGTTTTGCGGATTCGAGATAGCGGATATCGTTGAGCTGATAGCGAAGCATAATCAAGCGATCAATACCGCCACCCCATGCGAAGCCCTGATACTTGGTCGGGTCAATACCGGCATTCTTCAAAACATTCGGATGAATCATGCCGCAACCGAGCATCTCGAGCCAGCCATCGCCTTTGCCGCCGAGCGACTTTGGTTTTTCGATCAAGAACTCGAGGCTTGGTTCCGTGAATGGGAAGTAGCCTGGCTGGGTCTTAATATTAAGCTTCTGACCGTAGTATTTTTCAAAGAATTCGCGAAGAATTGCAAGCATGTTGCCAAGCGTGCAATCCTCAGAAACATAGACGCCCTCGCACTGGTAGAAAGTGTGTTCGTGAGTAGCATCGACGTCCTCGTTGCGATAGACGCGGCCCGGAACAGCGACAGCAATTGCCTTGCCCTCGGCGAGCTTGTAAGCATTCGCCTTCAGGACGCGGTTCTGCATTGTACTGGTATGAGCTGGTGGAATAAAGCCTTCTTCAGTGCGGAAGGTATCGTAACCATCACGTGCAGGGTGGCCCTTCGCAAAGTTGAGGCTATCAAACATATGGTATTCGTCGTCAAGCTGAACAGATTCGGCAATATCAAAACCCATGCTCTGATAAATCGCAATCACGCGATCGAGCTCAGTCATAAGCGGATGTTTGCTACCAAAATCAGCGGTCAAAAACTCCGGCATCTGTCCGTTAATATCACATGGCGCGCTAATATCGAGTGGCGCGACATCTTCCTGTTCGGCAGCGGCCTCGGCGGCTGCGATTTCGGCGTTTAGTTGCTGTTTTTTGATGTTTAATTGTTTGCCAAAATCTGCACGTTGGTCGGCCGGCAGGTCCTTGATTTTCGCATATTCTGCGCCGAGTTTTTTAAGCTCGTTTTTCAGTTCCTGTAATGTGGCCATAATAGATTTATTTTAGCATATTATCAGAGATAAAAAAACGCCCGCTTTTCGCGGGCGAAGACTTGAATCTAGTGAATCACGAAGATAATGACGAGCGAGATTGCGGCGAGCACGATTAGCAGGAACCAGAACCAGCTGAAGCGATTGGTCTTTTGCATGTGCTTGAGGTACTCGGAATCTTCCACGAAATCATGATCATCACGCTGCGCGGTCTTTTCGGCACGCTCGCGCAAATCAGCGCTAATGCGATTGCCAAGCTTGCTGCGCTCTTCATCTTTTTCAACTAAAATTCCCACAAAACCTCCTAAAATTACTTAACCAGTATAGCACGAAAAATAGCCTTTTATAAGATTGACGTTTTTCCCCAATCCGCTTATAATTAAAATAGAGTGTTTGGGAAACAAAAACTGCGAAGAAAGAGTTGAGAAAATAAAAAGACTCAAGAAATCTGCGACTTTTTCTAATGCCGCAAAACGGCTCGTATTTTGCGGGCTTTTTGGTGTTTTCGTCGCCGCAGGTATCCTTGGGTATTCTTTCTTCGCTTCCGCCCTCGTCGAACCAGTTCGTAGCGTTGAGACTACATCGAATAATTTGAGCTTTGAGAACGGCGATGCTGGCGCTTGGAAAATCACCAAGAGCGCCAAGTGGGTCGCGCGCGGCAAAGCCAGGATTACAATTGAAGCCGACTCGATAGCAAAAGACGACGAGCGCCCGAAGGACATTTTGCTCGTGCTCGACACTTCCGGCTCGATGATTGGCCCGCGCCTCACGCAGGCCAAAGAGGACATTCAAAACCTCGTGACGACTTTGATGGCCGAAAACAATGCGCGCTTTGGTCTAGTGACTTTCAACTCGAGCGCAACGCTCGTTCGAGACCTAACCGACAATCGCCAAGCAATCATTGACGATATCGCGGGCATTAGCGTTTATGGCCAGACGAATTATTACCAGGCCATCCTCAATATGGAGCATATTTTCGAGAACTACGACTTCACCGCTGGCCGCCGCCCGATTGTGCTCTTTATGACCGATGGCGATCCGAATATTGATGCGCCTTTGCAGGTCCCTGAATATCAGGTCTTCAAGTCGCTATATCCGGAAGTTTCCGTGCGTGGCATCCAGTACGAAGTCGGCGAGGAAATCCGCCCAAGCATCAAGGACGTCACTGATTCGCAATGGACCGCAGACATCGACGCGCTGCGCGACGTGCTCTGGCGCGCAATTGCCGAGGATTCTTATATTTACGACGAATTCACAGTGACTGATTTTATCGACGACACTTACTACACGATTGATTCCGAAGCAAACATCAGCTCGACGCTCGGCACGTATAGCCTCGACTACGACGGCACGACACCAAAAGTCACCTGGAATCTTGGCGGAGTTTATCATAGCGGCACAAAAGAAAAGCTTGAGATTGACGTCAAGATTCGCGACCAGTATTACGACGAAGACGACGGGCGCTACCCGACCAACAAACACATCGACATTCAGTCTGTTTTACACGATGCGCCGAACGAAAACGTCACGAGCAACAAGACACCAATCTTAAAACTCAAGTATGAAGTTGTTATGAATAACAACGTCCCGGATTCTAGTTGTACTGCGCATATTTCCTCAGAAAAACATGTCGTCTTTGACCCAGTCGACATGGAATACACGACCGGCGAATGGTGCGGCGACTTCTCGACGCACGGTTGGGATTTGGGCGACGACAGCATCGTGCGCATTGGTTCCGATTACTTCGTGATGCCAGAACAGGACGTTTCACTAAAAGCAGTTTGGCGCAAAACCACGATCGAAAAATCAATGGCGGGCGAGCCACAAGGAACGCGCGCTGCATACCTGCGCAACGGCGAATACGTCAACCTTCTCATGAAAAATTTGGTTCCGGGCGCAAACGCAACGAGCCATTTCCTCGATCACGATACGACTATCAAGGCCTTTAAGCGTGCCTTGTCGAAGCCGGATGATTTCGAGACCAGACAAAAGGTTCTCTTGTCGCAGGAGAGCTCGGAGTTCCCGATTTACGCCTGGCTCGGAAATGACGGTGAAACGATTTACTATTGGACCGACACCGACGATATTTATATGAGCGGTCACTCAAACAGCTTCTTTGAAGCCTTTGATGAAATCGAGGATGTTTCCGGCCTCGCCGACTTTGATACGTCCCGCGTCGAGTCGCTCGGCTGGATGTTTAAGGGCTGCGACAAGCTAACCGACATCAGCCCGATGAGCGACTGGTACTTGCCGAAACTCAACGAATTGACTGGTATCTTCGAAGGTGCCTCATCGCTCGAAAATATCGACGCGCTGAGCAGCTGGCGCACTCCGGAGCTCAAATACGCCGACACATTATTCTTTAAGGCCACAAACCTCACCTCAATTGCCGGTATGCTCGATTGGGGCGTAACGAAAGTCACGATTATCCGAGATATGCTACGCGATGCATCGAGCCTAACGAGCTTGCATGGTCTAGAAAATTGGGACGCCTCCCATATTACTGACGCCAACAACGCCATGTGGGGCTGCCACAGCCTGACCGATATTTCGGCGCTCGCAAACTGGCAAACCAACAGCCTGACGACCATGGAATATATGTTAAAGGATACTTATGTTCTGGAAAATCTTGCGCCGCTCGCCGGCTGGGACGTGAGCAACGTGACCGACTTTGAAGGCGTATTCTCGTTCGCCGAAGCCATCCCTAATCTGGATGCACTGGCAAACTGGAACGTGAGTAAGGGCGAAAACTTCAATGGCATGTTCGACAATACCTATGCCCTCACCGATATCTCCGGCCTCGCCAATTGGAGACCGAATAACGCAAAGACAATGTTTGGCATGTTCTTTAATGCGCGAGCGCTCGAAAGTGCCGACGGTCTGGAAAACTGGGAAATCGACGATGTAACCACGCTCGGAAACTTCTTTATGAACTGCTATAAGCTCAACGATATTTCTGCGCTCGCTAACTGGGCGGATCATCTCGATAATGTCGAGACGATTAGCGGCTTCTTCTCTGACGACAGAGTCCTCGAAGACATTTCACCGATCACAGATTGGGTGATGCCAAAAGTCACCGACATGAGTGCTACTTTCCGCGGCATGAAGGCGGTCACGAGTTACGCGCCGCTCGCCGATTGGGACACGAGCAAGGTAACGACGATGGCCGAGATGTTTGGCTGGTCAAATATCGACGACCTTGAGGCGCTCAGAAACTGGGATGTCAGCAAGGTCGAAAACATGAAGTTCCTCTTCCATAACTGCCCTGGGATTACGTCTTTGGAGCCAATCGCAAATTGGAATGTCGTGAGCGTCAAGGATATTAACGGCATCTTCCGCTATCTCCAGTATGTCACCTCGCTCGAGCCGATGCGTAATTGGGGCCCGAAGCTCAGTAATCATCTCGTCGACATCCAGTATGCCTTTGAGGGCATGATGGGCGTCACCGATATCTCGCCACTTAGCACCTGGGATGTCTCGAATGTTACGAATATGGCCGGCGCGCTTGGCGGCATTCTGATGACCAACCTAGACGCGATTGGTGACTGGGATGTGAGTAAAGTAACGGATATGCATGAGCTGTTCTGCTACTGCTACAACCTAACCGACGCCTCGGCAATCGAAGACTGGAATGTTGGCGGTCGCGAGGTAAATATGGAAGCAACCTTCTTTGATACCGCGCTTACAAGCTATCCTGCCTGGTATCAAGATTAAGCACTACCGTTCTTACAGAGTATGCTATAATTGATGCATATACATTTAAAGGAGGTGTAATGGCAACAACCAAAGCCAAGTCGGCCAAGAAGCCTGCTGCGAAGAAAACCGTAGCAAAGAAACCAGCTTCAAAGTCGATTAAGACAGTCAAGGCTGCCAAAGTGGCTCCAAAAAAAGTCACAACAGCCAAAGCAGAAAAGGTGGGCGCAGTAAAAACCAAAATCGTCTCCGAGAAAGCCACGACTGGCAAAACTAACCCAGTCAAGGAATTCTTTGCTCGTAAGGGCGATCCAAACGAAAACATCTTGACGATCTTCAAGGATACCAAGATCATCGGTGCTATCATCGGTGAAATCATCGGTACGGGTCTCGTCACCGCCGTCGCTTTGACGCTCGGTCTCTTCAACCCACTCTATTTGATCTTCGCCTACATCGGCATCACCGCGGGCGTGTTTGCACTCTCTGGTGCACATCTCAACCCATTGGTTACCGCCGGTATGATGGCTAGCCGTCGTGTTTCAGCAATCCGTGGCGTGCTCTATATCATCGCACAGCTCATCGGTGCCTGGCTCGGCTTCCTTATCGTCAGCGCTTTCTACCACGCAGGTATCGATAGCGGCAACATTAGCGCAGAGACTACTTTGCTCCCAACGCTTACCGCAGCTGATGGTCTCGCAGCCAACGTAGAAGGTTTCAGCTTCTTCTGGCCAATCACGATGATCGAGTTCATCGGCGCAATCATCATTGCGTTCTTCTTCGCACGCGCACTTGATTACAAGCGCGGTGCATTCACCTTCGCAGCAGTCGTTGCAGGTGGCGTTTTCCTCGCAATGCTCTTCGCAGTTGTCATTAGCGGCAACTTCCTTGGCATTCAGCAGAACGTCTTTATTATGAACCCAGCAGCAGCGTTCATGTATGGCCTCTTGCCAACCAGCGCTGAAGGTATGGACTCGCTCTTTGGCCAGCTCATGCCAATGCTCGTAACCTACGTCATCTTCCCAATCGTTGGTGGCGTACTCGGCTTCTACCTTTCCGACTTTGCAAACAAGCTCAGCGGCAAAGAACTCAAAGCCTAAAACCGTTCAAGATTCAAAATACCACTCCTTTCGGGGTGGTATTTTTGTATGCCAGCAGGCGTTTAAATAATGCCGATAATCTTGTCCCAAAGACTTTCGAGGAAAGCTTTGTTGGCATCGCTCACGGCAGTGAGACCGGAGATACCAGACTGAACGAAGATGCGCGCGAGCTGGACAATCGTGCTCTTATCAATCGCTTCAATCATCTTGGTCGATTCGGTCATTGGCTCATAAGTGCCAGTCGTAATATAGTCACGAAGATAATAATTGCTGATTTGTTCAGCAGTCTGCGCAAGCATCTGCTGGCGGCCGAGTGCATAAGTCTTGGCAGCCTGAATATCTGCTTCACTGATGTCGCCATTAATAATTTTACCGAGTTCGACAGCAATGAGATCGAAGAGGTCGGACGCGTTTTCGGCATTCACTTCCCCATCAAAATCCCAGGTGCTCGACCAGCGATCGGATTCGGTCTGCGAGCCCATGCCATAAACGAGGCCGCGTTTGCGGGCGGCGCCGAGAATCTTGCTGTTCATCGTGCCGTTCAAAATATGATTCAAACAACCCATCGCGTACTGTTCGGCCGGCTCTAGCGAGCGGCGAATCACGAACGAAAAACCAAAGCTCATGTTACTGGCGTCTTTGCGGCGCACAATCACCGGCTCGGTCGCATGATAATTTGAAAGTGGAATCTCAAACTTTTCGCCCTCTTTCAAATCCCAGTTTTCGAGCATATTAACAATCTTGCGTTTGCGGCCATGCAAGTTGCCCGTAATGATAAACTGCATATTTTTTGCAGTATGCGTGCGGCGATGGTGGTCGCGCACGTCTTTGAGTTCGATATTATTAATCGTCTTTAGACGTTCGCCATAGGTCAAAACTTCTTCGCCGAGCGACTGTTGGAGCTTTGGCCAAATGAGGCGAGCATATTCGTTCTGATAACCAGTTAGCTCGGAGCGGACGTTGCCCTTTTCGCTCGCCAGCTCTTCTTCGTTAAAGCGCGGTTTTGCGACGGCAAGTTCCTGCAATTCGAGAATGCGTTGCCATTCAAAATCTGCACACTCAGCTTCGTAAGCAATAAAATAGTCCGAAGTCCAGGCGTTATGATAAGCGCCATTCTTCGTAAACTCGGCTTCGTAGGCCTGCTCGTCGCGGTACTCCGCGTTGCGGCCAAAGGCCATGTGTTCCATGAGGTGAGCAACTTCATAAATCTCTGGTTTTTTGACAAACTTGTTGCCAGCACGGAAAATAATCCGGATATTCAAAACCGGCGATTCCGGAGCGTCAATCAAAAGACCACTCGCTCCGGATTTGAGCTTAACTTCCTCAATAGTGTGTTTCAAAACTACCTACGACCTTTTTTCTTGTTCTGGCGCGCCTGCTTCTTGGACTTGCGGGCAGCGTTGCGCTTGGCATTGCGATCAGAGTTCGAGGCACCGGACTTTTTGCTCGTGCCCACGTTCGAGCGACGTTCAGCAGCCTTGCCTACGCCATGCTCATCTTTCATAAATTCGTCGTCCATATTTTTAACACCGGCGGAAACTTCGTTGACGCCCTTTTCGGTTGCGCCTTCAGCCATCTTAGTAAGTTCAGTGTCGTACTTTTCGTCGGAGACTTCAGCAACTTCCTGCAAACGGAGGGTAAGGAGAATCTTCATCACTTCCTCGCGGAGAGCGCGCTGGAGACCATCGAAGAGCTTCTGGGATTCAGAGCGATACTCGACGAGTGGATCGCGCTGACCGACGGAGCGCCAGTGAATGCCCTCGCGGAGATGCTGCATGTTTTCGAGGTGCTGCATCCAGAGCGTATCGAGAACGTTGAGATAAACCTCACGCTCAATCTTGCGCATAGTATCTTCACCAAATTCAAGCTCTTTGTCGCGATACATTTCTTCGACAGCAGCGAGTGCGAGCTTGTTGCGGTCTTTTTCGCGGCGCATGATGCCGATAGAACTAATCAAATCTTCATCAAGATCAAAGACACGCTTGAAGTTTTCGACAAACTTCTTGTTGATGCGAGAGCTGAACTGAACGAGCTCAGCGATTTCATCTTTGTAAAGGCGCGTAATTTCTGGACGAATATTATCACCGTCGAGAATCTTGCGGCGCATCGTATAGACAACCTTACGGTGGCGGTTAATAACGTTATCGTACTGAACAACGTTCTTGCGGCTATCGAAGTTAAAACCTTCGATGCGCTTCTGGGCAGACTCCAAGGTCTTGCTCACCATGCGGTTGCGAAGTGGCATATCATCAACACCGAGGTGCTTCATAATCATCGAAATGCGATCGCCCTGGAAGATGCGCATGAGGTCGTCTTCGCAGCTCACGAAGAACTGAGTCGTACCCGGATCGCCCTGGCGGCCACCACGACCGCGGAGCTGGTTATCGACGCGGCGGGAATCATGACGAGCCGTGCCAATCACAGCGAGACCGCCGAGTTCGACGACACCCTTGCCGAGCTTAATATCGGTACCACGACCTGCCATGTTGGTTGCGAGAGTGACGGCACCCTTTTCACCAGCCTTGGCAATAATCGCAGCCTCACGCTCGTTGTTTTTTGCGTTCAAAATCTCAAATGGAATACCTTCGTGCTCGAGATAAGCAGCGATGCGTTCGTTGTTTGCAATCGAGTCAGAACCAACGAGAACTGGCTGACCACGATCATGGAATTTCTTGATTTCACCAGCAATTGCCTTGAGCTTGGCGGCTTCGGTGCGGTAGATCAAATCATCCTTATCGACACGAATAATTGGCTTGTTTGGTGGAATCTGAATCACATCAAGCGCGTAAATCTGTTGGAATTCCTCTGCCTCAGTAAATGCCGTACCGGTCATACCGGAAAGCTTGTTGTAGAGACGGAAGAAGTTCTGGAAGGAAATCGTAGCGAGGGTAGTAGACTCTTCGCGAACCTGGACGCCTTCTTTTGCCTCGATTGCTTGATGGAGACCTTCGTTGTAGCGGCGGCCATGCATCAGACGACCGGTGTGCTCATCAACAATCATGACTTCGCCAGAGTTGGTGACGACATAATCCTTGTCGCGCTTGAACAAAGTCTCAGCGCGGAGGGCCTGCTCGAGGTGGTAAACGATACGAGTATTGTCGGTGCTATAGAGAGTCTCGATGCCGAGAATCTTCTGGACCTTTTCGACACCAGCATCAGTCAAAGCAACCGTGCGGCGCTTTTCGTCGACAATGTAATCCTCGTCAGCGAGCTGAGCGCAAACCTTAGCAAACTGGTAGTAGCTTTCTGGATTGTCGGCAGCTGGAGCGGAAATGATGAGCGGCGTACGAGCTTCATCAATCAAGATGGAGTCGACCTCATCGACGATCGCGAAGTTCAATTCGCGCTGGCGGAGATATTCGGCATCCTTGACCATGTTATCGCGGAGATAGTCGAAGCCAAATTCGTTGTTCGTACCGTAAGTGATATCGCAGAGATAAGCTTCCTTGCGGGTGCACGGCTTCAAATGACGCATGCGTGGATCGTCGTGGTCCTCGTTTTCGTAAGACTTATCGTATTTGAAGCTTGCTTCATTAATAATGACACCGACGGAGAGGCCGAGGAAGTCATAGAGCTCACCCATCCAGCCCGCGTCACGCTGAGCAAGGTAATCGTTAACGGTCACGACATGGACGCCACGACCAGTCAAAGCATTGAGATATGCCGGGAGGGTTGCGACGAGAGTCTTACCTTCACCAGTTTTCATCTCGGCGACGTTGCCTTCATGAAGTGCGATACCACCAATGAGCTGAACGTCGAATGGACGGAGCTTCAAAACGCGGTCGCTGGCTTCGCGAACGAGGGCGAATGCCTCTGGCAAAATCTGATCGAGCACCTTGTTATCGGCAGCAATGCGTGCCTTTTTGTCGATTTTCTTTGGCTTCTTGTCGGCTTTCTTCTTGGCATCTTTTGCCTTAACGCTAGCCTTAGCCTTCTCGGCCTGAGCCTGCTTGTTGAGCTTGTCAAAACGGCTTTTGAGCTTCTCGGTCTGAGCAGCAAGCTCTTTCTTGTCCATCTTGGCATATTTATTACCAAGTTTATTAATTTCTTCAACGCGCTTTTTCAAGCGATGCAAAGTCTTTTTCTGTGCATCACCAAAAATATGCTGTAAAACTTTGGTCGTTGCGGTCTTATCGGCCAATTTATCGGTTGGTTTTTTCTCTTTCACTACCTTTTTCTTGGCAGGTTTTTCCACCCGTTTCTGTACTGACTTCCTCTCTTTCATCGTTCTAGTATAGCACGGAGCTTACTTCTTTAAGAAGCGCTTGAGCAATCCTTTCTTGTCGTAGTTAGTTTTCTCAGTCTTAAAACGACGAATCTGGCCGTCAAGCTTGGCTTCGAGAATATCGATACCGGCGTAAACATTGGATGCCTGATCCTTTGCAGCGAGCACCTTGCCGCCTGGAATATCCATCGAGACGGAAATTTCGTACTTGTTGCCATGAGCGCGGTCAACTTCGGTAACAACAACCTTTACGACGACGTCTTTGCGGTTGTCGCGTGGAAGATGACGATCGAGCTTGCCAATGCGCTTAATAATATACTTGCGGAAACTTTCCTCAACTTTATAATTCGAGCCGCTAATATCAATATTTTCAATCATTTAGATAGTCTCCTTTCCATCTAGATATTTTTGAAGAACCTTTGGCACGCGCACCGTCATGTCAGGGTTCTGATAATTTTCAATGATTGCAATCATAATACGACCAAGCGCAAAAGCGGTTGCGTCGTTAGTATGAACGAGTTCAAGGTCACCATTGTCGCGGCGAACGCGAGTCTGGAGACGGCGAGACTGATAATCGGTCATGTAATCGGCAGTGTGGGTCTCGCGATATTTACCCTGGCCAGGAAGCCAAACTTCCATATCAATGCCACGAGCATCTGGCTTACCAATATCAAACGTGCATTTGCGAATCACTCGATAAGGAAGTTCGAGCTGCTCGATGAGCCAGCGCTGAATTACAACAAAGAGTTCGTGCTCGGCGCGGGAAGTTTCCTTCGTAGAGAAGCTTTCCATTTCGAGCTTGTCGAACTGATGCATACGAATGATGCCCTCCATATCTTTGCCGTAGGTACCGGCTTCCTGGCGGAAGCTAGTAGCGTAGCCGAGATAGCGGATTGGCATTTCTTTTTCTTCAAAAATTTCGCCAGCATGCATGGAGCCGAGAACATGCTCAGCACTACCCTGAAGCCAGAGTTCCTCGCCTTCAATCTTGTAGCGATCTTCGCGTGGCTCGAGGCGATCCATTGCATCATACATCTCAGTACGAAGCATGAGTGGTGGTAAAACAATCGTGAATGGCTTCTCGGAAACTTTGCCCTGGAGGCCAGCTTTTTCGATAATCTCCTTGATGACGGTTTCGCTCGAAAGGCTATTCATGACGAAGTTGACGATTGCCATCTGGAGCTTGACCATGTCGCCCTTGATGTAGGCGAAACGAGCACCAGCAACCTTGCTTGCGCGCTCCTTATCAATCCAACCACGGGCCTGACCGATTTCGTAATGATTCTTTGGGTCCTTGATATCTGGAATTTCACCACAAACTTCGGCGACCTGGTTGTCGTCTTCACTAAGACCGATTGGTACGTCGTCTTCGTAGACGTTTGGCACCTGTTTAAGCTTCGAGATGAAGTCAGCTTCAATCTCGGCGAGCTTTGGCTCTTTTTCGGCAAGCTGGGCCTTCAAAGCTTTGCCCTGCTCAATTAATTTCGGGTCTGGTTTGCCGCCCTTCATCTGGGCAGACACTTGATTGCGCTCCTGGCGGAGGGCATCAATTTCTCTTGATAGTTCCTTGCGAGAATCGTCGAGCTTCAAAATCTCGTCGAGATCAATCTCGTAGGCTTTGTTGCGGATTGCATCCTCGACTTTCTGACGATTCGCACGGATGTAATTAATGTCTAACATACTAGATATAGTATAACATATCTGTTCGGCTTTGGCGCGGTGTTACTCTCTTGCTTATGGTAATATGAAAGTATGTACAAAAAGCTCCGCGATTACACAAAATTTATCGAAAAAGCATCCGAAAACCCGACGCCGGAATTGGCCGCATGTCATCAGGCGATGCTCGCACAATTTCAGCACGAGAGACTAATCCATTTGCTAGTGACGCTATTCTTCGCGCTATTCATGATTATCTTTTTCGGGCTCTTCTGCTTCCTGTCGGTTGACGGTGGGCGCGGCGGAAATGTTTTGAATAATTGCGTCGGCGGCGTCACGGCGTTGCTACTCGTTGCGACTGTTTGCTACGCGATTCATTATTATCACCTAGAAAACGGCGTCCAGAAACTCGAAGAAATCACCAAAAAACTCTATAAATAACTTCACTAAAAAGACCGCTTATAACGGCGGTCTTTTTAGCATTAGTTTCGTGGTACTAATTCTTTTGTTTGCTTTGCTGGTAGATTTCGTCGCCGCTGAAGGTATAGTACACATTCTTGTCGTCATTCGAAATCATGAAGTAGTTCGAGCTGCTAACCGAAACACGACCTTCGTAGGAGCCGGCAACCTTGCGGCCATCAGCGCTAAGAAGATCAACCTTGTTGTCTTCCTTTTTGCCGAAGATTAACTTTTCGTCTTTGTAGAAGTCGATAGATTTGTATTCGCCGGAAACTAGGACGCTACCGTCTTTGCCGAGCAAGTCAGCAGTCTTACCGGTGTAATCGTAGGCCGAATAGTATTCGCCGTGGCGAGCAATCGAGCTATATTTCTTGGATAATTCTTTACCGTCTTTGCTGATGAGGTAGTAGCGTTCGTTGCTATTTTCCTGTGATGGGTCATTTACGATGATGTTGCCGTTTTTGTCGACGCCGTTGAGCTCGCCATAAGTGACATCTTTGAGTTCGTAAACCTGATTACCGTCGAGGTCGTAGAGCGCGATGCGTTTGTTCTTGGTGTCGCGGACAAAGTAGGAATTGCCGGAAATAGTTGGCGCATAGGTACCGTCAATAGAAGCCTTTTCATTGCCGTCAACATAAACCTTGATCTTACCCTCTTTACTATCGAAGGCGGCGTAGTGGTTTTCGTCAAAGGCAACGTGATGGCTGCTGCCGTAGCTCACATCGATGTCGGAAACTTCGCCGTTGCGGATAAGGAAGGTGCCGTCATTGGTGCGGCAAGTCATATACTTGCGGTCATAACCATTTTTGCTCTCATCAATAAGAGAAATCGTCTTGCACTTTTCGCCATACTCGGAAACCTTACCATTGTGGTAGGTTGCCCAGTTGCCGTCGCTGTATTTGCCATTTTCGCTGAATACGAAAGTTTTCAGATCTTTAGAAGCAGAGCTAAGCGTGTATGACGTATCGGATTCAATGTCTTTTTCGACTTTAAGAGTTTTGTTGTTGAGCAGGATGGTGTGGCCAGCATAATGCATCGAGCCAGCGAGACGCTGATCGTAGCCCTCAAATCTTGGACGATCGGTGCTTTCGAAGGAAAGGATTTCATCGCCAAGCGCATTGAAAGTCTTGTACTGTGTTTCTTCAACAAGAACAGTCACGTATGGCATGTTGTAGCTATCAATGCAGTCGCTATAGCCAGAAATAACCTCGTCGCCGTTGCCCTTGATGAGAACTTTCTGGTTATTAATCGTGACCTCGTAGAGACCGCCGCGCGTATTAATATCGTCGTACTGACCGAACTCAACCGTCACATCGCCATTATTATTAATGATGCCGTACTTGTTGTCTTTGTTGCGAACGAGCGCATAGTTATTGACAAACTGGCTGACGGAATTGAAGATGAAGTCGGTTTTCTTGTCGCCGTTATCCTTGAAGAGCGCATAGAGCGAAGTCGATGAGCTGGTCTCGCGAATAAAGAAAGCGTCCGTATCGTAGACTGTTTTATCTTTGTCTTTGTTGGCGTTAATAATGCAGAGCACCAAGATAATAGCGCCAGCAATCAAGGCGACTGCTGCCGCGATGAAAATGATTGGTTTAATCTTAAATTTGCGTTTTGTTTTGGCCTTTTCTGGCTTTGCGACCTGGTCGACGACCGGTGCAACTGGCTGAGTCTGTTCCATAAATAATCCTGCTTAATTAATAAGCTTATTTTACCACGAAATGCCCCCGCTCGCTCGCTCGCGTTTTTATGCTTTACTTGGGGCGAGATATCTGATATAATTAGTCGTAATTATGAAAAAATCAATTCAACCTAAAGATTACGACTTTGTGGTGTTTGCCGATGAGCAGGCAAAGTTTTCTTTTCTAACTCGCTCCACCGCGAAGTCCGAAGAAACCATCAAATGGACTGATGGCAAGGAATATCCACTCGTAAAGGTTCAGATTTCTAGCGCATCTCATCCATTCTTCACGGGCGAAGAAAAGATCATCGATACCGAAGGTCGCGTCGACCGCTTCAAGGCTCGCGCCAAGAAGGCTGAGGCTCTCAAGGCTTCCCGCGGCAACAAAGTCGCCAAGGCTCAAAAAGAAGCTGCTAAAAAAGCTGCCAAGGCTGACAAGTAATTTCGGAGGTTATAGATTATATGGCACGCAAAACTAAGGGTAAAGCTGTTCCAACTGCAAAGTTGAACCGCAACAACAACCACAAACACAGCGAAAAGCGCAAACATTTGAACTTGCGCAACGGTCGCTAAAAAATATCTCCCAAACGGGAGATATTTTTTATTCTGCGACACCGTGTTCTTTGAAGTAGTCGCGGACTTTTTCGATTGCCGTAAGCACTTCTTGTCGCACCGCGTCATCTGCGTGCTCCTCGGCATACTGCATGATGTCGCGCAGATAGCTGACGCCCTTACCGAATTGCTCCGTCATCCAACCGTAATTCGGGAAAATCCAGATATGAAAATGCGACGAACGCTCTTCCTGAACGAGTGTAACCTCGGAAATGCCAAGCGACTTTAGTGCCCGCTCGGCTGCCGCAGCAACATCGATAATCTCGTGGCGCTCAGCGCTATTTAGCTCCGAAAGAGAACGAACGTGGCGCGAAACATTCACGACGAGGAAGCCCGGAATTGGCACCTCGGGATCGGCAGCGAGAACAGCAATGTTGCCCTTATAAATGACACCGCCAGGGACTGCCAGCTTGCCGCTCGCAATATCGCAGCCCATACAATCAAAAACCATTTCGTTGCCCAAAAAGTCTGTTTCAGTCCTCATATTATTCTCCTTTTAGTTTTTCTAGATAAACGATGTTGTCTACTTTGCGTTCTTCAATGATCTTGCGCACGTTGGCGTTGGTCGGCGAAATGCCCTGCTTTTTTAATGACTTCGCAATTTCGCGGCCGAGGCCAGATTCTTCTTCGGAATAAACGCAGCCGCAGTATTTCTGCATATAGAGACCGGCGGCGCGAGCTTCATCTTGGCCTTCGCGCCAACCTTCGCGGAAATCGCGGTACAAAAATTCGATGCCGTATTCTTTGGCCATTTTTTGCATGATTTGCGCAATCTTATCATGTTTCTGATAAATGCTATAAAGCAAAGTCGTCGTAATTGCGTCATAGCCGTTCGCTTTAGCGTATTCGAAAGCCTTGCGGAAGCGCTTCGGATAACAATAATCTTCGCAGCGCGTATTAAGTTTCGTCGGATCGACTTGACAAATAAACTCATCGAGGCCGTAAGCGTCCTCGACAACTAACTCAACTTGTTTTGTTGCAGCGTACTCTTTTAGGCAATCGCGACGCGCTTTGTATTCGGAATATGGATGGATATTTGGGTTATACCAAAAAAGCGTCGGTTCAATGCCCTCGCCACGTAGACTTTTTATGCAATAAACACTACAAGGGGCGCAACAGGTATGCAATAAAAGTTTTTTATCCATAACTTCATTTTATCACGCGTTAATCTGTAAAATAACCGAATAAATACTTGCAAATCAAAATTGCTTATGCTTTAATTTAGTTAAAGTAGGTCAAAATACACACGAAAACAGGAGAGGGAAATGTGTAAAAATAAACACGCAATAAATGGGTCTTTATTGCACGTAGCCGTATTTGGGGCGGCAGTTCTAGCAACAACATTATTTGGCGGCAGCGCTTTTGCTGCGCCAGTAACAGATACTGGCATAGTCGCCGGCGAAGACGACGTTCGTTGGGAGTATGAGCTCACGACCGACGCGGACAACGCCGTAAACCCACAAGAACTTACAATTCGTTTTTATGACAAACCGGCAGACCTCAGCACGGTTACTATCCCCTCCCTTTCCTACCTCATTAGTCACGTGACCGGCGCAACCAATAACCTCGACACTTATTTCTTGAAAGACGCCGATGTGTCCGCCCAAAACACAGCCTACGGCAGCGCGCACCCTCGCCGCACTCCTGAAGTAGCAACGACCGTTCTCGACATGACCGATACTTCCAAGATCCAGATTCGCGGCGTTAAACCAATCATCGACCCAGAAGTTGAAACCGAACTCGTCTTCGGCCAAAATATGGTGATTGGTGATACTTTCGAAAAATACTCAAGACTATACGTTTATGAGACAGTTTCTTGGTATGCGACCAACAGTGGCGGCTACTGGAACATGAATAACGGCAGCGAACGCTTCCTAGACTTCACGACGATTCCAGGCTGGAACAATATGAGCCTCGACGAGCAAATTAATTACCAGGCGAAAGTCGAGGATTACGGCTGTATCGACGTCAAGAAATTGTCGACCGACTACGTTTCGGAACCTGGCAAATGTTACGCGCAGAGTAGTTCTACTACACCAGAGAACAAAATCTCTTTCTTTGGCGGCGCTTTCTCTGGTTACAAGCTCAAACTAACAAACTTCAAGGCAAGCAACTTTAATTATGTCGGCTATCAGACCTTTAAAGATTCGACCTTCAATGAGGCTAATACCACAATCACGATTGATGGCAACTCGCTCAATGGCGGCTACATTTTCCAGAACACAAACGTTAAAAAGGCTATTATTAATACAGAAAGCTACGGCTCCGATATCTTCAATGGCTGTTCGCAGCTTACCGAGGTCGAAATCTCCGACAGCGTCACGAAGTTGAACACTGGCGTCTTTGCGGGCACCGGTTTTACTTCTTTTGATTTCTCTACTACGAATATTAAGCGAATTGGCGCGCGCGCTTTCATGGGCGCACAGCTTACCGAAGTTAATTTCGACGGCATTGAACGCATCGATTACTCCGCTTTCCAGAATAACCATATTTCTGAAATCTATCTGCCAAAATCAATTAACTACCTCCAGTCTGCCCTCTTTTACAACAACCCAATAACGAAAGCGACTGTAGCTTATGATACACTCACGAGCGGCACGACCTTACCATTTTATGTCGTTCTTGATGGCTACATGCATGGTTCTACTGATAGAAAATCCGCAGGTAACAGCCTTCAGGATTTGACGGTGCTTGCTCCATATGCAGCCAATGAACCAGTTAGCGCAACACACGTTACGCACGACGATTATCGTTGGCACTACGACTCATCGACGCAGGAGCACGTGGACGAATGGAAGTCCCATGACGGTGGCACCTACGGCTGGGCAAACTTTACTTATTATCAGAGGAAACATTTCTTCATTGACGGCAAAAAAGATGAACAACATCACTATGATTACGAATTCGAGGACGACTATGCTGATGTAGATAGCAAGAAAAACGTTATTGCCCCGCTCTACTTCTCGGACATTAATGGCCTTCAAAAAATTACGATTGGCGACGGTTATGAATATATTGGCGGCGCAGCATTCTGGAATCTTGCATATAATGGCTTCGGCAAAAACTGGAGCAATATGTATAGCTATGACGAGAATGGCCAGTATTGCTCCACGAGCTGGAATGGCACCGTTTGGTGTAACGAAGTTAAGTCGCGCCGAATCTCAGAGATTAGACTCCCGGAAAGCCTTAAAGGTGTCGGCAACTTGGCCTTTGAGGACATCTGGTACCCAGGTATCAAACTGAATCTCCCAAGAAATCTCGAGTTTATTGGCATAGCAGCATTTAGAAAAGTCTGGAATTTAAATATTGATTTTGATTTGCCAAATATTAAATATATCGGCGATTATGCCTTCGAGTCGACAATGCTCAAGAACATTACGCTTAACGACAAGATTTACTACATTGGCGATCATGCCTTCTCCAACATCCCAACAATTGAAGATATTACGATTAACTTCGATATCTTCGATCCAGACTTAATGATTGTCGACTTCAATGAAAACCTCTACAACTATTCTTACGGCGACGGCAATGAGATGTGGATATATGAAAATGGCCAGGCCACCCCTAGCGAAGCGGGCTTCAAAAAGAACCACCAGCGCTTTTTCAAACAACTCTTTGGCGAGTTCTATAGCATGTGGTACGGAAATCAGACCGACATCGATCGTTGGGGCGTCAAACGTGACAAAAGCGAGATTAGCGGTAACTGGCATCAAAAATTCGACAAGATCACTTTCACCGACAAAGTCGTTCATGAGATGCCAGTCAAGGATGTAGTGGATGGTTATGTGGACAAAGCGAACACTTCCCATAACAGTCTTGGCGATAGTTGGGGCGCGAACTATGACGTCTTCTTCGGCTATATGATTGCGGACGAAATCGACCTTAGCGCTACTGCTTGGAAGGTTATTCCACGCAACTTCTTTAATCAGGCCAAAATTGGCAAAATTGATTTACCGGAAAACCTTGAAGTAATCGGCCATCACGCCTTCAGCTCCGTCGAGATGCAAGAAGAATTAATTATCCCAGATACGGTCAAGGTGATTGGCGATAAAGCCTTTGAATGCTGGCGCCTAACCAACGAATCTGGCGTAATTGATAACGCGGCAAATAATGGCTACACTATCAAAACCCCGATTATCACTAAGCTTCCTAGTTCGCTCGAGTACATTGGCTTCGAAGCCTTCTGGGGCGACGATAACCTAACGGCAGACTTGAACGCGCCAAACCTCAAGCACATCGGCACGCGCGCCTTCATGAATACCGGCGTTCGCGACGTATTAGTTCCAAGCGGCGTAACATCTCTCATGGAAGGTACTTTCGCAAGCGCACCAAATCTTCGCAATGTTACAATAGACGCCGACCTCGGCAGCATCGCGGGAGTTGAAGATGACAGCGACCAGACTTTGCCGCAGCACTTTGTAGAGTGGGCAAAAAGCGAAGAACGCGCTTGGAGCGAAATCAACTCCAAGGACATCCAGATTTGTATTGGCATAGTTAAAGGCGAACTACCTTATGGCGATGACGTCGACGATCCTTACTACTGCAGCGGCTATAACAAATACGAAAATGGTAGCCGCACCATGTACTTCACGGTTGGCGACAAGTTCGATACTTTCTATACAATCTTCAGTAAGAACATGCAGGCAAGAAGCGGCGAGTACACCGAAGATGGTCAGCTTACTTCTGGCGATACTTACGGCACACTCACTTTTGGTTCGCACGTGACGACTGATATTACTAGCGAAATGGGTCTATTGTCTGGCCTAACTTTCGAAACAGTCGATTTTGGCAATGCTAAATTGAAGCAACTGTCAAAGAGCACCGATGCCTTCTACAAGTCCAAGATCGGCACGCTCATTCTCCCGCAAACCATCGAGACTATTAAATATGCAGACTTCATGAAGGCTGAGATTACGAACCCGGTCACCCTGCCGGCTTCGCTCCGCACCATCGATACCAGCGCCTTCCAGTGGGCAAAGGTCGGCGGCTTGGATATCAAGGAAGGTCTAACCGATATCAAGAATACCGCTTTCCTCTGGTCTGAAATCGGTGGAGAATTTAGCCTTCCTAACTCCCTCAGAACAATCGGCGACAATGCTTTCCAGTGGGGTAAGGGCAAGATTACAAACATGCTCCCAGAAGGTGTCCAGACGATTGGCACCGCAGCCTTCTTCGCAGCTGACTGGACAGACGATCTCGTAATCCCAAGCACCGTTACGCAAATCGGCTCGAGCGCATTCAATGCCGAAGGCGCAGATGTCGAATATAACAATGTCACGATTAAGCCAAGCCTCACTAACCAGAACGTAAGTGGTCAGCTCGTCCACCAGCTCCTCTGGAAAGTAAAGATTAACAATACGCTCAACGTTGAGTCAAACACGCTCGTTGGCTACGCCTCCGCAGATGTTGAAAACCGCCAGGAATTCTACAATTTGAAGATGAAGAAAGTCGCGCTCAAGAATCTCCCGACGATCACCCGTGCCGCCTTCGACAAATGTAGCAACCTCGAAGAAGTCGACATGAGCCAGAACGCGAATATTCGTAACATTATGCGCAATGCCTTCGACGGCGACGAGAAACTTCATATCATCAAGTTCTCGCCATCCATCAAGAACGAAGAGGTTCTCATTGGCGAACGCGCCTTTGCTGGCACCGGCTTCGAAACGATGGGCGACAGCACTAAGGAATTTGACTTAACTGCCGCGAAGTTTGACGCGACTGACGGCGCAGCATTTACCGAGATGCCAAATCTCCGCACGGTAGATATCCCACGCAACTTTAGCTTTGCGACTGTTCCAGTAGATACTTTCAAGAACGACCCAGAGCTCGCAGAGGTTACTGTCGACTACAAAGTCACCGTAATTGACGACGCGGCCTTCGCAAACGACACGAAGCTCAAGAAGATCTTCATCTGGGGTAACACAGTCGTCAAAGACGATACCTATGCAGGCTACGTCGAGCCAGATTGGTATGGCCACGGCGGCGATGATGACGCAGACAATGACGCTACAAGCGACACCGAATCCGCAAGCCGCACAATTCCGGGCCAAGCCGATATTTATGCTTACTCTGTTTCCCCAACTGAGGCCTATGCTTCCTACAGCCGCAACGCCTTCACTGGTACCTTCTATCCACTCGATGAGGTCCTTTACCTCACCTCCAACAAGCCGACGGTTCTCCTCAACGACGATGAAACCGACTTCGATAAATCCGACCTCATCGTCTACGGTCTCCGCCGTGATGGTGTCGTCCTCGAGTCTGATAGCTGGGCGGAATATGACGGCGTAGCCTTCGCTCGCAGTGCTCGTCCACTCACCTTCGAGAAGATGGCGGCAACCGTCGCAGAAAATCCAGACTTCGGTACTGTCTACGATACGCCAGTTCCACTCGCTGAACTAGACTTCGGCAATGAGAACTTCGCAGACATCGACTTCGCCATTGTTCCAGCACAGGACGATCCAGCAGTTCGCATCGTGAACATTGTCTACACGGATGGTTACACTGGTGGTGAGCCTGACACTGACATCGACCCACGTCAGGAGCAGGAGCCAGAACCAGTCGAACCAACGCCAACTCCAGACCCAGAACCAGAAACGCCAGAAACTCCAGAGACGCCAAAGACCCATGATGAGCTCGGCCAGTACATTGCTCTCCTCGCTGGTAGCACCGCAGCTGGTCTTGGCCTGATTGGCTGGGGTGTACTATCGCGAAGAACTCGCAGATAAGATCAAGAAACATTAATCCGCCAAAATGGCGGATTTTTGTTGTAAAATACTTGCAATTATATTTTGCTTATGCTTTAATTGACTTAAAGTAGGTCAAAATACACACGAAAACAGGAGAGGGAAATGTGTAAAAATAAACACGCAATAAATGGGTCTTTGTTGCATTTTGTTGCCTTTGCGGCAGCAGTTTTTGTATCAACTTTAATTAGCGGCAATGCTTTTGCTGCTACTACAGATAAAGGTATTATTACCGATCCGGATACGAATATCCGTTGGGAATACGAACTGTACACCGATACGACCGATGTCGTAAACCCTCAAGAGCTTACGATTCGTTTCTATGACAAGCCAGCAGCCGAGACCACGGTTACTGTGCCATCTCTCTCCAGCCTCATCTCTCTTGTTCCAAATGCAGCCAATGACCTCGACACCTATTTCTTGAAAGACGCCGATACGGCTGCTCAAGATACGGCCTATAGCAGCGCCCATCCTCGTGTCGTCGCCGAGGCACCTACGACTGTCCTCGATATGACCAATACCTCGAAAATCCAGATTCGTGGCGTCAAACCAATCATTGACCCAGATATCGAAACCGAGCTTATCTTTGGCGAGAACATGGTGATTGGCGATACTTTCGAGAGATCGTCTCAGCTCTATGTTTATGATCGCGTCGAATGGTATGAGTCCACCTGGAGCAGTTGGTGGCGTACATACAATGGTCACTATATTACTTTGGATTTCGAAAGCCTCCCAGGCTGGAAGAGCAAAACGGTAGACGAGAAAATCAACTATAAGCCAACATATAGTGATTATGGCTGCGTAGACATTAACACTCTAGCCCACGATTTCACCCCAGAAGAGGGCGCATGCTATACCTATCAGTATGGCACCACAGTGTCGTCTACTCTGACTTTCCACGGCGGCGCGTTCTCTGGTTATCGTCTAAAGCTAACAAATTTCGAAGAGCAGAATTTCAACTATATTGGCTACCAGGCATTTAAGGACTCTATTCTTGATGACGATCATACAACCATGACGATTACGGGCGACGCTTTCGCTGGTGGTTTTATCTTCGAGGGTACGAATATTGAAAAGGCGATTATTAATACGAGCACCTACGGTACTGGTTTGTTCAAGAACTGCCAGAATTTAACTCAATTCGAGACTGCTGATAATATTGATTATCTCCATGATGATACTTTTGCTGGCACAAACTTCCCTGAGCTTGATTTCTCCCAGTACCACATTAAGCGCATTGGTGCGCGCGCATTTGAGGGCGCACAGGTTGCGAAAATCAACTTTACCGGCATCGAGCGCATCGACTACCGTGCGTTCAAAGACAACCATGTTACGGAACTTTATCTCCCTAAGTCGATAAACTACCTCCAGTCTGCGCTTTTCGAAAACAATAATAGTATTACGAAGATAACTATCGCCTACGATACCTTATCGAGCGGTACGACTTTGCCGCTCTGGGTCGTTTTGCGCGGCGACCACTGGAACGACAAAAATGATCCGCTTGAAGAAGTTAACATTATCGCTCCATACGCAGCCAATGAACCAGTTAGCGCAACACATGTCACCTATGATGACTATCGCTGGGGCTTCAATACTCAAACGCAAGAGCATACTGGCGGCAGGCAGCCAAATAACTGGGGCATGAACTCATATGGTCTCTACGGCCATGCCAGCACCAGAATCAAGCCAGAAGAAGAAGAAATGACATGGAAATTCGAAACAGACTATGCTAATTACGATGCCTATAAAAATATCCTTGCTCCACTCTATTTTACGGACTATTGGAATATTAAGAAGATTACAATTGGTGAAGGCTATGAATATATCGGTAGCTCAGCCTTCTATTACGATGCGCACCTTGGCATCAAGGGCTCATGGCCGCTAAACCAAAAGGCTAACGGTCTCTGTGATGGCACGGCACGCGAATACATTGATGGCAGATGGACTTGGGTTGATTATACGGACAGAAGATGCAGCCGAAATGGTAACGCCGATGGCCGCTACATAGAAGAGATCAATCTCCCAGAGACTCTAAAGGGTGTCGGCAACCTCGCCTTCCAGGGCAGCTACGCACTGAACATGAAGGTGAATCTCCCGCGTAGCCTCGAGTTCATTGGTGTTTCTGCCTTCCAGGAACTCTACCATATGAGCGGCGATTTTGATTTGCCGAACGTTAAATACATTGGCGACTTCGCCTTTGCGGGTACGTCGCTTAGGGATGTTGCCATTCATGACACGGTCGTCTATTGGGGCAATAAAGCCTTCATCGACATCCCGACAATTAGAAATATTACTATCGACCTTGATCTCTTTAGTCCAGACAAGATTATTGGTTGGACTTGGGTCGCTAAAGAGGATTATAACGGCGTTGCTTATGATAACGGCGACCCTTGCCAAGGTCTCCAGTACTTCAGGATGCAATTTGGTCCGGAAGCGGGCAACTGGACTGAGGACGAAGAAAAGCTTGAACGTTGGGGCATTAGGCAAGATTACACAACTAACGGCCTCTTCTACCGCTTTGGCAAAATCACCTTTACTGAAAAAGTCGTCGCCATGATGGATATGATGAGCCATAATTCCGACGGCACATCCTCGAGTGACGTATTCTTCGGCGAAGTTGCCGCTGACGAGGTTGATATGGGCGCGATGACCGAATGGAAGATTCTTCCGCGCAAGTTCTTCACTCGCGGTAAATTTGGCAAAGTGACGCTCCCGCCAAATCTTGAAATCGTTGGCCATGACGCATTCAATAACACGATTCTCGAGCAAGAGCTCGTGCTTCCAGACTCGATTAAGGTTATCGGCACGAAAGCCTTTGAGTCATATAATCTTATCTCTCACCAGGATTCGGAATATATCTCTGGCGTTGGTAGATGGTATACGGATACACCATACCAGACACCGGTTATTAAGAAACTCCCTGCTTCGCTCGAGTATGTCGGCTATGAAGCATTCTGGGGCGACCAAAACATGACGGCTGATCTCAATGCGCCGAATTTGAAGCACATCGGCCCAGGGGCATTTATGAATACCGGTATTCGCGACGTGCTTATTCCAAATGGCGTAACTGGTTTGCGCGAAGCAGCCTTTGCGGCGTCGCCGAATCTTCGCAATATTACAATTGATGCCGATTTGAATACTGCTTATACGACGGCCCCTGAACGTTATGGCACTGCAGGCTACACTCTTCCGAGCTATCTCATTGAGTGGGCTGGCAGCGAAAGCGATGCGCAGATTGAGGTTGATTCTGTTTATCTATCAAACGGCTGTAGCTATTATGACCAGCAATTAGCGGCGGGCTACTATGAAACGCACCCGGAGAGTCTGCAATATGTATCGGCTTATTGCAAAGATAGTAAGCCGTTCGAGACGTTGTATACCGTCTTTAATAAACAGGGATCACTCACTCATCGCACTGATAGTTTTGATCATGACCAAAATGTCGGTTTTGCCGTTAGAGAAGGCCAGGACACGGCCGGCGATACTTTTGGCACTCTCACTTTTGGCCCTCACGCTACGGCAGACATCACGACTAATATTGGCGCCTTCTCCTTCTTTGAATTCGAAGAGGTTGATCTCAGCCAGGCTGGCTGGACGAAGCTTACGGAGAGTACGGATGCTTTCTATAGCTCTAAGATTGGTACGATGATTCTTCCAAGCACAATCGAGACCGTCAACTATGCAAGCTTCATGAAGGCCGAAATCACTAACCCAATTACGATCCCGGCTTCTGTCAGAACCATCGATACTAGCGCCTTCCAGTGGGCAAAGATTGGTGGCCTCGACATCAAAGAGGGCCTCGAGACAATTAACGGCACTGCCTTCCTCTGGTCGACTATTAATGGCGAATTCTCCTTACCAAGCACGCTTAGAACCATTGGCGACAACTCCTTCATGGAAGTGACCGGTAGCGGCAAGATTACTAACATGCTCCCAGAGGGCGTCGAAACGGTTGGCCACGCAGCCTTCTACCAGTCAGATTTGGCGGACAATCTCGTCATTCCAAGTACCGTCACAACTATTCGATCGTCGGCCTTTAACGCAAATAATGTCGATGTCCACTATGACAAGGTGACTATCAAACCTGACCTCACCTATGAATCCGCGGCAGACCAGCTCGTCCACCAGATGTTCTGGAAGGTAGATTTCGATGAGCTCGTAGTCGAGTCCAATATGCTTGTCGGTCTCGATAGATACGCTGATTCCACATACCATCAGGAGTTCTATAACTTGAAGATGGACAAGGTTACTATTACAAATCTGCCAAAGATTACCTACGGCGCCTTCGATAAGTGTCATAACCTCGTCGAAGTAGATTTGAGTAAAGACGCTAACCTTGATGAAATTAAGACGGAAGCCTTCCTCGACGCCGAAAAACTTCACATTATCAAGTTCTCACCAGCGATTAAGAATAAGACCGTCACGCTCGGTCAGCGCATCCTCGTGAATACTGCCTTCGAAACTATGGGCGACAGCACCAAGGAATTCGATCTCACAGCAGCGAAGTTTGTCACGCCACAATCCGTTACCTTCGCTTGGATGCCAAAACTTCGTACGGTCGACATTCCGAATGGCTTCAATAATAACGTGATTGAAATGGCAACCTTCTATAATGACCCAGAGCTCAAAGAAGTAACCGTTGGCTACAAGATTTCTCTCATCGACGAAGGCGCCTTTGCTAACGATACGAAGATTGAGAAGATCTTCATCTGGGGTAATACGGTCGTGAACGACTCCAGCCTCGACGGCTACGAAGCTCCAAGCTACTTCGGCCGCGGCGGCGATGGTGACGATGTCGATCTTGGCGACGTCAACCCAGACACGCTCACGATTCCTGGCCAAGCCGACGTTTATGCCTACTCCGTCTCCCCAACTGAAGCCTACGCTTCCTACAGCCGCAACGCCTTCGCGGGTACCTTCTACCCGCTCGATGAGGTTCTCTATCTCACATCCAACAAGCCAACCGTGCTCCTCAATGATGATGAAACCGATTTCGATAAATCTGACCTCATCGTCTATGGTCTCCGCCGTGATGGTGTCGTCCTCGAATCGGATAGCTGGGCGGAATATGACGGCGTAGCCTATGCTCGCAGTGCTCGCCCACTCACCTTCGAGAAGATGGCAGCAACCATTGAAGCTGACCCAGCCTTTGGTACCGTCTACGATACGCCAGTTCCACTTGCTGAACTAGACTTTGGCAACGAGAACTTCGCAGACATCGACTTCGCCATTGTTCCAGCACAGGATGATCCGGCAGTTCGCATCGTGAACATTGTCTACACGGATGGTTATACTGGTGGCGAGCCAGACACCGACATCGACCCGCGTCAGGAGCAGGAGCCAGAACCAGTCGAACCAACGCCAACTCCAGACCCAGAAGAGCCTGAAACTCCAGAAACGCCAGAGACGCCAAAGACCAATGACGATCTCGGCCAGTACATTGCTCTCCTCGCTGGTAGCACCGCAGCTGGTCTTGGCCTGATTGGCTGGAAAGTTCTCTCGCGCAGAAAGAGATAAAACGCCAAATTTAAGACCACCTTTTGGGGTGGTCTTTTTGAGCGTGCTATAATAAAAACATTGTATGAAAAGTAGAGGTCAGAAAAAATACGAGAATCCGTTTAAGATTGTCGTTTACGTATTATCACTCCTAGCAACAATTGCTTACATCGTTTATCGTTTTGCGTTCACAATGCCGTGGAATCTCTATGCGATTGATATTATTTTTGGCATTATCGTGATTTTCGTCGAGCTCGTCGAAGTGGTCGAGTTCGGAGTTTACTTCTGGCATATTTTGCGTGTCAAAAAATACGTGCCGGAAACGCCAGAGATGAACAAGGCCAACTTCCCTGACGTCGACGTGTTTATCGCGACCTACAACGAAGGCGAGGATGTGCTCGAAAAGACACTCGCAGCTTGCGCCAAGATGAAATATCCAGATATTCGCAAGGTTCATATTTATCTCTGCGATGACGGCAACCGTCCCGAGCTGAAAGAGCTGACCGACAAGTACGGCGCCAAGCTAATTACGCGCGAGCTAAACCGCTTCGCGAAGGCTGGCAACTACAACCATGCGCTTCGCGTCACCGATTCCCCATACATTGCGATTTTTGATGCCGACATGCGCCCGACTGCCGATTTCTTGATGAAGACGATTCCGTTCTTTAGCGAAGAAAAAATGGGCTTCGCGCAGACGCCGCAGAGTTTCAAAAACCCAGATATTTTCCAGGCCAAACTCAGCAGACATACGCCATTTGAGCAGGATTATTTCTATCACTACATTCAGATTGCGCGCAACCGCACGAACTCTGTGATTATGTGTGGTACCAACTGCGTGCTATCGCGCGAGGCGCTCAAGAAAGCCGGCGGCTTTGCGCAGGCGACGATTGCCGAAGACGTTGCGACTGGCATGTTGATGGAAGCCAAGGGCTACCGTGGTATTGCAATCGACGAAGTGCTCGCTTACGGCGAAAACATCAATAGCGTTGGCGCCTTCCTTACGCAGCGTTCGCGTTGGGGCCGCGGCTGTATTCAGACCGCTAAGGCCTACGGCATCTTCCGCATCAAAGGTTTGAAGCTCGGTCAAAAACTCGATTATTTCGTCGCGATTAATTACTGGTGCTTTGGTCTCAAACGCATGCTCTACATGCTCTTGCCATTGCTTTTTGCTTTCATTGGCGTCATCGCAATTCAGGGCGATTTGCTCGTATTCTCGATCATCTTCTTCACGCAGTACTTGCTGAAACGCTTCGTGATTGACTGGCTCGAGCGCGGCTACAAATCTTCGACTTGGTCTAAGATTTACGAAATTATCCAGGCGCCATACATGGCAATGGTAATTCTCGGCGAGCTCATCGGTATTTCGATCAAGAAGTTTAGCGTGACACCAAAGGGCGCCGCAAACAAAAAAGCCAAGCGCAGCATCAAGCTCCTGATTTGCCACTTGGTTTTGATTGGCCTGAATGCGGCCGGCATCGCCGTGGCAGTAATGCGCGGACAGGCAGGCAATATGAACCTTTATATTATTCCGATTGTTTGGATGGGCATTAATAGTTTCTATTTGCTCTTTGCATTACTCTTCGATATTCGCAACAGCCGCAACTACAAGAATTTCAAGCCGAACGAAGTTAAAAATTACGGCATCAAATCTTATCTAGGTCTCTTTAAGAGGGGTGCATGAAAAAGAAAGTCACCGCAATTGTCGCGGCGGCGATTCTCGTGTGTTTGGCGATAGGAGGCGTCGTGCTTTTTATGATTTTGAATCAACCGGACAGGAAAAGCGTTTCGTATAATGGCCAGCTGCGCGTGGATGGCAATCGTATCGTCAATCAGCACAATGAAGAAGTCCAGCTTACCGGCATCAGCACGCACGGCATTCAGTGGTATGGCGATTTATACAATGAGACGAGTATTGCCGAACTGAAGAATGAATTCGGGATTAATGTTTTTCGCATTGCAATGTATGTGAACCCGGGCGACAACGGCTATATTGCGAACCGTGGTCTCAAAGAAAAGGTGATAGAGTTGGTCGAAGCGGCAATCAAGCTCGATATGTATGCGATTATCGACTGGCATATTTTGAACGATAATAATCCACAAACTTATGAGGCCGAAGCGCTCGAATTCTTCGGCGAGATGAGCGGAAAATACGGCGAGACACCGAATGTGATTTATGAGATTTGTAATGAGCCAAACGGCAGCGACGTTTCTTGGGGCGGCAACATTCGTCCATATGCTGAGAAACTCGTGGCAAAGATTCGCGAGCACGCCGAGAAGGCGATTGTGATTGTCGGTACGCCGAACTGGAGCAAAGCGATTGAGCAGGTCGATTCGAATCCGCTCGACGACAAAAACGTCGCTTACGCGCTACACTTTTATGCGGGTTCCGAGAACGTCACTTTGCGCGACGAGATGGATCATTTCCGCAGTAAAAACCTAGCCTTGTTCGTCTCCGAATGCGGTTCGACTGACGCGAGTGGCCAGGGCGATTTGCATGAAGATAATTTCAAAGTCTGGATTGATTTCTTGAACAAAAACAAAATCAGCTGGGTGTTTTGGGCGTTCTCGAACAAGAACGAGGCGTCTTCGATTGTGACCGAAAAATACAAGCCGGGCGTCGCGGACGACGAGACCGGCTTGGAAAACTATTTGACTGAGAACGGTCGATTATTGAAGCGAACGCTTGTTCCGCCAGAAGATTAGGCGGCGTAGGCAACGTTGCGGGCGATTGCCTGCTCTTCGAGGCGTTCGGCGCGAAGAGCGTCATCGATAGCAGAGTTGACGGAGTGCTTGACGCGGGCTTTTTCTTCGGCCTTTTTGCCGTCATTCCAGCGCTCGAGCGAGCCGACGAGGTAGCCGGTGATGCGGCGGAGGCGTTCAAACTGCGCGCCAAAGTATTGCTCGTGATCTTCGTAGTATTTCTTCGCGGCAGCTTCGTCGCCGGCAGCAATTAAGAGCTGCGTGCCGAGCTCGACGAGACGACTAACATGAAGATTTTCGTACTCGTTGACGGTCTTGAGACCAGCCTCGATGGCGGCGTCAGAGACCTTTGCGTAATTGTTGAGAGATTTTTTAAAACGAGCCAAGTCGAATGGAGTTTTGTCGCTTGGTTCAAAGTAGAGGATGTTTTTCATAATTTTAGTATAAGCGCTATATATAGCGTTGTCAATAGCATTTTTGCGCTATATGTAGTGTTTTTCCACAATTTTGCGGTGGTGTATAATGAAGGTATGAAAATTATCGAGAAAAAGTGCCCAAATTGTGGCGGAAACCTAGATTTTAAAGTCGGCGAACGTGACGTGAAATGCGAAAGCTGCCGCCGTAAGTTTGCCGTTGAATACGATGCGGATATTTCCGATCTAAGCGAAAAGGCGATGGATATGCTCAAGGCAGCAGACGTCAGCTTGCGCCCAGTACGCCGCGTGTTTATCGTGTTTTTCTGCGCGTTCTTCTTGATTGTGGCAGTCGCAATTACTATGTCTGTAATCTCGATGATTAATAGTCGCAACGAGTTCAACAAAAAGTACGAGCAGTCTCAGCAGGAATTCGAAAAGAACAAGCAGGAAATGCTAGAAAGTATAGGTATGTAGTATGGGAAAGACGATTATTGTTTATTATTCTGTTCAAGGCCATGTAAAGAAAATCGCCGAGAAGATTGCCGAGCTCAAGGGCGCGGATATTTTCGCAATCGAAGCGAAGCAGCCATATACTGAGGCGGATTTGAATTACATGGACGATGGTTCGCGCGCGACGAAGGAGTTTAATAATCCAGAGCTCCGCGATATCGAGCTCGTTTCGACTAAGGTGCCAGGCTGGGCAGATTACGATACCGTAATTCTCTGCTACCCAATCTGGTGGGCGATTGCCGCTTGGGGCACGAATTCCTTCGTGAAGGCCGTCGATTGGAACGGCAAGAAGGTTTTCCCGATTGCAATCTCGCATTCTTCGCCAGCGGGCGAGAGTGGCTATTTGCTCGAAGATGACGCCAATGGCGGCGAGTGGCAAGAAGCCGTACGCGTCTACCAGGATGCAACCGACGACGAGATCAAGTCGGCGATCGGGGCCTAGATGAGCGTCGAAAACGACAAAACCTTAGTCGTTTACGAAAAGATGGCGCAGGTTCATCTAGATAATTTAGCTGCGCATGATGCGAATGATCCGGAGCGCGCCCGCAAGAAACGCGAGAAACTAACCGCCGATATTCGCGAGGCTTTTTCGAACCTGCCAGCTGGCGCGAAAATTCTCGAGATCGGCTCATGCAACGGCGTCAATGCGAGGGCGCTCGAGGAGCTCGGCTACGACGTGACAGCTTCCGATGTGGCGCCAGCCTTTATTGATACATGCAAGAAGCAAGGCCTAAAGACGATAAAGTTCAACGTGCTCAAAGATGAGTTCCCTACTGGTCTTAGCGGGATTTTGTGCTGGCGTGTGTTTGTGCATTTTACGCGCGAAGATATCGCCGAGGCACTAGCGCGAATTTACGCAGCGCTGCCGGCGGGCGGGCGTTTTATGTTCAATGTTATTGACCGGGCGACACACAATTGCGACAGCGAAATGAAAGATTCCAAGGGCGAGTATTTCCTGGGCGCCGAGCGCTACTACGCCTACTATACAGAGAAGGAGATGCTCGATTTGATTAACAAAACTGATTTCAAGATTGTAAAAGAATGGCATAAAACCGGCAGCTATAATGAGTGGCTCTGCTTTGTGTTGGAGAAATAATGAAACGCGTTAGTCCGGAAATCCGAAAATATATCGAGTCGAAAATCTTGCCGCGCTACAACGAGATTGGCGGGCATACTGACGAGCATATTCAGTATGTGATTAATCGTAGTTTGCGTTTTATTGACCAGGCACCAGAGCTTAATGTCGATATGGCTTATGTAGTTGCAGCTTTTCACGATCTCGGCCGACTCGTCGACCAGGAAACGCATAATATTGAATCCGGAAAGATGATTCGCGCCGATAAGTTTTTAGCTAAGCACTTTTCACCGGAAGAAATCGAGATAATGGCACAAGCAGTTGAAGACCATCGCTCGTCGCTCGGACGTAAACCCCGCAGTCGTTATGGGGAATTAGTTTCTTCGGCCGACCGCGACACGAGTTATGAAACGATGTTGAGCCGCGTTTACGATTACACTAGACACGTGAACCCGAAAATGACTGAGGACGAAGTAATCGAAGAAGCGCGTTTCCAGTTGCGCGATAAGTATTCGACTGACGGCTATGCACTGAAAACGATGTATTTTGACGACCCAGAGTTTGCTTCGACGACCGAGGCGGTAGAGCGAGCCACGCGCGACTTTGAAACTTTCGCAAAAATCATTCGCGAGCATAACGCGAAGCGCGGGATATAATAAAAATATGACAGAGTTTAGACCACGACCATATTGTCCGCGTTGCGGGGCAAGAATGCCCTATGTTCAGTATGGCCTACCGACGCCGGAAGCGCTCGAAGAGGCCGAGCATAGCGACGATATTATTCTAGGCGGATGCATCGTCAGAGAAGACACGTACCACTGCACGAAGTGCGGCTTGGGGCTAGACGAAGATATGCGCGTCGTTTGGCCGGATCATTATATTGCAAGTAGCGACATTATTTCTGCGCCGGGCGTTCAGGATAATGACGGCGTCATCGTGCTAACATCTTGTGGTTTTGATGCGGTTCGGGAAAAGAAATTCTACGCCGCTTATTACATGGCAGCGGGCGATCCGAGGGGAAAGCGCGTCTTGTACGTTACGACGGCGGCCGATGGCGAGGATGGCGACAAGAGCTGGATGGGCGAAGAAGAGGTGAGAATGTACACGTTTGGCTTTAGGCCTGAGTCGATTACCGAGTACAAGATTGGCGACGAACTGAATGCCGACGACTTCGATGTGATGTACCTCATGGGCGGCAATTCTTATTACCTGCTCGACATGATTCGCAAACATAATTTCGATAAAGTGATTCGCAAATTTTTGGAGGACGGCAAGGTCGTGATTGGCTCGAGTGCCGGTAGCCAAGTGCTTGGCACGTCGGTGAAGGTTTCTGCCGACGAGAATAAAATCGGGATGACTGATTTTGAGGCGCTGGGGCTCGTGGATGCTCTGATTATTCCGCACACGAACCGGAAGCAAGAGTTTGTTCGCGAGTGGCGCGAAAAGACCGACGAGAGAATTATTGCCCTCACCGACTACACCGGAATTATTGTAACGAATAAGGATTATAGGAAGTAAGGTGGCGAGCACGAAAGAATTCCGGGACTATGTTTTAGAGCAGCTGCGCGGGCTGCCTGGGATTACTTGCCGGCCGATGATGGGCGAGTATTTGCTCTACCTAGACGGCGTGCTGTTTGGCGGAATTTATGACGATCGTTTGCTCGTGAAGAAGACTGAGACGAATGCTGAGTTTGAGATGACGGAAGAGATTCCGTATCCGACCGGGAAGCCAATGTATATGATTGCGGACGTGGACAATGCGGAGCGAGTGGTCGAGATTGTGAATGCGACGGTGGATGGGTTGAAATAACAGAGATATTGTCGTGGTTATGCTTTTTGTCTTTCGTTTTTCTGCTTCAATAGAAAAATGAGTATTTTGCAAGATTATTCTAGCCATGAACGCATGCTCGGAGAACTGAAACTGAGAGCTATCGATTATTATACCCTTCATATCAGAACAGATTTAAGATATGACCAAATAGTTTATAGCCGCACCGAATTCGAGAAATTCGAGCAGTGGTATTATTCGGATTATCTATCGAACAGATGTTACAATCATAGTATGGAAGAAGTGAGCAAAGCAGTCGTAGATTTCACGCGCGAGCGTGATTGGGATCAATTCCATTCTCCAGAAAACCTCGCTAAATCTATAGCCATAGAATCGGGCGAACTTCTCGAGTGCTTCCAATGGAATTCCGATTTCGACAAAGACGAAGTCTGCAAAGAATTAGCCGATGTCGTCAATTATAGTATTCTTTTAGCCGACAAGCTCGATGTAAAACTCGAGGATATTGTCATGAAAAAACTTGAGGAAAATCGTAAAAAATACCCAATAGATAAATCTAAAGGCAAAAGCACTAAGTATAACAAGCTATGATAGTATACCAAGACACCAAGAAACAGTTTTTACTAGACGTTGATTTGAATCAAATCGTTAAGAAAATATACGACGAATATATCCCCCGCTTTGGCCATACTACCGACGCTCAGTTGAGAGCATGGCAAAACTCCATGCAGTATATGCGAGGCGTGCTTAATACCGACGAGATTCCCGCGGATGCCGGTGTTGCGATTGAGTATAATATTCAGCCTACGTCAAAAAGAATCGATTTTCTCCTTTCCGGAAAAGACAGCGGCGGTAATATGTCTGCTATTATCGTCGAACTTAAGCAGTGGGACCATTGCGAAGTCGTTCGCGATGAAGATGGTATCGTCGAGACATATGTCGGCGGCGGAGAGCGCAAAGTCGCGCATCCATCATATCAAGCAATGAGCTATGCTCATCTTATCAAAGATTATAACGAGGCGGCACAGGAAGGACCAATTTATCTCTTCCCGTGCGCATTTTTACATAACTATAACATTACGCCGGAAGACCCAATTGTCGACCAGCAGTATGTAGACTACCTCGAAGAAGCCCCCGTATTCGGTTCTAATGATTTTGAAAAGTTGCGTAATTTCATAAAGAAGCATCTTTCCACCGGCGACAATGGCGATACGATTTTTAAAATCGAGTACGGCCGCATTCGCCCGTCAAAAATGCTCCAAGACTCTATCGTTCGCATGCTCCAGGGCAAAAAAGAATTCATCCTAATCGACACTCAAAAAATTGTTTACGAACATGCAAAGCGCATAGCTCAAAAGTCCGAGTTTGATAACAAGAAGCATGTGCTTATCGTTAAGGGCGGCCCAGGAACAGGAAAAACCGTTCTAGCTATCAACCTTCTTTCCGATTTCCTCAACGAAGATTTATCTGCGTTCTACGTAACTAAAAACCAAGCTCCACGTGCAGTCTTCAAACAGAAGTTAAAAGACGGCGGCTTTAAGAACGTGTTTATTGACACTTTATTCATGAGTTCAGGAAGTTTTATAGACTCGGCAACGAATGGCATCGACGTTTTGCTTGTCGACGAATCTCATCGCCTCAACGAAAAATCTGGAATGTTCTCCAACAAGGGAGAAAACCAGACAAAAGAAATCATTAACGCAGCAAAGTTTTCCGTATTTTTTATCGACGAGGCGCAACGCGTCACCTTGAAGGATAAGGGAACAATTGCGGATATCAAGAAATTCGCCGACGAGCAAGATGCTATAGTTGAGGAGATTGAGCTCGATAGCCAGTTCCGATGTAACGGTTCCGATGGATATCTTGCTTGGCTCGATAATTTGCTAGAGATACGCGAAACCGCAAACGCCAACAGCCTAGAATACGATTACGATTTTCGCGTCTTCGACGACCCCAATGAATTATTTAGTGCCATCGTTAAGCGAAATGACAATAATAAGGCGCGCGTCGTGGCGGGATACTGTTGGGACTGGATAAAAGACGGCCAAAACAATTCGGATGTTTTCGATATCACTATGCCAGAGTACGGCTTCGCAAAGAGCTGGAATCTCGGCAATACGGCAACTTGGGCAATTGACCCGAATTCTATCGAACAAATTGGCTGTATCCACACCTGCCAAGGCCTCGAATTCGATTACGTCGGCGTAATCATTGGCGACGATATGCGCTATGAGGATGGTCGAATTGTTACTGATTCAACGAAGCGTGCAAGAACGGACTCATCATTAAAGGGTCTGAAGGCATTGATCGAAAAAGATCCCGATGAGGCGTTTGAGACCGCAGACAAAATTATTAAAAATACATACCGAACCCTAATGACGCGCGGCATGAAGGGATGCTATGTCTACTGTACTGACAAAGCCCTAGCCGACTATCTAAAAGCCTGCCTTGCAAAACTAAATAAATAACTCTTGCTTTTGCTTTCGATCGATCATAAGATCAGATCATGAAAAAATATAGAGTTATCATAGAAGAAACGTGCGCAAAGGAATTTGACATAGTTGCGGACGACCCAGTCGCCGCATTAGATACTGCCGCTAAACAGTACCAGGAAGGAGTCATTGCCTTAGAACCGGGCGAGCTACATTCGACCCAGGCATCCATTATATTTCCAACCGGCGGGCAGACGGAATGGACGGAACTCTGCCTATAGTGATGGCATAGCGCCACATTAAAAAATGTATAATATATTTATGTCGAGCGCGGAATTGGCGGTTATATTATTCTACACTTTCATTTTTCCGATCTTATTGATAATAGCAGTCGCGGTAATCGCAGCAGTCGTCAAACGACTTTTTAAAGACGACGACACAAAGACTAACAATGAAAAAGAGCCACGCGATAAAACACTCCCCACATTGCACGCGGATGAAAGCCAAGAGACTGTAAGGATTAAACCAGAGTCCATAGGAAAAGTTGGCGAAATGATTATTAAAACCGCGCTTGGTAAAAAATATCAGCTACCTAGCAAATACATCCTAAGTAATGTTTTAATACCAACAAAAGACGGAGGAACAACGGAAATCGATGTAATTGCGGTCACCTCGAGAGGCGTCCTTCTTTTCGAGTGTAAAAATTTAACAGGTTCACTATATGGCGATGCTAGGTCAAAAAAATGGATTCAATACGTTGGTAAGAAAAAATATACCTTCGCTAATCCTTTTCATCAAAACTACGGCCACCTCAAGGCACTCGAAACATTGCTCGGCGAGAAGTACAAAGATGTTCCTATATATTGCTTCTTCGTCCCGACAGAACGCGGTAAATGGCATTTCCGAAATCTCGATGAGACAGACTATGTCCTAGGCCGCAACATCTCGCTTCAAGACTTTATGCGTAAAACACCTGTTTCCGAAGCAGCTAATTCATCTGCCGGAACACTAGTAGAGTTTCTTGGTGGCTTTCAGGCTAGCGAATTCGCTATGGAGATGCATAAAAAATACGTCGCCACTAAACGCCGTTACCACTAATGGGGCGAGTAGACGTTGTTGCTCGGCTCTGCATGGTTGTGGACTGGTGTATTGATCACCCCGAATACGCGGCGAAAATAAAGGTTATACCTAAGAAAGACTTAAAACAATGACAATGGAGAAAATAAAAGAAATACAATGTCATTGGTATAATTATAGTAAGTAAACAAAGGGCCTTTTATGGAACAGACTATTTGCCAAAGCTGCGCAATGCCACTAACTTCAGAAGATATGTATTCTACTGAAAAAGACGGCAGTATCAATAAAGACTACTGTAAGTGGTGCTATAAAGATGGCGAATTCATAGATAAGGTTTCCATGGAAGAGTATATTGAAATGTGCTCTAAGTTTGGCGAACAGGCCGGTATGACTAATGAGCAAATGCGCGAGTATTGCACGAAGGTTTTTCCGACGCTGAAAAGGTGGAAGAAAGCGTAGTATTATTGCGACCTAAGAACAGAGGATTTTGAAGTGTAAATATTATGAAAATTTTAGTAACTTATAAAAGCAAAACTGGATTTACGAAAAAGTATGCAAGATGGATTGCCGAAGAACTAAACTGTGAGACAAAAGATATAAAAAATGTTTCCTCTAAAGATGCCACAAAATACGATCTCGTGATTCATGGCGGGTGGATATTTGGTGGGGTAATTAGTGGGTACAATAAAATTAAAAGCTTCGCTCCAAAGCAATTAATCGTATTTGGTGTTGGTTTTACGCCGAAAGCCAAAGTAGACTTAAAGAAAATGGCCGAAGATAATAAACTAGGCGACACTCCACTATACTATTTTGAAGGTGGCACCAACCCGCCAAAAATGGGTTTTGTTGGCCGTAAAGTAGTTGAAATGGTCACCAAAGAGAAAGTAGCATATCAAGACAACACAGACAGAAAAGCTACTGCAGAGTTACTGAAAGCGGTCAAAGCGGTTAAATAAAAAAACACCGCCTCGCGGCGGGTTCAATATTTTCTTCATTTGGTTAAGGAGATGAACATTGAACCATAGCGCAAAGATAAAATACGTTTTTAAACCGGCCATAGACTATACGACTCTATGCTATGCTACTATTAGGAGAAACCTATGAATAACGAAAACACAGTGTGGACAACGTCAAATATAGTATCTTTTAGCTTGGCTTGTATAGTTCTAATTTCAATTCTTTCTTTCTGTTTCTATCGACTAATTAAAGAAATAAAAGAAAAGAACCATTTGAAAAAGACATCAGACGACAATGCCACTCTTATCAGTAATCACATGAAAAGATTCCAGATCGACGGACCTAAACAGGAAACCTGGATTAAATTATCAAATCTATGTTTTGCGCTTCTAGATGATTATTGTAAAGACGAAAAAGAAGTTACCTGGATAATGAATGAAAAAGTCTGGCCTGTTATTGACGAAATGGCGTATCAAGATCAAAAGAAAGCCATCTCCGATTTAAAAATCCTCGGCGGGTCTTTGCAATCTCAAGTTTTTCCGTTCGAAAAAGAACAATGGCACAAGGATTATATTAAAGCAAAAAAATTCATGGTGTAATCAACAAAAAAAGCCCACAGGCTTCTTTTATTTTCGTGGTGAGTCAGGTGGGACTTGAACCCACGACACTCTGCTTAAGAGGCAGATGCTCTAACCAGCTGAGCTACTGACCCATACTCACCAAAATGTTAATGTCAGCGCTTCTTGCGCTCACATGGGATATTTTACCACCTTTCGCGAGAAAATACAACCCTAAAAGCGCAAAAAATAACCCCTGGCTCGAATGAGCCAGGGGCGCAGAGTTTAGCCTTCGCTAGATTCCTGATAGCGATCGACTTCGCCGTTGACCTCGTCATACTTCTCCCAGAAATCTCTGGCGAGCATGAGAGACGGTCCCTTATCGGTGATTTCGCGAATAACACCAAGCGCAGCCCAAGCTGCCGCTTCGTCCTGTTCCTGTTTCCCGCCGCTTACTGCAACAACGATTATGAAGTTGAGAACGCCGCGGTGGCAACAACCACCACAACCGCCGCCAATAAGACGACCGATCGGGATACCAATGCCACCCTTCCAGTTGGTTATGCCTTCACCGACAAACTGCTCCGGAAGCGCACCTGACGTATACTTGTCGCGACCAGGATAAAGCTTCTCTGCTGTATAGTACTCAATTGACTTGAGCGTACCAGCAACCTTCGCTGCGACGACGTCGGCGCAATCGCCGAGTTCCTTACCGTCCGCATCGCGGCCGATTGTATCGCCGCCCTCAACGACCGGTTCAACATAGCTTTCCTGCTCCTTGTTCGGATACGCAAAGGTCACGCCAATCGCGCCCTGCGTTATTTCCTGTTCCGCACAAGCCTTGCGCACTGCGTCTACGATCATAGCTACTATCTCTGAATGTTCCATGCTCCACCTCCGAGCAAAAATAGATTTTATGCCTTAAGCATAATATATACATTATAGCACATATGCTTAAATTTGTCAATAGGAGTACTTGCCGGTGCGCCCCTATTTTCCTATAATATCTGCATGAAGATTGAATGGTTTGGACACGCTTGTTTCAAGATTAACGACTCACTAGTAATCGACCCATACAAGGACGGCAGCGTACCGGGCTATGCCCCGCTCCGCCTCGAAGCTGACAAGGTCATTTGTTCGCACGAGCACGCCGATCACTCCGGGCGCGAAAACGTCACGCTTAGCGGCAATGACTGCGCGCTCGAAACTGAAACTGTCGCCAGCTGGCACGACGATCAGCAAGGGGCGCTGCGCGGTCCGAACAATATCACAATTGTGAGAGACGGCGACGAAAAGCTCGTCCATCTCGGCGATCTCGGCCACTTCCCTGACGAAACCCAACTCGCAGCTATCAAAGACGCCGACTATTTACTAATCCCGGTCGGCGGCTACTATACAATCGACGGTGCGATGGCCGCAAAGATTTGTGAAGCCGCAAATCCAAAACATATCATCCCTATGCATTATCGTAACGGCGAGCGCGGTTACGACGTGCTTTCGACGCTCGACGCCTTTTTGACAGCAACAAAAAATACGCCCCTCGCGGAGCGCATCCTTAATTTGCAAATTCAAGCTTAGCGAACAAGTCTAAGTCGACCGGACCGCTAATTTTTGCGTCCGCCGGATAATCTACCTGGATAAACAACTGCTTGCGATCGCCAGTACCATTGCGCAAAATCGCGTAGTTGATATTGTCGGTCGTGCCAATATAGTCCTCGTCGTCGAGCGTGAGGCGATAATCGATAATGCCCGCGTACTGGCCGAGGCTGGACAGCTCGAGCTTATTCAAAATCGCATCAGCGTTGTCTGGATTCACGATATTAATCACAGCGGCGTAATGCTCGCCCTTGTTCAAACGAATCGTAAAATTGATTTCGTGTGGGCGGACCGTCTTGGCGCGCGCAAACACCGAAGAATCACTTTCCTGATATGACTCTGCATCGAAACCGGCGCGCTGCGTGAGACCAGCCGTGAGCGCGGAAGCATTCAGATCGCCCGTAAAGCGAACGTAGGCAGCGAAACCAATCACCATAAAAAGCATCGCGAAACTAAGCACAGCAACGACGGCATACTGGTATTGTTGGTTTCTCTTGTTTGTTTTCATAATTTACCTGTTTAGTTTAGCATAAACAGATTGAAAAATCAAGGTCTATGCTATAATAAAGCTATGTTAGCCGTAAGCTTTTTGCAGTGGTGGTATTCTCGTGGTTGGGGCATCTATTTTCTCGGCTTTCGCGATCGCCTACGCAATACGGCCGACTTCTTTTCAATCGGCTTGTTGCTAAAAACTCTTTTCGAGCCGTTCCGCCAGATTTCTGCGAACGAACGCGCCGCAAACGGCGGCCTCGACGCAGCGTTGGTTGCCTTCTTTGACCGTTTGCTCTCGCGCGTGATTGGTTTCATCGTGCGCGTCGTCGTAATTATCGGCGGCATCGTCTGCCTCACCGGCACGCTCGTAATTGGTCTCATTATTTCCGTGCTCTGGCCACTCATTCCGCTCGCACCAGTCGCCGGTATTATTCTTTGCACGATGGGGGTAGCATTCTAATGGCACAATATCATCCAAACAGCATGCGCGCCAACGAAGCGCGCGCCGGTAAAGTCGCAAACTCAACACCAGTTAAAGCTTTGCTCGTGCTTGCGCTAGTCGCTTTGCTTGGTTTTGGCGGCGCCCTGCTCTTCGTACATCGCCCGCTCGGCTGGCTGCTCATCGGCTTTGCTTTCGTACCGCTCGAATTAATGCTTTGGACTAAATACGAATTAAAGATGGTGCCGACCGGCAAAAGCAACCGCGTCGATGATTTGCTCAGCAACGAATGTCTCGTCCACATGGGCAAGCATCCAACGCCGCAGCAAATCGCAAAGTGGTACGCCAACACCCGCAGCGGCAATTTCCTCGCCACGCGCTACAGCATCACGCCGCGCTTCATGGAGGCGATTACCGCCAACGCTCCGCAAGACATGGCGCCATTCTTCGATAAGGCAATTGAGATTCGCGAAAAGACTAATTCCGAAGTAATTTCCGGCGGCGTGCTCGCGGTTGCGATTATTGCCTGCCACCCAAATTGCGAGCAGATTCTCAATTCAATGAAGCTCGAAATCGGTGACCTATACGACGGTCTCACTTGGTTTAACTATCTCAACGATCTCGTCAAAGGCACGAAGCAAAAACGCCACACCGGCGGCTTTGCGCGCGACTTGATGTTTGGTTATACGCCGCTTTTGCAGCGCTATGCGCAGAATATTTCTAGCCGCTTCGAAACGCGCGTCGGTCGCGACATGTCGATTGCTTTGCACCAGGAACAGACGCAGCAAATGATCGACGTCTTCTCAAAAGCCGGCCGTCAAAACGTCGCGCTCATCGGCCCAGAAGGTTGTGGTCGCGGCACGATCGTGAACGATTTCGCGAGCGAAATTATGGACGCCGATAACAAGATTTCTTCCCGCCTGAAATTCCGCCAGGTCTTCAAACTCGATGCCGGCGCGCTCATTAGCGCCGCTGCTGACCGCAGCCAACTCGAAATTTTGATGACGCGCATTCTCAACGAAGCGCGCCACGCCAAGAATGTTATTCTCTGGCTCGACAACGCTCAGGTCTTCATGGAAGACGCGCCGGGCTCTGTCGATATTTCTAGCATTTTGTTGCCGGTCATCGAAGGCGGCAGCTTGCGCATTATTCTCACACTCGACGAACAGCGCTTCCTCGAAATTTCCGCACGCAAGAGCACGCTCGCAAACTTGCTCAACAAAATTATGATTGAGCCGGCCAGCGAAGCTGACACGATGAAAGTGCTCCAAGACCGCGTGCCAATTTTCGAATACCAGAATGGCGTGGTTTATACGCACTGGGCGCTCAAGGAAGCTTACCGTTTATCCGAGCGCTACGTGCACGATCTCGTGATGCCGGGCCGCGCAATCAACTTGCTTGAAACCGCCGCTGCCTATCCGATTCAGGAACGCTTCATCACGGATGCTTCCGTCCAAAAGGCGATTGAGCAGACCTATGGCGTGAAGATGCAGTCCACGCACACCGACGAAGACAAAGACAAGTTGCTCAACATGGAAGTGTTCATTCACCAGCGTTTGATTGGCCAAGACTCAGCCGTCCAAGCCGTGAGCGATGCTCTGCGCCGCGCCGCTGCTGGCGTACGCAACGAACAGCGTCCGATCGGCACCTTCCTCTTCCTCGGTCCTACGGGCGTAGGTAAAACCGAGCTCGCAAAGGCAATTTCCGATGTCTACTTCAAGGGCGAAGGCGAAATCGTACGCGTCGATTTGAACGAATATGTTTCTGCCGACGACGTCCAGCGTTTGATTGCTGACGGCGCTACAAACGAGCTCAGCCTTACCGCGCAGGTTATGAAGCATCCATTCTCCGTGGTCTTGCTCGATGAGATTGAAAAGGCGCATCCGCTCGTGCTCACGACTTTGCTCCAGCTACTCGACGAAGGTATTTTGCGCGACGTCAACAACCGCGAAGTTAGCTTCCGCGATACGATTGTGGTCGCAACGAGCAACGCCGGCGCAAACAAGATTCGCGAATATATCGATGCTGGCGAAGACATGGTCACGATCAAGGAACAGCTCACGAACGAATTGATTTCGTCCGGCGAATTCAAGCCAGAGTTCCTCAACCGCTTCGACGAAATCTGCGTCTTCCAGCCACTCACGAAGGAATCGCTCTTCAGCATCGTCGATATTATTATTGCCGGCGTAAACAAGACGCTCGAACCACGCAAAATTAGCGTTTCTTTGAACGACGAAGCAAAGCAGCTCCTCGTCGAACGCGGCTACGATCCAAAGCTTGGTGCTCGCCCAATGCGTCGTATCGTTTCGAAGACCGTAGAAAATATCGTGGCACGCTCCGTGCTTAGCGGCGCAGCCGATAACGGCGCCCAAATTATTATCGACGCCGCGATGATTCAATCAGCTCTTAATTAAATGTTATCTTGGCGAATTGTTTCGATGATATTTTGATGCGAAACTTGGCGCACTGAGTAGCGCATGATGACCGTGATTAATAACGCTACGGCAACGATTGCAATGAGGATTGGAATGAATGGAATTTCATAGCTGAGGCCAATGCCGCCCTCGGAAAGCATGAGGTGGGTTGCGTAGGAAATCACGATACCGATTGGTAAACCAATCAGCAAGGCACGGACGCTGTAGAGAATACTCTCAAAGCGCACCATGCGGTTAAACTCATCGTCCGTCATACCGACCGACTTGAGCATTGCAAATTCTTTCGCGCGCAAAATCACGTTTGTAGAAATTGTATTAAAGACATTCGTCACGCCAATGAGCGCCACAACGACAATGAAGCCGTACATAAAGATCGCGAGCAGCAACATGATGTTATTGATTTGTTTGAGCTGCGCCTTCACGTCGACACCCATCATGATTCTGGTCCCGGCCGCTTCTTCGTATTCTTCTTCGCTAGCGTTGACGAGGTCGAGATATTTGTCTTTGAGCAGGCTGGTCAAATAGTCCGAAATATCCTCGGAGCGGTCGCCCGGATTCATATAGAGCGACACATAATCTTCGGCCATAATTAATTTGTCGCGCTCGAAATAATCTTCCGAAGCAAAGAAGGATGGCTTCGAAAGTTCCGACGAACCCATCGGTTTTTTGTCCGTGACGGCAGCAATCGTAAACTCAGTATTCTTTGTGCCGGAATCATCAGCAAGGCGCATGACGACCGTTGCCCTGTCGCCAGCTTTCAAATCCGTCGCACGCTCAATCGTCTTGGCGCCGTTCGCATGATCGACCGCAATTGTATCGTCGAGAATAACCGCATGATCAAAGTCACTCGTTACGCCGACTGAACGCGCGTATTTTTCAAAGTATTCGCGCGAAAGCAAAGTCATGACGGCACCGTTCGTTGCACGTACGTCTTCATAGTAAACGAAGTCCTCAACGCCAAAGCGCGAGACTAAATCGCGGTATTGTTTTACGTCGCCATTCTGCACCATATAGTCAGCACCAAAGTCCGGGAAATACATGTCGATAATGCGGTTGCCGTCGATAACGAAGCTCGACAAGCCGACAAATACCGCCACGCTCACGACGAGCGAAATCACAGTCGTGCGATACTTCTGGCGGCTACGTTTTAAATTCTTACTCGCAATCACACCGCCGACGCCAAAATAGCTCTGGATGAAGCGATTGGTTTTGAGCTTCTTGCTTTTAATCTTGATGTCCTGGCTGCTACGAATTGCTTCGATTGGCGAAAGACGGCTGGCGCGAATAGCAGCCGAAGCGGAAGCGAGCCAAACGATAACGAAGCCGAGCGCAGCGTCTGCAAGAATCGCCCAGAGCGGCACGTAGAGCGACAAAGAATATTCCGTAATGCCAAGTAACGAGTTCGTAATAATAAGCAAAATAACCGCTGCGAGCGTACCAATCAAAAGACCGGCCGGAATCGCAAAGAGCCCGATAATAAAGGCTTCAAAAACCACCGAACGGCGAATCTGACGCGGCGTTGCACCAACGGAGCTAAGCACGCCAAATTCGCGCGTACGCTCAGTCGTCGAAATATTGAACGAATTACGAATCGTGAAGATGCTCGCGATGACCAAGACGCCAATAAAGACAATTGCGAGACAGGCCAGAATTGTCGAAGTGTTGTAGTCGATGTCGCCTTCATACGTGAGCAAGGAACTGTTGACGCGAATATTCGAATAAACACCTTCGTCGTTCAGCAAATAATCGATGTCTTTGCCGTAGCGTTCGTGACGTTTGATTTTGTCCGCGCGGAAGCGCACGTAAATCGTCCAGTTTTTGTCCGCTACGCGGTCAGCGTCAGACAACGAATCGACTCGCGTGTAGAGATTTTTTGGATACGGAGTCGACGAACCTTCGAGGAAGATATTGTCGAGACCAAACTCAACTGGCTCGGAATAATAGTAGCTTTCGACGTTTGGGAAAGTTTCGACAATCGAGAGTTTGTCGCCTGGAACATTTTCGAATGCGTAATGGAAATCGCCGTAGGTATCGATTTGGTAATTCTTGAGCGCGTTGAAGGCACTGGTCGGAATCGCAATGACCGTAAAAATCAGTGCCGTCGAAAGCGCGACGCCAATCATCGTGACGATGGAGCGCTTTTTATTGCGCTTCACGCTCGCAATTGTCAGCTTGCTGAGAATGCGCATTTATTTTGCTCCCTTGTCGGAAACAATTTTGCCGTCAGCGAAAGTAATTACGCGGTCTGCTTGTTTAGCGATTTCGAGATCATGCGTTACGAGAATAATTGTCTGCTTGTATTTTTTGTTCGCGAGCTTCAGGAGCTTCACGATTTCAGCGCTCGACTTGGAATCAAGGTTGCCGGTCGGCTCATCGGCAAGAATCAAACTTGGGCGACCGAAAAGTGCGCGACCAATCGCGACGCGTTGCTGCTGACCACCAGAAAGCTGGTTCGGCAAATGCGTTTCGCGGCCTTTAAGTCCGAGCGCATCTATAAGCTCGGCGAGATATTTTTCGTCAACTTCTTTTTTATCCAAGTCAGTCGGGAGGCTAATGTTTTCGACGACGCTCAAAACTGGAATCAAATTATAGAACTGGTAAATAATACCGATTCTTTGACGGCGGAAAACAGCGAGCTTGTTGTCGTTGAGTTTACAAATGTCCTCGCCGGCAATTTCGATGCTGCCCTGCTTTTTATCCGGGCGATCGACGCCGCCAATCATGTGCAGAAGCGTAGACTTGCCAGAACCGCTCGCGCCAATAATCGCAACAAATTCACCTTCCTTGACAGAGAAACTCACATTGTCCACAGCCTTCACGAGACTGTCGCCTTTGCCGTAAGTCTTGGTCAGATTTTTAACTTCGAGAATATTCATTTTGCCTCCGTTGCTTTTACTTTTAATTCATCTAGACTATGTTTGCGATTCAGGACATTTAGGTCGATGTACTTTTCGCCTCCGGAATATCCTTTGAGCTCGCCGCGGTCTTTGTATTGCCAAACCAGCCAATCGTCACCGTTTTCCCAGCTCGCCGGGTAATAGACGCTGCGAATCCAGCGCGGATAGTCCGCAAAGTCATCGCGGAGATATTTGTCATAGAAATCTTTCTGCGCATAAATAATTGGCTTGACGCCATATTGCTCTTCGATGGTTTTATTGAAGGCTTTGAGCTCCGTGACGAGTTCGGTTTTGTCTGGCGTGGCAGTATTATCGCCGAGCTCGAGATCGACGGCCGGGATGAGGCGGCCCTCTAGGCTCTGGCCGACACTCGTAATGTAGTTGTAAGCCTGGCTTGTGCCGTCAACGACAAACGAGAAATAGTGATAAGCACCGGCCGGGATACCCGCCTCGGCGGCATTTTTCCAGTTCGGCTCGAAATAATTGTCGACGAACGAGCTACCTTCGGTTGCTTTGATATAAATAAACTGGACATTCTGATCGGCAAGCTGCTGCATGTCGATATTGACCTGGTGGCCAGAGACATCAACGCCGCGTACGTCGGTTTCTTGCACGAACCAATCGTTGATAAAGATGGATTTATTGCGCACTAACAATGCAAAAAGTGCGGCACCACCAACCAACGCGACTGCGATAGTCGTGACGATTACCCCCGTGATGCCCCAGTTGTGATTTTTCATAACAATAAATGGTACGCCCGGCAGGGTTCGAACCTGCGACACCTGGTTCCGAAGACCAGTGCTCTAATCCACTGAGCTACGGGCGCATATCTATTATTATAGCACCCCTGGGCGGCAGGCATTAACGTAAGCAATATGCTTTGCGGACAAGATGTGCTACAATTTCCCTGATTCGGACATGCGAGCGTGTACGAATAGAATAACGGCATTCCGATGCCGGTTTTAGGAGGTGATTTTGTGACTCAATTGTTCAGTGTCGAAGACGCTTTTGTCTTAATGCACTGCGATGACACCGACAAGATTGCGCAGATGAGAGTGTTCAGCAAGGCAACCAAAGAGGCGCTCGAGAAGATCAATGTTTGTACAGTCTATGACTTCAAGAAGCTTGACCCCTCCGAGTTCAAAAAGCTCGACCTCTCCGACGAAGACCGCGCAAAAGCGGAAGCCGTCTATGCGTACCTTACGGCTTGATTCACTTCACTCTGGGCCCTGCCAGGATACTGGCGGGGTCTTTTCTCTCTCTGATGGTATAATATATCTATGCACCCGTAGCTCAGTGGATAGAGCACTGGTTTCCGGTACCAGGTGTCGTGGGTTCGACTCCCGCCGGGTGTACCAGAAAGGACAAAATGAAAATACGAGAAAATGTACCCATTAGCAAACTCACAACGATGCGTCTTGGTGGCGCCGCACGTTATGTAGTTGAGGTCGAAAGCGAAGACGAGGTCAAAAAGGCCTGGGCTTTTGCTGCCGAAAAAGAGCTACCTGTATATATTCTTGGTAGCGGTAGTAATATTATCGGCCGCGACGGCGGTTTTAATGGCGTTATTCTCGTAAACAAAATCAAGGGCATGGGCATTGCCGTGCCTGAAGAAAATGGCATGATTGATCTATATGCGAACAGCGGCGAGCTGCTCGACGATTTTGTCACGTATGGTACACAAATGGGTTTCTCCGGTATGGAAGCGCTCAGCGCGATTCCTGGTACAGTAGGAGCGGCACCGGTGCAAAACGTAGGCGCCTACGGTCAGGATATTTCCCAGACTTTGATTTCCGTGCGCGCCTATGACGATTTGCTCGAAGAGATTGTCGAGTTGCCAGTTTACGATTTGGACCTCGGCTATCGCCACAGTATTTTCAACAGCGGCGACGGCGTTGGACGCTATTTCATTACGCAGATTACCGTTCGCCTCGAACGCAAGACTTTGAAACCACCTTTCTATAATTCCCTACAGAAATATCTCGAAGACAACAAGATTACCGATTATTCCCCAGAGTCGATTCGCAAGGCCGTACGCGCCGTGCGCGAGTCGAAGTTGCCAGACCCGGCCGAGATTGCTTCGAGCGGCAGCTTTTTCAAGAACGTTTATTTGAAGACGCCAGAAGAGATTAAGGCAGCCGAAGGCCGCGGCATTCCAGTATGGGACGGCGGCAAGATTCCAGCCGGTTGGCTGATTGAGCATGCCGGCCTCAAAGGTCAGGTCTTCCATGGCATGCGCGTTTGCGAAAAGGCTTCCCTAGTTTTGATTAACGAAGATGCTCGCAGCTACGCCGATCTCGATGCAGCACGCAAAGAAATTATTGCGATTGTGCGCGCGAAATTTGGCTACACGCTCGAGCAAGAGCCAATGGAGTTGGGCGAGTGAAAGAATTAAACGGTCGCGAGCTTGCGGGCTATATTAAGGAGCGCCAGGCGCATCAGGTGCGTCATTTGCGCGCGCTCAAAAAATTCCCGAAGTTGGTGATTTTTTACGATAACGACAACCCGGTAATTTTGAAGTACATTGCGCTCAAGGAACAGTATGGCGCGGATATTTTGATCGATGTCGAGACGCGCAAGATTAACGCGGCGAATGCTTCTGCCGAAGTGCGCGCAGCGGCTGATGACCCAGCGGTTTCTGGCATTATCGTGCAGCTACCGCTCACAGAATGCGACATGGATATTTTGAATTTGATCCCGAACGAAAAGGACGTCGACGGCTTGCGCGGTGAGCGTGATACGGCGACCGCGATGGCGATTCATTGGCTTTTGACCGGCTACGGCGTCGAGCTGCCGAATTTGAAGCTTGCGATTGTTGGGCGCGGCAAGTTAGTTGGCGCACCACTACTCAAAATGTGGACCGAGAGCGGCTACGATGTGACGATTTTCCATCGTGGCGATGATTTGTCTCGCCTTAGTGATTACGATGTGATTGTGACGGCAACCGGCGTGCCGGGGTTGATTACTTCTGCGCACTTGAAGCAGGGCGCGGTCGTGGTTGATGCTGGTACGGCAAGCGAGAATGGCGTAATTAAGGGCGACATTTCCGACGAGGTGCGCGCCGAGCGTGACGATTTAACAATTACACCGAATATCGGCGGCGTTGGGCCACTGACGGTCGCGATGCTATTTGAGAACGTAATCCGTTCCGCTTCGACTGGCACCGACGCTGAGTAATTTGAATTTCTTTGCGGTTTTTCCGCCATCAAAATACCGCCCGGGTGGGCGGTATTTTTAGTGTTTATTTCTGTGGCATGGCACTATTGTTCCGATTAATCGTTTCTTGCGCTTCTTGGCGTGCGCGAGGGCCAGAGCGCTGGTTATCTAGCACTGCCTGAGCTCTCTGATTCGACTCATCCAAGCGTGCGCGAGGGCCCAAACCGGATACTTGTTGCGGAGCGGTAGTCTGCGCTGGAGCTGGAGCTGCTTGCTGCTGAGCTTGTGCAGCGGCTTGCTGCTGAGCTTGCTGAGTAGCGCCTTCAGAGTGCGTAATTTTTATGGCCTCCTGGCCATCTTTGCCAATTCTTTGTTCCATCCAGCCGCGCTTCTCGTAGTCGATATCAAGATTCTTGTTATCCAAAGCATCACGCAAGCGTTCCGACGAAACAAGATAATTGCCGGTTTCAGCATCGACTTGGTTGATTGCATCCTTGAGCGCGTCGCCACCTTGCGAGAAGAGACTGTTCTTATCGAGCTGAGTCTGAGTAACAAACTGAGCGTTCGTTCGCGCGATTTTATTGCCATCTTTGTCCTTCAACGCGCGAGTATCGTCCGCGGAGTTCATCCAATCGCTCATCGTCTGCAAATTATCGCCAGACCTGGTAGACATATCCTCCAAGTATTTCGAAACAAAGGCGTCTTTGTTCGATATCTTCTGAAGAAGATCGTTGCCATTTGAAGTTCCGTACTGCGAAAGCATCTTGAGGGCGTCCTTATTAACGTTACCCCCGCGAAGGGTTTTAGCCATCGCTTTTTGACCAGGACCAGCAGCCGCCAACTTGGTGGCAATAGCCTTTAGTCTTAGTTCCTCTTCGTCATTCTTCGTACCATTGGTCATAAGTCTAGCAAACTCAGCCTCGAGCTGTTCCTCTGTGCGATACCCATTATTAGCCAGTGAGGACATTGCTTCTTGGACGTCTAGCGACTGCATCTTTTCCTGGTTCGCAGTCGCAGCATTCTGGAAATGCATCATACCGGTTGCGCCCATCAGCCTACCAGCATTAGCTGCCTCAATACCCTCTCTAGATGCCGCGGCGCGGTTACGCGCAATCTGTGCCCTTCCGGCCTGCGAATGCGGGAGGCTATCCTGAAGCATTCCGCGGAGCGTGCGGCGCGTCGGGTTGCCATCCTTGTCAAACTTATAGCCAGAGCGGCGCATAGTGTTGCGGAACTGCTTCCTAGCCTCATGGTTGCCGCGGATATTCTTTGCCCACTGGCTACCGCCAATAGCGCTGCCGAGGCCCTTTGAAGCTCTGCCGGTGAGGTTTGAAGCGATAGTTGACACTGCGCCCATCGAAGACTTAATAAGCTTCGGAATGAAGAAGATTGGCGCAATACTCACGATAGCAGCCGACAAGGTAATCCAGGTGCTACCGCTACTGGTTGTAACCAAAATGCGTCCGACCAAATCACCACCATAAATCAATGCGCTACAAGCCGGGAAGGCGATCAAGAGGCCCTTGAATACCGTGAACCATTTATCGAAGAGCTTCTTCGTGTTCGGTAGCATGTAGGCGACGAATGCAAGCGGCGAAGCCACGACAAGCAACACGGCTGCGGCTTGGCGCATAGCGAGGATCGCAATGAGCGTGAAGAGCGAGATAGCAACACCGACTACTGCCATGAGGATAGGGATAATAATCGCCGTACCCTGCGAGAGGACCGCAAGGGTGCTAATTGCCGCGACAATTCCAATAACGACTAGCGTTAGCCCACCACCAGCCTCCATCATGTTCGGCTGCGTGCTAGCGCTCACGCCATCAATCGTGAGCGTTTCCGGAATCTGAATTTCCGAAGCAATCCCCTTGAAGATGCCCGCTACGCCGTAGCCGAGAATATTTGCGAGGTCGATTGCGAGCTGACAAATAATATACGAAAGGTTAATAAGAATCGCGCCGATGATAAGCTTTGGTAGAATCTTCTTGATGCCGTAGTTGTCGATACCGACACCAGTAAGCTGCGAGAAGATAATAATCAAGAATACAATCGCAAAGGCAATGTTGGCGATATTGCGGAACACGTTCCAGACAGTGTATGTTTCGCTGCCCTCGCCGCCGAAGAGCTTCGTATTAATCTGGAGAGCAGGTTCAACCCATCTTTCATACTTGTCGATAATAAAGTCGGCGACGCCATCGATAATTGGACAGACTACCCAGCCGAGCGAGCCGGCATTATCGTAGCAGCTCGGCTCATGCTCGCCGGTGCTTCCTTCTTCACCGCCCGATGGATCTTCTGGGACAGTGCCAGAAGTCTGCTGGTTCGTGTCAATGAGATCAAGGTCAACAGTCATTGGACCAGTGTAGCTAGCTAGCCAGTCGGCAATGCCGGAGAAATCGACCATGTCCTTGAGATGGCCAAGCTCTTCTGCGCCAACATAGGTCTGACTAGATGTTGCACGGCGAATACCAATTACAGAACGCTCAGGGTTGTTCACCTTGACATACACCTTCTCAATTTGACCCTTCTTATCACCATCAAGATTTAGGAGCTTTACTAGTCTATAGCCGTCAGTATTTAATGTCGTATCTTCTGGTAGCGGGTCGCCAACCAGGCCATAGAAATTACGAATGTAATTGCTATACAAAACCATCGTTTCGGCGCCGGATAGCTGAAGCGTACTATAGGTAAGCGAGGTATCGCCTGTCAGGTATTTGAGAACGCTGGTACCAATATTGAAGTTCGTGTCGTCTGTGCGCAAGCTGAATTGCCGCGTTTCCTCAGCCGTGCTAGTAATACCGCCATATATCGGTACACCGTCCTGATCATAATAGCTTGTCTGGATATAATAGTGGCTCACGCCGTTAGTGGATGGGACCTCAAATTCTCCTGCTTTTTCTATCAGTGTACTCATAAGGATATCTCTAATATCAGAGAACTTCGTTTGACCAACCGTATATTGCGCCGGCGCTACATCGTCGTCTTTACAGCTATCAGCCGTCCACCACGGGAATGGCGGAACGAACTCGCTCCCCTGGAGCGTAGCCGCGAGCGAGCCTTTGATACTATAATTCCAATAAGTATTCATCGTTGCGCAGTCTAGCCTGACAATGCCCGGGGTAAGAGTCTCGAACTGAATAACCGTTTCGCCGTTATTGTAATCCAGATTATTAGAGGTGCGGCGGGCATTTTCTGCAATAATGCCATCCATTTCGCTGCCATCCGATCCGTCATTGGTAATAGTAACGTTCGCGCATAGCGGCTGGCCAACATGCATAATGCCATACTGGCTACTCGTAGTATAGGCCTGCCATATTGGACCAAAAATGTTGCCAGTCGAAATCACCGCCGACATATAGTTTTTCAAACCATCGCTACTACTCTCCGCCCAAATAATAAAGTCTTCCATGTAGTACGGGCGGAAGCATAGTTCCATTACATCCTCGGTCGTTGCAGGTGGCGCTTCGAAGCCCATACCGTTAGAGAACTGTTCACGTTCCTGGTTATTTGTACCAGTCGTAGACTTTGTGCCGCCACTAAGATACTTGACTGCGCCGACCAATTTAAGGTTAGTTTCTTCGCCCTCAATAAAGGTATAGGCATTGACGGCGCCCTCGTTCGATTTATCGTTGAAGTAGACCGGCGGCAGATGGACGGTGTAGAACGATACGCCCGTATTGAGACCGAACTCTCGCTCTGCAGATTGCTGCAACGTATACGAAACGCCACTCATAGATCCATCAGAATATAGATTATGAAGAGCCTGCATAACGGCTTTTTGCATAATCGAGTACTTCGGAGCAGCAGCCTTTACGGTTTTTGGAGCAAGACACATAATGAGCGTCACTACGACGGCGCAGATTGGTATAAGAATTGATAGAATCTTTTTCCTAGTCATTTTATTTCAACTCCAAGTATTGAGGGGCGTTTGTTCGGATATAATTATATGCATCGCTCGCTAACCGCTCGCTTTTTTGCGTATAGGTACCAGCAAACGATATCGAATTCTTTAATAAGGTTGCGGTCTCGCCGGTAATGTTCTTTTGACAAGAATAGTCAATTGACCAGTTTACGAATTTACAGCCGTTATCCTTGTAAATATTCGCCTGGCTGGCGTATTCGAGAGCCGCTTTTACAAGCCATTCGCGGTATGACTTCCCCATTTCGCGTTCGTTCTCAACAGGAGAATATTCCGAATTAATATACTTCACTGCAGCTTCATAGCCGCCTTCGTAAAATACTTTTTGTGCCACAATCTGGAATGACAATGGCCGTATCGACGCTACGTCTGAAGCGAAATAAATATAGCGTTGCATCGTGACGTAGAGCTCAGAGCTCTTAGCTTTGTCGTCGGCTACTGAATAATAGTCATTAAACGCCGCTTCGACTTTTTTGACGTACTCCGCATTCTTTTTATTGGCCATAAAATATGGCTCAACATCCGCAACCGCATCTTTTTTCGGCACATTACTGGCGTCATCATTGCCGTAATAATACAAATTCATGAAGCGAGCAAGCTTATTTTGCGGCGACTCCGTACTGCCCTTGAGTAGCATTGCAATACCGACACCCGCAATAGCCAAAACAACGACTGCGAGGATGCCGATAATCAAAAATTTCTTCGTCTTGTTTTTCTTCTCGGCATCGGCGGCGTCCGCGAGAACGATGTCGCCAACGGCGTCATTGAAAAACTCTGGAGCGTTCGCAAAAGCCGGGGTTTGCGCAGCCTGCATGATTGGCGCAGCTGGCTGCTGGGATTTCTCTTTGAAACGGCGTGTGCCGAGACCGAAGCGCGGCTTCTTTTTGTCGACAGGATCACCGCCGGAAGTCACAATCGGTTTTTCTGGCGCGTCAGGCATCGAAGCAATCGTCGTCGCGACCGCCGGGTCGGCAACCTTCGTAATATCTACCTGCTCTTCCGGCATCGGAACAGCTTCTTGCTTGGATGGCTCACCGCCAGAAATGTTCGGGGATGAAAAAATCGGACCATTAGGCATACCGGAATTCTCACCCTCATTCATAAGTATTATTTTAGCATAAGCAAAATCTGAAATGCAACAAAAATACCCCACCGAATTTTACTCCGATGGGGTATTTTGTTTCAGTTTCCCGTCGTTCTAAACGAGCTTGGGAAAGCTCTATCGATTGGCGGTCAACTTAATTCAACTTTTTGCGGCTAACAATGTAGTAACCAGCTGCAGTTGCAACAGCGGCGGTACCAAAGATACCGGTTGCGATAGTAGTAGCACCAGTCTTTGGAAGGTCTGGGTCTTTGCAGATCTGGCCCTTCACAGAAACCTTAGCAGTGTCAGACTTTTCAGTCTTGCTATCGTTATTATATTTACCCTTAGCGACGTTCGTAAGGGTAGAATCGTAACAGTTATCCTTCAAAGAAGCATTAACCGTTGCGTAGAAGTAAACAGTAGCTTCCGTGCCCTTGGCATAGTCACCAATGTTGATACCATCAGCAGTTACAATACCATCACCGAGCTTCTTACCCTTGGTATTTTCAGCGTTGTAAAGGATAGTAGTACCCTTCTTGTAGCTCATACCTTGTGGAAGAATATCGCGGATTACAACGTTCTTGAGCGTGGTGTTACCAGTGTTCTTGAACTGAATGCGATAGCGAACCGTGTCGCCAGCCTTAGCAGTGACGTTTTCCAACCATTCCTTACCACCATTCAACTGAACGGTCTTGTTAAGGGTGAAGTTATCTTCACAAACCTTACCATTGACGAGGACGTCAGCCGTATCTTCAACGGTCTTGGTCATCGTCTTTGCACTAGATTGCGCAATGTTGCGGAGAGTAGAGTTCTCACACTTGTCGGCAACAGCCTTGTCGACGGTAGCGTTGAAATAGATCCAAGCACCAGCGGCAGGAGCGTAAGTACCGAGGTTGAGACCCTGTTCGGTCACGATACCATCGCTAACTGCGACACCCTTAGGGTTAGCAGTGTTAGCAACAGTCGTACTACCCTTGACATAAGTCAAGCCGGTAGGGAGAACATCGCGAACCGTGAAGTTCTCGAGGGTAGTGTTACCAGTGTTCTTAACGTGGATGCGGTAACGGACGGTTTCGCCAGCTTTGGCAGTAACCTGTTCGCTCCAAGTATCGGTACCGAGGATTTTAACTTCCTTCTGGATCTCGATATTTGGGTTAGCAACCTTTTCGAACTGAGCCTTCACATGGAAGGTGAGGTAACCAGAGTATTCATTACAGCCAGGAATCTTACCATCCATCTGGTCGTAACCGAGGAGGTGACCCTTAGAAGTAAACAAATCGTTGCTATCGTTCAAACCATCAAGGCTAAACGTGCGGAGTTTACCGTCTTGGCTATAGTTGTAATACTTAGCAGAACCATCGACGTAAGCGAGGTTGAATTTTTCACCATTCTTCGAATTAAAGTGAGTTTCATCCCAAACAGTCGTTGGGTTTGCGTTAGAGGAATAAATCTTACCACTAACAGTGATCGAGCTTGCGGTATTCGTTGGAAGAATTACGTAAGCGCGAACGTTTTCGGCAATAAGACCGAGGTTCGATGCGGCGTTGTTGTGAACGTACATACGCACAACATATTCCTTACCGTCCTCAACAGTCGTATTGTCGCTAAATTTATTATTGTGAGCGTTACCAGTATATTCAGAAGCAGCTACGAAATAGCGCTCATCACCGATAACGTTATTAGTAATCGAGTTAAATGTAACGTAGTCAGCTGGGTTTTCCATCGTAAATGTCTTACGTTCTGGGCCCCAAGCATTGACTGCGATAATGCCAGCAGCGGAGATTGCAGCAACGGCTGCAAGACCAATACCAGCCTTAGCGAGTTTCTTCATAAATAAATAGTTCCTTTCGTTGAAAAAATAATTTCTTAGAATGGATGAAAATGCTTTGTTAGCCGGATTGTTAAATTATCCGCTGCAAGTCAGATCGTTGCCGTACACAATCTTGGAAGTGGAGGGTCTCTCAAAACGAGAGGCCCCCACTAGCAAGGAACTGAAGATTTACAACAGTTATTCAGGCGCCTCTATGTCACCATAGTTGACGTCTGTACCAAGATTCGGCTCCGGAGTGGCAGGATTATTATTTGCCACATCGTCTACAGGCGCCCAATCACCACTCTGACTGTTGCCCGTTACCGGGGTCGGAGACGGAGCAGTAGTTGGAGTTGGCGGTGTAGTCGGTACCGGAGTCGGAGATGGCGCCGTAGTAGGCGAAGCTACAGGCGGATCCGGAGAAACATAACTAGTCGGACTAGTCGGCTCCGGAGTCTCAGTGGTGTCAGAATCGTTATTGATTCTGTCATCACTATAGAAATCGTCCGCTGCGTTCTGTTCTGACGGATCTGTAGAATCAGGGTTTATCCTGTTCTGCGGATCAACTGACGGTTCCTTCGGGGTCGTACTCGGTGTAGGAGTCGGCGTATCCGAGGGAGTCGGCGTCGGTGTGTCAGAAGGTGTCGGCGTAGGAGTCGTTGACGGTGGATCCCAACCGGGAACGTCAATCGGCTGATAGCCGCACTCGAGACGGAGCCTAACTTCTACGAAAGGTCCATCCTTCTCTGTTCTAACGGAAAAGACGATACAATGACCATCTTCGCCATCAGTAACACCAACATATACGAGCGGTATGCCAAGGCCAAGTCCATCCTCGACCATGTACATTGCCGACTCGTAGTCGCCAAGTTCCTCGATCCAGATTTCGGCATCCTCACTAAGGAGAATGTTCTTGGCTCTAGTGAAGCACCATTCCCAGTATTCGGGGTCCTTGAGGAACTCCATGTGGGCGTGGTCAGCTCTAGCGCCAACTTCCAGATCAACCTCACGATTCAAGATCGGAACAACGCCAGAAACGCCGTTCTGATCAAGGTAGAGGCAAATCGCTGCACAGAGTGCAGGGTCGTACATCATCCTGTACCAGAGATTACCGAGGTAATCGTCTGTACCGATAATGTACTCCAAAACAGTATCAACCTCTCCTCTTGCGATTGCCGCCTGAGCTTCTTCCCAGACGTTAGCGCCGAAATAGAAAGGTCTGTCCTTTTCCAACTGTGCGAAATAAACGACAGTGTGGAAAGGAATCATTTCCTCCGGGTCAACTTTATCCGGATCGATAGGATCCGGATCGATGACGTCGGCCTTAACGATTCCCCAGCCCGAAAGTGCTTTGATTATCGGGCTGGTGAACGATGACGAGAGGAGCAGAACCACCGACAGCACAGCTGCCAGGATTCCGCACCATCTCCATCTGGCAGTGTTTCTCATGGCTTTTTCTCCTCCTTTCATGAGTTGCTGCTGCGGTTCTTTTTCTTCCTACCATTCCATAACGATAAAAGGAACATCGCTCCAAGCCAAAAGGCGAAGAAAGCGATGACTGCCTGAATTATGATCATGAACATAATAGGATGGCCAACAATGTCGCCGGTAATTGCGCCATTGCTACTGTCTCTGAGGACCTCAATGAGAGTCCAGCCAGATCCCAGCAATGCAGCCTTGAACTGCGCGATACCATAGCCGACTCCAGCGATGAGTCCGATGAGTATCGAACCGAGGAACTGTGCTAATGAGAGCGCCTTTCCGTTTGAGTTCTTCTCGATGCGGTCGCAGATGTCGTCTTTTGCTGAAGCGATATCGCCTCTGGTCTTTTCGTTGTCTTCGATTACGCGGTCAGCCGCGTACTTCATGCAGGTGATAGCCTTCTTGTTGCGCTTGTCAGCATCAAGAGTCATTTTGTTCATGTACTCAAGAGCCTCTTCCCTAGTTAATAATTCATTCTGTGCCATATGACACCTCCAAAAAATAAATGTAGGGTTTATGGCACCCCCGAGCCAGTTATATGTAAAACATCTCACTTTCCCCGGAGACGAAAAGGAAGGGGCACAACTCGCAAAAAAGGAGTATGTAAATCTTCCATTGCTACACTTATGTGCAGCAATGATCTGACTTGTTAACGTTGCGCCTCTTGTGGGCGGTTCCCCACCTCGCAATTAGCTGTTGTTATTATATCAAACTTTTTGCATTTTGTCAATACTATTATGCTATAATTTACTTTTTATGCTTATTATTTTATACATAAGCGAAATAAGGTGATATAATCATTAGCAAGATGGCTTTTAACTCAAAAATGATCCAGCGGCTAACAAAGGCTTCTACCTCTGATATGCAGCACACAAGCAGCTACGCAAAAGCGCAGAATGCTGGTCATTTTGGGGCCGAAGGCGGTCAGACTTTTGCCGAGCGGCAGGCGATCGAATGGCAGCGAAAAATGGTCCAGGGATACAAGAACGCGCGGGTGGCCCAAGGGGTGAACCGGATACCGCGAGCGCGGACCTATGCCGAAGAGCTAGAAATACGCAAAAAAGCGCTCGAAAACCGTCATTCCGCCAGAGAGAAAGACGAGATTGATGGGCGCGAGAGCCGATATCAGCGCTTTGGAAATAATGCGCAGCCAGACCAGATGACAGCACGGCAACAGATGGCAGCACGGTTTGCCGCCCCGGCGCGACCGGCGCCAAAAACCGGCGGATTTGGAAGACATTAAAAATGACCCCTGTTATGGGGTCGTTTTTTATTCGGCGGATTTGAGTTCGCGCTCGTGTTTGGTGAGCTCTTCGATGATATCCTCGATGTCGCCGTTCATAGCGGCAGTAATGTTGCTGCGGTTGTAGTGGATACGGTGATCAGTGATGCGGTCTTGTGGGAAGTTGTAGGTGCGGATTTTTTCGCTGCGATCCCCTGTTCCGATGAGGGATTTGCGGGCATCAGAGGCGTTGGCGCGGTCTTCAGCAATCTTGCGCTCGAGGAGGCGGCTACGGAGAACCGTCATAGCCTTGATGCGGTTTTGCTGCTGGGAACGCTCGTCCTGCATGGCAACCATAATACCGGTAGGAAGATGGGTAATGCGGACGGCGGAGTCGGTCGTATTGACGCCCTGACCACCGTGGCCACCGGAGCGGTAAATATCGATGCGGAGATCTTCTGGATTAATCTCGAGATCCTGCTCTTCTGCCTCTGGGAGGACAGCAACAGTGGCGGTACTGGTATGAATGCGGCCCTGGCTCTCTGTTACAGGGATGCGCTGGACGCGATGGACACCACCTTCGAACTTCAACTTGCCATATGGCTGGTCGCCAGAAACGCGAAAAATTACCTCTTTGTAGCCACCGGCATCATTAACGGATTCGGACTGCAATTCGACTTTGAGGCCGTGAGTTTCGGCGTAGCGGGTATACATGCGGAAAAGGTCGCCCGCAAAGAGGCTGGCCTCGTCGCCACCGGCACCGGCGCGAATCTCAATAATCGCTGGCTTGTCGTCGTTCGGGTCGCGCGGAATGAGCATTTCGGTGAGTTTCGCCTCTGTTTCGGCGAGCTCAGCCTCGAGATCGGGCTTCATTTCGGCAAGATCCGGGTCATTCTCTGCTTCGGCAATATCAGATACGAGTTGGTCGCGCTTTTTACCGAGAGCGATAAGCTCGTCGAGCTCCTGGAGACGACGGTTTTTGGCAGCAAAATTCGGGTCAGCGTAAGCATCTGGCTGACTAAGGAAATCCGTAATCTGTTGGCGCTCATTTTCGAGGGCAGCAAAATCTAAATTCATATCTGATATTTTAATAGATTTTTGGCCGTACGTCAAACAGTGCTCTACCCTTGATTTTCCCATAGTACTTATGCTATTCTAAAAGGGTACAAGGTCAAAAATAGACATGAATAAGGTCAAGGTATTCATCTTTGGACTTGCGTTGGCGCTTGCTGCAGGTGTTTTTGGCGCCAATAATGTTAGTGCGGCAGCTGTTCAGATTAACGACGTTTCGGGGCTTGTCTCGGCGATGAGCAATGGCGGCGAAGCGATTTTGAACGCCGATATTACCCTCGACTACAACCGCGCAATCTCGAATCCATTCGTGCTTGATTTGAACGGCCATACGATTACGACCGGAGACAAAACAATTGTCGTGCGATCTGATTTTACTCTGAAAGATAGCGTCGGAACCGGCGCCGTGACTGGCAACGAAAGCTTTATTTTCATTATCGGCGACACCGGCTATACCGGTACAATGACGATGGAATCTGGTCTCGTTTCAGCAGAAGCAGACTATGGTATCGAGACTATAAACGGCGAGCTTATCTTGAATGGCGGTAAGATTTACGCGCCAGAATTTGCGGTTTATAACTATGGCAAGTTTACGATTAACGGCGGTTTGGTTGAGGCTGCTTCGGTGGGACCAAGCGATCCAGCCGTCGGCAACCGAGCCGGTGGTGTTATCGAGTTGAATGACGGTAAAGTTGTCGCGCTCGGCGCAGGCGTAGGTATTGCTAACTCTTTTGATTACGGCGACCACGGTGAAGGCACCGGCATCGGCAGTACTTTGATAGTCAATGACGGCGAAATTAGCGCGATTGGCACCGGCGGTAGTGCTGTGACGGCTTATAAAAACTGCTCCGTAACTATCAATGGCGGTACTCTGATTTCTGATAGCACTGCATTAATTAGCAACGGTTCGATTAGTGGCAAAAGTGAGGGTACGAATGCAAAATTCACCATCACGGGCGGCGAAATTATTTCGAATAGCGGGCCAGCGATTTATGCGCCGCAGCCAAATGGCGAGACAACTATTTCCGGCGGCGTGCTGCACGGCCAGGACAGCGCGATCGAGATTCGCGCCGGTTCGGCGAATATTACGGGCGGTACTTTTATCTCTGACGCGACTACTTATGTCGTAAATAGCAACTCGAACGGTTCGACCACCAAGGGCGCCGCGGTCGCGATTGCGCAGCACAATACGATGCTACCGATTGAGGTGCACATCTGCGGCGGCCACTTCCGCGCCGTAGTGCCACTGAGCATCACGAACCCACAAGGTAACGACACAGAGGCAGTGGCGCAAGTGAGCGCAAGCATCGACCAGCCTTGCGGCGAATTGTATTTTGAATCCACGGGCGACAGCTCCGTCGTTTTTGAGAATGCCGGAAATGTCATGATCCGCGGCGGTATCTTTGATTACAGTGTGGCGGATTACCTTGGCGAGGGATACGGTGAGCGTGCTACCGATGACGGCAGGCTCGAAGTGCTTCGCCAGTACAATCTCCGCACAGTCGCAAATAACGGTGGTGAATTGACGATTTCGCAAACGAAAGCCTTTGAAGGCGACACGATTAATGTCGACGCAGAGCCGGATTTGGCCTATGAAGTCAAACGCTTGGCGGCGGTCGGCGGATCTGGCACCGAGGCGCAGATTTCGAACGACGAATTCACGATGCCGGCCGAAAACGTGACAGTCGCGGCAACCTTTGGCTTCGTTTCGAGCCCGGCGCCAGCACCAGAGCCGATTCCAACGTGGGATGAGCCGGATGATGGCCCAGAGCAGGTCCCAGCGGCGGCTCGCAACAAGAAGGCGGCGGCGGTTGAGTACGAAGAAATCAACGAGAATGGCGGCATTGTCGTGCCGAATACTTCTGACGACCTGGCGATTTACATCGTTACCCTGTTTATCAGTGGATTTGGCCTCACGATGGTCGTGCCAAAGCCTAGGAAAAACTAATCTTATCTGTTATAATTTGGAGCAGGCGGATCTTTAGCTCAGTTGGCTAGAGCGTACGATTCACATTCGTAAGGTCACTGGTTCGAGCCCAGTAAGATCCACCATTTTAGAATTAGAGTCCGTATTCGGCTCTTTTTTGTTTTACAATGGTAGTAAGGAGAAATAATGTTGCTGTATATTGCATGTGGCGAAAGCAATGATATTCCGGAAAAGTATCTCGACGATTGTCGCGATGTTCTGGACTACTTGTTGACGGATAATGATCTGCTATTCGGTGCTTGCGACCGTGGGCTGATGGGGTGCGCCTACCGGAGTGCCTTGGCGCATGGCCGGGAAATACTCGGGGTCTGCCCAAAGATTTATGAGGGTGATTTTGCGAATTTGCAGTGCACTGAGGAAATAACGACTGATGGAATAGTCGAGAGTACTAACCTGATGGTCGAAAAATGCGACGCACTAGTGGTGATTCCGGGCGGATTCGGCACATTGTATGAGTTCTTCCTGGCGATGCAAGGTATTATTTGCAAAGAGTTTAACAAGACAGTCGTCATCTATAACTCCTGCGGGTTTTATGATGAGATCTTAGGATATTTCAAAAAGATAGCAAAAGAGGGGTTCGTAAAAGAAGCTGTAATGAATTCTTTTGTCGTCGCCAATAATCTAGACGAGCTCAAGGCCGCATTCGGCAATGATTAGTGCCCTAAATTATCAAGAATATCGGCCTGAATAATGGTTCGAACTTCGCGAGCTAAGGCCCACCAAATCAAGCCCGCGAGGGCTATTTTTATTTATAAGACAATCCTGAAGTCTGCGTATTTGTCGGCAAACATATCTTCGATTTTTTTGTTGGTTTTTTCGAGATACTTTTTCACTAGGTAGTAACCGAGAGAATAGCCCGCCCAACGTGGCAACTCGTCGTTGCCGTTGAAGAATATAGCGCCGTAGTCGTAGATATCGGAATCTAATTGGTCGCGGAGCTTTGCGAGAATCTTTTCGTTTTCGTCATCGGTGCGTTCGAGGATTGTTTTAATAAAGACCGTTTTCTCTGTTCGGTTTTCTGCAAATTCAGCCTCCAGGCATGTCGCGATGCCCTCGCTGATGATAGCGTCAGACAGAGTGCTGGCCCACTCATCGTTTTTACCCCAACGCGCAGCGTGGCAAATTTCGTGTGCCACCATTTCGGAAATCAGGACCTCTGTGGCTTTTTCTTCGTCGATAGCAAATTCAATGAAATCGGAGGCCCTAGCGCGTCCGCCAACTCCGTCCTCCGGAATGACGATATCGGGTAGGCGATTGGTGACTAGCAGATCGATATCCCAATCAACTTTGAGCTTCGGAAATACGTATTTGTATGCCATTTTGACGGCGTTCGCAATCATTTCTTTACTGCCAGAAAGATTGCCGTTTGCCTCAGTTAACAACAGGTTTACTTTATTCATTTGACTTTATTATAGCGCGTACTATTTTTGTGCGCGGTATTTGTTGACGGCGTCGGCGAGAGCCTGATGGCCGAGAACAGAACAGTGGAATTTGTGTTTTGGGAGGTTGCCAAGATAATCATCAATGTCTTTGGCGGAGATTTTTACGGCTTCGTCGAGGGTTTTGCCCTTGGCGAGCTCCGACAGCGCAGAAGTCGAGGCGATGGCCGAGGCGCAGCCGTAGGTTTTCCAGCGGACGTCCTCGATTTTGTCGTCTTTGACCTTGATGTACATTTTCATCTGGTCACCGCAAATTGGGTTACCAACGATGCCGACCGCGTCAAAATCGAACTGAGATTCGTCGCCAAACAAGAAATTGCGCGGGTTCATAAAGTGGTCCTTCACGGTGTCTGAGTAAATCCAATCTTGTCCTTCGTTCATTTCGTCTTCCTTTCAATAGTGCTGATTTTTTGTAGGCGGTCGATAATCCCCGGTAAAACCGCCATAACTTTGTCGATGTCCTCCTCAGTATTATCGAGACCGAAGGAGAAACGAATCGACGAATGCGCCACTTCGGCGTCGCCGGTTTTTGCCATCAGAACATGGCTTGGCTTAATGTCACCAGAGGCGCAGGCGGAGCCAGTCGAGACAATGATGCCCTCGGCGTCGAGATAAAGCTGGATAGATTCGCCCTCGGCCGCCTCGAAAGAGGCGTTTAGGATGTTTGGAAGCGAATTTTTGAGATCGGTATTGAGGGAGCTACCCGGAATTTCCTCGAGAATGCGCCCAGCTAGTTTGTCGCGCAGGGCGCGGATTTTTGTGTCGTAAATTTCCCAGGTTTTGCGATCGAGAAGATATTTGAGCGCGGCGCCAAAACCGATGATGCCGACCGTATTGTAGGTCGTGCCGCGGCGTTTTTTCTCTTGATTGCCGCCAATAATCAGGGGCTTGAACGGAACGCCATTCTTGACGTAGAGCGCGCCGACGCCAATCGGGCCGCCAATTTTGTGCGCGCTAAAGGTGGCATAATCTAGGTCGAGCGCTTTGACGTCGATTGGGAGTTTGCCAAGCACCTGCGTGAGGTCAGAATGGACGAAGCCGCCCTCTTTGTGAGCCTTTTTGACGACATCGGCAATCGGCAAAAACTCGCCGATTTCATTGTTCGCCAGCATATAGGAGTAGAGCGCGGGTTTTTCGTCGCCACCAAGCACGCGTGCAGCCTCGATGATTGAGTGGTGCTCGAGCGGCGATGTACAGATTTTATGCCCCTCGAAAGTGCGGATTACAGTGTTGTTCGATTCCGAAGCGCCAGATGTAAAGATGATTTCGCCAGGATCAGCGTTGATGAGTTTCGCCAAAAGTTCGCGCGCTTCCTCAATCTTATTCATCGAGAGGTGGCCCGGAGTGTGGAGCGCCGAGGCGTTCGCAAAATACCGCTGCTCTGCTTCGCGCATAGCATCAATCACCTCAGGCAAAAGCGGACTGGTTGCCGCATAATCCAAATACACCATCGTAATCTGATTATACACTGTTTAGCCCAAGCTATTAAAAAGGAGACTGCGAAAGTCTCCCGTCAGCAGTTTAGAGAGATGCCAGCTCTTAAATCAGCAAGGTTTATGTCTTCGTTTACCACGCGCCACATGTCAGTAGTTCTGTCGTAGGCTGCGCCGAAAATGGTTTCATAGTGATAACCGTCTTCGGTGTACGCAATACACCAGCCCCTCCATGGCTTGCCCGCTTTTCCGGGTTCTTTCCGTTCCATAGCCGGCGGAAAGCTAACGTTGCAGCATTGAACATAATCCTCGTCTGGGTTCTTGTTCAGGTTCGATTTCCACGACCAGTGATCGGAAATCCTGAAGGAATGCCGAGGCTTGCTCGAGTATGAGATTTCCCCTTTTGTCCCGTTCGGAACTAAGTAGGCTGACTCATCAATGCCAGCCATCCAATTACTGGAATTAATGAGTTCATACTCTCTGAACTCTTCCACGAGTTTCGCCCATTGTTCTGAACATAGTTTTAACAATTCTCTTTCAGAAATAACATCATTTAGTCGGTTCATTTTTATCCCTCCCGAAAGTATTGAAGGGCACTTATCCTGCACCCTATTTCGCCCGCTTGTCCCCGTAAGTGGAGCGGAATAGGATGCAAGAATGACAAAAACCCAAAATTTTTCTTAATTTACGTATAGTCAACGTAATTAACCATATAACTATATTTTACCATATATGCTTATATTTGTCAATTATTCTTATGCTTAAGGTAACAGAGATAAAGTCAATGCGGGGCATCAAAAACTCCCCGACATGTTGCCGGGGAGTAATAATTAGGAGTAGGAATGCTCGTAAATGAGGTGACCGCCTTTTTTGAGGTGTTCGTGGAAGCTGCACATTTTTTCCTCATCGAAGTCGGCGGCGTCCTTATTGCAGAACGAAAAAACATGGATTTGATCCATGGTATGGCTGGTGACCAGACTTTTCCCCCCAAGGAACGCCAGAAGTTCGGACCAGAATTTATTCCTATAGTCTTCAACTTCTTTTGGGAACATATGCGCGTAGATGATGGCTACCATCTCCTTGTCGCTAATGCTAAATTGCTTTTTCTCCGGTATGGCCTCTTTTTTGCGCCTATTCCGCAACCAATGCCCCGCAATAAACGCCGAGACGGTTGCATGCTCAGGAAAACAAAGCTCGTCCTTGGCCTTTGTGGCGGCGGTATATTTTTTACCGACGTCGTGGACGACCGCAAGATATACGCTCTCTTCGGGACGAAGCATAATATGCTCAGAATGTAAGCTCGCTACGAGACAGGCATGCTCCTTTGAATCCCACCAAGAACCTTTGGACCTTAGTTCTCCGACACGAGCGCATACCTTTTCGGTATCCTTCGGCACCGAAGCGTCGTCGACGAGCGGAAAGAAGAAAACATCATCCTTGCCATATACTCTATACTCGCCGTAGATGGCATCCACGAGGTCGTCTCCCTGCGAGAAGAATTCGCAAATTTCTAGAGCTGACGACATATCCATCCGGCAAACTGTCTCAAGGGCTTCAACCCATTCGGCAGGCATTCCCTGTTTGGCGAGAAGATTAAAATCTCCTTCCCAGGCTTTTTCTAGTGGCATGTTTCTGAAATAATATCCGAAACTTTTCTGCTGTTTGGCCATTTCTTTTTCCTCCTATGATTGTAAAGATCGTGTATTAACTACATCTTGAAATATTATAGAATATGTGCGGTCAAATGTCAAGGGATGCATCAAAAACTCCCCGCGTTGATGCGGGGAGTCTCAATCAATCCCTCTTTTTCCAAATCGGACGCCATTTGTCCGGGTGCATGAGGAGCCTCTGCTCGTCCGTAGGCGGATGCTTAATGTCGTAAACCGTCAGCGCCATAAAAGACGAGAACGAAACGAGGATTATGATCCACTCGACGGGGCTCTTGCTAAAGTCCAAATCTTTGACGCACCAGAAAAGCTCTGGGAGGCCGCGCGAGGCCATAAGCCATGGGCAAATAAAATAGCCGAAGAAGTCATGCGTAAGTTTCGTTGGGCTAGTACGCGAGCCGACCGCTTTGTAGCGACGAGCGTCCGGTATATGGACAGCCACCGCAATCACGGCACAGAGGATACCGGTCGCGAGCCAATAGATGGGCTCGTTAACCTGAGTCCAGCCCACCGGATTCTTTGCATTCGCGCCGATAATTGCTACTATCGTCACGCCGAGAAAGAAATCGCCCGGGAAAAACATCCGCGATTGGCCTTTGCCGAGGTAAACCTTGCGCGATTCGAAAACCGCCGCCGAGAAGAACATCGAGCCTGGCCAAAACAGCCAGCATATCAGCAACAAAATAATTGGATTATAGGGTTTTGATAGATAGAATTCGGTTAAAAAAGACATAACTCCACCTCCTTTTAGCCGAAAACTGATTGAAAAGTGCTTTAACAACTGTTCATATTATAACACTTTTGGGGAGAATATCAACAGCAACCACGCAGCTCCGAATCTTAGGGCGAGGGTGTTTTCGGGAGCGATTTTCAGGTATAGTATAATATCGATATGACAGACAAAGTTAAGATGCGGATTATTGGAAGCGGCGGCATTTTCGTCGCAGACGCAAGTGCGTCGACTCTTATTGATGATAGCATTTTGATTGATTGTGGAGCTGGCACTTTTAAGCAACTTCTCAGGCTAAATTGCGACGTTGGGAAAATTAGTACGATCGTAATCACACATTTGCATGCAGACCATTTCATGGATGTGCCGTTCATGATGCTAGCGGCACGCAAAAACATCGACAATGGGCAGAAATTAACTATATTTGTACCTGAAGGCGGCGTAAAAGCCACTCACGAAATTGCCAAATACATCTGGAATCCGGAAGATACCACAGAAAGTTGGTGGCCACAAAACGTTGAGGTGATTGAATACAAAAACGGCGAAAGCTTCACGGCGGACGGTGCCACGATAGAGCCCGTTAAAGTAGTTCACGGCAAAGTGAGGGCCAGCGGATTCATCGTCGAGAAAGCAGGAAAACGAATCGGCTTTTCTGGCGATAGTATCATGTGCGACGGCATTCAAAAAATCGTAGAAGCGTCAGACTGGGCAGTCCTAGACACTTCGTTCCCGAAATCCGGCAGTGCTATCCATATGGGGTTGGACGACATCTACGGGCTATGCGATACATATCCAGACAAGAAGATTATTGCCACACACATATTCGAGGAAACAAGGAAGATGATTCGCCGAGATATTCCAAATCTTATCGTTCCAAATGACGGCGATATCTTCGAGCTATAGATCTATTTCTTTCATCGATTGCAGATAATCGATGATTCTGTCTTTTATCGTTTCCCCGCGGCATTTATAGAGGTTGTACTCGAAAACTACGCTCTCGAGGCTATCGAGCTGCGACAAAACCTGCGCGGTGAGCGGAATATTTTTGTCGCCATCATAAAATGGCTGATGATCAATACCATCAACAGTGGTATGAATATGGGCGTTAATAATGGCATCTTTGAGGCGGATGCCGTCCGCGAAGTCCTCAAGCGCACTGGCGCCATCGGCAATGACGTGGCCGAGGTCATAAGTATAATCTAGGCCTGGAATGCCCTCTTGGATATGCGCAATTTCCCCCAGTTTGAGGCGGCGCTGATTAGTTTCCATGTCGTCATTAAGATTCTCGATGAGGATTTTGACGTTTGTGCCCCTAACGTGGTCGACCGCCTGGCGGAAATATTCTTCTGTAAGACGTTGCGATTCCTCGATATCTGGGTCGTAAATCGGGTGGAGCGTGACTAGAATTTGCCCGATTTTATCGGCATAGCCGCTGAGCAAATCCAGAAAATGGCGCTGCTCAGCAATAGGAAGCTCGCTGTCGCCATGAATCTGTAAACGCAAAGGATAATTCCCTATAATATCGACTAGTCTTTCAAGATAATTGAGCTCGTACGGCTTGCGGTGGTCGACGGCCAACTCAAGACCGTCAGCATACTGCGCAATCAAATCCAAAAGCTCCTCCGGAGAGAGGCACATGAACTTGTAATTGGCGCTAATTATCTTTTTTACCATCACTTTATCTTAACACAGACCAACACTGTTTTCGCAATAAGTAGCTTTCATGTATAATGGCCTTAGCTTTATAGCGTACTTTAGAGAAAGAGGTGATAACCATGCCGATCAAGATAGTTCCATTGAATAGGTCGCCTGTATATAAGGTGGGCAAACTTGTGCCCTGCGGAAAAATTACACAGGCACAGCTCGCGAGCCTCGAGATTAATGCTCGGTCAAGGCTCGATCAGAATGCCGATCGGCGCGCTTATGGCGCGCGTATTGCTGGCGAATACCGGACGAGATAGGAGGTTGCTATGTCGGAATTGAAGAAATTACAGGTCTGCCCGTATCGACCACCGGTCAGCGTCGAGGTCATTCCCGACGAAAAAATGCGTCCACTTGAGGAGGCGATTCAACGCCACCTGGATTACAACGAAGCCAGAAGGGCAGCTGGCAGAGTTAAGGCCGGCGAATGGATAGCCGGAGCTTAAGGAGGTGACTATGCCGATTAAAACCGTAGAGCTCAAGGCAAAGCCGATTGGTCGTCCGATAGGAAAGCTCAAGCTCGTAAAGAGAGTGCCGTCCTCCGCCCTTGTTGGGCTGGAAAACGACATTCGGCGCGTTTGCGAGCAGAACGAAAGGCGTCGGGCGCAAGGCGCGCTACTTGCCGAAAAATATATCTGCAGGTAGCAAATCACCAAAGGGGTCCGTCATGGGCCCCTATTTTTGTTGCCACGCCCCACCCAAACCGCTTATAATTAAACTATGAGTGAGTCTTTTCATGGCCGCCGCGAGGTTGCCGCTAATCAGTTCGAGAAAACCGCAGAGTTCAAGGCGCGTGAACGCCTAGCTGAAATCGGGGTTTTCCAGAAAGTTAGCGACCTAGATTTGTATCACGGACGCGCCGGCGACGGAAGCGATAACTGGGAAGTTCAGCCAGATTTTAATAATTCCGGCGACAACACGGGCAATTTAAACATTAACCAAAAGCCAGCTCTAAACACCGGTAGCTATGAAACGGCAAGGGATTTCTCAGAAGCAAGAGCACGCCGAAAAGGCGGGGTTGCTGAGGTCCATAAAATTGAATCCGCCGATCCCGATGCAATGATTATTGATTTATCTTCATTTTCGCGCCTAACGGCTAATGAAAGAGCAGAAGTCGACCAGTTAATGCAGTCAATTTCCCCTACCCCAATTACCGGCGCACCTCTGAGTTTTGAAGATCGCGACAGCATCAACAAAACAAGAGGTCCAGGCGCTTTCATGAATCAATATGGCCTAATGTTTAAAAACGAAGTCAGCAGTATAGCTCAACAATACGGCATCAGGAGTAGAACTGTGGAGCATGTCGGTTCCGCTATCAATACGCATTCCCTGATTGGCCGCGGTTTCCTTAAGGAGATTTGCTACGCTTTTTCGGACGACGAGCCGTCTATTTATCTTAGAGATAACAAGAAAAACGAGCATGAGGTTCCGATTAACCACGAATATTTCACGAACTGGCTAAGGGCTAACCACGTAGTGGGCTGCAAGATGGGCGTGCATTCCGCGACGCTCGGAAAGAAGATCGATAATTACCTGCTCTTTGATTTGGAAAAGATTAATACGCCGGAAAAAAATGAGCAGCTCAACAAAGAGCGCAATCGCCGCTTTGGTAGGGTGGCCCGCGCGATGGGCGAGAAGCTCCGAGATCGACGCACTGAAGTCGTTAAATTACTGACGGAAAACCTTTACGCAAAGCCAGAAGAAATCGTCGAGGCAGCAAAGAAAACGCCTGGGTTTGAGAAAATTTTCGATGAAGACGCGGGGAACTGGGAAGGCTATAAACTAGGCGAGCATACAGAGACTGTGCTGCGGCTTTTTGACGATAATTACGCCGATGCGATGCCTGCTGATACCCTGCCAATTATGCGCTTGGCGCTACTGACGCACGATATTGGCAAAGGCGAGGCCGCAAAGAAGCACGACAAGGGGCGTCAGGATCTCTATAATGTCGTATACGCCGAGAATTTCATGCGCCTAAATGGCGTCGACGAGGATACGCGCGGTTTAGTCACAGCAATGATTAGCCGGGGCAAAAACTTAATGTCCGATTACAAGCTGAAGGGCGACAAGGACCCACAGCTGAAGGATAAATTAGGGAAAGAAATTAATAGATTCTGCGCAGACTGTTTGGAACAGTATTTAGGCATTGAGCCAGACGGCGCGACGGTGACCGGCATGAGAACTATGCTCGAGGTGTTGCAAACCTGCGACAGCGCCGCATATACCACGATGGGCGTGACGAGGTCCAAGAGAGGCAACGGCATCATTTCTTACCGAAATGCCGGCTCATTCAATGGTTCATTCCATCCATTCCACGGCTTTACTGGTCGCCGGGTTCGGATGAAATAAATTACTTTTTCTTTTCTAGGGGCAAAAGCCACCAGACTGCGAGGGAACCGACGAAATTGCCGAGGACGGCAATAAGAACCGACCAGTCCCAAGTTGCAGCAACGCCGAGCGTAATGATGTTGGCAATACAGTGCTGGAAGCCGCAGAAAATGAAGAGCGGCACGCCGAACAGAATACCGAGCGGCGAGCCTTTGCGATAGATTGCAACCGCGAGATACATGATGGCGCCGCAGAGGATGGCGCGGATAAAGAAGCTCCAGGAAATGTCCCAGCTCGCGACTTTGGCACGGGCGGCTTCGACAATCGAAGCATCGCAGACGCTAAAGGCGAGGCCGATGAGCCAGCCGGCGAGTAGGTTGACCGCGAGAATCGTCAAAAGATGGAGCGGCTTGATCTTATCGCCAAACAAGAAGCCGCATTTCCCTGTAAATAAATTCGCGCCCATCACACAAACGCCGAGTAAACCGAAGGCGAACAAAAATGGCCCAAGTGGCATGCCAAGCTTTAGCAGGGCATAGTTACCTAGGCCAATCAGTAGGCTCGCAGCGACAGATTTCTTGGCAATTTCCAGATACGTAAGCGCTGGGGATTGCTCTTTTTTGACGACTTTTTTAGTCGTTTTCTTAACGGTGGATTTGGTTTTAGTTTTGGTTTTGGTGGATTTAGCCGCTTGGCGAGCCATATTGTTCTCCTTATTCTTCCGAAACTATTTCTCCACCCTTTAGATGTAAAATGCGCTGATTACGCGAACCGCGGAATTTCATCGTGAGGTCACGCTGGCTGAGGATGAATGGGCCATCGATCAGGGCATCGAGCTCTTTGACGAATTCCCATTCAATGCCATCACGTGGGATGCGCTCGTAAACGAGGCCAGTGAAGGACCAAACGTTCCAGCCGAGTTCCTGATGACAAAACTTGGCGATTTCGAGCAAAGGACCACACTGAAGCATTGGTTCGCCGCCGCAGAAAGTAATTCCCGACTGCCCTTTGAGCTTGCGGAGCTCGTCTTTGACTTTTTCGATAGTAACGGTGGCGCCGACAGATGGATCCTCGGTCCAAGTCTCCGGATTCTGGCAGCCAGGGCAGGCCTGACGGCAACCCTGGACCCAGAGTACGGCGCGGAGGCCTGGACCATTGACGATCGAATCGTGTTCGAGGTCGCCAGAAAGGCGGATGTAGCCATCCGGGACGTCGAGTTGAGGACGGCAGAGCCAGGTTTGTGGCCTGCCCGTCCGTTCACCGTCCGCCGCTTTACGCGTGCGAGAGACGGTGTCCGGGTTCAAATCTTCGTTAGCGGGCATTTAAGCCTTTCCGATAGCCTTCTTGGCAGAAGCTTTCTTAGCCTCGCGGGCGCACTTGGTCTTGAGATCGTACTGGCCGACGGAAACGTTGTGTTTGACGCGGGCAGCTTCCTCAGCCTTCTTGCCATCGTTCCAGCGTTCGAGGGAACCGACGAGGTAGCCAGTGATGCGGCGGAGGCGTTCAAAGCCACATTCGCCATCGCATTCTTTACGGCCACAGTTTGGACAAGTATCGCCCTTGATGATACCAGAGAAGCCACAAACTGGATCGCGGTCGACTGGATGGTTGACGGAACCGTAACCGATGCCGGCTTCCTTCATATGGCGGATGACCGCCTCAAAGGCTTCGATATTTTCGGAAGGATCGCCGTCCATTTCGATGTAGGTAATATGACCAGCGTTACAGAGGGCGTGATATGGCGCCTCAATGTCAATCTTCTCAAAGGCGGAAATTGGGTAGTAGACAGGAACGTGGAAGGAGTTGGTGTAGAAGTCGCGGTCCGTGACGCCCTTGATTTTACCGAATTCCTTGCGGTCCATCTTCGTGAAGCGGCCAGAAAGACCTTCGGCTGGGGTTGCGAGCAAGGAGTAGTTGAGGTGCATCTTCTTGGTTTCTTCATCGCAGAAGTCGCGCATGTGGCCGATAATGTCGAGACCGATTTCTTGAGCTTCGGCAGATTCGCCATGGTGCTTGCCAATCATTGCGACGAGCGTTTCGGCGAGGCCAATGAAGCCAATCGAAAGGGTACCGTGCTTGATGACGTCGCGGAGCTTGTCGTTTGGTTTGAGCTTCTCGCTACCAACCCAGTTGCCCTGGCCCATGAGGAATGGGAAGTTCTTGACCTTTTGGTTGCCCTGGAATTCAAAGCGCTGGTAAAGCTGATCGGCGCAGAGGCGAAGCTTTTCGTCGAGTTCATGATAGAAGCCGTCCCAATCTGGTTCTTTGCGCTCGCCGAGGCAGATACCGTGCTTGATACCAATGCGGACGAGGTTCAAAGTGGTGAAGGAACAGTTACCGCGGCCAAAGACCTTACCGTCGGTTTCCTTGAAGCAGGAACCGAAGACGCGCGTGCGGCAGCCCATGGTTGCGAGCTCAGTGTTTGGATCACCTGGCTTGTAGTACTGAAGGTTGTATGGGGCGTCGAGGAAGCTGAAGTTCGGGAAGAGGCGCTTAGCGGAAACTTCCATGGAGCGCTTGAAGAGATCGTAGTTTGGATCCTCTGGGTTGTAGTTGATGCCTTCCTTGACCTTGAAAATCGAGATAGGGAAGATTGGCGTCTCATGATGACCAAGACCATTCATCGTAGCTTCGAGAAGCATCTTGGAGACGAGGCGGCCAGATTCGGTCGTATCGGTACCGAAGTTGATGCTCGTAAATGGAACCTGAGCACCTGCACGGCTGTGCATAGTGTTGAGGTTATGGACGAAGCCTTCCATGGCCTGGAGCGTCTGATGCTCCGTGTCTTCTTTAGCTTCTTTAAGAACGGATGCCGGCACTTTCTTGGCGAGTTTCTTGTCGTCGCCATAGCAAATATCGTCAGTAACGGTGAATTTGATCTTATTACCAGTGAATTCTTCATACTTTTCGATATTGCTCTTCAGGCTCTTGCGGAAGGTCTTGTCGACGCTTGGCGCGAGAGCGTAGTCGAAGTTTGGAATGGACTGACCACCGTGCTGCTCGTTCTGGTTGGCCTGGAGGATAATGGCGGCGAGGGCAGCGGCAGTACCGATGGAATTTGGCGTGCGGAGGAAGCCGTGGCCAGTATTAAAGCCGTGCTCGAACATCTGGAGAACGTTGGTCTGGCAGCAAGTGAGGGTACCGGTCGCCATGAAGTCGAGATCGTGAATATGAATGTCGCCGTGGTCATGAGCGTAAGCGAATTCTGGTTTAAGTAAGCAGAGTTTAGCATATTCCTTGGAGCCTTCTGCGCCGAACTGGAGCATCTTGCCCATTGCGGAGTTGCCATCGACGTTAGCGTTACCGCGCTTCACATCAGAATCTTCTTCGGCATCGGCCTGAGAAATGGTGCCGTAGGCCTGCATGAGCTTGGATTTAGCGTTGCGGATGCGGCTGCGCTCAGCGCGATATTCGATGTAGGCTTTAGCGGTGCGCTTGAAGCTAGATTCCATCAAGACTTTCTCGACGATATCCTGAAGCTGTTCGACCGTTGGGATACGAGTCTTGATTTCTTTTTCGGCGACACGGATAACCTTGTCGGCGATGTTTTCGGCGCGATCGTGGCCGAATTCACCGGTAGCGGCGCCAGCCTTGGCGATAGCCTCGGTGATTTTTTCCTGTTTAAAAGAGGCGACCTTGCCGTCGCGCTTGCGAATTGACTTGAACATTTTTACCTCCGTAGTTCAATCACTTGCTGTTATTTCTGATTTTTCTGCTTCTAAACACTAGATATAGTGTTTGTTGTCATAATGGTAACGCTATATGTAGCAAAAAGTCCATAGTAATTGTAAAAAATACAATGATTACAGATGAAGATTTTTTGCTTCGACACGCTATATATAGTGTTTGTGGTTATATTTACAACACTAGAAAGGGTCTTGACTTTGCAAGCCGCTTGTGCTAAATTCTCTTTAAGTGGTGTTGTGGCTTTGATCGAGGAGTCGATTAAACAAAAAGCTACAAAAATGAAAAGTCTAAACAAAGACAAAAAACTGAACAGAAAAACAGTTTTGCTCTGCCTTGTCGCGGCGGTAATTTGCACGTCTTTTGTTTGCATTGGCGCCGCACATGCTGCAGGGAATGTACCGCAAAACGAGGTTGCCGCAGTTGTTATCAGGGATTACTCTGAGGACAAACCGGTCTACGACAACATCGTTTTTTGGTCACTTATTTTTGCTGGATCAATCATCGGACTGATTGCGCTCGGCGTCAATTCCCTCAAAGTTCACCGTTGGTAATGATATAATAGCCTCAGTATCAGTGGGCCCCAGACTAGTACCTTTGAAGGAGGTGATTTTGATGCTTGGGATAATGAAAAAGCTGAAAAGTTGGATCCTTTCGTTCCAATACCATTTTCTCGAGATAGAGGTCCCCTATGTAGTAGTAAGAGAAGGTGCAAAAGTGCCGACCTATGCGACACCTGGAGCTTGCGGATGCGATTTATACGCTTGCTTAGGAGAAGACATACTCGGAAACAAATGTTGCATGATTATCCGGCCAGGCCAGAAAATAATCATCCCAACCGGAATTGGCGTCGAGTCGCCATTGGGTTGGTCGTTTCAGTACCTGGATCGGAGCAGCGTTGCTAACGAGGATGTCCATGTAGTTGGTGGTTTTATCGATTGCGATTACCGCAATGAATTGTCGGTTATCTTAAGGAATAACGGCAAACACGACTATGTCGTCCGGGACGGTGAACGTATTTGCCAAGTCGCAATATACCATCTTGCGCGCGCGATATTCGTGCCGAAAGCTGGTTTTTCCGAAACTAAACGCGGCACCGGAGGCTTTGGCAGCACCGGCAAATGACTTTTCTTACTTCTTGCGCCCCTCTTTATTGAGGGGCATTTTTATGCTAAAATCATATCTGTTGGAAGGATGGCCGAGCGGTTTAAGGCACCGGTCTTGAAAACCGGCGTGGCGAATAACCACCGTGAGTTCGAATCTCACTCCTTCCGCCATGGTATTTTTTATGTTATAATACCGTCTATGGCACCGTAGCTCAGCTGGTTAGAGCGTAGGACTCATAAGCCTAAGGTCACTGGTTCGATCCCAGTCGGTGCTACCAGAGGTTCAGACCTTTTTCTTAAAAAGAAAAAGTCTGGCAAAAAGAACTTATATCGAAAAGGAATCCACGCTCATGTCGCGGATTCCTTTTTGTCTATGGTAGAATAAGAGCATGAAAACGAGAAAAGCTTTTACCGTACTAGAACTTATTTTAGCGATTGTCTTTGTTGGCATCTTCGTAGTACTATTCTTCTTCCAGGAGCAAAATATTGCCGCGATGAAGCGTGACGAGAAGCGCAAGACCGCCATTAACGCGATGTATTATGCGCTCGAGGAAGGCTACTTCAAAGAAAACGAAGGCTATCCAGAAAACATCGAGAGCGCCGACGTGTTGCCGTGGATTGATCCAAACCTCTTCACCGACCCGAATGGCTACAACCTCTGGGACAAGGGCAGCAACTATAGCTATGAGGCTAGCAACTGCGAAAACGGCAAATGTAAGTCCTACACCCTCCGCTCCGCGATGGAAAAAGAGGACACCGTTATCAAGAACAGCCGCAATTAATTAGGCAACAAAATATCTCCCTCGCGGGAGATATTTTTTATTTGCTTGCTGGGTCTTTGATTTGTTTGCACTCGTAGACGAGATGAGAAATCGTTTTGACCTCGTCGCGCGGCGTGTCGACGTACTTAAGAGAGTAGGTCGTTTCCTCGCCGACGGTGGACATACGGAGCATGCCGATGTGGAAGAGGTTGTCAATTAAAGAGGTCTGGCGGAAGGAGACGTCCTCAATACGGCGAAGCTCGATAATGTTGGTCGAGTGCGCAAAGAGGGAGTTGCGCGATTTCTGAATCAAACGGTGGTTCGTGACATAAATCTGATTCGAATTATAGATGCTCTGGCCGACAACGCCACCAAAGAAGAAGACGAGGTAAAGCGCGAAGATGCCGAGGCGAAGATAGCGCAAGGAAAGCTCGTTCATCGAAAAGACGTTATTGCCGGAGTTGCTGCTAGCAAAGAGAATTAAAGTCACACTGAGGGCGAGGACCATGAGGGCCACAATCACCCAAATAAAAACCACGCCAATACGAGAGCGGCGGATATGAAGCACGACGTGTTCGTCCTGCTCGAGATCGATTTCTGGGAAGTCCCTGGCGCTGCGCGCATGCTGGACTTTGGCTAATTCTGTTTTCATTCTAGAATTCTCCGCCTAATCTAATATTAGAATGATTATATCATAAAAAGTCAAGAAGGGCAACCGATTGACTTTTTAAGGTGTTTGTGCTATAATTATAAGGTTAAATACAGAGAAACCCTATGGCGAACGAAAAGCAGGTAATCGGGCGCGAAATCGCTGTTGATTTCGCAGAAGTAAAAGGGGTACCGGCCAAAGTTGATACCGGTGCCGATAGCTCGGCAATTTGGGCGAGCGATATTTTCGTGGACGAAGACCACAACCTGCATTTTAAGTTGTTTGGCAAAGGGTCGCCGTATTATACTGGCGCCGAACACGTCACGAAGAGCTTCGACGTCGCTTCGACCAAAAGCTCGCTCGGGGAAACCGCGCTCAAGTATCGCACAAAAATCTCCGTTAAGCTCGCTGGCCGTAAGATTAAAGCCAATTTCGGCCTCAGCGAACGCTCGACGCACAGTTATCCGATTCTCATCGGGCGCCGAACGTTAAGCGGGAAGTTCGTCGTCGACGTTACCAAGTCCGAAAAGCTCGTCAAAATCAGCCGCGAAACGACGAAACGACTGAACGAGAAAATGAAACAAGATCCATACAAATTTTACAAAGAACACTATCAGAAAGGGACGCAGAAGTAATGAAAATCGCAATTCTATCCAACGGCAACGCCAACTACTCGACCCAGCGCCTCGTAGAGGAGGCAGAGAAGCGCGGCCATACCGTCAAGGTTATCAAGTACAAGAACTGCTATATTTCGATTGAGCAGCGCCAAAACAAGGTTTACTACAAGGGTAAACCGCTCGGCAGCTATGATGCGATTATTCCGCGCATTTCTGCCAGCATGACCAAATATGGCACCGCAATTGTCCGCCAGCTCGAGATGCAAGGGGATTACGTGCTCTCAAAATCGATTGCGATTACGCGTGCACGCGATAAACTTCGCTCGATGCAGGTGCTTGCCAAGTACGGCATTGACGTACCTAAGACGGTCGTGAGCCGCAATACGGCCGATATCGACGATTTGCTCGACCAGCTCGGGGAAATGCCGGTGATTATCAAGCTCGCTTATGGCACGCACGGCAACGGCGTTATCTTGGCTGAGACTAAAAAGGCGGCAAAATCTACCCTCCAGGCCTTCTATTTGGCTAACGATGATGGAGTCAGTATTTTGCTCCAGGAATATATCAAAGAGTCAGCCGGCACCGATATTCGTGCCTTTGTGGTCGGTAGCCAGGTGGTGGCTTCGATGCAGCGCAAGAGTCTTGATGATGACTTCCGTTCGAATTTGCACAAAGGGGGAAGTGGTACCCCAATTAAATTGACTGCCCAAGAAGAGAAGATGGCTGTCGCCGCTGCAAAGGCGATGGGTCTCTCGGTCGCGGGTGTTGATATTATGCGCTCAAAGCGCGGTCCGTTGGTGCTCGAAGTAAACGCCTCGCCAGGCTTTGGCATCGAAAAAATCACCGGTCGCAACGTCGCTGGTAAGATTATTGAGTACGTCGAACGCAACGCTAAGCGCACGCAGAAAAAAGATCGCGTCGGCGCCTAAAAACTTGATTTTCGATTCCCTTTATGCTAAAATAAATATTACAACATAATTAAAACAAAAACGCAAAATGGTTCTAGCAGTCGTTCTCGCAGCTCTGTTACTTCTCTTCCTTCTCGTCCGCCACAATGTGGGGGTGCCTTTCCTTGCGATGATCGCCGGCGTGGCGGTTTATGAGGGCTGGGGCGAGAGTGCCGTCCAGCAGATAATGCAGTGGTTCCCGGGGGCGGATTACCAGCTTTTGCAGCTCGGGCTCTATGCGTTGCTTGTTGCCGTCTTCCCTTTGGTTCTCTATATGCGCGCTGGAAAAAGCGGCCTATTTGGCGTCGTCCGGATTGTCGAATCAATTGTTTTTGCGGTCGTGCTAACGATTTTGCTTTCTGCCCCGCTCGCCTCTGTTTTCAGTTTCGATACCCTGGCCTATCAGATTAGCTGCTGGCTCGAGAACATCCGCGGAATCGCTATGATTGTGGGGATTCTGTTTGCTTACGTAGATACTCTCTTGTTCCACTCAGGCAAGGTTTGGTAATTTCCCAAAGCGCGATGCCGGTCGCAACCGACACGTTGAATGATTCTTTTTGACCAAGCATTGGAATTTCAAGCAATTGATCGCATTTTGCGAGAATTTCCTCTGGAATGCCGTGCACTTCTTCGCCCAAAATGAGGGCGATTTTTTCATCGAAGGACGGGGAATCGGCGAGATTTAGGGAATTAGTTCCCTGCTCTAAGGCCATGACTTTGTATCCCTGCTCTTTTAGCGTCGCAATCGCCTCGTCAATCTCGAGACGGCGCCACTTAACCATCTGCTCTGCCCCGAGGGCGGTTTTATGAATCGCTTTTTCTAGTTTGCCCTGCTCGTGCGGCAAACCCTTATCTATAAACGGCGTGTAGCCCGTAAAAATCACCTCATCGACCCCGAGACAATCGCAAGTGCGCAAAATGGCACCGACATTATAGGTCGAACGAATATTGTAAAGTATAACCGTAAGCTGTTTCATGATATACTTATATTATGGATGAAGGTGAGGTTCAAGCCAAGCGTAGGCAGAATGAAGAGGAAGCGACCGAACGACGGGCGAGTATCCTAGGCCTACCCTATCTTGATACACGCGAGTTTGAAAAAGTTTTACCTTTGACGATGAATTTGCTCGACAAGGAGCAGATGCACAAGGATTTCATTTTGCCGCTTCAAGCAGGCGACGAGATTCATCCGTATCAGTTCATGGTGACGAGCCAGACGCCGCGAAGCGTGATTGACCGCTTTCACAGTGAATATGAACGCCAGGGTTTGCGCTCGCAATTCTTCTTGATTTCCAACTCGGCCTATCAGGTTTTTATGCTGCGCTACGATCCGCCTCAGCAAGTCACTTACGACGATATCAAGATTGCCAACGAAGGTGATAGTGAGACAATTCAGCAGGTTTCCCGTACGCTCGATAGCGTTTCGACGGACAAGGTTTTTGATTATCTTTTGAATCAGGCCGACATGCTCGGCTCGTCTGATATCCACATCGAGAATATGCGCGACGTAATTCGCATCCGTATGCGCGTCGATGGCATTCTTCATAATGTCGCCGAGATTAGCAAAGACAAGTATCGCATCTTTATGGGCGAGCTCAGTTCCCGTGCAGGTGTTTCGACCGCCAGCAACCGCCCGCAGTCTGGCCACATGCAGATGGACATTCATCGCGATGGCGCATCGCACGTTCTCAACATTCGCGTCGAAATGGTGCCGACGATGTATGGCCAAGATGCCGTGCTACGTCTCTTCAACTTCGATGAAAGTCTTTTGAATCTCGATTTGCTCGGCATTACTCAGGAAGAACGCGATACGATCGAAGAGGTGATTTCGCATCCTCGAGGCCTTCTCTTGATGGTCGGCCCGACTGGTTCCGGTAAATCTACGACGCTCTATTCGATTTTGAATGCGCTCAACACGACTGAACGCAAGATTATTACCCTTGAGGATCCGATTGAGTACGGCATTCCAGGGATTTCACAGATTCCGATTGATACGACGAACGGCGGTAGTTTCGCCGAAGGTCTGCGCTCCGTGCTTCGCCTTGACCCAGACGTCGTGATGGTTGGCGAGATTCGTGATGGCGATACGGCACGCACGGCAATCCAGGCGTCGATTACTGGTCACTTGGTTTTGTCTTCCTTCCATGCAAATACGACTTCGGCTGCATTCTCACGTATGATTGATTTGATTGGCGTGAACCCGATTTTCTCGAGCTCGATTCGCCTTTTGATTGCACAGCGCTTGGTACGCAAGCTTGACGAAAACAAAGAGGCTTACCAGCCAGACGAAAGCGTTGCGCGCTATATTCGCAAAGTACTCGAAGGCGTTGAGACTGAATACAATCTCAACAATATTACCCTCTGGCGCGAAAAACCGAGCGAGGAAAATCCGTTCGGCTTCAAGGGCCGTACCGCAATCATGGAGCAGCTCAGTGTGACTGAGCCAATTCAGCGCTACATCCGTGGCGATATTGCTGATATTAATACGAATGACATCGAAAAGACGGCGCGAGCAGAAGGTATGCTCACGCTTGAACAAAAAGGCGTCCTAGCCGCACTACGTGGCGATACCACGATTGACGAAGTCGGACGCGTAATCTAAGAATTCGAAACAATAATAGCGACTGTAACCGTTGCGACGGCTACTACTGCGAGCAACACGAGAAAATAGGTAGCAATGCGCGAGCCCTTGCTCGGGTATTCTGGTTCTTTTTTCTTCTCTGCCGCAATTTCGGTCGCCGACCGCTGGATTTCTTCGTTCGAAATCAGCGTAGTCGGCTCAGCCGGCACGATTGGTTCTTCTGGTGTTGGGTTTTGTTCCATATCCATAGTTTTATGATATTAAAGCGTTAGCGCTTTTTCAAGGGAGACCCACTGCTCGATGCTGAGATCGGCCGGGCGAGCGTTCTCGGAAATGCCGCAGCCCGCAAAGGCGTCAGCGATTTGCTGCTTCGGCAACTTTGTGCCAACCGTAAGATTCGAGATGAGTTTTTTGCGCGGCGCGATGAAGCCGAGTTTGATGAGGGCCATGGTTTTCTCGGAGGCACGTGGCGTTTCGAGCGGCTCCAAAATGACGACCTGACTATCGACTTTTGGAGGTGGCGTAAAGAACTCTCGATTCACAACCGGGCCAAGCGTAACTTTGGCGTAAATCTGAGCAGAAAGACCAAGAATTGAGTAGTCGCCCGGCTCAGCAGCAAGACGTTCAGCAACCTCTTTTTGAATGAGGAGCACGATTTTCTGAGGGCGATGCGCAACGTGGAGAAATTTCTGGATAATTGGCGAGGTAATGTAATATGGGATATTCCCTGCTACGACGTATTTTTCTGGAAGATTGAGCTCATCGATATCGAGGCTCAAGACGTCTTTATGAACAACAGTTAAATTCTTGCCCGGGAAGGACTTTGGTAAATTCTCAGCGAGGCGGTCGTCTAATTCGACGGCAATGACCTGCTCAAAGAATTGGAAAAGCGCCGAGGTGAGCGTGCCAAGGCCAGGGCCGATTTCAACAACAACATTCGTGTCGTCAGCCGAAGCATGATCGGCGATATCGATAAGAATATCGCGATTTTTTAACCAGTTTTGTCCGAGTGATTTCTTGTTTTTCATATCCTACCACCAATGATTTTTAGTCCAAAATTCGTACGCCTTCTGCCAGCTGCCATAGCGACCCACAGCGTAGCCGTTACACCACTTTAGCTGCGTGATTGGGTTGGTTGCCCAGTCTGCGCCTGCAGAAGCCATTTTCTTGCCTGGGAGCGCCTGACAGACACCGGTTGCGCCGGAGCTGCGGTTTTTAGCGAGCGGGTTCCAATGCGACTCGCGCGTAATGATGTAGTTGACGTAACCGAACTGATCGGCCGGGATGCCAGCCGCGCGCATCCAATCCTGGTGCGTGCCTTCTGGCAAATTCGTCTTCATGCCAACCTTAACCTGTTGCGTAACTGGTTGGCGCGTCACGATTGAGGAGACGAGTTTACGCGAAAGTTCTTTGCCGTCTTTCATTTCTACTTCATAGGTGACGGTACGTGAGCCATTCGCGCCCGCTTTGGTGATTTCACGCTTGCCGTAGTCGACCGAATAATCATAAGTAACTGTTTCTTGATATTTGATTTCTTCGTCGACCGTAATCGTCTGTTTGCCCTGCGGCTGAATCGAGAATGACATACCGTCCGCAATCTTACTGTCGAGTGCGACGGAAACCCAATTCTTCTCTGTGTTAGTATCAATGCCCTGCTCCGAGAGGAAGGTACTGACGGTCTTCGCCTGAGTGCGCATATCGATTTTCTTGCCGTAATAATTGAGATGAACAGTCTTAGCACGGACAACCTGATAGGCGACCGTATCACCACTCTCAAGGAGATTATCATATGGAATGAGCTTTGCCGTATCAGCCTCGAGCATCTCGACACCAGCGTCGACCACGATATCGACAGGGGTAGTCGAGGCGGACATTGCGCGATACTTGCGTTTGCCGTCAAGAACAAGCACGCGGCGAGCGCGGTAAATATTGATATTGAAGTTGTTGGCGGTAATTTCTTCGTCTAGGGCCGGCTCAACTTTGTCGCCAGTATTGAGCTGGATTTCTGCACGCAAAAGCGCCTCGCGCACAGTATTGGCGTCACTGCGAACATTAGTCTGATTGCCGTCATCGTAAATAGTAATAAAATGCGTACCGTCGGCGCTCTCGGAGTTGCCAGAATCTGGGCGATTGTTCTCGGCGGCAGCGTTCACGGAATGATGGTGCGCGGCGACAGCAAAAACAAGGACGAACGTCAAAAATCCAGTAACTAACAGAGAGAGATTGCCTCTCATTTGACGCATTTTCATGCCCTTTTATTGTATCATTTTTGGCGCCCTCGCGCCAGATGAGCACCCCTTATAGCACCGAGAAGCTATACTTATTAACTTGAAGAAAATGATTGCGGTCGAGACTGAGCTTTTTGCCGGGCGCAAACTCGCGAATCGCAAGCATGCACTGCTCGAGCTGCGGACGTGTCAGATGAATGCCCTGGCGAGAAAGAATTTCGCGTAGAATTTCAACAGTTTCTGGCGCCGCAAAGTAATCGCGTGGAAGGCGCGCGAGAATGAGGTTTTTGATTTCACTCGCAATAATATCGTCAATGGCAGTTTTTAGCGCACATTGGCGCTCGTAGAGCGCTAGGAGCTGCTTTTTCGTGGCAGCCGGTACCGTGCGCAAGTATTCACGCACGCGATTGCGTAGATAAGTGTCGTCCGTATTAGTCTGATCGAGACGGAAGCTCAGATTGTTTGCCGTAGCATAGCGATAAATGTCCGCCTTCGTCAGTTCGAGCAATGGCCGTACTACCCCGCTTTGCTGCATTGGCGCCAAACCACGCCAGCCAGTGCCGCGCAAAAGATTAATTGCGATAGATTCGATAACGTCGTCGGTATGGTGAGCAATATAAATTTCGCCATTGTGCTCTCTGGCAAGGCGGTGCAAGAAGGCGTAGCGAGCATCGCGTGCCGTCGCTTCGCTACAATTCTCGCCGAGATGGGCGTGTTCGCAAACAAATGGCTTGTCATATTCTTTTGCAAGGCGCTCGACAAAAGCACAATCCTCGGCCGAGTTCGGGCGAATGCCGTGGTCAAAATGCGCCACCAGGACTTCTGGATCATCTTTCATCTGATGTAGCATTACGACCGAGTCAATCCCACCTGACACTGCGAGGATTTTCATAGGTTGATTATAACAGATACGAGCCACAAAAACCCGCCCCCGAGAACGGAGGCGGTGTTTCTGCTAAATAATCTATACGCGTGGCGTATTATTTTTTGCGGGAGACAGTCAAGAAACCGTTGCGTGGGTTTTCGTTGACTTCGCGATCTGCTGGGAGGTCGCAAGGAGTGCCCTTAGCGTTCTTTGCAGTCTTGGTGAAGAAGTAAATCGTCTGTGGTTTGCCACCGCGAAGAGTAACTTCGGACTTATGTAGATAGTATTTAACACCCTTAGAATTGGTATGTTCGTAAGCCATTTTAGACTTTCCTCCTTAGTTTGTATACTCTTATCTTATGACCCCTAGAAGCGGATGTCAATAGAGAAAATCTATTTTTTTACAGAGTGTTCAACGACTAAAAGCGCAACTCTAAGGATAAGCCAAATAATAAAGCGGATAACGAGGACGAGCAAGATGATAAAACAGATAAGCATCGTGATGCCTGAAGCACATGGATACCAGAGTGGCGAGACGAATTCATAGCGGAAAAGTTCAGTCGACGGAAGGGTTGCGGCGCCGTAAACGTCCATATTCTCTTCTACTGGATAGGTCGCTAGTTCGTTGATCCAGCAGTTAAGATAACGCTTGTCTGGGTAGCTATAGCCGTATTTGCGCCCCTGAGCATCGCAGACGGCGGAAACTTTTTTATAAATATTGCCGTTCGGATTAGAGCTATGCTTCTCGACTTCTTTTTGTGCCGCCGCAATTGCCTCATTGGCTTTACGTAAATACTGATTTTCCAGATAGAATGGGCCGGTACCAAAAGTGATTGTCTGGACGCCATTATCTTCAATTGCATTAAAAACGATATGTTTGAGCACAAAAGCATGGAGCTCGTTGAGCGACTTTGCGATTTCCTCGTCATTGTCCGCCGCATCTGCCGCCATCACGGCATCGCGGAGCTCAGTCATCTTGATATGATCAAAACGCAAGAAGATGGCCGTCAAAAATCCCAGCAACACCAAAACCAGCAGCAGCTTCCAGCTGGACAGCCGGAAGGCTTTTGCTAGCGTCTGCCTGAGATTATTTTTAGACAGTCCACCCATAATATACTAAAATTATAGCATGAAGGTATATTTTTCGGGAATTAGCGGGGTAGGCATCGGCCCGCTTGCAGAACTTGCACAGGATGCCGGAATGACTGTTTGCGGCTCAGATATGTCCCGCGGCACAATCTCTGATGAATTGGCCGCTCGTAATATTCCGATTGCCTATGGCCCACAAGATGGAAGTTTTTTGCGCGAGCAACTCGACGGACTTGATTGGTTCGTTCATACCTCTGCTCTACCAAAGGACCACATTGAAATTCAGATTGCGCGCGAAGCAGGTGTTCGCGTCAGCAAGCGCGATGAGTTTATTGTTGAATTCATCAAGCAGCATAACCAGAAGCTGGTCGCTGTCGCCGGCACGCATGGCAAAACCACGACAACTTCGATGTTGATTTGGTGCTGCCGCGAGCTCGGCGTCAAGGCAAACTACCTCGACGGCACGACTTTGCCTTGGGGCGAAAGCGCAGAATATAAATACGACGATGCATATTTGATTTACGAAGCCGACGAATTCGATCGCAATTTCTTGGCCTACCATCCATATCTTGCTGTAATTACTTGCGTCGACTATGATCACGCCGATATTTACCCTACTCCAGAGGATTATCGCGCTGCGTTCGCACAGTTCGAGAGCCAATCGCAAGATGTTGTCAAAAATACAACAATTGATAACCGCATTACCTTGGCTGGCGAATTGCGCCGCCTCGACGCATCGATTTGTCTCGCCGCAATGAAGAAGCTTTGCGACAACAGTGAGGAAGAAATCATTGACGTTCTTAACCGCTTCCCCGGCGCTGGTCGCCGTTTCGAGGAGGTTGTCGAGAATGTCTATTCAGACTATGCACACCATCCAGAAGAAATCGTTGCTACGATCAAGATGGCGAAAGAGGTTGTCGAGCGCGATGGCCTAAAAGGTATTGTTGCGGTTTATCAACCACTTCAGAATATGCGTCAGTACGCCATTCGTCACGATTATGGCGACACTTTCCAGGGCGTCGATAAACTATTCTGGGTGCCGACTTTCTTGCTCCGCGAAGATCCTTCGCTTGCAATTATTACGCCTGAAGAATTGATTCAGGAAATGAATAACCCTGAGATTGCCGAAGCGGCCGAGATGGACGACGTGCTTGGCGAGAAACTTCGTCAGCTCCAAAAAGAAGGCTGGCTAATCATCTTGCTTGCCGGCGGCGGCGCCGATAAGTGGTTTAGAAAAGTCTTTATTCAGCAATAACTAAACTCTCATCCGAAAGTGGCTCCGGCGAGAAATCGTCGGAGAGATTTTCGATGCGCGTTGCAGCGTCATCGAGCTCACGCAAGTAATCGTCAAGCATCTCAGCAGTGACTGGACCGTCGTTCGGAAAATCTTCCTTCTTGTCGTTGTCGGCGTCATATTTTTCGTCTTCGGAAATGAAGCCTGGGCGCGAACGATCAAGATAAACATCGCCGGTCTTGCGGTAAATAAAGAGGCTAGTTGCAGTAGAGATGAAAGCAATCACCGCAGCGCTAAGGCCAAGAATAATGAGGTTGCGGCCGCCATGAATCTTTTTTACTGGTGCCGGTTTCTCATTTAGCTCTGTCACGGTCGGGTTGTTATCTTCGCTATTCATCCGTCTTCTCCGCAGTTAAGCTATCACGCATATCGAGAATTGTCTTGCGATGTTCAGCAGTCATTTCATTCAAACGCTTCACATGATTTGCGACAGTTTCGCGGCGCGAGCGCACCGTTTCGAGCTGATCGTAAAAATGTTGCGGCTCATCTTTGCAATTGATCGCAATGAGCTCTTCGAGCGCCTGAGAATAAGCGATGTAGTCACTATTAAAAGCAGCTCGCTCAGCAGCAAAATCTTTTTGCTGGCTCGAGACATTCGCGTTCGGAACGTTGTTTTTGACGAGGCGCAAATTCAAGTTCATCATGAGACTGCTGGAAACAGTTTCGAATTGCTTGCCGAGATAATCACGGCTGCGAGCGTCATTTTTCTGAACCTGCTTGAGACGAAGCTTAATACTGGCGCAGTTCGTTGAAATATTGCCAATCTGCTCCTCGGTTAGTTCGGCTGCAAAAAGATTCATTGGCATCAAAGCAATCAGTAGCGACAAAATTACGGCCGAAGCTTTCTTCATAGAATTATTATAGCAAAACTATTCTTCATCTGGCATTAGTTGGAGATGGCAATCGGTAATCTGATAATCGTCGACAACCGATGGAGCGCTCATCATGAGATCTGCGCCAGAACCGTTCTTTGGGAAGGCGACGATATCGCGAATATTTTCAGTATCTTCAAGAGCCATGAACATGCGGTCGATGCCGTATGCACAACCAGCGTGTGGAGGCGCACCAAACTTGAAGGCGTTAAGCATACCGCCGAAGCGAGCTTCAACGTATTTCTCGTCGTAGCCGAGAATGCCAAAGACCTTGTACATGATTTCTGGGTTGTGGTTGCGGACTGCGCCGGAGCAGATTTCGTAACCGTTCATAACCATATCATACTGGTCAGCAACGATGGCGAGTTTTTCTGCGTCAGTCTTTGCAGCTTCGAGAGCTTCGAGACCACCCTTTGGCATAGAGAATGGATTGTGACCGAAGTCGAGCTTCTCTGCACCGTCATCCCACTCGTAGAATGGGAAGTCGACAATCCAGCACAATGCGACAACGTTCGGATCTTTGAGGCCAAAGTGGTCAGCAAAAGCGATGCGGAGCTGACCGAGAACCTTGTTGACCTTTGCACGAGTATCAGCGCCGAAGAAGACAGCATCGCCGGCTTCTGCGCCAGTTTTCTTGGTGATAGCTTCGAGCTCTGCTTCGCTCAAGAACTTAGCGATTGGAGACTTGATGCCTTCTGGGGTGTAAGTGAGATATGCGAGACCGCCAGCACCAAGCTTGCGAGCCTGTTCAGTGAAGTTATCAATCTGAGAGCGGCTGAGTTCTGCGCCATTTTTAACGCAAATTGCCTTGACGCATTCTGCCTTTGCAAAGACTGCGAACTGAGTATCTTTCAAATCTTCGGTAAGGTCGATGAGTTCCATGCCATAGCGAAGGTCTGGCTTATCAACGCCGTATTTCTCCATAGATTCCTGGTATGGAATGCGTGGGATGTCTTCGCTAAGAAGCTTTTTGCCTGCAAACTCAGTTGCGAGCTTCTTGATGAGTGGTTCCATTTCTTTGCGAACGGTTTCACCATCTTCAACGAAGGACATTTCGCAGTCGAGCTGGTAGAACTCACCATAGAGACGGTCTGCACGTGGGTCCTCATCGCGGAAACATGGTGCGATTTGGAAGTAACGTGGAACGCCACCAACCATGAGGAGCTGTTTGAACTGCTGCGGTGCCTGTGGCAATGCATAGAACTGACCTGGGCGAAGGCGGGATGGAATAATGAAGTCGCGTGCGCCTTCTGGGCTGGAGTTTGCGAGAATTGGAGTAGTAACCTCGATGAATTCATGCTCGTACATGTAGTTGCGCATGATGCGGTAATATTCGCTGCGGCGTGCAAGGCGAGCCTGCATGCTTGGGCGGCGAAGATCGAGATAACGATACTTAAGGCGGAGTTCCTCACCAGCCAAAGTGCCCTCATCATGGGTGGAGACTGGGAGAGCTTCGGAGCGGTTGAGAAGTTCCATAGACTCGACAACGACCTCAATGTTGCCGGTTGGAATATTTGGGTTCTCAAGACCCTCGCCACGCTGGCGAACGGTACCTTCTGCGCGAATGACATATTCATCGCGGAGGTGCTCTGCGAGCTCGAAAGCGTCCTTAGTCTGTGGATCGATAACGAGCTGAATTACGCCGGTATGATCGCGCAAATCGATAAAAATGAGACCACCATGGTCGCGACGGGAATTAACCCAGCCGGCCAATTGAACTTTTCCAGATTTGACAGTTAGATCTTTTGCGAGGGCTCTCATTTTTACTCCAATAAAAAATAATGTTATTTACAAATTATTATTATATCATATTTCTCTCTTAACGGAAGCGCTTAGACTCGCGGTCGAGGTCGCGATTTTTGATAGTCTGGCGTTTGTCGTATTTTTTCTTACCTTCACCAACGGCAATGATGAGCTTGATGTGACGTTTAAGCGGTAATAATTCGACTGGAACGATGGTACTGCCCTGCTGTTTTGCGCGGTCGAGGCTAGCAATTTGTTTCTTGGTTGCAAGGAGCTTAATATCTTGTTCCGTCTCCGTGCCAAGAGTTAGGCCGAGAAGCCACAGCTCGCCACGACGAAGCGTGACATAAGTGCCCTTGAGCTGAGCGTGACGGTCACGAATTAGGCGAACTTGCGGGCCCGTCAAAACCATACCGACTTCGAGCTTGTCGGATAGATTATAGTCGTAACGCGCGCGGCGGTTGACGACGGTCTGGTTTTTGACTGGTTTTTTCATACCTCCTATTATAGCAGAGGCCGCACTCTGCTTATGCTATACTAAGGTTATGTTATTGATTGGTTCGAGAATGATTGGCGCACGCGTGCTTAGCCTGCATGTCGGCGGCGCTGTTGCACAGGTCAAAAAACCAATCATTGATCCAGAAGATTTGAAAGTGATTGGTTACCAATTGGAGGGGCCAGTTATTAAAAACGACCCTGAAGTGGGCGACATTCTCGACGTCAACGACGTGCGTGAAGTGAGCCTAGACGGACTAATCGTAGATTCGACCGACCGTTTCACGACACGCGAAGACGTGATTCGCTTCGACAAAGTAATGGGCCTAAACTTCAATTTGGTCGGACTAAAAGTCGTGACGCAAGACGGCAAGAAGCTCGGCAAAATTAAGGATTATACTCTCGATTCGACGACCTTTATAATTTACCAGCTCATCGTCGAGCGTCCGTTTATGACTTCCCTAATCGACTCCGAACTTACGATTAACCGCTCTCAAATAATCGAGATTGACGATTATAAAGTCACCATCAAGCACGACAAAGCCGAGGTGAAGGTCAAAAAAAATAAGTCCGATGAACCAGAAGAATTCGTGCCAAACTTCACGAATCCGTTCCGTAAACCAGCCTACAATGAAGACCCGGCCGATAGCTCGTCTAAAATATCTGAGTAATTAAAGCCCTGACGCAAAAGATACTGAATCAACTTCTGCTCGTCGGGGTATTTTTTTGCTTTACGAGCGATTATTTTGCGGAGCTCTTCAGTGTCGTCGCGTTCCGAATCAGCAAAAACTTCCTCGATAATTGATTGCGAGACGCCTTTCTGCGATAACTCAAGGCGAAGTTTCTTGAGACTACTACCCTTATTGACGTTACGATTCTCAACCCAAAGCTCAGCGAAGCGGCGGTCATCAATATAGCCACGCTCTTCGAGACGTTTAAAGACCGGCTCGACCAACGATTGGTCGTAACCCTGTTTTAGAACAGTTTTATACTCACCGGTCTTCCGATTTTTGACGCGCACCTTACGATCAAGCGTTTTGCGCTTGAGATAATCGCGGATTTCTTTGCTCGAATGCGGCCGCATAAGCGTAAACTCGAGCGCACGGTTGTAAAACTTACTAAACTCGGAGGCGCGCTTGAGTTCTTCTAGCTCTTTTTCATCTAAAACACGGCCGATTTTAACATGCAAATCGACCACTTGCGCGATGTCGAGCGAACAGAAAAACTTGTCGTCAATGTAGATATTGACGCGGTTTTTATCGCGTACAGCTTCGCGAATATCAGAGACGCGATGCTCTGCTGGCTTTTTACCGCCAGCAGAATCATCGTCAAAAATCGTATGCGTTTCGAGCATTAGTCTTCGTCGTTTTTAGCAGCCTCACGAACTTTCTTTTCAATTTCATCCATGAGCTCTGGCTTCTCTTTGAAGAGTTTCTTGACGGCTTCACGGCCTTGACCGAGCGTTTCGCCGTTGTATTTGATGAAGGCGCCAGACTTTTCGAGAATGCCATGGCTGACCGCGAGATCGAGCACATCGCCAGTCTTGCTCACGCCTTCGTTATACATGATGTCGAATTCGGCAGTACGGAATGGTGCCGCAATCTTATTCTTCACGACTTTAATCTTTGTACGGTTACCAGCAACATCGTCGCCGTCTTTAATCTGGCCAATGCGACGAATGTCGATACGAACCGAAGCGTAGAATTTGAGCGCGTTGCCGCCAGTAGTTGTTTCCGGGTTGCCAAACATCACGCCAATCTTCATGCGAATCTGGTTAATGAAGATGACCGTTGCCTTAGTCTTGCTGATAATACCAGTCAATTTACGCATTGCCTGAGACATGAGGCGAGCCTGGAGACCCATCTGAGCGTCACCCATATCGCCATCGATTTCAGCTTGCGGGACGAGTGCTGCAACAGAGTCGACTACGATGAGGTCGACTGCGCCAGAACGAACGAGCGTCTCACAGATTTCAAGCGCCTGCTCACCGTTGTCTGGCTGAGAAATCAAAAGATTGCTTGTATCGACACCAATTTTGCGTGCGTAAGCTGGGTCGAGCGCATGCTCAGCATCAATAAATGCCGCTTGGCCGCCCTGCTTCTGGATTTCCGCGATGGCATGAAGAGCCAAGGTGGTCTTACCAGATGATTCTGGGCCATAAATCTCAATAATGCGGCCCTTTGGATAACCGCCGCCGAGCGCTAAATCAAGCGCGAGCGATCCGGACGAGAACAGCTCGACGTCAATCTTGGACTGTTCGCCCAATTTCATAATTGAACCATCGCCAAATTGCTTCGTAATCTGAGAAAGCGCAAGGCTTAGCGCCTGCTTTTTGCCATCATCCTTACTGTCGCCCACCACATCCTGACTCTTTTTAGCCATTAGAAAACCTCCTAGTTTATACTTATATTTTAACCTATATCTATCTTAAAATCTACTTATTATGGCGATCCTGATACGCCGGCAAATTCTCGAAGAAATAATGAATCGCGTCTTCTACGTTTTCGCGTAGTTCCGGAGTTAATTCACCTTTGCAACCAACCATCGGATTACGACGATTAATGAACGAAACGTACTTTATTTCGCCGGTGTTCAAATCAAAACCAATTCCAAAAACATCCTCAAGACGGCAGCGACGCAAGAGTAGCACATCACGCAAATCTTCGAGATAAGAATCGCCGAGCGAAATGGCGTACTTTCTCGCGTCTAGTACCGCCCAAACATAGCCGTCGCAGTCCTCACAAAGTTGCTTTAATTCATTTTTAGTAAAACGCACCCTTTTGTATATTTGCATCTTAAAATGCTCCTTATTATTATTTTTATGCGTAAAAAGTAACATCAAATTATTATCACAAAAAGCATAATTACGTTGTTTTTGGCACTTTTTTGAAAATGTGTCATAATATTGTGGTAAAATATAGAGAAATTAATAGATAGTAAAAGTTAAGGAAATTTTTTATGAGCGGACACAGCAAATGGGCAACCACCAAACGCCAGAAGGCCGTCGTCGACGCCAAGCGCGGTGCGTTGTTCACGAAAATCGGTAACCAAATCGCCATTGCGGCACGTAGTGGTACCGATCCTGCTATGAACCCGTCGCTCGCGATGGTGCTTGAGAAGGCTCGCCTTGCGAACATGCCAAAGGCAAACATTGAGCGCGCCATTGCTCGCGTCGAGGATAAGAATGCCGCTGCTCTTATCGAAGAGACCTATGAGGCTTATGGCCCAGGCGGTGTCGGTATCATCATTGAGGTTGCAACCGACAACAAAAACCGCACGATGCCAGAGGTACGCCACACGCTCGAAAAGAACGGTGGCCGCATGGCTGATCCAGGTTCGGTTATGTTCCAGTTCACGCGCAAGGGCGTAATCTTTACGAAGTCCAAGGGCGATGAAATCATGATGGCAGCACTCGACGCAGGCGCAGAAGACATCAATGACGAAGAAGATGGCACAACAATTTATACTGCCGCTTCCGATTTGATGAAAGTTCGCAGCGCATTAATTGATGCTGGCTACGAGATTGACTCCGCCGAGCTTCAGTATGTGCCAAACAACACCGTGCCAGTTGAAGGCGAGACGGGCGAAAAGGTCGAGAAGATTCTCGATGCGATTGACGATCTCGACGATGTCGTCGCGGTTCATACAAACGCAGAATAATCTTAAATACCCCTCAAAAAGAGGGGTATTTTTTATGCGCCGGGTGATATAATAAGAACATGAAGAAACAAGCAGACTACATGGTCGAAATCGGCAATGTAATTGCAATGGCACGCGTGCGCAAAGATATGACGCAGGCAGAATTGGCTGCCAAAATTGGCACCAGCCAATCCGCAATTAACCGTATCGAGCATGGTAAACAAAACGCTTCTCTCGAGATGATCTCGAAGATTAGCCGCGCACTCGACTACCAAATTGTATCCATCAACGAAGCTGCAACGCAGGGCTACCGCATCAACGGCGGCAAAACTCTGCACGGCAGCATTACGATTAATACTTCCAAAAACGCTGCAGTCGGCCTGCTCTGCGCCGCGCTGCTCAACAAGAAGAAGACTACCTTAGTCCACCTAGCGCATATTGAAGAGGTCTATCGTATTATCGAAGTGCTCGAATCGATTGGTGTGAAGACCAACTGGATTAACCATGATCGCGACCTCGAAATCATTCCGCCACGCAAATTGAATCTTGAAAAAATGGACATTGAAGCCGCTCGCCGCACGCGCACCGTCATTATGATGATGGGCCCGCTACTTCATCACTTCAAGAGCTTCCGCCTACCATACGCCGGCGGCTGCTCGCTTGGAAGCCGCACTGTTGAGCCACACCTTCATGCTCTAAAGAGCTTCGGCCTCGAAGTTGACGCCGTCAGCAATTCTGGTTTTTACGAAGCAAAGGTCGTCAAGCGTCCAAGCGTTGATCGTAAAATCGTACTCACCGAACGCGGCGACACCGTTACCGAAAATGCAATTATGGCCGCAGCGCTCTGCCCTGGCAAAACCGTCATCGTCGGCGCAAGCCCGAACTACATGGTCCAAGATGTTTGTTTCTATCTTCAACGCCTAGGTGTCGAAATCGAAGGCGTCGGCACGACCAACCTCGTCGTGCATGGCGTTAGCAGAATCGCTAAAGAAATTTCCTATGAGCCGAGCGAAGACCCAATCGAGGCGATGAGCTTCATTGCGGCCGGTATCGTCACGAAATCTGAAATCGAAATCAAGCGCGTGCCAATCGAATTCCTCGAGATTGAGCTTGAAGTGCTGCGTGGCATGGGCCAAAAGATGGAGATTTCCGACGAATATCTCGCCAATAACAGCCGTACACGCCTCGTCGATATTAAGCTTAAGAAATCTACTTTAAAGGCGCCGGTCGATAAGATTCACCCGATGCCATTCCCTGGTCTGAACATCGATTCATTGCCGTTCTTCTCAGTCATTGCTGCAACCGCTAACGGTCGCTCTTTGATCCATGACTGGGTCTTTGAGAACCGTGCGATTTACACGACTGAGCTTTCGAATTTGAACGCCAAAATCGAGTTGCTTGACGCTCACCGCGTCTTCGTAACCGGACCAACAAATTGGCGTCCAGCCGAGATGATGGCGCCGCCAGCGCTCCGCCCGGCCGTCGTCGTGATGCTCGCGATGCTCGCCGCTCCTGGCCGTTCAATTCTGCGCAATACTTACTCGATTGCACGCGGCTACGAAAACTTTGCCCATCGCCTCGTGTCGCTCGGTGCGGATATTGAGCAATTATCAGATATATAAACAGATTAAATGTGGTAAAATTTAAGTATGTCAATTACAAGAGAAGATGTCCTTCATTTGGCCGAACTATCCAGCATTTCTTTAGATGAGTCGCAGATTGAGCCTTTGATTAAGGACCTTGATAATATCGTTAACTATTTTTCGCAGCTCGACGAGCTAAACACTGAGAATGTCGAGCCAACCTACCAGTGTTTTGATATGCAAAACGTCTGGCGCGAAGATAATATCGTTGATTTCGAAGCAAAGCGTGAAGATTTGCTCGCCCTTACGACCGAAAGTGAAGATAACCAGATAAAGGTGCCAAAAGTCCTATGAAAATTGCCGATAAAAACACAAAGGCCGTCGATTTAGTGCGCGCCGCACTCGAAAAGGCCAAAGAATACGAAGATTACCATGCGTTTATCTCGATGAACGAAGCGCACGCTTTGGAGCGCGCCCGCGAGATTGACGCAAAGATTGAACGCGGCGAGCCAGTCGGTCGCCTCGCGGGTGTGCCTTATGCCTTGAAAGACAACTTCTCTAGTCCACAAGGCCACACAACCGCAGCCGCAAAAATGCTCGAGGATTACCCTTCTCCAATCACCGCGACGGCTGTCGCCAAGATTGAAGCTGAAGGCGCCATTATGATCGGCCGTACCAACCTAGATGCTTACGCGCACGGCGGTAGTACAGAAAACTCTTATTTTGGTCCAACTTCCAACGCCTATGATAAAGAACGCGTCGCTGGCGGCTCCTCTGGCGGTAGCGCTGTAGCCGTCGCACTCGACATTGTACCGTTCGCGCTCGGTTCCGATACTGGCGGTTCGATTCGTCAGCCAGCTAGTTTCAACGGCGTCGTTGGCGTCAAGCCAACCTATGGCACCGTTAGTCGTTATGGCGTTGTTGCAATGGCCTCATCAACTGACACGATGGGCTGTTTTGCGAAGAATGTTGAAGACGCAAACCTTGTCATGAGCATCATGGCCGGTCGCGACGAAAAAGATTCGACTACACTTGCTGATTTTTGGACGAAAGACTTGACCGAAGCAACGCCGAAGCAGAAGAAAATTGCCCTTATCAAAGATTCGATTGGTGAAGGAATTGATCCGGAAGTAAAATCAGCAATCGAAAATTATGCAAGCAAGCTCAAAAAAGCAGGCTACACTGTCGAAGAAATCGACATGCCAATTCTCAAATACGCTTTGGCGATTTACTACATTGTTGTCCCTGCTGAAATTGCCTCTAACCTAAGCCGCTATGATGGCATCCGCTATGGTCTCCGCTCGAGCGAGGCAAAGAATCTCGATTCCGTTTACAACATGACGCGCGACGAAGGCTTCATGCCAGAAAACAAGCGCCGCATTATGATTGGCAACTTCGTTTTGAGCTCCGGCTTCTTCGACGCTTACTATTTGAAAGCTCAGAAGGCGCGCACGCTTTTGATTGATGCCTACAACAAGGCCTTCGAAAAATACGATGCATTGCTCTGCCCAGTGGCACCACGCCCGGCCTTCAAGATTGGTGAAAATACTTCCGATCCGCTTCAGATGTATCTTGAGGACGTGATGACCGTACCAGCAAGTCTCGCCGGCCTTCCAGCCATGTCTGTACCAGCTGGCAAGAGTAAATCTGGCCTCCCAATTGGCGCACAGCTCGTTGGCCCTCGCCAGAGCGACCAGATACTCCTCAATATCGCCGCGAGCGTGGAGGACAAATAATGGACGCTTCCCTAATATTTTTCTTAATTGCAATCCTGATTGTCGGCGCGTTAGTGTTCATCGCTATCTCGATGACCAGCAAGCGCGGTCATGCCTTCGACAAAGAGGATTACCAGGTTGATTTCTTGCGTATTGAAAACTCGTTGAAGCGCGAAAACGAAGCCAGCTATGCAATGGCAATTATCGAGGGTGACAAAATCCTCGACCGCGCCCTCATGGAAATGGGTGTACAGGGCCGCACGATGGGCGACCGCCTCAAGCGCGTCGGCAAAGCGAAATTTACCCAGCTCAATGCAGTTTGGCATGCCCACAAGCTTCGCAACCAGATTGCGCACGAACATGACTTCAAGCCAGAATATCGCCAGGCGCAACATGCACTTGAGACTTACAAACAGGCATTAAAGGATTTAGGAGCGATCTAGATGAGTGAATACAAGATTACAATCGGTATTGAATGCCACGTCCAGCTCAACACGAAGACGAAATTATTCAGCGGCGTAGACAATGACGCTGTCGACAAAGAGCCAAACTCCTGTGTGAGCCCAATTGATTACGCTTTGCCTGGCATGTTGCCAGTGCTCAACAAAGCAGCCGTCGAAAAAGCCGTTCGCGCTGGTCTCGCGATGAACTGTAAGATTAACTTACTCAGCCGTTTCGACCGCAAGCACTACTACTACCCAGATTTGCCAAAGGGCTATCAGATTTCTCAGATGTACCAGCCAATTATTGGCGCTGGCGTCGTACATCTGCCAGATGGCAGCGACGTCAAAATTGAGCATGCTCACCTCGAAGAGGATGCTGGCAAGTTGTCGCATTTCGGCAATTATTCCCTCGTCGATTTGAACCGCGCCGGTACGCCGCTCATCGAAATCGTTTCGATGCCAGACATTCATTCTGCCGCCCAGGCGCGTGCTTACTGTGAAGAGCTCCATCGTCTCATGATGTATGCTGACGTCACGAACGGTGATCTCTATCAAGGCAACATGCGTTTCGACGTCAACATTTCGATTTCCAAGACTGACGAGCTTGGCACTCGTGCTGAGATTAAGAACCTCAACTCCTTCCGTAGCGTCGAGCGCGCTGTCGAATACGAATACAAGCGTCAGAAGGCATTGCTCGAAAAGGGTGAAAAGGTTATCCAGGAAACCCGCGGTTGGAACGATGCAACTGGCAAAACAACTTCCCAGCGCAGCAAGGAAGAAGCACAGGATTATCGCTACATGCCAGAACCAGACGTGCCACCAATTGTACTTGAACAGTCTTACGTCGATAAGGTTGCAGCCGAGATGCCGATGATGCCGGCTGATTATCGCTCGAAGTTTGGCGTACTTAATCTCGACGACAGCGCACGCGAAGCTATCATTAATTACCCTGTACTCGCCGAGCGCCTTGCGGAGGTTTGTGACAAGAACGTCAACCTCGCACCACGCGTCGCAAACTGGTTCGCAAGCGTTTTGTTAGCCGAAGAAAACCTCGACAAAGATTTCACACTTGCAACCGGTGCCGAATTGACCGAGCTCTCCGAAATGGTCGAAAAGAAAGAGCTTTCCTCGACGGCAGCAAAAGACGTTCTTCTTGAGATGTATGACCACAAGAACACCTCAAAGACGCCTCATCAGCTCGCTAAGGAAATGAATCTCCTCCAGGAAAATGACGAGAATGCCCTTTCGCAGATTATTGATGAAGTATTGCAAATGCCTGAATGCGCCAAAGCCGCGGAAGATGTCCGCAACGGCGAAATGAAGGCGATTGGCTTCCTTGTTGGCCAGGTTATGAAGAAGTCGCAAGGCAAGGCAAATCCAGCAAGCGTTAACGAATTAATCAGAAATAAGCTATCATAGGAGTATAGGAGATCTTATGGCATACAAAAAACCGACAAAAGCAGTCATTACCGATGCGGGCTTTGCAAGCCGCTTCTTGCCGATTACTAAAACCATTCCAAAAGCGATGCTTCCGCTTGGCCCAAAGCCGATTATGCAGTACGTCGTCGAGGAATGTGTTGCTGGCGGCATCAACGATATAATTATCGTTTGCACCCCAGAAGGCAAGCACATCTATGAAGACTATTTCAACAACCCTTGCGAAAAGATTTATAAGCAGCTCGCCTCTCAGGGCAAGCTCGATCGTTTCGAATCAGTCCGCGAAGTTCTAGAAATCGCAAACATTACGATTATCGAACAAGACCAGAGTCTTCCGTATGGCAACGGTAGCCCAATCGCAAGCGCCAAACCATATCTCAATGACGACGAAGCTTTCCTCGCGCTCTATAGCGATGATTTGATTTTCGGTCAGGGCGACGTAAAGACTTTGATTGAAGCTTACGAAAAGAACCCAGACGCTAAGGCGATCATTACTGCTCAGGAAATGCCAAAAGAAGTTTGGAACAAGTACGGCATGATTGCGCTCAAGGACGAGGCAAAGATGACGCTTAGCCATATCGTCGAGAAGCCAGCTACGCCAGAGCTCAGCCCAAGCAATCTCACTTCCTATGGCCGTTATCTTCTTACCCCAGAGGTATTCGCACATCTCGATCCAAGCAATACTGGTCTAGACAATGAGCTCTGGACGGTTGATGCAATTACAAAACTCGCCAAGTCGGGCGATGTTATCGTAACTAAGAGCAAAGGAGAATGGTTGACCACAGGCGATCCAAAGAACTATTTTGCAGCTTACGAAAGATTTAATAAATTAGGAGAATAAAATGGAAACACCAGCTTGGATTTTAGTATTTATTCTATCGATTACGCTATTTCTCTTCTTGGTTGTCGGTATCATCTTGATTATCAAGCTTATTGGCGTAACGAAAGAAGCGAAGAAAATCGTAATTCAAGGTCAGAATATTGCCGAGAAGGCAGATGACATCGCGGACAATGTACGCGACATGACGACGGTCGGTGGTCTCGTGAAGTATTTCACTGAGAGCTATCTCGATAAACAAGAAAAAAAGAAAGCTAAGAAGTCTAAAAAGGAGGACAAGTAATGGCTGATAAAAAGAAAACTGAATCTGGAAGCGGTAAGTTCTTCCTAGGCGCAGCACTCGGCGCAATCGGCGGTGCAGTTGCAGGCATTTTGTTTGCACCGAAGTCCGGCAAGGAAACTCGCAAGGATATCGCGGAAGGCAGCAAGAAGGTTGCTAAAAAAGCAAAAGAAACTGGCAAGAAAGCCATCAAGGCTGGCAAAAAGGAAGTCGAAAAAGACGTCAAGGCCGCTGCAAAAAAGCCGGCCGCCAAGAAGGCTCCAGCCAAAAAAGCTGCAAAAAAATAATTGCCCGTTTGGACAACTGAAAAGACAGGCCTTTTCTCAAGGTCTGTCTTTATTTTAGCACAGAAACTCTGTTTTGTCAAGGATTAGCGGAATAGCCCTTTTTTGGTCTTTTTAAACTCTTCGATGAGATCTTTTTGCTTCTTGTTGAGATTCCTTGGAATTTCAACATTAATCGTCACAATATGTGGGCCGCGCTGATCGCTGCCGAGTCGTGGCGCGCCGTGGCCGGAAAGCTTAAAGTTCGTGCCAGGCTGAGTGCCGGCTGGGACCTTCATTGTAATCTTGCCGTCAACCGTCTCAACTTCAATTTCAGTACCAAGAACAGCGTCAACCATCGGAATAGTAACTTCGGAAAGAATCAACTCGCCTTCACGCGTAAGGGTTTTGTGTGCACGGACACGGACCTCAACATAGAGATCGCCACGCTGGCCGTCTTCGGTTGGCGCCGCCCCGCCCTTACCGCTCAAACGAATCGACTGGCCATCGTAAATACCGGCCGGAATCTTGAGCTTGGTCTGTTCGCCCTCGACCGAAATGGTCTTGGTTGTGCCGAAAATAGCGTCTTCAAAATCAATCGTAATACTGGTGCGATAATCGCGACCACGACGCGCTGCGCGGAAACCGCCGCCACCGAAACCAAAAATACTGCCAAGAATATCTTCGAAACCAGAGCCGCCAAAGTCAAAATTAAAGCTCTGACCATTGGCGCCACGGAAGCCAGCAAATGGATCACCGCCGCCATCACCACCAACGCCGGCATGACCGAATTGGTCATAGCGACTGCGCTTGGTTTTATCACTCAAAACAGAATAGGCTTCGTTTGCCTCTTTAAACTTCTCTTCTGCTTCTTTGTTACCAGGGTTTTTGTCAGGATGGTACTTGATAGCGAGCTTGCGAAAAGCCTTCTTAATTTCATCATCAGATGCGTCTTTTTTGACGCCCAAAACTTCATAATAATCGCGTTTGCTCATACCTAAAAAGTATAGCATTTAGCACTCTACTATGCAAGAGTGCTAATTCATAATCAAAATGCCGGAAATAATGAGGACGCTCGCGATAATATAGCGAGCAATCACCTTCTTTGTAATACGCTTGCTGTGAACGAATTTCGGGAATACTTTGCCAATAAACACCGTAAAGAAGAAAGAAACAAAGAGATTTGAAACCTTACCAACCGCCGTCATCATAGCAACAATCGGAACGATGAGGAGGCCATACTTATATAGGAGTTCGGCGAGGATATGCAGTAAGCTATCACAGGCTACCGCGAGAATATTGCGATTACGATTCTTGCTTTTTACAAATACCGTCTTGAGAGCTTTGCGCCAGTGCGGCATACAAATGAAAATGACCACCGCACAAAGAGCGGAACCGAGCTCAAAGAAGAAGAAACTCTTCGCGAATAAGTTAAGATCGGCGGTGTATTCGCGAGCAAAGAATGCATACACGACATCCGACAAAACTGAGAAAAAGGCGCCAGTGAGCGTAATAGCAATCACCTTGATATTTGGGTTACTCTGCTCGCTTTTCTTCATGCCGCCAAACACCACTACAGCGATTGCGGCCATGATCAAGAGGAAGCCGAGCCCCTGCGTAACGGAAATTGTTTCACCTAGAATCGACACGCCGAGAGCGAGCGAAATGAGCGGACTGAGCTGGTTAAATATTAATACATCAGCGGCATCTCCAGCCTGGAATGCTTTATAGAAGAAGACCGCGGCTATTACGTTAATTGCACCCGCCAATACAAATCCAAGCGCGGAGCCGAGTGGCAAAACGAGGACGAGGCGCCCAAAGATAGCGAAGACCAAAAGCATGGACACCAAAAAACGCGGAATATACGCGATAATTAAAGCGCCGGCGCGGTTTTTCGGGAAAGCCGAATCAGTCAAATAGTTCTGAATGTAGCTTCCGCTGGTGTAAAAAATTTGCGCCACAATCGGAAAGAATGCCCACAGCATAAGCTAATTATATCAGATTAATTGCGCTCGCGGCGAGCCACCGCAAAAGAAGAAGCGTCGTTATCGAAATCGTCTTTGATTTCGCGATTGAATAAAACCGCAATAAGCGTACTTAGCTCAGCGTATCCGAGCAGTTTTTCGTTGTTATCGATGATCGGAACATAGTCGGTGTGACTGCGTAGAAAAACGGCAAGAAGCTCCTCGAGTGTATAGTCAACGCGAGCGAATGCAACGTTGTGCTCCATTAACTTTGCGACGGGTTCATTCTTGCCAATATGCAAGAGGTCGAGTTTGTCGGTGCGAATTAAGCCACAGACTTTGTCGGCGCCATTAAGCACCGGGAAAACCGTATCGCCAGTCTTATAGAGTTTATCGAGCGCGACAGGCGTGAGCGAGTCTTTTTCTTTAACAAACGTAATATCATCGCGCGGCATCATGACAACTGCGGCAGTACGCCCCTTAAAGGACATTGCGCCGGAAATGAGGTTACGGTCTTTGATGCTAAGCGCTTCGCGCGGCGTTCGACGAATAATTTCAACTAGGTCTTTCTCAGACTGCGGCGTGTAGTTTTTGTGCTCTTCCTTAATAGCGTCTTTAAGACGCTTCTCGTAGTCGTATTCGAGTTTTTCTTGCGCCTTCTCACGCGCTTCTTTTCCCTTGGCTATAGGCACTTTGCGGAAACGGTCAACACGCGGGTCGAAGAACGCGACGATTTTGGCCATCACTTTTGCTAAAAATGCCTTCATGTTTTCATTATAACATCTGGCTTTTAGAGATGTGCTAAACTAGATTTATGAACAAATTTACAGTAGGAGCGATTATTGCAATATTGATTGCTTTTGGCGGTCTTTTCTTCTTTGCGTCGCTCAATTCAGACAATAAAATTGATTACAGCAAATACGATTCCCACAGGATTATTGAGGCGAGCGAGGACAACGGCAACATCGCCGATCACGTGCGCGGCAAAGCCGATTCCAAAATCGTAGTCGTCGAATACGCCGACTTGCAGTGCCCTGGCTGCGCGAGCATGATGCCAAAAATGAGCAGCTTATACGAAAAATACGGTGATCGCGTCGCATTCGTCTTCCGCAACTACAACCTAAGCTACCATCAAAACGCCCGCGCCGCCTCGGCTGCAGCCGAAGCCGCCGGCTTGCAGGGCTTTTTCTGGGAAATGCTCGAGACGGCCTACGCCAACCAGAGCGACTGGGAGTATATTACTGATACCGCCAAGCGCACCGACGCTTTCGTCAGCCTCTTTGAGCAAGCTAGCGACGGCAAGGGCGACGCCGAAAAGTTTAGAGGCGATTTGACTAACCCGTCCGTCCAAAAGAAGATTGACTTCGATATTGGGCTCGGCAAGCGCGTCGACAAGATTGATGCTACGCCTTCAATTTTCGTTAACGGCGAGGCAGTCACGATTGACGACGATGCAAAGAGCCAGCTCTCCGATAAGATTGATGCCGTCCTCAGAGAAATCGATCCAGAAACAAAAGAATAATTAGCAATAAAAAATATCCGTTCTCTCACAGACGGATATTTTTGCACTTACATCTCGATATACTCGTTCCAATGAAGTGCGTCCACTTGGAGCGTCCCCTTGCGGTTACGCTTTTTCATGGTTTCTCCTGCTTAGTTATATTGCCCTGCTTCTTCTATTAGTTTTTTGCGCTTGCGCGCGAATCCCCATAAAACTAGCAGAGCCATCGCTCTTTACGACTATATCCCCAAACATGCTGGATTATACACACGTTCCCAGAGCAACGTATCTATTGTAGCAAAGCCTTTTTTGGCTTTCAAGCATAAACTTTGTTTGCCTTATTTTGTTCTGAGGTAGTTCCGAATAATTGCAATTTTCTCTTTGTCTTTCGGCCTTTTGTTCTCTAACATCCAGGTCAAAAAATGCTCTAATGACTCAGTCGGATAACCGTCGACAACCTCTACGTCTTCTTGGCCATATTCAAGAACTGCCACCTCAACGTTATCTGATAATGAATATAAATATGGATACTTTGGTGACTTTTTAAAGGTAAAACGCTCTTTTAATTCTTCGAAATAGTCTGGCCTAATCTCTATATCAATATCGTCGGTCGTATTTTTAAGCCCATGAACCAACATTGAGCCACCGGCAATAATACAGTATCGGTTTTTATCTAGGTTTAGCGAATCTAGCTTGGCTAGAAATGTCCGCTTGTCCATTATTAGCGATTCCTGAGGGCGGCGCGGATGCGTTCCTCGACTGGGAGATTAGCGTCGACGCCTTCGAGGGCTTTTGTCGCATCGGCAAGGTTGAGACCGAGCGCCATGAGCGCGTCGAGAGCCTCGTCGTTCTTTGCCGGCTGCTGAGTTGCCGGATCAGACTTGCGGCCATAATAGGTCGGGAGACCAACCTTATCACGCAGATCAACAATTACGCGCTCGGCGGACTTTTTACCGACGCCACTGGCTTTTGAAATATAAGCCGAATCTGCATTCGCAATCGCGTTGCGGACTTCTTCGGCCGGAGCGAGGCTCAGGATTGCCATGCCAGCCTTTGGACCGACGCCTTGGACGGAAATAAGAAGCTCAAAGAGCTTTTTCGCAGCAAGACTCGTGAAGCCAAAGAGCTCCTCAGACTGCTCGCGCACATGGTGATAAGTGTAGAGTTTTACCTCGTCATTAAGATTGAGGGCTTCATAATCGATGCCACTGACAGCCACCTCATAGCCAATGCCATTAACGTCAATAATTACAGAGTTGTCGAATTTTTCGGTCAAAATTCCTTTAATATGCGCTATCATGCCTATATTATACCGCAAAACCCCTATAAAACCCTTTTCAAACAGTAAAAAATATGATAAAATGAGGAAAGTTTTTAATATAAAAGGTAAGAATATGTCGTTTGAACTATTGAAAAAAGTGGGTGATGCACAGAAAAAGAAGGCCGTGATTGACGTGCGTTCTGGCGACACGGTGCGTGTGTCGCAAAAAATTAAGGAAGGTGACAAGTTCCGCATTCAGATTTTTGAAGGTACTGTTATCCGCGTTGACCGCAAGGCTTCTCATACTGAGCGCATTGTTGTCCGCAAGGTCACTAGTGGCGTTGGCGTTGAGAAGAGCTTCTTGATGCACAGCCCTCTCGTAGAAAAGGTTGAAATTGTCCGCCGTGGCAAGGTCCGCCGCAATAATCTCCGCTATCTCCGTGAGCGCTCTGGTAAGTCCGCTCGTCTTACTCAGAAGGATTTCGATCGCCATGCAGTGAACGAACTTCCAGCTGAAGAAGAAGCTCCAGTCGAAGCACCAGCAGAAGCTGAAGCTCCAGCAGAAGAAAAAACGGAAGCTTAAGGCTTGAAAAAGCTATTAGGAATAGATGAAGTTGGCAGAGGCCCCTGGGCGGGGCCTCTTGTTGTGGGCGCGTGTATTTTGCGCGAGCCGATCGAAGGTTTAAACGACAGCAAAAAATTGACCGCAAAGCGCCGCGAAAAGCTCGCAGTTGAGATTCACAAAAAAGCTTATTGCGGCCTAGGTTGGGTTTCAGCGGCCGAGCTCGATAGGCTCGGGCTATCTGCAGCTCTGCGCAAAGCTTGCCGCGAAGCCGTGAAAGCCGTGCAGGCGCAAAAGCCTGAGTTTAATGAAATAATTATTGATGGCACGATTAATTTTCTGAGTGATACTCCGCTCGGCAAATACGTTTCCGTCTTACCGAAAGCCGACGCACTCGTGCCGGAAGTTTCGGCCGCCTCAATTATTGCGAAGGTCGCGCGCGATAATTATATGGCTGAGCTCGCCGAAAAATACCCGAATTACGGCTTCGAGAAGCATGTCGGATACGGTACTGCCCTGCACCGCGCCGCGCTCGAGAAATATGGCCCATGCGAAGAACACCGCCATAGTTTTCGCCCTGTCGCCGAACTCGCACATAACGTTGAAGCTGGCCATAAAGGCGAAGACGCAGCTGTAAAGTATCTAGAGGATCTCGGACATAAAATCTTGGGGCGTAACTGGAAGACGAAGTGGTGCGAGATCGATATTGTCTCCGAAAAAGACGGCGTATTGTATTTTACCGAGGTTAAATATCGCCGCATGGGCAGAGGCCTCGATGCGATCACGCCAGCCAAACAAAAACAGATGCGCTTCGCCGCAGAAATGTTTTTAAAGAATTGTCCAGATAAATCTGCACAGCTCGCAGCAATTGCCGCGAGCGGCGACAACTATCAAGTTACTGATTTTCTAGTCCTCGAGTAGGCTCGTCTGGGCAGTCGGCGAGGACTTTTTGCATGGCGAGTTTTTCGGCCGGTGTAACCCAGAGTTTGTACTTATATTTTACGGAGATTTGGCGCGCAACATACTGACATTTGAATGCCTCGTTGCTCGGTAGCCAGGTGTCGGCTGCCTGGTCAGACTTCTCTTGGTTGGCCGGACCGTCAACGGCAAGAAGGTTAAGCGGATCCTGGCTGATTTCATAGCGCATATCTTTGTCGAGCAAAGCTGCACCACTTGCCCAAGCGTTACTGAGTGCTACGACGTGATCAATCTGCACAGCAGACGACGTGTCTTGGCCGCGTTCAAATTGAATTGTCTTACCCGTGTATGGGTCGTCGAGCGTACCGGTTTGCACTTTGCAAGAATTTGGTTTATACACCACGTCCTTCAAATCTCTGGCAAGAATCGCCTCGCGCGTATTGCAGCCACTGGCGGTTTGGCCCCAGTTATCATAAAAGGCTTTGCGATAATACTTCGTCTCAGTGTATTTATCTTTTACCGCCAAGTTTTCAAGGACATCTTTCGCAAGCAAAGAGTCCGCCTTGGTCTGCTCGAGTTTATAGTCCGGCAACTTCGCGTTTGCAAAGCCGAGCTGGCTCGCATACTCGTAAGCTTTTGGATTAAGTAGAATAAAGGCGCCAAAAGCCAACGCAGCAATAACAACTGCGCCAATACGACGAGCACGATAGCGAGCCTTACGAGACATTCCTAGTAGTTCTCTGCCTGGATTTCAAAGTAAGATTGTGGATGGTTGCAGACTGGGCAAACTTCCGGAGCGGAATCGCCGATGTGGATGTAGCCACAGTTGCGGCACTTCCAGACCGTCACGCCGTCGCCCTTAAAGACCATGCCCTTCTCGATGTTTTCGACAAGTTTAAGATAACGCTCTTCGTGATGCTTTTCAATCTCGCCGACTTTCTCGAATAGCTCAGCAATCTCATTGAAGCCTTCTTCGCGTGCTTCCTCGGCGAACTTTTTATACATGTCAGTATATTCATAATTCTCGCCGGCCGCAGCGTCTTTGAGATTCGTCATCGTATCCGCGACGCCGTCATGAAGAAGTTTGTACCAAATCTTGGCGTGCTCTTTTTCGTTGTCGCTAGTTTCCTGGAAGATGGCTGCAATCTGCTCATAGCCTTCCTTTTTAGCCTTGCTGGCGTAGAACTGATATTTAACGCGCGCCTGGGATTCGCCTGCGAATGCGGCGTTCAAGTTCTGCTCTGTTTTAGTGCCTTTAATTTCTGCCATAAACCTCCTGTTTCCCTCTATTTTAACAGATTAGCGCATAATGGTATAATTATAGATATGGCAATTGAACGCGTAATAGATACGACTTTGCACGATGACGATAACGAAGAAAGTATCGTCGAGTTTTCTTTGCGTCCGACGACCTTTGACGAATACATTGGCCAGAAACATTTGAAGACGAATTTGAAGTTAGCGATTGATGCCGCCAAGAAGCGCGGTGATGTACTCGACCACATTTTGCTTTACGGCCCACCAGGACTTGGCAAGACGACGATGGCTGGCGTGATTGCGCACGAGATGGGCGCCAACTTCCGCGCCACTTCTGCCCCGTCGATTGAAAAGCCGGGAGACCTTGCGAGCATCCTCACGAATCTTGCGGATGGTGATATTTTGTTTATCGACGAAATCCACCGCTTGCGCCGCGCAGTCGAGGAAATTCTCTACTCCGCAATGGAAGATTACAAGCTTGATATTGTGATTGGTAAAGGCACTGGCGCACATAGCGTGCGTCTTGATCTACCGCACTTCACTTTGATTGGCGCCACGACGCAAACCGGTAATATTGCCGGACCTCTGCGCGACCGTTTCGGTCACAGCTTCCGCCTCGAATACTATGCGCCTGATGATATTAAATCGATTATTGAGCGCTCGGCAAAACTGCTCGAAACGACGATTAAGCCGGAAGCTGCGAAGTTGCTCGCAGAACGCTCGCGTCTCACGCCGCGTATTGCAAACCGCCTCTTGAAGCGTGTCCGCGATTACGCTGATGTGAATGGCGACGGCATCATCGACGAGCCGACGACCGAAGCCGCTTTGAAGTTACTCGAAATCGATGAGCTCGGCCTTGATCCGGCTGACCGCAACATGCTTTCTTTGATGATTGACCGCTATGGCAACAAGCCGGTTGGTCTCAACACAATTGCTGCTCTCACCGGCGACGAAGCTTCGACGATTGAAGATTACTACGAACCATTCCTTATGCAGCTCGGCATGATTCAGCGCACACCAAAAGGCCGCGTCGTGACCGAAGCCGCCAAAAAGCATCTCGGCAAAGCTTAATCTTCGTTGTTATTATCTTTTTCTTTTGGTGCCGCTTTGACGTTGCGGAAGAGAACTTTGGTGATTTTATCAATCAATGGCTGGACTTCTTGAATCTTCAAAAGCCAGCAAACGACGATGTAAAGAATGAGGCTGCTACCCGCGATGAGGAAGAACTTCGGGAAGGTGCTGAAGAACGAATTGTCGGTCGCGCGGAGTGGTAAGAGCTTCGTAAGGACCCAGGAAGCGATACCGGCAATCGACGAGGCAATAATAACCTTGAGCGTCGTACGCCAGAATTCACGGTCAAGCAACTTACCCTCGTGGTTCTGAACGAGAATTAATACGCCTACTTCAAAGACAGCGGAAATCGAGGTCGCATAAGCGAGGCCTTCTGGGCCGAAGCCCCACATACTAAGTAACACTGCGGCAGCAATCTGAACAACAAACGCGGCGACCGAAACAATGAGCGGAACCTTAGCGTTTTGCTTAGCATAGAAGCCGCGTGCCACGATGTGGTACATCGACTGCGTAATAATTGCGATAATAAAGGCACCGAGCACGCTGGCAATTTTTGGATCGCCACCGTTTTTAATGAAGTTCACGACATAGCCGCGCGTAAAGAATGCAATGATAGCAATCGGCATCGAAATAAGGATAATTGTGCTAAGCGCCGAACGATAAGTGTTGCGGAATTTTGTATCGTCGCCTCGCCCTGCTTCCTCACTGAGCCGCGGGAAAAAGGCAGTAGAGATTGCGACGCCAATCAAATTCACCGGCATCGAGTGGAGCGACGAAGCCTGCTGGAACGCGCGAATCGACTGTTCGCCCATGCGAGAAGCGAGGTTTGTATTAATAATGCTCATAATATAGTCAATGCCCTGGTCGGCCGAGCGCGACGGGAGAAGTTTCAGAACTTTGCGGAAGCCCTGGTTGCGCCAGTGAATCTTGAAATTGTAATCAAAGCCAAGACCGACGAGACCAATGATACTCGTAGCAAGCTGCAAGAGCGCACCGAAGACGACACCAATTGCGACGCCCATGATGCCGCCCTCGAAGAGCTGAATACCAAAGATGTTAATACCATTCGTGAAGACGAGAATACCGGTGATGATACCAACGTTGTAAAGTGCCGGCGCGAGCGAATAGAAGATAAAGCGGCCGACTGCCTGCTGCATACTCGCGAGCACCGTCGAAATCGAGAACAAGAACGGGTTAATCGCAATCACGCGCATCATATTAATTGCGAGCGACATAGCCGACTCGTTAAGGCCCGGCGCAACCACGTAACGTACGAGCGGATCGGCAAAAATCATAATAAGAATCGACGCCACGAAGCTAATAAGCGCCAAGAAGTTGAGTGTACTCGTGCTGAGCTCCCAAGCGGATTTCTTATTGCCATTAACAAGGCGCTGGTTGAAAACTGGAACGAAGGTCACCGCGAGCGCGCCGGAAGTAATGATAAAGAAAAGGAAATCCGGAACCGTGAAGGCGGCAGTATAGGCATCGAGACCGGCTGGGTATGTATCGTAATACATTGTATTCAACCAGCGGTCACGGAAAATACCAAGCAGCGCAGACACCAAAGTCGAGCTCGCAATAACAATCGCCGCGGTTCGCACCGATAGCTTTGTATTAGCGAGCGAAACAACCGATCTAAAGTGGAGTTTGCGCTTCATATACCTTTTATTATAACAGTTTTAATTAATCGTGGAGCTTTGCGGCTGCTGGCAAAGAAGTACCTTTGAGAATCGCAGCGACTTCTTTTTCTTCCAAAGTTTCTTTTTCAAGCAAAGCAGCGGCGAGTTCGTCGAGATATTTCTTGTTTGCTTTGAGCACAGCCTCGGCGCGAACGTTCGCCTCTTTCGAGAGAGCTTCGATTTCAGCATCGATAATCTCAGAAGTCTTTTCGGAATAAATCTTCGCGCGATCGCCAAAGAAGTTCACTTCATCCGTATTGAAGACCTGGTCGCGCAATTTGCTACCCATGCCCTCTTTCGAAACCATCTCGCGCGCGAGTTCAGCGACATGCTGAAGGTCGGAGCTAGCACCAGTCGTAATACCATCGGCACCAAGAATCATGCGCTCGGCAACACGGCCACCCATGGCGCGAGCAAGCACGTCCTTGAGCTCATAAACACTCTTGTAGCTGCGATCTTCTGGCGGCAAGAACCAAGTGACACCACCGGTGCGGCCACGTGGAATAATCGTAACTTTGTGAACTGGGTCGGAATCTGGAAGAACATGACCGACAATTGCGTGACCGGCTTCGTGATAGGCGGTAATCTTGCGCTCTTGGTCATTCATAACCTTCGACTTGCGTTCTGGGCCAATCGCGACACGCTCAAAGGCTTCGGTGACGTCAGCATTTGTGACCTGCTTGCGATTGTTGCGTGCGGCGGAAATAGCGGCTTCGTTTGCGATATTTGCAAGGTCAGCACCAGAGCTACCAGCCGTCTTCGCGGCGAGCGCATCAAGGTCGACGTCATCGGCAACCGGCTTGTTCTTGAAGTGGACTTTCAAAATATCGACGCGGTCTTTACGCTCTGGAAGCGTCACATTGACGTGGCGGTCGAAGCGGCCTGGGCGAAGTAATGCTTTATCGAGCATATCGACGCGGTTAGTGGCGGCCATCACAATAACACCAGTATCGTTGTCAAAACCGTCCATCTCGACGAGAATCTGGTTCAAAGTCTGTTCGTCTTCACGGCCGGCGCCGCCACGAGCATCGCGCTTGTGAGCAACGGCATCGATTTCATCGATAAAGATGATGCTTGGAGCATTTTTCTTTGCCTTAGCAAAGAGATCGCGTACGCGGGAGGCGCCAACACCGACAAACATTTCAGCAAATTCGGAACCAGAAATCGAGAAGAACGGAACACCCGCTTCGCCAGCAACAGCGCGTGCCATGAGGGTTTTACCAGTACCAGGATCACCGGCGAGCAAAACGCCACGTGGAATTTTCGCACCGAGCTTCTCGTATTTCTTTGGGCTCTTCAGAAAATCAACAATTTCAGTCAAATCTTGCTTTGCAGCTTCGTTACCTGCAACATCGCTAAAGAGAATCTTCTTCTTTTCGTTGCCATAAAGACGAGCCTTTGCCTTGCCAAAGCCCATGTTCTGGTTGTTCATATTCTGTGCCTGGCGAATCATGTAGAACAAAAAGAAGATGAGTAAGAGGCTCGGGATAGCAATAAGGGCGATATCCATGACCGTGCCGAGAATGTCGGTTTCTTCCTTGATATCGACGGACACTTTGCCCTGTTCGATGACATCAGCGAAGCCCTGTTCCTGGAGTGTGCCGGATGGGTCTTTGCGAGAAATAATATTCTTTGGCAAATCAGTGTTATCTTTTGCCGTGACTTTCAATTCATTGCCAGTAACTTCGATTTTTTCGAGTTTTTCTTCTTTTGCGTAGGTAAGAACTTCCGTAATTGAGCGTTCTTCCGGCTTTACAGTGTCGCCACTAAGATTAGTGAAGACAATGTACCCGACGAAGAAAAGGAAAATCCAAAACAATCCAAGACGGAGAGTATTAAAAGCTTTATTTGAATTCTGATTTTTACCGCGACCTGCAGTATTTTTATATTCTGGCACGATTCACTCCTACTAAAAACTAAAAATGGTCGGGGCGACCCGATTCGAACGGGCGACCTCGCAGTCCCGAACCGCGCGCGCTACCAGCTGCGCCACGCCCCGACTGGAATTGATTATATCACAAAAAGAATTCAGTGGTCGCCCTAGCGATGGCTCTTCCCTTTTTCTAATAAATATGATACAATTGTTGAAGTCCGGGGTTTGGCGCAGTTGGTAGCGCGCGCGCTTTGGGAGCGTGAGGTCATCAGTTCGAGTCTGATAACCCCGACCACATCAAAAAAGAGCCGCAAGGGCTCGTTTTTTGTTTTCCGTTTTATACGCCTGGGATTTGGAAGGCGCCTGGGTCGTTATAGACCTGATCCTGCATTACTGGGTTAACACCGTTCATGCTTGGACTCTCTGCTGCGTCGAGCTCTTCTTCCTGAAGAACGGCCGGCGTAATTGGTGCGACTGCTGGCTCGGCAGCTGGAGCAGCTGGATTTGGTGCTAATTCTGGAGTTGGCGAGAAATCAACTGGCGCTGGCATAATTGGCTCGCTAGGAGCGCCCTCGCCTAAGTCAAATGGGATTGGCGGCGGCGGCAAAATATTACCATCGCCCGGCATTGGCAAAGTCGGCTCAGCTGAAATCGTAGCATTTGTTGGCGCCGATTCTTCAGCAACAGTCATCGGTGCAACTGGTGGCTGAGCTGGGTTAACGTCCGCAAACGGCGCAGCAACCTGCGGCGGAGTGGTCGGCGTTTCGACAACTTCGTTCACAACTGGGGCCGGAACAACTGGCACCGCATCTGCTGGCACACTCTCGTCATGCATTGGGATTGCTGGTGCTTCAATTTGCGGCAATTCTGCAGTCGGATAATCATTTTCCGGTTCAGCAGCTGGCATCATCTTCAAATCCGGAACGGCTGGAGCTGGGTTTTCCGATGGTTCACCAATTGGTTCTGGAGTCGGACGAGTAATAATCTTCGGAGCTTCCGGTTCAGGTTCTGCCTCAGGAGCCGGCGCAACTGGTTCTGGCTGAGCGGCCGGTTCAACAGCCGCCGGTTCGGCAGCAACTGGTTCAACCGCTGGAGCCTCGACAGGCTTTGGTTCTTCGACGGCCGGTGCGGCCGGTTCATCACGTTCAATCGTTAATTCGGTTTCGTCTTTTTGTTCTTCTTTCTGCTCTTCTTTTTCGACGGCGTCAAGTTCGCTATTCGCGTCGACAACATTGCGGGTCAAAATATCTACTGGAATGCTAGAGGAAATAAGTTGTTGATCGGCGCCAGCGGCCATCAAGCCAGAGGCAATTGCCATCGTATCAGCAGAGGTATGTTCGTTGGAGAATCGGTTCGTAGCAGCAACAATACCCGCGAGCAATGCAGTAGCAGTTGGCTTGTCGACGATTTCTTTTTCACCGTCGCTGAGTTTATCCGCCAATGAGGCGACCATTTCGGAAACGGACGATGCGCCCGGATCGCCCCACTCGAGGTCAGCAAAGTTGCCAGGTGCCGCAGCGGAAATATTAATCGAGCTAGCATCGTGCTTGATGCGGCCATACTCAGAGAGCGCGGAGTCCAAATCAGCCTCAGCGGCAACATTAAGTGCAATAATTAGGTCAACATTGAAATCGCCATGGCTAAACTCAAGGTCTTTTTCGCTCAAAGTCGTGCGATATGGGGTGATATAAACGCGAACAAAATCACCCTCAATCTTGTAGCGAAGGTGGTCAGCCTTCTCTTTGTCGAGCGCAATAATGAAATCCTGGAGACTATTCGTGTTTGATTCAAAAGTCTTTTCAGGCTCGAGGAATTCGATAGCATTCGGTACGGCGCCAGAGAAAATCGCAGTCGCATGCTTACCCATTTTATCGAGCACGAAAGTAAGGCCGAGCGCAGCAGACAGTTCGTCTACGCTTGGGTTTTTAGAGAGTGCGACAAGCACATTTTCGCTGTTTCGAACACGATCAGCGACTTGGGAAGCAACATCGCCGCCCTGTTTGGACTGAATTGGTTTATCTGGCATTTTAATTTTCTTTGTTTATTTTTGACCTAGTTTTGTTCTAGTTTAGCATAAGAGTAATGGTTTTGCAAGTCCTTTCCCTGTCCAACACTTTACATTTTTCGGAAAATAGAATATAATAATGGGAATTGTAAAAATAATTCATTAATTTTTGAAGGAAAAGTTTAAATGCCGATTATCAAATCCGCAAAAAAAGCTGCGCGCCAATCTATTAAGCGCCGCGAAAACAACCAGGAAATCAAGAAGACCATCCGCAATGCTTTGAAGGATTTCCGCAACAAGCCAACTGCCGAAAAGATGGCAAAGGTCCAGTCTGAGTACGACAAGGCTGTCAAAAAAGGCTTGATGAAGAAGAACACCGCTAGCCGCCGCAAAGCAAAGCTCGCTGAGTTCGCAAAGAAGGCTAACGTCAAGCTCGCTCCAGCAAAGAAAGCTGCTGCCGCTAAGCCAGCTGCAAAGAAAGCCCCAGCAACCAAGACTGCTGCCGCTAAGAAGCCTGCTACCAAGACCGCAGCTGCTAAGAAACCGGCCGCAAAGAAGGCTCCAGCAAAGAAAGCTGCAACCAAGAAAGCTTAATGAATCAAAAAATCTCCCTCACGGGAGATTTTTTTAGCTCAATTTATCCATTGGGTCGTTTTTGGAAGACTCAAGAATCTCGCCATAAGTATCGACGATTGGGCGGCTAGTAACATGGAGAACCTTGAAGGTCTCGAGAATGTCATTATAGGCCGCGACTGGATCGTCTCCTTCCATGAGATCAGACTCGATGCGCGCGTAATAACCTGGCAAACCGTCAATCTTATCAAGATACACATTTACGGAATCGCCCATGCGGAGCTCTTCACGACGGCGGCTGACTTCATAGCGGAGTTCATAGCCAAGCTGATAAAGAATATGGGCGGTCTCAGAATAATTCTCAACGACCGTTGCATTCACGAGGTCAAACTTTTCGTCCTCGAAGTGGCGACGCATCACGAGTGCATAGGTCGCCTGCTTTTCTGGGTCTTTCACGATAGTGCGAAGATCGAGACGCGGCATTGCTTTATCGCGCGCAAAACGCTTTGGAACGAAAACGCGATCGTGCTGCCAATATGGTGCGGAAAAATGGAAATCAATTTCTGCGAGCGTATCGACAAAGTCAGTACGGCTGTTGAGTTTCATTTTGATAATAGTCTTCTTCATGAAGCCTCCTTACAGTGTGGCGCCCTCGCGCGCTTTATTTGCCCACTCGTCCGCCAATTCGTTCCCTTCGGTCCCGACGTGGCCACGAGTCCATTTTAATTCAACATTCGATTTCGATTCATATAGTTCAAAAAGCTCCTGCACAAGCTCGAGATTTTTGATTGGTCCAGACTTTTTCGTCCAACCATTCTTGCGCCAGCCATCAGCCCACTTCGTAACAACATTCACCCAAAATTCTGAATCAGTCATAATCTGATCGCCCGGTTCGGCAATCTTATAAGCCGCAATCAAAGCCATTGCTTCCATGCGGATATTAGTCGAGTTGGCCTCTTTGCCAAGCGCGACCGGCTGTTTCAAATCAAGATCAATCACTGCGAAGCCGCCTGGGCCAGGGTTAGGAGAGGCAGAGCCATCGGTGAAGTAGTGTTTCATACCCTTATTATATCATCTGTTCCCTGTGGTATAATCTAATTGTTGCCCGCGTGGCGGAATTGGTAGACGCGCTAGCTTCAGGTGCTAGTGTCTTTACGGATGTGCTAGTTCGAGTCTAGTCGCGGGCACCAAGCAAGGAGAGCGAAAGGCGCTCTTTTTTAGTTGCTCTTTTCGCCGTTGCCTTTACCGTTGCCAGAAGCGGTGTTGCTCACGTCAGCACAAGATGTCGCAAACGACTCTTTTGTGCTGCTGCCAGTTTCATAAGTAAATGGATTATTCTGGACGTTTACGACGTCGTTTTTGCTACTATCCCATTTCGAAGAGCTGTAGCGGCAGTTATTCGTCACATAGAATGTCTTCGAGATACCTTCGTTATTGGTATCATCGGTCATTGCAAGCGCGTAATTCGAGAGTGGGAAGTAGGTATCGACGAGCTCAATGCGAGCCTCGACGCGACGGAAGAGATCATTGGCGCGACCAGTCGAATCGACGATTGGCTGAACGCCAGCGAACTTAATCGTAGAACAGTTAATCGACGTCTTGCCGTCTTTTTCAATTTCAGCGTCGGTAGCAAGCGAATTGTCTTGGCAAGTGTACATCTTTACTCTTACCTCAGTAGATGGGACGCTGTATGGCAAGTTCAAAAGCAAAAATGAAGTTGAACGGTTGCGACCAGCGCTAATGCCGCGATATGGCGATGGAATATTAATGCTTGCACGGCAGGAGTAGTTAGCCGGCTGAGCTGCTTCCAGCAAGTTCGAGCACTTGATATCGATTGGCGTATTGAAGCTCTTGTTTGCCGAATAAGCAAGCGCAGTCGACGAAACAATCGTTGCTGCTTCATTGGCAGAAGATGGGCGAAGCATCAAAGTGCCGCGGTTCGTATTCGCGCCGTTGCGTGCATAAAACTCGTCGAGCGTAAATGTGTTATTAGTCTGCATATATGTAGCCTGGACTACTGGAGGAGCCATGCCGCTCTTCGAGTCGTTCGCGTTGATAAAATTATTCGCGTAGTGATCGTTGCCTTTTTCATAGATGACGTTATTGCTCGTGAGTTTGCCAGTAAGCGAAGTGGAGTCAAACCATTTTTCGCCGAGGTGGCCATCGCCGCCAGCAACCTTACGATAATCTTCAAGGCTGAACCATTCGAGTTCAATGCGATCGATGCTGTTCTGTTCAGAATCAGTTGAGGCACGGATTGGAATTAACTTTGTTGGGTTACTATTGTTTAATGTCGCAATGTAATCATTTGTGTGCGATGTAACTTTTACGCAAGTGTAGGCCTGATCGAAGGCTTCGGCACTGCCCTTCTTTGTATTAGTGCCGCCAGATTTCGAGTTATCGGTCTGAATAATCGTTTCTTCTTCGCCAATGTAGCCCAAAAGGTCGCGGACAATATCGCAGTTCTGCGCCGTTACCTCGGAAGCCTGCTGCGTCTCGAAAGCCTGCGTATATTTATAGCAGTCGTTCAAGAAGCCAGGATCATTGAGACAGTTTTGGTAACGCAACAAAGCAATTTTCGCGTCCTCGATGCCGGCGAGCGCGGAGTTATATGCCGACTGCGAGAGATTATAGTTGGTCGTGCGTAGTGCTTCGGCGAGCATAATACGAACGAAGCTGAGTGCGATGATGCCCAGAAGAGTTGTTGTAAAAATTACAATATAGATAGAGGCTGCACCGCGTTTTGTCCTAGACATTTTACCTTTCATCATTATTCTCCATTCCTATTAGTTATTGTTGCTTCACCGGTTGCGCGAGCGGAAAAATTGAACTTGTTCACTGCGCAATAATCAAAGTTTTCAAGACTAAATTCACTATCTACTTCTCTGTTGTCGCCGGTGCAGAAGTCGCCGTTCGACTGGATATTGACACCGCCGCGAATAGTCGCCAAAATGAAGGATCCGGAAAGGAAGATTTGCTTCGTAGTTTCATTCTGAGTAGCCGGGATGATACGGAAATCATAAAGCGCCAAATCCATATCGTCATCGTTGATTAACTCTGTGATGTCGTCCATCGTAATTGATCGGCCCTCGCCGAGTGTCATTGAGACTGGCGAATACTCAGTAGCCGAAGTTGGCGATGTTGTCTCATTGTGCGCACAGGCATAACGTTCCGTGTCCGGGAAACGTGCGAGTTTCGGAATGTAAAATTCGTTGCCAGCGCCGGCAAGCTTAATTTTGAGCAGATGGCCATCATTGCTCGAACTCTCGTCGCGAGAGGCGGTAATAGTCGGCGCGTTATTCCAAACGTAGCTATATGAGCCAGTGCAGAAAATACCGCTATATTGCTCCGTATGGTTACCGTCTTCCACGCTGAGATAGTAGTTCGCGAGCGCCGCTTTTAGGTGCGCAGCATCGATGCCGCTATTGCCATATTCCGGATTAACCTTCAAATGAGTTGGCGAGCTCGTAATCGTACGCGTGAGATCGGAAATAATTTCGCGACCGTTCGTGTTGACTGCGCGAAGAGCGAGACCTTTTTGATAAATACTCGTTACGCGCATAATCAATGCTGCGATTGCAACAAGCATCGTACCAAGGAATGCCATGGCGAGCATCAACTCAATAATCGTGAAGCCCTTTTTCTGCTGTTCTTCCATTATTGCATCACCTCCGGATTATACAGACGAACGACGGTTGTAAGCGTAGAAGGGACATTCGTACCAGCGCTTTGCCAGCAAGTGCGAATATAGAAATCGAAATAGTCCGAGCGCTTTGGGTTTAACTCGTTATTCCCCGCTACGTCAATCCAAATACCTTCCGCAGACGAGACGAGGTTGTAGAGGTTATCAATAGTATCGCCCTGATTCAAATTCGAATTATCGGTCGTGGAAGCGGAATTATTCTTTTTGTACAACACGCGCGGATATAGGCTCGCTTCATTGAAGCGGTTTCTAGCCGTAATCACGATTTCGTTATTCAACAAAGAGCTATAATCAACGCCGAGATATTGTGGGCTCTTTTTGTTAGCGTCTGGCAAGACAAGACGGGTATTCATTACAAATGATTTGTACTTTTCGAAATGACCATTACTGTTGGTCGAATAAACGATATTGCAGGAATCCATATTATTGACATCAAAAGCCGTGAGGCCGCCGTCTTTGAGATCATCCGGGCCATCCTCGAGCAAAGATGGTTTAATAGCGTGACTTGTAATAGTCTCCCAGAGTTTCTTGAAACCGCTCTCACTGCTAGTCTTCTGCCTTTCCGCAACGTAGCTTTGATGGATGAAGCGAAGCGCCTCGGCCTGAGCGTCAATTTCATTGCGCGCCATTGCCGTTTCGAGCGTGCGCTGCGCAGTATTAATGCCGTCATTCATTAGGTTAATCGACAACATTGCGACGACGGCAAAAACAGAAATCGAGAGCATTACTTCGATAAGCGTATCGCCGCGCATAGTCCTTAGTCGCATTGGTCCTCCTCACTGTCGGAATCCATATCGACAAGCTCAATACCAGTCTGAGAGTGAGCATTCTTTAGAACACGAATCATGCGACTATGGTCTGAGTAGCTGGCGCTGCCGTTGCTGTTCACACAAATCTTGAGTTCGGTATTTTTGAAATTGTCGTCAGTCAAATACTTGTTTACGCCGACGTCATAGATTGCCGCCTTTAGCGCTTCGATATTGCTAGACACAATGCCGCCGGTGCCGATAATCGCATTGTAGTCAGCGGAGCCGTTGTAATAAATTAAGTCATCCTTAACGTAGGTCTGAATGCTGCCGGAACGTGGAGAGCGGAAAATCAAAAGCGTCTTTTTGAGGTCAGTAGCCTCACCGTCAACTGGTTTTGGCGTTTTGAGAATGACATCCCACTTCAACTTGCGCGTAGTGGCGTTGCCAGCAGTTTGGACCGAGCATTTGTCGACCGAGTTCTGACTCTTTTCGCACATTACAGCAACGTTGTTGGCATTGAGCTTCTTGAGCAAAACAATGTCTGAATCGCTAGAATTTTCTTCAATGCGATTGTTGCGGATGGCGTCGACATAATCTTCGCCAATAATTGTCGTGGTTTGAATCGTGTCTCCATTAATCGCAATTACGGCACCATACACAACACAGTCCGTGCGACCGCGACCACTATTCCAATTTTGCTTCGGATCGATTCCGTCCGTAATCTGGCTAGCCGTCAATGCACCGCACACGCCCTTGTTCCCCTGCGTGCCATCACCATTGCGTGAAGCAATCTGCGTATCAGAAACGAAAGAGTAGGCGTTTTTAATAGCATCAACTGTATCCTGCACAGCATCTTTATAGCGCTGATTTGCAATACTAGAACCGGTGCCAACCAAAATACCGACTAGCAGGAAACCGCTAATCGCCAAAAATAGCATCACCTCAATAATAGTGAAGCCAGGACGTCGTTCCACCACATTATTGTCCATACTATTATTATACATTAGCATAAGCAATTTTCCTTAATACCTCGGCGGCAATTCACGAGAATAGGTCGTGACTGCCTGGTTATAACGCGACATTTGGCCGAAGCTCCAAAGATAATTACCGGTATTGAGGTTAAAGACCTCTGCGCGCACGATTGAGCCGGTGCCATTTGTTGCACCCGCAGTGCGGTTCAAAATCAAACGTTTCGTAATCACCGGCGAATCAAAGATAACGCTCTGATTACAAACATTGGCGTTCAAGTCACTCATTCTCAATTCCCTAGTTGGGTCGCTCGACTTAAATGCGCAAGTGTTCACTTTGTCGGCGATAATAGTTGCATCAACATATTTTACAGAATCAGTAAGATAAACATTTTCTGCCAAGATAATTACACCAGTAACACCATTAAGCGTCGTCATTGCCTTCGCGACTTGTTTATTCAAATCGCCATCAATCACTACGTTTGTCGCGCGATAAATAACTGTATGGTTGCCATTATCGTCGGCAAATGTTGGCGTCTTCGAAAGATAGAGATTGTTTGTTTTGATACCTACCGGCTCGGACGCGTTGTCGCGATAAACGGACGGATCAATGTTTGACGCATCAAGATAAATCGTATTGTTGTACTGTTTCTGCGGCACGCCACTGAGGTTTTTGCCAATCTCGGAATAACGATCTTTTGTGCGAGCTTCATACTGCGTTGCCGATATTTCGCCAATTTTCTTCATGTCTTCTGACTGCTTGCATTCCGCGTTCGCGAAAGTCTGAGTCATGAATGTACATTCGTTAGAATTAGTCTCGTCGGCAACAGTAGTATTGTTATTCGTTGGATTTGTGCGCGTAATGTTCAAGTTCTTCGTATTTGCGCCAGTGCCGTCGCGGCCATAAGCAAGCGCTGCGCCGGAGGCCATGAGGAAGTTTTTGTTTACGCGGCCATAAACGCCATACTCAGCCCAGGAGCCAAAGGTCAACCTATTGGCGGCGCCGTTCGCAACGATCTTTTTGCTATAAATTGAGGTGTTAATTTTTGTTGCACTGTATACATTCGAAGATTCAACGCTCATAGTTGGGCGCTTCGCAATTGTGAGACAGGACGCAGTCGCGCGGCGCGTGCTGATGTTGGAGCCTTCTTGCAATGCGGCCGCATCATTATTCCCATCGTGGCTATCATACGGATAAACCGAAAGCTCAACGCAAACGCGATCGCCTACTACGTAATCATCGCTAATTTCTACCGTGACTGGAGCAAGCGTTTCATTAACATTATTTTTACTAAAACCTTCTTGGTTAAAGCGGCGTGTTTCGGATGTCGAGTGAACGCTACCCTTCAGGTTCCCCGCGGAATCGGTGAAATAATAACTGTAACGCACGTCTGTGTTTTTGGTAATTGTGGCGTAAGTGTTTTTATTGGCATCGTTGCTGACGGTCTCATTTTTGCGCGTCATCACAGCAACACCGGGCTGCATCGTAATACTCTCACCAATGTAAGCGACGCGAAGAGTTTGGTTAGAGACATACGGTTTCAGTACGTAGTTATACGGGATAATAACGCTCGCCGTAGCCGTACGTGCAGTGTCGCCAACATTGGCGCCGTTGGTAACTTTTTGTTCATTCCAGTCTAGTCTTTGCGTAATTGTACTACCGGTATCGAGAATGCCGATGTTATATTCCTGCCTATTGCGCGCGCAGTCCAGTTTGCCAGCTATCTGATAATAGCCGCTTTCTGGAGTGCCACAGCGATAATTATTGCTTGCGCCGTCGCTCGGCGAAGCGAACGAACCATTCAAATGATTAACATCCTGCATAAAGCCGCTCGGGGTAGGACTGCTCAACCAAACACGCGGGTTATTGAATGTGCCGCCAACAAGCGGAACGTCCGTGCGGAAAAGATATTTATTGTTATTATTTACGGTCGTCGATTTAGTGCTCCAGCCACTCGCAGTATATGAAACTGTAGCAGACAGTCCGTTTTCCTTGATCGGATAAAGCGAGCCGGCGCACATGTCATATTTGAAACGGATATTGTCAGTCGGACGAGCATAAATCGAAACTGGGCCGTTAGCCACCGTCTCAGTCTTGTTTAGATTTTTATTATTTACACTGAGCTGGCCGTAGTTTTGACCTTCTAGCAAGCCGTACTCGATGTTTGGTGCTACCGAGCATTTTTGCTTCGGGCGCGAAATCGTAACACAGTATTCAGAACCGGATGCGGCCGTTAGGCCATCCGATGATGATTGACGAGCACGGTAACTCATAGCACTACAGAACGTGCGCGTTTCGCCATATTTTAGCGTACCAGTTACTTTAGGGGTGAATACATTTTGTGAGCTATCTTCTGCCAAAGCATTAGTATTGCCGCTAGCCGTAGCCGATGTTGGTGTCCAGTCCGCAGCAGACGAACCATTCACGAGAGAGCTGGCATCTCTGCGTGAAGCGGAGTACTGTGTCGCGACCGTTTCGCCAGCAGAATCTTTTGAACGTTTAACGTTGCTCGTGAAGCTAATTTCGTAATAGCCGTCATCTGAATCCGATAGCGTAATTCGATGATTCGATGGAATTGAAACATCGGTTTTGGCTGAGTTCTTTTTAACAGATGCCGTAACAGATCCGGAGAAGTACGCGTATGGACGAGAGATTTTAACGCACTGCTTAGAATACGTAGAGCCACTGGCGCCATTAACTGTCGAGTAAGCCGCCGATGTCGTCACACCAGAACACTTCGTTTGCGATTCGCCGGGGTTGAGCGAGACGGTTACCTTTTTATAGTTAAATGCGCCGTCCCAACCAAAGACAGGTTTATATGTCCAGTCGCCAGACGATGGCGATATATCGATACTTCCACTCGAGCCGTTAGTTTCGCCAAGCCCATACCAGTTGGTTGTCGCGGTATGCGCGTCGCGGAGGGTGACTCTCGAGCGTAGGCGGTTATCAAACTCGATAACCGTGTTTCTTCTGTTCACCTTATTCGTATCATAATAATCATCCGTACCCGCATCTCTTGCATAGCCGCTCATAATAGTGCGCTCAACCGAGCCGTCGCCGCCAACGTCAATACGTGCGCGCGTGTTGTTTTCAAAAACACTCGTCGATTCTTGCTTTTCGGCAAGGATCACGAAGTTCGACCAACCATAACTACCAGAACCATTATTGAAGCCGCGATAAAGAGATAGCTCAATCTCACCATGGTCAGAAAGCTCGGTGATGCCAACTTCACTAATTAGAGTTTCACCATTCACTTTTATTTTTGCGACACGCTCAGGGTAGGTAAAGTCATTCTCGCCACTCGTATTATTTGCGGATGCTCTCAGGAAATCTTTGCCACAATAGCCATTCGGATCGCAGCCGTACACGCTCGCCCAGCCGTCCGAATATTCGATACCAATATTACTATTACATTTACTATGGTCGTTCCTGGCACAAATCTTAACGTTCGTAGCATAAATGGCTGCGTGCGATGACTTATTATTGACCGATCCGACAACGCCAAGGGTGGTTATGCCGGTCCTTCTGAGATACGCGTTCACATTAATTGTATAAGTGCTGCCAGACTGAGAGAAGCCGGCTTCGTCCGTAATCCACATTACACCGCGAGCACTACTCGAGTTGCCACAAGCCCACTCGACACCAGCGTCCGACATCGAGTTACCAGGAGAAACGTCGGTGATTTGAGAATAAGTGCTGCCGCTGTTGACCGGAAATTTGCGATTAGCATTGTTCATACAAGTAGTTTTGTTTTTGGCGTAAGCGGCGCCCGGAACAAAGAACAAAATGCCTAGTATTGTAAGCAAAGCAACTAATGAAGTAGTTTTCCGTTTCATTATTTAGCCCTCCCCCTCTTCGCTGCTGTTTTCTTTGGCGCGTTTCTCCATCACGCCGCGATATTCTTCCGACTTCTTTTGATTGCCCAGCATTCCTTCGATTTCTGAAATCCAGTAGGCGCTCTGAATTGTTTGGTTCAAGCGTTCGCTCCAATAGGCATCCTCGAGGGCCTTTTCGAGTAGTTTTTCGTCTTTCGTTGACGACAAATCTTCCGCACGGTATAAAAGAATCTGCGCCTTGTTTTCATCATATTTCGCATCGTCAATGAGAGCCTGCATCGCATCGTAATACTCATCAGTATTAATCGAGTATCTTTCTCTTATTGAGTCGATGCTCAAATAATCTGCGCCATAGTTTTGCGATATCTCGTCTCTTTTTTGCTCTTCGGCTTTTTTCTTCATATCTGAGCTAGCAATAAAAGCAACAATGACGGCGGCGACCGACAAAATAACTAACAGGATGGAAATGATGATCCATTTTAGATTGCCGCCACTTGAGCGAGCAGCTTTTCCGTTCGAAGAAGAACCATCAACCTGTGGCCATTTGGCCATTTCTACATCAAAATTAACACCAGAATAGCCTGGATGATTGTCGGTAGGATTGATATTCCCACCCACCCCAGTATTAGCGCTCTCAACGCTCATGCTTATATTTTAGCATAAAAAAATACCGCCATGACGGCGGTATTTCTCTTATTTTTGAATTATTTTGCGTATTCGATGGCGCGGGTTTCACGAATCACGTTAACCTTGATGACGCCAGGATACTGCATCGTAGCCTCAATCTTGTCAGCGATATCGCGAGCGAGCTTCAAAGCGGAGAGATCATCAATCTGCTTTGGCTCAACAATGACGCGAATTTCGCGACCAGCAGAAATCGCATAAGCCTTCTCAATACCTGGGAAGCTAGTGGCAACATTTTCAAGTGCCTTCATGCGTTCAGCAAAGTTCTCAGCAGAGATATTGCGAGCGCCTGGGCGAGCAGCAGAAATTGCATCCATAATCTTGACAATAACTGCTTCTGGCGTGGTTGGCTCGATATCGTTGTGATGTGCAGCGATTGCGTGCGTGATGCGTTCGTCCATGCCGTACTTCTTTGCAAGCTCGGCACCAATATCGGCATGCTTACCTTCAATCTTGTGCGTGACAGCTTTGCCCATATCGTGGAGCAAACATGCGGTCTTGGTAATTTGAACATCGGCACCGATTTCCTCAGCAATCATACCGCCCATGTGAGCCATTTCGATAGAGTGAAGAAGCACGTTCTGGCCATAGCTAGTACGATACTTCAACTCACCGAGAAGGTGAAGGATTTCGCTTGGGATACCGATAACGCCAACTTCACGAGCAGCGTCTTCGCCGGCGCGAACGACTTCCTTTTCAATTTCGCGGTTTGCCTTTGCGACAGCATCCTCGATGCTAGATGGGTTGATACGACCATCCTTCATGAGGCGCTCGAGCGCGTAACGCGCAACCTGACGGCGAATTGGATCGAAGCTACTGAGCACGACCATGCCTGGAGTATCGTCGACAAGAACGTCAACGCCGGTTGCGTGCTGGAGAGCCTGAATGTTGCGGCCTTCCTTACCAATAATGCGGCCCTTCATATCGTCATCTGGAAGCTTGAGGCTAGTAACCGTGCGGTCAGCCGTGACCTCAGAAGACATGCGCTCCATCGTGGTCAAAAGAATCGATTCAGCAGTTTCTTCGACGTGGTCATGAATAGCTTTTTGCTCTTTTGCAACGAGCTCGGTCAAATCATTCTTAATGTCGCGCTCAGTCATCTGCATGAGCTTTTCTTTTGCATCAGCCTTGCTAAGACCAGCGATTTTTTCGAGCTTTTCCTGAGCCTTGGTGCGAATGTCGCGAATCTCATTTTTGAGATCTTCGATTTCGTTTTCTTCTTTGCGAAGATTTTCAGACTTCTTGTCGAGCTGATCAAGTTTCTTGTCGAGCAAAGTCTCACGTTCAGCAAGACGGTCCTCGGTTTTCTTCCACTCTTTGCGACGATTCGATTCTTCTTTCTGAGTATCGTCGTGAATCGTGGTAGCTTCTTTTTTCGCATTCAAAACAATCTCGGAAGCTTCATGCTTTGCTTTGCGAATGAGCTCCTCAGCTTTGTTTTTGCCACCGTTTTCTTTGCGCTTGTTTGATGCATAAGAAACACCAACCCCGGCGCCTGCGCCAACAACTAGCGCAATAATTGCAGGAACAATCCATTCCATGTATCACCTCTTTCTAAGTTGTAATTAAAAACGAATAATAATCAGGTTCCCCCTAACAATTATTCTAGCATGCTAATTACTTTTTTGGCGGCGTAATATTTGCCGGGCGTCCATATTCCGGAAGAATAATCTCGCAGCGTTCGCCGCGTTGATTGTACAGCGGAATTTGCAGGTCACGACTGAGCGTATTTACGACCGTTGCGCCAATGCGAAGGCCAGTAAAACTTCCTGGTCCGGCAAAAAATGTGATTGATTCCAAATCTTTCCAATCGCAATTATTCTCAACGAGTTTATCGTGGACGAATTTTAATAAATCGCGCGCAAGACTACGGCCGGAGTCCCATTCATATTCACGTTCATTAAGACGCAAAATCGTTTTCAGCGTCGATGTGTCTAAATACATTTTCATTGAATCGTCACCTCGCGAGTGCTCTCGTCTATATATTTAATTTCAATAACGTGATGGTTAGCCGGAAGTAAATCTTTGATGCTCTGCCCCCACTCAATGACCGTAATCGTCTGCGGGTCTTCAATTGATTCTGCCAAATCTTCAGACATAATGCCTGGATCTTCAAGACGATAAAAATCATAATGAGCCAAAATGCAATTGTCGCCTTTATATAAACGCGAAATCGTAAATGACGGTGAGCTCAAAGTAGCCTTCACGCCAAGGCCGTCTGCTAAACCACGAGTAAAAGTAGTTTTGCCGGCACCGACGTCGCCAATTAGCTCCAAAACAGCAGGCGCTTTCAAGCTAGTCGCGAAGTTGCGACCTAGTTCGAGCATCTCTGTTTCAGAATGAATTAACATGTTTTATATTTTACCATTTTTTGAAGATTTTTCCAGAGCATAGGTCGGCCGATAACTGTGGCGAGTAATACGAAATGTCACCACGGCGAGAATGATAATCGCTGGCCATAACAACAAAACTCTCCCGTCGTGCTGCGCAATATCCATACTCGCCCACGGAATACTGGCTAAACACTCTACAACTGCAATTTGGATTTTAAGTAGCGCGCCGACTAGCCAACCGAGTAACGGAAGTGCCGTTAAGCCAGCTAAGAATGTCAGCAACATCGTCGGCGCAATGAGTGGCGAGATTAGCAGATTCGCAATAATCGCTAGGCCAGGAATAGTGCCGTAATTATATATAGCGATTGGCAAGCAAAGACTCTGTGCGGCAACGCTCGCAATAATAATACTCGCGAAAAAGCCAGGCTGTTTTTCGCCGTATAGCAATTTTGTGATTAATGGCGTAATAAAAATAATGCCGGTGTATGACGCAAATGATAATTGCCAGGCTAGATTATTAACATTACTAGGATTGATCAAAAGCGACAGCGCCATAACATACAGTATTAAACGCGCCGGATGAAAATGGCGCCCATAATACCAGGCGCAGAGCGACAAAAAAGTTGCGAGGCCGGCACGCATCATACTCGGCGTAAAGCCCGTAATACTAATGTAGCCAAGGAGCATAATCGTAGCGCCGGCGAAAGTGGCAAAGCGCGAGATTTTGCCGAATCGCTTCTTCGCTACATTCACAACAACGGCAAGATGGAAACCGGAAGCGACGACAATATGCGATAGCCCAACAAGGCGCAAAGCGTCCTTTAGGCTGATAGTTAATAGCACTTTTTGGCCGAGAAGATAACTTAGCGCGAGGCCATGCTCCGTCTCGTCCGGAACGAGTTTTCGAAACCGCGCCGAAAACCAGTCACGTACTTTTAGTGCGAAATCTTTTTGGTTTGGTCGTTCGATTGAAACTAGGTGCGGCTCTTTCATAAAGGCCGCAAAGGTTCCGAAGCCTTCTTCTAGTTTCCCTTCCACAACTAGCTTACTCGATCGATCTAGTGCCTTTTGGCCTGCGAGCATTACATATACACGTCCAATATCCGTTTCAAGCTGAACGCGAGTATAGCCTTTTTTATACTCAACATCCTCTGCCACGACGCCGCTCAAACTAACGTTGTGCCCGACCTGCATGAGCGGTTGCTGCGGTATAAAAAATTCTCGTAAAAAGGATACTGTAATAATTGCAATACATATAATTAATGGGACAACCGAAACGTGCGGGCGATGAATTCATCTCATATAAATATGGTAATGCCGAGCATTTTTCTTGCGAAGCATAAGGATTAATCCGTTTTCGGTATGGTAAAATAGATGTATGCGAAAGAAGCTTCAAGAGAAGTTTAGTATTAAAACGTGGAGTGAAAAAAGTCGTTTTATCGCATCTTCACTTATTTTTTTGGCGATTGCGGCAGTTCTTTTCACTTGGTTCTTGGAATACCGTTATTTCATTAACGACTTTACGCGCGTTTGGAATTTCGTATTCACGACGCCATTTGTTTTCCTATTTAATGCGTTCTTGATTTGGTTAATGATGGTCGCGCTCTGGGCAATTCTCGGTCGCCCAGTTTTATCAACGGCAATCATGTTGGTTGCAATTTTCATTATTAGCTATATCCACATCATGAAATTCAACTCACGCGGCTATCCGCTTTTGCCAGAAGATTTCCAGCTCGCGAGCGAAGTTTCTTCTCTTTCGAAGTTTGTGAATATTTGGGGCATCGTACGACTCATAATTGCAATCATTATTTCGTGCGCTTTGCTCGCATATTTCAGCAAAAAGTGCGGCGAAAAATTCCATCTCAAATATCATTTCGATCGCGACGATGTTTTCTGGAAGAAGCATTTACTTGTCCAGCGCGTCGCCATCCTTGCAATCAGCGTCACCGTCTTTATGACTTCCACAGTATTCGTGCGCCATAATGAGGGCTTGCGTTATGAAGACATTTTCCTCGGCACGCATTTTACGGCCTGGAACCAAAACCGCAACTATGACGACAATGGTTTCGTGCTCGGTTTTTTGTATAATTTCCAGAAGCTGCGTGTCGATGCGCCAAAAGGATATGGCGAAGAGCAGATCGCAAACATCAAAGCGAAGTACAACATTATCGCAAAGTCCGAAAACCAAAAACGCAAATCGCCAAAAGACGAGGACGTTAGTGTTGTAATCATTTTGAACGAATCGTTCTATGATCCGAGCGTCGAATTCCAGGGTTTGAAGTTTTCCGATTACTACCAGCATGAGGGCGGCGATGTTTTACCAAATCTCCACGCAATTCAAAAGACCACGCCAAGCGGGCTCATGTATTCCCTCGACTACGGCGGTGGCACGGCAAACATCGAATTCGAAGCGTTCACGAGTTTGACGAATTTCTGGCTCAGCACCGTTCCATACACGGCGCTTGTTCCGAAAGCCGGAGAGATTCCATCTATCGCGCGCACGCTCAAAGAAACTGGCCATTCTACGACCGCAATTCATCCATACAACGGCGGCATGTACAAACGTAATATTTCTTTGAATAATGAAGGCTTCGATAATTTCATTACAGAAATTGAAATGGAAAACACCGAGCACGAAGGTAGTTCTGAATATATTAATGATAAGTCTGCCTACGAGGAAACCCTGAAGACCCTTCGCGAAAGCGACGAGGCGCAGGTAGTCGGTTTGATTACGATGCAAAACCATACGCCATACAACAAGGGCACTTATGAAGAAGATAATTTCAAGTTAACAAACGAAGACGTCGACGAGGACATGCGCAACCAAATTGAGACGTATTACCAGACTCTTAATATTTCCGATAAATATCTCGGCGAGTTCATTGAGGGCGTTAAACAGCTCGACAAGAAAGTTGTAGTTTTGTTCTATGGTGACCATTCAGCTGGCCTATTCGACAAGACTGATAAAAGTGAAGATAAGAAGGTGCGCGATCTTTCACGCGTCACGCCATACTTTATTTATGCTAACTACGACGCCGGTCTGAAAGCAACACAGGACCTTCCAACCACTACACCAAACTGTATGGTCAATACTTTGCTTAATCGCCTCAATTGGCAAAAGCCGTCATATTATTATTTGGTCGACGAGGTCTGCAAGACACAGCCAATTCTCACTCAGACATATCTCGATGGTTTGGATTTCGAGATGACCGAGACTTTGAATGAATACAAGCTCCTGACCTACGATATTCTCGCCGGTCAAAAATATTGGACAAAGAATTAAAATATCTCCCTCACGGGAGATATTTTTTAAGCTTTCGGGAAGAGTGGCGTTTCTGGAGGAACGATTTGCTCAGCCGTGAAGATGGCGTCGATTTTCTCTGCCGTATCAGGAATGAAAATTGCAAGGCGCTTGTTGATATCGAGAAGACTCTTGATAATCGAGATGAGCACTTCCTTGGCTTTTTCTGGGTCGGTCTTTGCGAGCGCCCATGGCTTTTCTTCGTCGATGCGCTTGTTGAGATCCATGATTTGCTTCCAGAGAATTTCGAAGGCGAAGTTGAATTCGTATTTTTCCATGCGCTCATCGAACTCTGGCAAATCTTTTAGCTCGCCCTGCTGGCCGGTAATTTCATTCTTCTTTGCGAGCGTCGCGAGGCGCTGAACGAGGTTGCCTAAATCGTTTGCGAGCTCGTTATATGCGGCTTCATATTTATCCCAAGTAAAGTCAGCGTCGTCGGTCGTAGAGGCATGGCGCGTAAAGTAATAGCGGAATGGAACGAGACCATGTTTGCCGAGAATTTCTTCTGGCGCAATAACGTTGCCGATAGATTTCGACATTTTTTCGCCGCCGACGGTAATATGGCCGTGGGCAAGAAGATTTTTTGGTAGTGGCAAATCGAGCCCCATGAGCATTGCCGGCCAAATACCAGCATGGAAGCGCAAAATATCCTTACCGACAATTTGCGTATTGGCTGGCCAGAAATCCGAAATGTCTTCTTCTGGATAACCAAGAATAGTGATGTAGTTAGCCAACGCATCAATCCAGACATACATGACCTGACTGTCATCGCCAGGAACTGGAACACCCCACTGAACGGATTCTTTTGGACGCGAGATGGAAACATCCGGCATATCTTTCAACAAATTCAAAAATTCTTTTTTACGGAAGGCCGGAGTAATCTTCATTTCATCCGATTCGATTGCTTCGCGAATGCGGTCTTTAAAATCAGCGATGCGGAGATAGTAGTTTTCTTCGCTGAGTTTTACGTATGGCTTTTTGTGGTCTGGACAAATGCCTCCATTTTCGTCGTGTTCTTTGTCCGTGATGAAGCCTTCACAGCCCTCACAATACCAGCCCTCATATTTGTCTTTATAAATATGGTCGGAGAGTTTTTCCCAAATTGCCTGGCATCGACGTTCATGATCGGCGTCGGTCGTACGAACAAAATCAGTATATTCTACGCCGAGAGAATGGATGAAATCCTGAAACTTTTTAGCGTTTTGATTAACAAATTCTTCGACCGGAATACCCTGCTCGACGGATTTTTTATAAATCTTGCTACCGTGTTCATCGGTACCAGCCTGAAGGCGAACGTTTTCGCCGCGCATCATCATATATCTACGCAACACGTCCGCGAGAAGATAGTCCATCGCATGGCCAAGGTGCGGATTACCATTGACGTACGGGATTGCTGTGGTGATGTAGATATTTTTCATGAAAAATATTATAACACCGTATCTGTTATTTCGCTAGTCGCGATACTGGATACGCGTCGAGAGCGCATGTGTAATTGCCGCAGCCAAAGCATCGGCCGCGTCATCCGGTTTTACAACTTCTTTCATGTTTAAATAATTGCGCACGGCTTCCTGCATGTCTTTTTTCTTTGCACGGCCATAGCCGGTCAGCGTCATTTTGATCTGGAGCGGCGTGTATTCGTAAATCGGGATATTGCGTTTGCGCGCTACTAGCATACAGACACCGCGCGCTTCGGCAACCGTAATACCAGTCGTGATGTTTTGGTTAAAAAAGAGTTTTTCGATTGAAACTTCGTCGGGATTTGTTTCGTCAATAATCTGATTGAGCGACTCATAAATATCTAGTAAGCGGTCGGCGGTCGGCGTATGAGCGGGCGTAGAAATAACGCCAGCAGTAATCATGCGCGGCTGTTTATGTGTTGTAAAACTTACAACACCAAAACCACAGATACCGGTGCCTGGATCAATCCCGAGAACTTTCTTGGTTGACATACTATTAGTTTAACACGCTAGGATAGTCTGCGCTTTCGGCGAAAGTGCAGACGGAAGAACTTGCGAATTTCTTCGCGGAATTGCCAGACGACATAGACGGCCGCAACAGCGCCCAATAATACAATCGCACCTACCGCAATGAAGATGCGCGGATTATCGTAACTACCCTGCTCGATTTGCTCGACTGGATATTCCTGTGCGGTATTTTTATATACTTTGCGGCAGCGGCCAGTTTCGGGATTACGTTCATACCCTTCTGCGCATTCTTTCGTAGATTCGACTTCATTCTTTTTACAGCGATTGGTGGCTGGATTTAAATAGTATCCTGCCGGACAAGTCTTCGCGGCCGCAGCAACTGGCTTATTGATACAGTTACCGGTTTCAGGATTAATTACTTTTCCCTCCGGGCAGCTACGGAATTCTTGAAAGATATTTTCCGCGGACGGCGTTGGCGAAAATGTCACACGCCAATCGTCACCGAAGCGCGCCATGGCGGTGCCTTTCTTTTGCCCATGCGGATAGTTCGCAGAATCGACTACGCCATTATCGTCGAGCAGTTGAATCGTCTGATCTTTGGTCGGATTCTTCGTGAGCGGGACACCCCAAACCGCTAAATATTCACTATTATTTATGGTGCCGGAGATTAGGTAATCTTTATCTTTGTAGTTCAGGCGGCAGCCGTCGAGCTTCACCGGATCCGGCGTCGCGTTGGATAATTCGATAAATTGCTCCGACGGAGCGTCATTGTAATAGCCGAATATTTCGGTAATCGTTAGGCCGGCGCAGCTGACTTTTTCTGGCTCGGGTTCTGGTTCTGGCTCTGGCTCGGATTCAAGTTCCGGCTCCGGCTCCTCCATTGGAATTAATGCGTCCGGGTTGATATCTGGATAGTATTTCATGAACTGGTATTCCTCTTCGCATTCATCACCTTCACATAACACGGCAGTAAAATTGTCCTCAAATTTGGTGGCGAATTTCGGCAACGAATTCTCGCAGACAGTCTTGCCCCAACATAGCTCGTCGATCACTTCGTCGTCAGCCATCAGGACCAAACGCCCCGCAGTCGAGGCAAGCCCGCTCGAGCTGAGTACATAGCGATAGCCGTCCGGCGCTTCGCTAAATTGCGGGCTTTTTGAATAGCCTAAAACAAGGCGCTCGCCGCTAAGAACCTGGTTTTCGAAACTAATAGTTCCCGCTTCTTTATCGCTGCTATTAAAATAAACTATTCGATAGTTACTTAAATCGAGCGGATCTTCAGCATTCTTTTTTAATTCGATAAAGTCATAGTTTTGAGACGAGGTATCATCCTTGTAGCCAGCATTAATAGCCGAAAAGACTATTGGCGGCAACTCTGTTTCTGCGGCGCAAAAGTTGGGCGCCAGAAATAATCCGGATAATAGTAACGAAATGGTGCTAAAAATAGTGTGTTTATTTTTCATACGAGCATAGTATTTTCGGCGGCCCGAATCCTCAAGCATAAGCACGAAAAAATCCCTGTTATGATATAATAAAAGCATGAGCGACATCGTATGTATCGCTACACTCGTTTTAGCCGCAATCGCCCAGGCTTCTTTGCAGCTTGGTATTGGCGGTTTGATTTTGCTTTATCATAATAGCCTCGGCAAGCACCGTCGTCGCAAAACTCGTTTTTTGGCACGAAATTATATCCTCGGGACCTGCGCGATTAGCTTCCTCGCGATTTGCGCTTTCTGCTACCTAATCAGCAACTTCTTCAATGGTGCCTTACGGACTGAATGGCTCGTAATCTGCGTCGGCGCTCTCGTTGCATGTGCAGCAATCATGTGGCTCTTCTACTACCGTGGCGGCAAACAGTCGACAGAATTATGGCTGCCAAAAAGTATCACTAATTTTATCCGTCGCAAAGCGCGGAAAACCGACGATGGCATTGAGGCATTTTCGCTAGGCCTTTTGAGCGGCTTCGCCGAACTGCCAATCAGCGTCGCAATTTGTTTCGTTGTCGCTAATAGCGTATTGAACCTGAGCGCACAGTGGCAGGTGCTAGCAGTAGCCGCATATATCTTTGCAACAACTTTGCCAATGCTCGTACTAAGAATCAAGATCACGACCGGCCAATCTGCTGTCGATGCGCAGAAATGGCGCGTCCGCAACAAGGCATTCGCAAGGATTATTTCTGGCAGCAGTTTTATGCTTCTGGCGATATTTATTGTAGCGTTTTGGGTAATATAAGATGGCGCTCAGAAAACACAAAATCAGCTATGAATATAACGTAGACGATATAAAGTCTAATATTCTGCAGCAAGCAAAAAGCCTAAAAATTCCGAGCGGCTGGGCAAAGCAAATCGCTGATCGTGTCGCCGAAAAGACCGACAAATGGATTGCTGACAAAGCAATTGTTACAGAAGATGATTTACAAAAAGTAGTCATCAAAGAACTCGATAAACTAAACTCCGATCTCGCTTATGCTTATCGGAATCGTGATAAAATAATATAAGATGAAGAAACGATTTGATTTTGATTTAGCAGTGATTGGCAGCGGCGACGCCGGCGGCGAAGCAGCACTAATTGCAGCGAAGAGTGGGCTCAAAGTCGCATTGATTGAGTCTCGCAAATGGGGCGGCTCAAGCCTCAACTCTACCAATGTTCCGTTTGGCGCGATGATGCACGCGGCGCGGACTTATAAGAACGCAAAAGATGGCGCCGAATATGGCATCTCAAGCAATGGCTTGCGTTTCAATTTCCCTACTATTATCAACTGGAAGAACACCGCGTCAAAGCGCGCCGGCGCAAACAGCAAGAAGCTATTTGAAGAGAATAAAATCACCTGTATCCATGGTGCCGCTCGCTTTATTTCGGCTGAAGAAATCGCCGTTGGCAACCAAACTTATCGTGCTAAAAAGTTTTTGATTGCGACTGGTGCTTCGACTGCCGATACCGGCATCAATATTCCAGAAAACACCGACTATTTATTGCCGGAAGATGTTACGACACTCACGCGCCAACCGCGCAGCGTATTCGTCGTTGGTGCTGGATCGACTGGTTGCGAAATCGCTCAATTCTTTGCCGCACTTGGTAGCGAAGTAGTAATTGCCGATATCGCAGGCCGTCTGCTTCCACGCGAAGACGAGGAAGTCGGTCAGGTCATGGATGAAGTATTTAACCGCGATGGAATTAAGGTTCTCACGCAGTCTCGCGTTGTCGCAATTCAGAAAGATGGTATCGAAAAACGCGTAATCTTCATGCGCGGCGGCCAAGAAAAATCGATTAAGGTCGACTGCGTCGTGCTCTGCACTGGTAGTGCTCCAAACATTGATTTGGGCCTTGAAAATGCCGGCGTAAAATATACCGCAAATGGTATAAAAGTTGACGAAACTATGGCAACAAATGTTCGCAATATTTATGCAGCTGGTGATATAATTGGCGGCATTAGTTCGACCGAAAAAGCCGTGTTCGACGCACGCGTTGCAGCCGCTCATATTGTCGGAAAATCTAAATTAGTCCGCAATTATACTGGCCTCATCCGCGTCACGAATACTTTGCCAGAAGTTGCCCAGGTCGGCGTTAGCGAAGACGACTGTATTCGTCGCGATCGCAAAATCAAGAAACTCGTTATGCCACTCCAGGCAGTTCAGCGCTCAAATATCCAGGGATTCTATCATGGCTTTATTAAGCTCATCTTCGGCAAGAATGGTGTTTTGATTGGCGGGACCGTCATGGCACCAGATGCAGCAATTGTTGCGCAGGAACTCGCCTATGCCGTTCGCTATGAAATGACCGCTGAGGAAATCGCAGCCGTTCCACACCCAATGAACGATTGGGGTGAACTCATCCGTAGCGCCGCTGAAAGAATGCAATAAAAAATAGCCCCCGAAGGCTTTTATAAAAACTTGGTGGCGGGGGTTGGATTTGAACCAACGACCTTCTGGTTATGGGCCAGACGAGCTACCAGGCTGCTCTACCCCGCGACGTACTGATAATTATATCTCTAACTGAACAAGAAGTCAAGCCACTCTTCGAAGTTGCTGCGTTTTGTTGATGGAGAGTCAAATTCTTGGTACTTGTTTTTGGCAGAGGCGGTGTTCTTCGGCATCACGACCATTGTCTCGCCCGGAAGCATCTTACCCTGTTTGCTGCGAGCCATAATCTCCTGATACTCTGCAGTAGCATAATACTGTTGCTCGAGTTCAAGCGTCTCAACCTCAACCTTGAGGCGGGCCTCTTCGAGACGAAGATTAGCGAGTTTCTGTTCGAGCTGCCAGTTGCGTGTAGTGGCAGTGATCGTGCTATAAATACAGGCGGCGGCAAAAACTAGAGCCACCACAGTAAAGATATTCGTCAGAGTAAAAATATCTTTTTTGGAGTAGTAGCGCAAACGACGCAACTGAGTCTTCAACCTCTCCAAAATACTCATGGTTATATTATAGCATCCCGGGGCCGCGAGAGCGCTGTGATATAATCATAAGATATGGGGGCATAGCTCAGTGGTTAGAGCAGTCGGCTCATAACCGATTGGTCCCTGGTTCAAGCCCAGGTGCCCCCACCAAGACGTATTTAAATCGGCAAAATGGCCGATTTTTTAGTAGTATATTTCTGTTGATTATTTTAGAGGTCCGATATCTTTACTTTTTAGCGTTTTTGTGGTATAACTAAAGAATGAGTTTTAAAAGCATCTCCATTACTGGCACAAAAGGAAAAACCACTGTTAGTTATCTTGTAGATAACATTTTGATGGGATTGAAAAAGAATACAATCCGCGTCGATACGACGGGTCATTTCGTAAATGGCGAGCGCAAGAGCACGCGCGAGGATAGCATAGAGATTTGGCAGCTCGTTCCAACGGTTTGCCCTGGGCGTTATTTGTGGGAACTTAATAACTTCACAAATGAAGAGCGCGACAATACTGTCGCCGTACTCGAGAGTAGCCTTGGCTGCAGCAACCCTGCTGGCCTGGGTTATCGCTCCCACGACATCGGCGTTTGGACAAACGTCATGAAAGATCACCTAGGTTCGAGACCAAGCCTCAATAGCCGTGCCGATATCGCCAAAGCAAAAGAATTTGTGTTTAACCACATTAGCGACAATGGTTATGCGATTTTTAATGCCTGCGACGATCTCGTCTGCGGCAAGTTGACCGAGATTTGGAACGGAAGCACGCTTATTCCGGTTATTACCGATGAGAAAAATATCCAGATGGATATCAATAAGCATCTCGAGGATGGTGGTATTGCATTCGTTTTTAACGGTACGAAGATTATGCTCCGCAACAAAAACGGAGACAGTTTGGTCTATGATGCAAAGAATCTCCCATGGGTTTTCGATGGTCATTATGCACCTTCGATGATCAACCTCACGTTCGCAATTGCGGCCGTCTACGCGGTTTACGAGAGTAGCTTCCCTGCCGGATTAAACGACGTCATCGACAAGGTTCGCCTTGATCCGTATGGTGGTCGCGTCACAGTTTTGAGTGCAAAGAACGGTGCGACGATTATCGCCGACTATGCGCACGAGACTGAATCGCTTACTTCGGTGGGCCATCTCGCAAGACTCCTCGCCGACAAAAAAGGCGGTAAGACGATTGGCGTAGTCCGCTTGGCTTACGACCGCACGGATGAATTGATTGACGAGGCAGGACAGGCAGTCGGCAGGGTTTTCGACGAAGTAGTCGTGTACGACAAAATTGACGGCTACTGGCGCAAGCCAAAGAAACGCACTGGTTTCTCTTATTTCGTCCAGGAAGTTGGACGCATTTCCGGATTGTTGAGTGCGGCAGTCAAAAAGACTAACCCAAATGTCGAAACAATTTTGCGCGAAGATGAGGCGCTTGATTTTGCCGCAAAGAAAACCGGCGGAAATGACGTTGTTGTCGTAATCGTAAACGATGACGTTAAACGCTCGATTGACTGGATTCGCGAAAAATTCGACGCGGATTTCGCTTAATCATCAAACAAGAATTGAGTCGGCGCTAAGACTGGTAATTCGCCCGTTTTCCCGCCGATTTTTATTTGGACCGGTTCTTCGCCGAGATTTACCGCCACGACTGCGTAGTCGGTTTTGGTTTTGCGCGCGACGGCGACGACGTTTTCGGAATCACATTCGCAGCGCAGAATTTCAGCGCCGGCCGGAAAGAGTTTGGCAAACTTTTTTAGCGCGTCGTAAATTGGCGTGAGAATAAAATCGTCGCCAGCTTCACTCAGGATGACCGGACTTTTGACGTAGTTTTTGCAGTAGCTCGGGCCACCATGATAATCCAGCAACATGTTCCAGTCGATCCAGGCGCAGGTGCCACAATTAATATCCGTGAGTAGTTCGCGCAAATACAACCGCGCGTCTTTTTGCCATTCTTGCTCGTCGTATGGCGAGAAACCGCAACACATTTCCGAACTGACGAGCATGGCGTTTGGATATTTTTGACGCACCGCCCACATTTGCTCTGGGCAAGTACCGTCATACCAATGGAAACAAAGTCCCGACACATCAGTGTCCGGTAATAGCGCGTCTGCTACTTTGGCGAGGTGCTTTTTGTTGTGGTCCCATAACAGCAATTGTGGACCAAGGCCGGACAGGTGGTTGGCGAGTTTGCGTTGGGCGCGAAAAGAATAGCGGCAAGATTCCCAAATTTGGCGCGCGAACGGTTCGTTTTGCGGCGAGAGATAGTTGATCGTAATTCCCTCTTTTTTGTAAGCGTTAAGCCACATTTTTAAATATTCAGCATAGCGGCCGTAACGCCAAGATTTTAGACGCGCACCAAAACGACGCATGCGCAAAAACTTCAGACAGCTCGGCGGTGACCACGGGGCCGCAACAAAAGTTAACTTTTTCATTTTGTTAACTTTTCTTAACATCGGCAATAAGTATTTTTCGTCGTGCGCAATCGAAAAATCCGCAAGATCACTGCGCTTCGTATATTCAAAGGGCTCGAGGCAAAAATCGCAACTGCCTATTGGGATTCTGCCCCAACGATAATCGAGTCCGTTTTTGCCATAGTAGGCGTCGAGGAGCTGTTTTTGCTTGGCGGGACTTAGCTTCGCAAAATTATAGGCCGTCGCTTCCGTAATGGCGCCACCCATGCCACGCCAAACACCTAGCGGCAAATCTTTGCGAATGGTAATTTCGATGCTCATCTGTTCGTATTATAATAAAACTATGTTAGAAGCACAAAACGCACAGATTCCATACGAAAGAAAACCTGGAAAAATTCACTCATTTTTCGCGCTCAAATTCCATGAGGGCGATGAAGACCGTGCGAAAGTCGAAGCAATCGAGATGGCCTTGAATAAAGCTGGCATCGAGATTACGCTGATGGCGCGCGACGTCGAAAAATGGGGCGAGGCTAAAATCCCAGAGGGCAAAACCCTAATGCGCGATTATGCCTTTCCGGCAATGCAAAAATGCGACTGCAATATTATCGAGTTTAGCGAAAAAGGCGTTGGTCTCGGCATGAATGCGGGCTATTGTTTCGCAATCGGAAAACCGATTTATATTATCGCAAAAACCGGCAGCGATATTTCGACGACGATAGCAAATGTTGCTAGTGAAGTCATTTTCTACAATGATCCCGACGATCTGGTTGAGCCGTTTACGCGAATTGTAAAAAAATTTCCACGCGTGATTCTGGCTTCTAGCTCAGTGTATCGCAAACAGCAAATGATTGACGCAGAAATTCCATTCGAGGTGATCGTAAGCAATGCCGACGAGACGCCGGACACTAGCAAATCGTTCGAAGACCAGCTTGCAGAAATTGCGATGCGAAAAGCGACGACCGTCCTTAATGCGACGCGCGAGCGCGGACCACGCTTAATTCTCGCCGCGGACCAAAACACAGTGTTTGATGGCAAGATGTATGGCAAACCAAAAAGTGCCGAAGAGGCGCGCGAGCTCATATCGAAAATGCGCGGAAGAGACGATATCTATGAATACACCGGAAACGCCTTCCTGCTAGTCGACGGCGACAAAATATTAGAGAGTATTAATATTACTGATATTTCGCGTTTGGCAATCGACAATATTTCCGACGACGAACTCGATGCCTATATCGCAGACGGACACTGCATGAGTTGCTGCGGTTCCCTCGTGGTAGACAACAATCCATTTGTACATATCGTAGAAGGCCGCAAATCGGCAGCAAAAGGTATTACGCTAGAATACGCCAACGAGCTATTGAAGCGCTTAATGAATCAAAAGTAGCCAAACCATCAACGGCATAATGCCGATTGAGAGCGCGGTAGAAATCGTGACAAGCTCGGACGACTCAATGTCGTTGCCGCCATATTTTGCTGCGAAGAGACCGAGACTTGTAGCAGTCGGAAGTGCCTGAATTAAAGTACAGACATAGACGACTTCATCCGGGAAACTAAGTGCACGCAAAAGACCATAAGTAATCAGTGGACCAAGCACCAACTGGATAATAGCGGTGAGCATGAGGCGCCATTTCCTGATAAGCTTGAAAAACTTCGCGTGACTGAGCATGAATCCAATACAAATCACCGACAAGGCAGTCGTAGCATTGCCCGTAAATTGCGCAGCGTCCGTGACAAAGCTCGGGAGCTTGAAGCCAGTCAGGAACAAAACCATGCCAGCAACCACAGCGATAATATTCGGATTCGTAATAATGCCGAGGAAAAGTTTTGCCGTAATTTTGCGCTGGAATAGAAATACGCCGTAGGAGAACAATGCAATATTAAACGCAATGATAAAGCCGCAGTACGGCACAATCCCCTGCTGGCCAAATGTGCTTGCGATGATTGGATAGCCCAAGAATGTAGCGTTATTAAAAATAAACGCGAATTGCGACTCGTAGCGCAGTCCGCCTTTATAAATGTACTTATTGAAAACGATGCGCGAAACAACAATGAGTGAGAACATCACGATTACACCGGCAAGCATGCCCTTGAAGAACATGTCGGAAGTTGCCTGATCAAAAGTACTTGGGAAGGCCACAAACAACGATGCTGGCATGAAGACCGCGAGCAACAAATTGACGAGCGTTTTATTAAACTTCGTGTCGATTAATTTGGCTTTTCCTAAAAAGAAGCCCAACGCGAGAATCAAGGCAATCGTGCCTAGACGCGAATAAAAATCTGTTAATTCGATTTGCATTAGTTATAGCCCTCCGCTTGCATTTCAAATAATGTTTTATATACGCCACGACGTTTCGATACTAGTTCGTCGTGTGTGCCTGATTCGATAATTTTGCCTTCTTTCAAAACAATAATCTGGCTTGCTTTGCGCACAGTCGAAAAACGGTGAGAAATAATAATCGTAGATTTGCCCTTTTGCGCCTCGATAATGTTATGGAAAATTTGGTATTCTGATTTTGCATCAATTGCCGAAGTAGGCTCGTCGAGCAATAAGACATTCGGCGAGCGGAAAAGTGCGCGCGCAATAGCAAGGCGCTGCCACTGCCCGCCAGACAAATCCGTCGTCGATGTCTCGTCGAAATCCTTGGACATAATTTGGTTCAAGCCCTTGTCGTAGGTCGCGGAAAGATTGGCGAGATCGGCTTGCTCGAGCGCGAGCTCGATGGCTTTGCGGCTGTAGTTTTTGCTCGTATCGCCAAACCAGACGTTTTCACCAAGCGTTGCAAACTCGTAGCGCGAATAGTCCTGGAAGAGTGCGCCGAGTTGCGCGAGGTAACTTTCGCGATTAATCTTTGAGAACGGTTCGCCATTAACGAGAATCACGCCCTCGGTCGGTTCGTAAGCGCCAATCAGGAGTTTAATAATCGTCGTCTTGCCGGCACCGTTTTCGCCAACGATTGCGAGCGAGTCGCCAGGATTCAACGTGAAGTTAATATTATCGAGCGCTTTGACATTCGAATTCGGATAGCTAAAGGAAACATTTTTGAATTCGATGGTCGGGATGTCGCTGATTTTCAAATCGCCACTTGGTTTGGCTGGCGTGTTCATAAACTCCATGAAGTCGGTGGCATTAACAAGGTTTTCGTTGACGGAAGCAATGTTGTTGAAGAGACTGGAGATATTGCCGTTCAGCTGATTGAGGAGCGTACGGACAGTAAAGAACTGGCCAATGGCAAGCTTCTCATTAATAATTTGAACCGCGACAAAGATGAGGACGCCGAAGCTCGCAATGGTCTCGAGAATATTCGAACCAAAACGCGGCCAAAGGAAGCGGCGCTCGTCGATGATATCCTGCTCCTGGCTGTGGCGGTTGGCTTTGATCATGCGCTTGACGAGATAATCGCCGAGGCCATTCATTTCAATTTCGAGAGCATTGTTGGAATTAGTAATTTTGCTTTCAATATTCCAAGCAATGCGACGGTCGCGCGTAAACTCGCGCCAGTTACGGCGGCGTTTTGCAGACAACTGAAGCGTAAGAATCGAGGACGGGATTGCGGAAACAACGACAACAATCGTAACAATCGGCGAAACTGTGAGCGTCGCGATGATGACCGAAATCAAACTAATGATTGCTGAAGCAACATTAATTACGCTAGTCGAAATTGACGGAATCGAATAAGCAAAATCTTTGACACGATTGAACTTGTCGGCAAACTCCCTACTCTCGCGCACGCGCAGTGGAATTTGAATATACTTCGTCGTAACCATTTTGCTGACATAGATGTAAACATCCTGATAGGTGCGGAGCGACAAAAAGCCATTGATTGTGCCGAGGATAACATCTAGGAGCTGAACGCCAAGCAAGACCGCTGCCAAAATGAAGAATGGCACAAAGTCACGCGTAACGACCGCATTTGCAATTGCCGTAACGGCCGAACCGGCGAGAATAGCCGTAATCGACGGAAGGACAGAGTTGTAAATGCGATAGACAATAAAGAAAATCGTGCGGGCGCCAACCGCTTTGCGGTAAATGCCCGTGACGTAGAATAGCGACTTTAGTGAAATGCGCGGGTAATTCGGATTTTTGCGCTCCGCGCTGCGACGCTGAACGCTTTCGGCATGTCGTAATTTGACTTTTTGAAAAGGTTTTGCCATTACTCCACCGTGACGGATTTAGCAAGATTGCGCGGCTGATCAACGTCGTTGCCACGCTCGACAGCAATATAATATGCAAGTAGTTGTTGAAGAGTGTTTAGGAGAATCGGCGCGAGAAGTTTGATTGGGCTGTCGATGCGGACGATATCATCAGCCTCAATGTCTGCTTTGGAATTTGTGAGAATAATCGTCTTGCCGCCGCGAGCACGAACTTCATGCAAGCCGCCGCAAGCCTTGTCGAAGAGCCAGTTATCAAGAATCGTGAAGACCTCAAAGAAGCGATCGTCAATGAGCGCAATTGGGCCATGCTTGAGCTCACCGCTCGCATAACCTTCAGCATGAATATAGGAAATTTCCTTGAGCTTGAGTGCGCCTTCAAGGGCGATTGGATAGGCGGTATCGCGACCAAGATAGAGCGCGTCGTCATACTTGGCATATTTCTTTGCAAGCTGCTCCATCGTTTCACGATGAGTATTAAGGGTCTTTTCAATTTCTTCTGGAAGGATTGAGAGTTCGCGAGTGTACTCTGCGATGAGCTTCGGATCGCCGCCGTGATATTCAGCTAACATGCCGCCGAACATGAGCATAGCGACAACCTGCGCCGTGAAGGCCTTGGTCGAAGCAACAGAAATTTCTGGACCAGCGTGGACATAAGTACCGCCATCAACTTCGCGCGCAATCGTCGAACCGACCGCGTTCACAATACCGAGCGTCTTGATGCCGCGCTTCTTGATTTCGCGAAGACATGCGAGCGTATCGGCCGTCTCACCAGACTGGGAAACAATCAATGCGACGGAATTCTTCGGTAAATGAAAGCTGCGATAGCGATATTCGCTCGCAATCACAACCTCGGTCGTCAAATCTGGAACGAGTTGCTCCATGAAATAGGATGCGAGGAGGCCAGCATAATAGGCAGTGCCACAACCAACAATCACGACATGATTAATATCGCGCATTTCTTTTTCGGTGAGGTTCGGACCGCCGAGATGCATCTTGCCGAGCTTTGGATTAATGCGGCCGCTGAGCGTGTTATGTAACGTAGTTGCCTGTTCCATGATTTCCTTGAGCAAGAAATGATCGTAGCCACTCTTCTGAATCTGCTCAACATTACCTTCGATAGTCTCCGGTTTACTGTCGAGATGTTTGAGGTCAAGGCTAAAGACTTCTGCACCATCCTTTGTACAAACGGCGAGCTCACCATCATTCAAATAAATCGCTTCGCGAGTATAGCCAAGGAGTGCGGAAGCGTCAGAGGCAATCAAAGTTTCGCCATGGCCGAGACCAATAATGAGTGGCGAGCCAAGACGTGCGACAACGATCGTACCCGGCTCTTTTGGCGAGAAGACAGCAATACCGTAAGTACCGCGAATGCGCTTGAGTGATTTCGCGACTGCATCCTTGAGCGAGACGCCATCTTTGTAATTACTATCAATGAGAGCGGCAAGAACTTCCGTATCCGTGTCAGAGGCAAAGTCGTAATCTTTTAGTTCCGCCTTGAGCTCCTTGTAGTTTTCAATAATGCCATTATGAACAAGATAAATGTTGCCAGCATGGTGCGGGTGAGCGTTCGTCTCAGTGACGCCACCGTGGGTTGCCCAACGAGTGTGACCAATGCCAAGATGGCCAGTCTGCGGGGCTTTTTCAAGTACGCTGCTGAGCTCAGAAATCTTACCAACTGAACGAGCGAGATGCGCCTCGTCATTGTCATCAAGCGTAGCAATGCCGGCCGAGTCATAGCCGCGATACTCTAGGCGACGCAAACCGCCAACAAGCACGTCCTGCGCTTCTTTTTTACCTACGTAGCCCACAATTCCACACATAAAAAACCTCCTGACTGTATGTATTTATTTTAGCATAATCAGTGTTAATTTTGGACGCTTGACAATTAGGGGTGGTTTAGATACAATAATAGATACCATCCCCTGTAGCTCAATGGTGGAGCAAGAAGCTGTTAACTTCGAGGTTGTCAGTTCGAGTCTGACCGGGGGAGCCATTTTTTTGCTTTGATTTTTTGTTAATTTTGTGTTATAAATATTGTAGACGAGCCGTTTGGGCTTGTACTTTTTTATAAAGGTGGTGAGCAATGTGGCAAGTAGTAACATTTGCAAAACAACCGGCATGAGGAAAAAGGATTGTTATTGTTGGCAGTGTAGCCAGCGTAGAAACAATGCGCGTCAGCGTGGAGGTTGTAACAGTTCGTTTTCTAGCCATCAGGACTCTCGTAAGGTTCATGATTCCAAAGGAAAAAATAATCATGGACGTAGCAAGTGGTAACCGTTGCTTCCCAAGCGCCTCTTTGACTAGAGGCGCTTTTTCTTTTACAATCGAGATATGTTTAGGTTATTTTTTGCCACATCAGATGGCGTCGATAATAAAGCGGCAAATATTTCAATTCTCCTCGATGATCAAAACAGATTGTTCTCTGGAGAAAACGAGAGCGATGCGCTCGAAAAGTTTAAAGAAATGTTTGGCGTAGATTTTGAGTTGGGCAAAGTCGCGCACGAAGACGATTTTGGAAAGATTATTTATGCGAATTCCCCTGCTCTAACCGAGAACGACACTTGGAAATACGTTCCATTTGTAGATCTCAACGAAAAAAATTGCGCGGAATTTGAAAGTATCCGCACAATTGTTCGACAACTTGGTTACGAGGTTTAGTAGGCTCGGCGCGGCAGTCTTTGCCGATGGATTAAGAAAATAACTTCGCCAACAATGCCGGTGAGCGAGACGCCAAAAAGACTGAGGTAGCTATAGATATCGCCTTCTACGTTCGGGCCAATAT
>CAMJDZ010000002.1 GCA_946404545.1 uncultured Candidatus Saccharibacteria bacterium
TTGATTTTCTGGATGAGAACCAGACGTCCTGGACCACTAGACGACGGGACCACTGAGCGATATTTTAACAAAAAATCAGGATAATTGCAAATCGCTAGTTGCCATATTTGCGAAAACCGGAAAAACATAGTATAATATAGCCATATAATCATTTGGGAGCTTAGCAAGCATGAACGTAATCCGACGCTATTGGCGTATCATTTTTCCAATCTTCTTCGTCTTATTGATTTGGTCTTTTTCCGATCACAACGGCGCCGTGTCTGATGCCGAGTCTGCTGGCTTTGCCGCACTCTTTGGTCTCTCGAATGAAGTCGCACGCAAGCTCGCCCACCTCTTCCTCTTTGGCGCACTCGGCTATAGCTGCACCAGCTTTATCAAGGGCCTCCACCCAGTTAGCTTCCCAAGATACACTCAAATCATTTATCCAATCATTTTCACGACCATCTACGGCGCACTCGACGAGGTTCATCAGCTTACCGTTGTCGGTCGCAATGCCAGCGCGGGCGACGTATTCTTTGACACGGTCGCAGGCCTTGGCGGCGTCCTCGTTTATATCTTAATTTTCTGCTTCTACCGCCTCTGGCGCATTCGCCGCATCCAGAATTCTTTTGAGCAGTAAAACATATCACGCCACACTTTACATTTTTTGTCAATTCTGCTAAAATAACGGTATGAAATTACCGGTAGTAGCAATTATTGGCCAGACTAATGCTGGCAAATCTAGCATCTTCAATCGCCTCGTTCACAAGACGACGGCTATTGTTGCGCGCGAAGCCGGTACTACTCGCGACAACGTTGTGAGCAAAGTCGACAACCGCTATGTTCTCGTCGACACCGCCGGTCTCAAGGATCCAGACGACGAATTTGAGACTCATATTCAGGACCAAATCGAAGACGCCGTCGCAAACGCCGACCTCATTTTGCTCGCTCTTGATAGCAGCAAATATCCAGACCACAACGACAAAATGATCGCCAAAAAGGCTTTCAAATCCGGCAAACCAATTCTTTTCTTGCTCAATAAATCCGATCTTGGCGAAGCCCTTCCAGACGAAGAATTCTTGATGCTTGGCGCCAAGAATCCAATCCGCGTTTCCGCAACCACCGGCATCGGCTTGAACGAACTTCGCGGCAAAATTATTTCCGAGCTCAAAGACCTCGGTTTCGATATGCGCGAAAGGGAAGAAAAACCGGACGACCGCATCAAAATCGCCCTTATCGGCCGCCCAAACGTCGGCAAATCCAGCCTCTTTAACTCGCTTGCACAAAAGCAGCAAGCCGTCGTTGCTAACCTCGCCGGCACCACCCGCGACGTTAATCGCACCGAAATCCGCTACAAGGGCCGCACGATTGAATTGCTCGACACCGCCGGTCTCCGCAAACCAGGCAAACGCGAAGTTGGCATCGAAAAGTTCAGCGCTCTCCGCAGCCTCGCCGCCATCGAAGAAGCCGACGTCTGCTGCATGCTCATCGACAGCACCGAGCCACATTCCAAGCTCGACCAGACGCTCGCCGGCCAAATCGTTGACGCCGGAAAGGGCATTATTCTCGTCGTCACCAAGACCGACCTCGAAGGCAAGAGCAGCGACGAGATTCTCGACAATCTCGAATACGATTTTAATTTCATTCCATATGCGCCAGTCGTTTTAACTAGCTCCGTCACCGGCAAAAACGTGACGAAGATTTTCGAACTTGCCACTCAAATCGACGCCGCCCGCCACGCCGAGCTCAAGACTTCCGATCTTAACAAGCTCCTCATGGACGCCGTCAATGCGCATCCGCCGGCTGGCCTCAAAAACACCCATCCGAAACTCCGCTACATGGTTCAGACCGATACTTGCCCGCCGTGGTTCGTCGTCTACGGTAGCAACCTCAGCCTCCTCCACTGGAGCTATAAGCGCTACCTCGAACGCCGCTTGCGCGAAGCCTTCGACTTCGGCGGCACACCAATCTTCTTTAGTTTCCGCAATCGCGATTAACCCAAAGAAAAATACCCCCGATTAAACCTAGGGGGTATTTTTTAAAGGGGTCTGTGAGCGCGTTTGCAATCTTTTCTATCCATCAGCAGTATAAAACCGACTTTCTCAATCCACTTGCGGCGGAAAATCATATAAATATGAAGAAGCCCGCAGTTGATAAAGCCAAAAGCAATCGCCCAACCCGGATCAATTCCAAGATGAGCTCCTTCATTAATTCTGCCAATGAAGGTGTCGATAGCAATGTATATTATCGGCGGGTACACACACGCCAAAAACATAGGCATAAGCCAGAAACAAAAACGTTCCCACTTTGTCGCAGTAACATCGTTTGGAATATTCCAGAATTCCGGATTACTATTTGCAGCCATACGCTTCTCCTTTCTCCGCCTTATAGGCAGCGGTGCCTAAGTGTAAGTGCGGACGATTCCGCGACTCGTTCTAGCCACCTGCGCGAGATGGACGGGACGAGCCGCGAAAACACGGAGAAACCCCTAGAAAAATACTTAATCGCCTTCAAAGCGACCATACTTATATTATATCACAAACGGCATAATTAGTCAATCAGAGAGCATTAAAAACCACGCTCATTTGAGCGTGGCAGAAGAGCTATTGTGTCATCATTAAATAAATCAGCCAGAAAATCAGGTAGTGGCCAAGGCACGCGCTAAAGATCGCGATAGCAATCTTTAAGTATGATGCTGATTGATTAATCGCCGCTCTAAAACGGCTAATCATTTGCTTCACCTCGTCGCTCGGCGCCCATACAAGGCCGTCGTCACGCATAATCCAAATATCATCAATACTATCACTGCCGAGAATCGTGTCGACGATTGTAAAATCGCCGGGATAATCCACGAGATTTGGCTCAATCTTACGAATATCTTCCCGAATCGCCAAGTAACGATTATGCTGATTCCGCTTACAAACTGAATGGTTAATAAAAGCAACAATCAACAGGAAGACGCAGGATATTATGATAAAGTTTTGCAAATCTATCAGTAAGGACACTTAAAATCACCTCCTCTAAAAGAACGAAAAATAATAACTCTTCTACCTAGAATTATGCAACAAAAACCATAAAAAGTCAATGGAGAAGCCGCTCCGACCCCCATGCTATAATTAATTTAACAGGTGGGCATCCTCATTCGGATGCCTATTTTGTTCCAGTACATTTACAGAGAAACACTATCCACTCGAAAGGGGGAATTACACATGAGTAAGAACAAGGTAGTTAAAGTTCCGAACACGACGGCTAGTATGAAGCCTCAGGCGCCCAAAGAATCCAAAAGAGCTCTGAGCAGCCGCGCTGCAAAGGCGGCTGAAGAAGCCAGGAAAGCAGAGAAGGAAAAGAACGACCGCCTGAAGATAGAGATGAAGATTAGGGAAGCAAAAGCAAAAGATCCGAAATGGCACAAGCAGCTCGTTCCGGCACTCGACGCGCTCATCGGCGACCCTGAGATTCTTGAGCCCAAAGAAAATTCCAAGCTGAAAGCGGCAATCATGTATATTCCCGACCAATATATCGATCGCGTCTGCGATTGGAGAGACGAGCTGTCTACTCGCGGCGAAGCTGCGAAAAACCTGCTCCGTATCTTTTCAGATATTCTCGAGAAAATACACGACGACCCCGACGGAAGTAAACTGTACACTTGCAAAAACGGCATGAAAATCCGTTTCGTAAGCGACGTCCGAGTTCCGCACGGCGCCGATCGCAAAAGTGCTACCGCAAACGCTCTAGCTGTCGCCAATTACTACAACCAAGAGCCGGATGCCGATATTGCTATTCTTACCGGAGACGATTTCATGGCAGCAAAGGCATCAAAAAACAACATCGATGTGGCACGTATTAATCCGGACATCTACACCGGCCGCCGTGAGCTCGAATTTCCGAAAGACACCGAAGCTCTCGACCAGTGGCTCTACAAGGGATACTTGACCGAGAAAATGTTTCATAAATATTTCCCAGCCGAAAAACCCCTAAAGCTGAACGAGTTTGTCGAATTTATAATTCCCGACGATGAAATCTCGTGCCGCCTCACGAATGGCACAGATAGAGGCGTGTGGAATTACGTCGGTCGCTTTTATTGTGTCATGGACGAAGACGGAAAGCCGGAAAAAGAGCCCTGCTTACAGCAGTTGAGTTACATCAAGGAATTACCAAGTTATCTTAAGCCGAAGAACAGCGGTCAGGCCATGTTTGCCGAAGCCCTGCTTGCTCCGCCCGAAGAAATCCCGATTGTCATCTGCCCATCCAAATTCGGAACAGGTAAAACCTATCTTGCAGTCGGCATCGGTCTTCATTTAGTCGAAAAAGGAGACTTCATGAGACTCTTCGTCGTCCCGCGTGATTCAGAACTCGGCAAAGACATCGGTTTCCTGCCTGGCACAGAATTCGAAAAGACCATCGCAAAGGCAATGCCGATTGTCGACAACATTGAGTCTTATCTGAAGAACAGATGGGCCGCAAAAGGCAATGGCGCCCCAAAGGTCAAAAAAGGCAAAAAGGATGGTAATTCCAGGGCAAAAAACAAGGGTAGTAGAAAATACGACTCCGACAAAGACGCTTTTAATGCCGAGCTGGTCGAAGAAATTACTGCCACAGTCGAAAAGTCTCAGTCCAAAAAAGACGAGAATGTATTTGCGGCACCGGAGGGTACCGGCGCCAAAGTCGGCCTCTCCCAGCTCAAGGAATGGACCCAGAAAATCATCAAGAAGCTCATCGAGTTCGTTTCCGTCATTAATATGGGCGGCCGTAATATTTCCGATTCCTGGATAATCTACGACGAAGCTCAGGATTTGGAACGTTTTCAGATGAACCAGCTCATGAAGCGTATTGGAGATAAATCCAAAATGATTATTACCGGTGACCCGCACCAGGTATTCAATCGTCACATGAATGAACGTAGTAATGGTTTGAGTTACGCCGCGACCAAGATGGCTGGCAGCCCATACGCTGCCATTATCTCAATGTACAAGAAGAGCGAGGTTACTCGTTCTGCCGCAGCGCAGGAGATCGGAGAGCGTCTCGACCATTAACCTCTCAAGTGTTTCTCTAAATGATTAGCCGCCCCGGTCACCGAGGCGGCTTTTTAAAGGCATTTTTAAACCCCGCAAGCGCGGGGTTGTAGGGGAGTAGCGAGCGTGATTAAGTAGCCATTTTGCGTTTTTTACGCATATGTATTGCATATCGTATGTTGAATAATAAGGCTTCTACCGGATCGCGCAAAACTAAGCAGATCAAGAAAATAAGCAAACCTATTATACAGGCGAGAAACGTCAACATCCCACATGAGCCATTAACGTTGGCTCGATAATCGATACCATACTTTTCTTTGAAAGCCGCTATATTGTTCTGAACAGCAGCATCACTAATAACGATCCGTTCACCCTTATAAGTAACGTGATACAAATTATCTACGTCAAAGGAAATATCGCTCTGGCTTGCGCCGGCAAGCTCAGGTATTTCCTCGACCAAGTAACAACGCAACTCTGTTGCCGCTATTTCAGCTTCTTCCATGTCGGCAGGCCTATAACCAACCCAAACATAAGTAACCATAGCAGCTGTAAGAACAAAGCTAATTAACAATGAAATAACAGTGCTTTTCATAATGCTCACCACCTTTATAGAAATATTAAGCTGCTCCCCGAATAGAGATAATTATACCACAAAATCGCAAAATAATCAAATATAAAAACCGCCCCTACTTGGGGCGGTTATCTGAAGATTAGCTAGCGGATTGTGTGTCTGCGGCTTCTTGTTTGCCTCGAAGATCTTTTATTTCGCCGATTGCAAACCTTAGGCCGACCAGAGAAATAGATGCCATTATTATTACGCCACCAATCAGAGCAATGAAACTCCAGACACAGTAGTCGTCATAATACTTCTCGACTAAAACTTCCGAAGCTTCACTCAGGTAAATGTACTTACCTCTGTACAGAATCGATGTCGTATCAATTTCGATCTCACTCTCTCTGGCGCCTTCTAACTCGGGCTCGAGCTTCATGACAGCGCGAATCGTCGCCAATCTGGCTTCATCCTTCGTTGCAAAACGAGTAATCGTGACTTTCGTAAAAACGACCGCACCAAAAGCAAATACTAAAAACACAAGGCACATACATATGAGCATCACGTTATCCATTAACAGACGTATTACCTTGCTATTTTTAAACATCCATACCACCTTCTTTCAAGATACTAGGCGCCGCTCCCAAGAGGAACGCCTGTACTTCTAATTATGCAATAAACGCGCCACGATGTCAAGAATAGAGTATAATAGAAACATGAAAATTATTTTGGGTTTTGGCAACCCGGGCAACCAGTATAACTTTACACGCCATAATTACGGCTTTTTGGCGCTCGATTTTTATGCCAAGGTCCACAAGCTAACTTGGGTCGAAAAACCGCGCTGGAAGGCTCTGGTGGCCCAGGACGACGAAAATGATTTACTGCTCGTCAAACCACAGACTTTCTATAACGAAGTAGGGCAGAGCGTCCAGGCCGTCACGGGCTTCTATAAAGACGCCGAGCTTCTCGTTGTTTGCGACGATTTCAACCTCCCATTCGGCCAGATCCGCTTCCGCGAGCGGGGCAGCGCTGGTGGAAACAACGGTCTCAAATCGACGATTCAGCATCTCGGTACGGAGGATTTCCCGCGCCTTCGCCTCGGCACCGGCAACGAAGCGCTCCGCCAGCAAATCGGCGACGTCAACTTTGTCTTATCTAAATTTACACCCGAAGAACACGAAAAACTCGCCCCAGTTCTTGGCGAAATTGCCAATTTTATTACAAAATACTAAAAAATCGCCCATTTTATAACACTTTTTTACAAATTAACAATAAGCGCTTTGACCCCTTTAAATAGAGACAAAAAGGGCGAAAAACGCCGCAAAATCCTATTGAAATTCAAAAAAAGTGTGTAAAAACTATTGACTATTGTGCAAATACGTGATACAATGAGTACAGTTTTAGCCGAAAGGCTAAGTACTGCACCTAAATAATCTATAACTTTGTTAAAACATCGTTTTAACAATTGTTGCGTGCTTTAGAAACCCATTCGGCCTTCAAATTTCTCCTATAGTTTGAAGTGAAAAGTATTACCTCCACTTAGAATGCAAGTTTCTAAGGCTAGCAACCCCTTTAAACCGGCGGACCCCAATTTGTGTGAGGTGGGTCGCGCTTCCGTCTTCCGGTACCAACAAGAGGTGTGTTTAAAGGGTTAAATAGCCTCAGGTGATGCCCACCCTTACCTGAGGCTTTTTGATGGCAAAAAATTATCGTGTGTTAATATATATAAATATGGGCAAGAATTTAGTAATAGTAGAGTCTCCAGCAAAAGCGCACACTATCGAGAAATATCTCGGGAGTGATTTTACTGTGCTCGCGAGCGTTGGACATATTCGCAAAGATACTAAGGTTGACAAGAATACTTTTGACGTCACTTACGAAGTCGATCCAGGCCACAAGAGTATTATTGCCGATCTTAAGAAGGCTGCTAAGGAAGCTGACAAAATCTGGCTCGCAACGGATGAAGACCGCGAGGGAGAAGCGATTTCTTGGCACCTTTGCGAGGTATTAGGCCTCCCAAAGGACACCGCTCGTATTACTTTCCATGAAATTACCAAGCCAGCGCTCGAGGCTGCCATCCAGGCGCCACGCACCGTCGATATGAACATGGTTTCTAGCCAGCAGGCCCGCCAAACCCTCGATATGCTCGTCGGTTTCGATCTATCCGGCGTCGTGCGTAAAAAAGTCCCAGGCGCCATTTCCGCCGGCCGCGTCCAGAGCCCAGCTCTCCGCCTCATCGTCGAACGCGAACAGGCAATCGAAAAATTCGCTAGTAAATATACTTATAAGGTATCTGGCGATTTTGGCTTTGCCGCCAACCTCGATCACGATTTTGATAGCGAAGAAGATGTAAAAGCCTTCCTAAACAAGCTCATAGGCGCCGAATACTCCGTCAATGCCGTCGAGACCGCTCCTAGCGAACGTAAGCCACAACCGCCATTCACGACCGCTTCGATGCAGATCGAGGCGAACTCCAAGCTCGGTTATAGCACCAAGGTCACTATGAATGCCGCCCAGGCTCTCTACCAGGCTGGCCATATTACTTATCATCGTACGGACAGCCTTAATCTCAGCAAGCAGGCTATTGCTAGTATCGCTGGCTACGTCGAATCGAATTTCGGCAAAAACTACGTCAAAGTTCGCAATTTTAAGACCAAAGACGCCAGCGCCCAGGAAGCTCACGAGGCAATCCGCCCAACTCATATCGAGGTGGAAATTGCCGGTAAAAACGAATACGAAAAGCGTCTTTATGCCTTGATTCGTGCTCGCGCACTCGCCACTCAGATGGCCGACGCCAAACTCGAAAAAACCACAATCAAAGTCACCACACCAACCGAATATTTCTTCGAAGGAAAGGGCGAAGTCGTCACTTTTGATGGCTTTCTCAAGGTTTATGGCCGCATTAAAGATAACGAGTTGCCAAAGCTTGCCGTCGGCGACAAATTAACCGCTGCTGCAATTATTGCAAAGCAAAATTACGCCAAGCCGCCAGCTCGCTATACTGAAGGTTCGCTCGTCAAGAAGCTCGAGGAGCTCGGTATTGGCCGCCCATCCACTTACGCCACGATTATGACCGCCATTCAGGCCCGCGGTTACGTCGAAAAGGGCGAAAGTGAAGGCGAAGAGCGCCAAGTAACCCAGTTCAAGCTCGAAAATAACCAGATTTCCGAAGAAAAAGTCACCGAAAAGTTCGGCGCAAATAAGGGCAAGCTCATGCCAACCCCAATCGGCGAGCTCATTGCTGGCTTCCTCGTCGACCACTTCAAGAATATTGTTGACTATAAATTTACTGCTAATATCGAAAAAGATCTCGACCTTATCGCCGACGCCAAACTCGACCGCGTCAAGATGCTCCGCGACTTCTATGGCCCATTTAACAGCGACGTGCTCGCAAGCGAGGGAATTGAGCGCTACAATAACGCTCGCGTCCTCGGTCACGACCCAGAAACCGGCAAAACCATCTATGCTAAGGTCGGCAAGAACGGCGGTTTCATCCAGCTCGGCGAAAACGAAAAAGAAACCGGCGAAAAACCACGCTTTGCACCATTACCGAAGCGCAAATCCGTCAAAACCGTCACGCTCGAACAGGCACTCAAGCAACTCGCGCTGCCAGTATTGCCACGCAGCCTCGGTACTACCAAAGATGGCGCCGAAATCATCGCCGCCTCTGGCCCATTTGGCCCATACCTCAAAGCTGGTAAATATAATATTCCACTCAAAGACCACGATCCATACACGATTACTCTTGAAGAAGCTAAACCACTCTACGAAGCAAAACGCGATTCTTATATCGCTGACTGGGGCGAAATCCAGATTATTAACGGCGCTTACGGCCCATACGTAAAGGGCCCAGGCCGCCGCAACTTCGCTCGTATCCCTAAAGACGTCGATCCAAAGACCGTCACTAAAGAGCAGGCCGAGGAATATCTCGCCAATAAACCAAAGAAAACTACCCGCCGCCCAGCCAAACGCACACGCAAGACAACCAAGAAATAACTTGCACTATATTATTATTTAGTATATAATCTCGCTAATCGTCCTTCGGGATGTGAAGATATATGGTTGTTCGGGGCGGAGTCAGGCAAGAACTCTCAATTATTCATACAGCCTACACCAAGCCAGCCGCCCCGTTCAACTGTATATTGCTCATTATAAAGGAGGTGATCGTATAGGCTAGATAAACGAGTCTCAAGCACAAATTACAAAAGTTTTGCTAAACATCACCAACACAATTTAATAGGCAGGGGTCCCGGGGCAGGGATCCCTCTTTTTATTCCCCGCATACAGCGACACAAAAATAAGCATAAGCACAATGGCCAGACAACAATTCGCTTGCGTTTAAAACTTTTAAAAACTTTTTTTTAATTTTCGTAAAAATTCTGCTATAATAATCACTAAGTGAAGTAAATTTGCTTGTTGACAACATTATAAAATAGTGTTAAAATTTTAAAAAATAAGATATAAACCCGCAGGGTTTTTGCGGGTTGACATAATACCAAATAGACGGAAAGGTAAGAAAAACGGCAGCATTATGAACAATGCGGAAACGATTGCAAAGGCAATCACTAACAGTCTAAATATTATTGAACAAGAGCGCGAAAGAGAAATCATCTCGCGCAGGTTTGGGCTCAACGGCCATAAAGAAACCCTTGAACAAATCGGAGAAATGTTATCTATTACAAGGGAGCGTGTTCGCCAACTCGAAAAGGCAATTCTTATCCGTCTTAGAATTGCTGCCGAAGAAGGCAAAATCAATGATCTCGCCGCAGCAGAAAAACTTATCATCCGTAATCTTACCGAAATGGGCCGCGTCGCACGCATTGGCGACCTCGCCGCAAAAATCCTAGGCAAAGAGCCTACCGCAACACAAAAAGCAGAATTTAGCTTCCTTGGTGAAATCTCACCAGCTCTTAGTATCGTTTCAGAAAATGATAAATATTATACTGCCGTCGGCATCGCCGAATACGGTAGCGAAAAAGATATCCGCAACAAGACCGACGAAATCGTCAGTATCATCAAGACCAACAAGGCTCCAATGACGGTCGACGATCTCGATGGCAAGCTCGACTACGAACACCCAAGCCATATCGAAGCAATCGCTCGCGTCAGCAAGCTCCTCTCGACCCTCAACGGTCAGTGGGGTCTCGCCAAGTGGCCAACCGTAAACCCAAAGAACATTCGCGATAAAATCTTCGTCGTTCTCGAAGAAAAGAAAGAGCCAATGCATTTCAATGATATTGCAAAGGCAATCACTTCTTCCGACTTCAAGCGCAAAGACGTTACCGTTCAGGCAATCCACAACGAGCTCATCAAAGATTCTCGCTTCGTGCTCATCGGCCGCGGCATCTACGCGCTCGACAGCTGGGGCTTCAGCAAGGGTACCGTCGCTGATATTATCAGCCAGATTCTCGCAAAAGCCGGCGATGAAGGCCTTAGCCGCAAAGAAATCGTCAAGCAGGTCCTCAAGGCTCGCAAGGTCAAAGAGACGACCGTTCTCCTCAATCTTCAGAACAAGTCTCTCTACACCCGCGTCGGTAAAGACCACTACAAACTAGCTTAAACAAACCCGAAAGAATGGCCCGAAAGGCCATTTTTTCATGTTAAACTAAGTATAAGTTAAACATAAGCAAGGAGTTTTATCTCATGCAAGAAGCAAAACCTAAAAATGCGAACAAAGGTCTCTTGATTGGCATCATCTGCGGCGCTGCTGCGACAATCGCAATCGTCGTCGTAATCATTGTCCTTCTTCTTACCGGCGGCAAAGCTGACCTTATTGGCACCTGGAAGCTTGTCAATATGAAGGAAGGCGACAAGGAATACGACGTCGAAAAACTCGAGAAATTCGGCTACGAAGGCAAGATGGTCTTCAAAGAAGACGGTACTGGCACCCTCAAGATGAGCGGCACCGGCACCAAGACCTTCGAATACGACAAGGAAAAGATGACAGCGACGGTCGACGGCGACGCTGCGGACCTCAAGGTCAGCGGTAACAAACTCACAATTGAGTCCGATTCTGTTACGATGACCTTCGAAAAACAATAGTCATCAACAAAAATCTCCCCATAGCGGGGAGATTTTTTATTTGTCGTAAATCGCTTCGAGTTTTTTGACAGTATTCTTGACGTCAAACTCTTTCATGCGCGGATCCTTAATCGCCGCGCCGCGGTCTTCCACTGGTTTAATTGCGCTCAACCAATCGCCATCGAGTGGGATAAATTCCGTCGAATCAATTAGCTTCGTTTCGGCCGGCACTTTGTCGCTAAATAAGCACTTCATACCGCTCGCTTGCGCCTCGATACCAACATTCGGCACACCTTCGAACAAGGAAGGAAGAAGGAAAATGTCCGCCATCATATAATAACGCTCGATTCCGCTCTGCGAAGGCATCAAAAGCACCTTCTCGCCCAGGCGTTCACCGGCAATCTTATCTTCAATTGCTTTCTTGAGCGAACCGTCCCCGATAATAATCAAGTATGCATTTTTATGCTTGCGCGAATAATCGCCAAAGATATCAATCAAGCGTTCTTGATTCTTTACTGCCTCGAGGCGACCAATATGGAGCAGAATAATCGCATCGTCATCAAAACCACACTGCTGACGCATTTTATGGCGCGTATTACTGTTAAAGCGAAACTTCTCAAGCTCAATGCCGTTTGGTACGACCGTAAACCTTTGCTTCTTGCCAAACAAGAACTCGCCCGCCGCCTGGCCGCAAGCAACACGCTCGGTCGCGACGCTATTGAGCTTTTTGCGCAAAACCGCGCTAATGAGCTGCATCTTCCTGGAATTAATCTTCGAGTTATTCGTACTATGCGAATGCGCAATGCGCACCTTGGCGCCACCTTTTTTCGCGCCAGTCAGCGACAATGCAGACATAAAATCGATGTGACTATGAACAATATCGTAGCCCCCATCCTTCACGATTTTTGCAATATCCGCCTCAAATTTGCGCGGATTCTTGAAACGCGTATCTTCAACGCGATATAACTTTACTCCCATCTCGCGAAGCTCGTCTTCAAACACAAACTTATCGCCATCGAGCGGCTGCATAAACGTTACGACGCCAAACTTATATTTGCTGCGATCAATATTGCGGAACATATTCATCAAGAACGACTCTGCGCCGCCACGATCTAGCCCGCCTAAAATATGAAGAATCTTTTTCATCCTAGAAAACCTCTGTAAATTTTACGCATCTGTGTGAGGGAATTGCGCAAGCTATAGCGCTCCGGAAAATCCAAATGGTATTTCGTCGGATTTTTCATCGCATCACGCATCTTCTTCGTGAGTCCATCGATGTCATTAAGATCGAACATGAGTTTCTTGTTGCTGCCTACAATATCGCGATGACCGCGGTTGTTTGCAACTAAAATCGGCAAACCGCAAGCGACACCTTCGAGCACGCCGAGACCCAGGCCTTCGCGCTTACTGGCCGAAACACATAAATTGCAGCTCTGGACGAGCGCCGCATAATTGTCGCGAATATAGCCCGGCATTACGACCTGTTTTTCGACACCAAGCTTCTTGGCGAGCGTGTGCACGGCCTTCATCGTTTCGCCTTTGCCCAAGAAAAGCAACTTAACATTTGGGTTCTCATGCATAATTGGCGCGGCTGCACGAATCAACATTTCATGGTTCTTGTTCTTTGTATACTCAGCCGTATAAACCATCACGAAATCGTTTACATCGAGGCCATACTTTTTGCGCGCTTCTGCCTGTTCAGCCTTGGTAGTTTTCTTGAACTTAGCCGCATCAACGCCCGCGCCGTCAATCATTTTTACTGGGCAAGCAAAACGCCTTTTCGCCATTTCGAAGTCTTCAGTATTAATCGTGATAATTAAGTCGGTACTGCGTGCTAAACGCTTCTCGACAGGGAAGAATAGCCGCCAATCACGCTTCGGGCCACCATTATAAAACTGAAAACCATGACAAGTATAGATAACCTTTACGCCATTTTTGTGCGCCGACTTTGCCGCCCAGCGCGTAATAATCGAACCGACCGGAGAATGCGTATGAATAACATCATAATTGCCGTCAGCAATCACTTTTTTCATCTGGCGATAAGCCTTCAAATGCTTCGTCAAACTAAACGGACTACGCGCAAAATCTACCTTGAAAACATGGTCAGCGTCTTTAATTGGCTCTTCATTGGCAGAGGCATAATCAACAATCCAGCCGCCCATATTGAGATCTTCGTAGGGTGCCTCAAGCGTACCGCGAAGCATGCGCATTAGCGGACGATTAAATTTCTGGAAATTCGCGACATGCGAAGTAAATAGTATTTTCCTCTTTCCCATCTCATTAAATTATAGCACACCGAATACCGATGCATTCGGCGCTTATGCTATAATCGAATCATGGATAATACTAACGCAAACGAAACTCCGCTCTTTGGCAAAAAGCCAAAAGTAGAGGAGCCAGCAGCAGCCCCAGTTACTGCTGCACCAGCCGCTGCTCCAGCAGCACCAACAGCAAAGAAAACTAGCGTCGGCCTCATTATCGGCGCCATCATTACCGCCGCGGCATTTATCGCTGCCAGCGTCGTGCTCGTAATTGTTCTCATTACGCGCCAACCAAACACTTCGTCGAAGAAGTCGGACGAATCTTCCGAGGAAAAGAAGGAAGAAAAACCAACCCCAGACGAAGATGAGGACGACGACGAAGACAAGGACGACGACGAAGATGAGTCCGAAGATGAAACCGAAGACAACGACGTCGAAGACCATAAAGACGAATTAACAATCACTGGCGAAAAGAGCTTCACGCTCGGCATTCAAGGCAAATCGTTCAAGTTTAGCAACGACTACGTCAAGACCGTCAAGAATGCTCTCAATGCCGGCTACGAAATGACCTACCAGGATATTGAGTATAAGGATCACGCCCTCACGAAGAGCAATCTCGATAGCTATCTCAACTCCGAGATGGCAAATGAAACCAAATCGTACCGCTCCGCAGAGGCTTCAATTATCGACGGAAACGGCGACACCGTTCTTAGCATCAATGGCACCAGGGATTACACTAAGAAGCTCCCTCAGAATTATTCTGACGCTAAATTCGATACAATTTCATACTCGTCCACATTGGAACTCACGCTTCCAAACGGTAAAAAGATTTCCTGCCACAACACGACCAAGCAAGATATCTTTGATATCTATGGCGAAACTGAAGTTAGCTCGCTCGATATCATTCGTTATCATAAGGATGGGCTAAACATTTCCTTCCACCTCGATAAAGAAAATACCGTCACGTCGGTATATATCCGCATCGACTAATGCAAAAAGAGCCTCTTATTATAAGGGGCTCTTTTTTTATCGCCGTTTATGCTAAAATTATGGTATGGAGCACATTATTCATTTTCTTGCGACGCCGATTGTCTGGATTTCGATTGTTCTTATCCTTGCATTTTTGACTTACCGCAACTACAAAAAGCTAAATCGTCTCAAAGTCCTCAACGTGGATTCTGTGCTTTTGATGCTCGAAATTCCAAAAGACAACGACAAAAAGGAGCTTAGCGCCGAGCAACTCTTCGCTTCGCTTCATGGTATTTTGCGCGATCGTAACGAACTCAAACATTCTGGTGGCGTCCAGGAGCATTTGAGCTTCGAGATTGCTTCGACCGGCAACCAAATCCGTTTCTTTGTTTGGGTGCCAAAAGTTTTGCAAAGCTTCGTGGAAGGTCAGATTTATTCCCAGTATCCAAGCGTGCAAATCTACCGCATGAAGGAAGATTACTCTGATCGCCGCAACAAATACCCAGTTGCGTATAGCTCGGAAATTTCTTTAATTTACAACGACGCATTGCCAATTAAGACTTTTGAATCGTTCGAGGTCGACCCGCTCGCCGGTATCACTGGTACGCTCGCCAAACTCAATCCGAATGGCGGCGAAGAGCTTTGGATCCAGATTCTCACTCGCCCAATCGCCGACGATTGGCATACAAAGACCGACAAGTGGATTCAGAAAGTTAAAGCAGGGAAGAGCTTTAGTCTCGGCAGTATCGATTTTGGCTGGTTTGCCCAGCTTTTCGCAGCACTTTGGCGTCCGCCAGAGGGTGGCACGACTAGCGAAGTAAAAGTCGAACTTTCCGACCGCGCCAAAACCCAGATTACTAAAGCCGAAGAAAAGGCTACTAAGCTCGGCTATGAAGTAAAGATTCGTCTCGCCTACGTTGGCCAAGACGAAGTCAATGCGAAGCTCAACATGCAGGGTCTCGTTGGTACTTTCAAGCAGTTCAACTCAACCAACCTTAACGGCTTCAAGATGAGCGGCGCCACCTTTGACAAGAGCGCGCTCGATGCTTATAAGCAGCGCCAGTTCACCGATCATGGCTTCATTTTGAATATCTCTGAGCTCGCCAGCGTCTATCACTTGCCACACATGAACGTGGAAACGCCAAACATCGTTTGGGCTTCCAGCAAGACCGCTGAGCCACCAGCCAAGCTTCCAATGCTTACCGGCAACGCTAGCTTCGACGAGAACCTCTCCGCCTTCGGTCTCACCGACTTCCGCGGTATTAAACACCAGTTCGGCATGTATCGCCGCGACCGCAGTCGCCACGTCTATATTATCGGTCAGACCGGTTCCGGTAAGTCTGGTCTTTTGACGCTCTTTGGCCTTAGCGATATTTATCACAACCAGGGCTACTGTATCATCGATCCGCACGGCGACCTTGCCATGGATAACCTCAAGTTTATCCCAGAATCGCGCATCAAAGACGTCGTCTATTTCAACCCGGCCGATACGCAATATCCGATGGCGTTCAACCCGCTCGAAGTTTATGATCCAGCGCGCAAACCGAATATTTCTTCTGAAGTTATCGGCGTTTTGAAGCGCATGTTCGGCGACTCTTGGGGTCCACGTCTTGAGCATATTTTGCGCTACACTTTGCTCGCATTGCTCGATCGCCCACAAACTACTTTGCTCGATATTTCGCGCATGCTCACCGATAAGGAATTCCGCAAGGAAACGCTCGAATATTGTAAGGACGTCACCGTGCTTCAGTTCTGGAAGCAGGAGTTTGGTTCTTGGGGCGACAAGCAGGTGAACGAGTCCATCGCACCAGTGCTCAACAAGGTCGGTGCCTTTACGGCCAACCCAATTATTCGTAATATTATCGGCCAGCCAAAGTCTAGCTTTGATGTCCGCAAGATTATGGACGAAGGCAAGATTCTCATCGTGAACCTTTCCAAGGGCCTTATCGGCGAAGATAACGCCGCCATCCTTGGCTCCTTCCTTGTCACGAAGGTTCAGCTCGCTGCTATGAGCCGTAGCGACATTCCAAACATCGAAGATCGCCGTCCGTTCTATCTCTACGTCGACGAGTTCCAGAACTTCGCTACCGAATCCTTCTCGGTCATTCTTTCTGAGGCACGCAAATACGGCCTCAACCTTACCGTCGCCAACCAGTACACTAGCCAGATGACCGACGTCGTGCGCGACGCTGTCTTCGGTAACGTTGGTACGACGATTAGCTTCCGCGTTTCCGCCGATGATGCGCCAATTCTCTCGAAGCAATTTGAGCCAGTCTTTGAGGCGCAGGACCTCCTTAATCTCAACAACCGCCACTTCGTTATCTCGATGATTATTAATGGCGAAAAGACTCCTGCCTTCTCAGCCACCACGCTCAGCATTCCAAAACCACCTAACGATTTGACACCACAGATTATCCGTCAATCTCGCCTCAACTACGCTCGCAACCGCGCCGATGTTGAAGCCGAGATTCGCGAGAATATCGAGGCTGCGGACAAGTGGAAGAAGAATCTTTCCGACTCTGGTCGCGAAGCCGGCGAACGCGGCGCGCAAATGCAGGGCACCAAGAAAGAAAAACCTGTTTTCGAATTCACGCCACAGGCCGAGTTCCGCAAGCAAAAAATCTCGCCTAACAACGCTGAGGGCGCCGAGAAGGGCCCTAGCCTCAAAGATCTTGGTAAATTAGTAGCTGCGACGCAGGAGAAGACTGCAAAGCCTGCAGATAAGCCTGCCGCAAAAGCTGCCCCGACTATCGAAAAGAAAGGTCGCAAGATTAGCTACCATAAGCATACCGATACGGGGAAGAACCACGACAAGCCAGTCAAATAGCCATTCAGAATGGCCAAAAAAAGACGCCTTCGGGCGTCTTTTTTATAGACTCCCAGGACAATTATAATAAGTCCACTTCTTCTGGTAATCGTCAATGATATCGCTTACTTTCTTTTTGTGGTTCTGTTCAACCGTTGCGGCGTCGCTACACTGGCCATCAACACATCCATTCGGTTTTTGAAGCGCCACACCATATTCCTGATCTTCTTTGCGAATTTCAGCATGCATCTGTTCGCGTAGCACGTTGCAGGCACGCTGTTTTTCGATCGCCTTCTGGTTTTGTTCTTCGATGGTCGCAGGGGTTTGCATTTCTTCCTTTTTCTCGCCCTCAGCCGTTTCTTCCATTGCAGTCGTTTCTTTAGTTTCTTCTTCGGCAGCAGTAGTCTCTTCAGTTTGTTGCGGCTCTTCTGGGGTCGACTGCTTAATCTTCATCATTGCAAAAACCGTACCAGCGCCGGCGAGCAAAAATATCGCCACGAGTACCGGAATCATGATTTTCTTATTTCGCATTACCATCCTTAGCGAGTTTCTCGGCTTTCTTCATCGCGCCCTTGCCATTGTAGACGTTAAAGGCGACCGCACCGACAATCATTGGGAAATAATAGGTCAAACCGCGCCACAAAAGCACGAAGACGCTAAGCTCCGAGCCAGCCACGAATGGACCAAAGAAGCCCATGAAGCCCGCTTCCATGCCACCAGAAGCGCCAGGAATCGGCACATAGCAGCCCATCACGAAGACATAAGAGCTCGCCACGAAAGTATTAAGCACATTCAAATCATCTGCGCAGCCAATTGCGAGCGCAATGAAAATCGGCAAGAGATAATAGGCGATTAAACCGAGCACCTGATAAGCAACGCCGCGCGCAAAGACCTTCTTGTTACGCAAAAGCGCCTGACCATTCTCGTAATAGTTTTGGCAGGCATCTTCCCAGCGCTTAATGCGTGCTTCCTTGTTGCGCACGAGGCCAAACTTCGAAAGACCCGTGATAATCAATCGGATTACGCTACGGTTAAAGTTCTTTGAGAAGCTAATAAATAGCAACGCCAAAAGCACGACGAGGTTGATCACAAAGCCGGCTACCATCATCGGCAAAAGCACCGGGATATACTGGAAAATATGGAAAATCTTATCGAGAATAATGCTCAAAATTGCTGTAAACATCAAGGCAATCTGGAACATCATGTAGGCCTGTACCTCAATATTCGCCCCTGTTGAGAGCGGCACACCCTTCTTCTTGAGCTCATAAATCTGCATTGGCTGACCGCCAGATGACAGCGGCGTAATACCGCAGAAGAACTTATTGATCACGCCAAGATACAGCGCAAATCTAAACGTCACGTCCTTTTTATAGAGCTTGATAATCCCGTATGTCGAAAGAGTATCGAAAGCCATGTAAATGCAGAACGCGAGCAGGGCAAGACAAAGCCAGCCGATGTTCGAACGGAACAGCGTTTCGACCACTTCATTGAAGTTATCTTTTAGGACATACCACAAAAAACCGACCGTAATCGCGAGGATAATCAAAACATTAAGCCACTTGTGCTTCATTTCTATTATTGTATCACCTTTTTAAGCAAAGGCAGTTTACTAATTGCCCAAGTCACAATCAAGCTCGTAATGTAAATCGGAACGGTGCAGAGCAGAAGAATCCAGAGAGGCTGGCTTCCCTGTTCGATAATGCGATAAAGGATAAAATCGACGAGCGCAACGTGTACGAGATAGACGCCAAGGCTGTGTTTTGCCATGAAGCCGAGCAACTTTGGCAACCGCTTTGCTCTCCTGAAGAGTTGTTTAATAAGAATGAACAGCCCTGCACTGTACGCCAGGATCCCGATATTAATATTCTGCGAGTCCGCACCTACGCCACCAAGGCCGAAAGCGCGTGCGCTTTGTAGGCTAAATACGAAGGCATATAGCGCACCCAAAGCGCCCAGAACGTAGACAATACGCCTCCAGACCCTACCGACGCCGTAGGTATGGATATAGTGGCCCAAAACGAAGTAAATCACAAACTTGAGCCCCAATTTGCCAGCTAGATAGCCAAATAGATCCGTCATGCCGCGTAATGCGCCCAAAACCGCCGGATTACCACTCGGATGCTGCGCTGCAATCAATTCGAAATTTCCGCCGAGGCTGGGCAGGGCAAAACAAAAGACAATTCCCAGCATCAAGAAATACTCGGTTAACGCCCTGCTCTCTGTAATTTTGCGCAAGCAGGGAACTAACAAGTACATCATTAGGAGCATCAAGATGAACCACATATGGTAATGATGCATGCCGAATAATTCGCTAAAGAACAGACTCGTCCGCTGCTCCGCGCTCACACCCTGCGCCGCGAAGATATACCCTAGAACCGCGTAAATCACCGTCCACGCAACGTAAATCAAGGCGAGTCTTAGTATATACTTCCGGAAATGCTTCTTAAAATCGAATCTGCGACGCCTGTCCAGGAATAATGCGCCAGAAATCATCACGAAGATTGGCACGGCAACCTGACATATTGTGTTGATTGCCTGGATGCCCATATAACGACCGCTCCAAAAATCCGGATTTGAACCCAGCTTACAGGACGTATGGACCATAATCACCAAAATCGGCGCCAAGGCCCTTAATATGTCAAAATACAAAATTCGCGGCTTCTCAGCCGTTTTTCGCCCACCGCCAGACTGTTTATGCGTCTTGGCGCCCATAATTACCTCCAAATTATTTTTATTTTAGCATAAAAACTTTTGCGACGCTGCAATTCTTTTGGCAAATAGGGAAGTAATAGGGCAATAATCCCCTGTTCCACCCCTGTTAAATCTAGCCCAATACCCTTTTTGACCCCTGTTAATACCCTCTTCCACCCCTGTTAGAATAGCAGATCACCCCTGTTCTACCCCTGTTATAGCAGATAGGCTACCTCTGTTAGTGAGGCAAATGGGCCCACAGGAGGCCCTAGAACGCGTCAGAACCGCCGAGACAATAGAATACACGTAAATATAAGCAGAAGCGGGAAGCAGCGCGAAATAAAGGGCATACACGGCAAAAAGACGGCCGGGCAGCAAATTATAAGCATAAACGGGATGAGCGTATACTCGTCTTTTGCCTTAATATCCAATGTCGCACAATACATATTTTACGACTTATATATAGGCGGCCTGGGTCATATAAGCAATTAGCTCTTCTGGCGCAGTAGGGCTAGCCCGCCAGCTAAGCATTCGCCTATTAATACGTATTCTCATCTATTACGCGCTGTCGATCGCGCTACGCACACCAACAACTGCTCCCCGAAAAATAATCCCGGGGGAGTAGCTGAAAGTGGTCCTCAGAAGTGCTAGATTTGACACGTTTTTAGTCACAAATCGCCGCCACCCCTGTAAATTTACATATTACAACATATTTTTGTGCAATTTTGTCAATAGCGACCCCTTGTGAAAACTTGACTTTTCCACAATTTTCACGCATCGTTGTAATTTTTTCACGACTCCCCTGCCCATTTGACTTTTTCACAATTGCATTGCGAAATATGGATTTTCTGCCCTCTCCCCTGTTCGGTGCCTATATAATTCCAACCGAACAAAAACCGAACATTAGGGGATTAATAGGGGAGTCATCCCCTATTTGTAGTAAGCCTTGCCCTCTACGCGCAAATCGACGTATTCGGCTTTCTTCTCTTTACCGTCGAGGTAACGCATCATGCGCGAGGCGTCTTCGATCTGGACTGTACTGCCCCGCTCGAGCGTCATCTTATAATACTCGGTTCTACCCTTGAAATAGACTAATACTTCACGCGCCATCTGGAACGGTAATACTACGTGATCAATCTCGAGATTAAAATCCTTCGCATCGGCCTCTAGGCGCGCCACAAAAACCTTTGCGCGCTGCGACACGTTCTGGCCAGCATTCTCATCGACAATCGGAACCGTCGGCTCCATTGGGTTTGCTTGCTTCATCTGCGCCAAACGCTCCTCGTGCAAATCATTCAAATAGCGTGCAATACAAAGGCTCAAACCCCCAAGCGCCAACAAAATCAGAATCACAATAATAGCATTACGGCGCTGGCGTTTCTTACGTAAAGCAATGTGCTCGAGGTTACGCTGACGAGCCGGGTTGCTCGTGCCAGCAATCGTCTTGCCAACCCGCCAAGCCTCAGACGATTGATGCTCGGTCTTTTCTGGTTCACGCTGGGCACGGCGACGGCTGACCGGTTTTTCTACCGGCTTGCTTTCTCTCTTATAATTCGTGTTACCGCCCCATTGTTTCATTCTATTTGTCCTGCAAAATCTCTAAGCCCGGCAACTTCTTGCCCGACAATAATTCCAAACTGGCACCGCCGCCAGTCGAAAGCAAATTAAACTCAAGACCTTTTTCCGTCTCAAGCAAACTCTCGACGAAGCCAACCGTATCGCCGCCACCAATAATCGTCGTAGCTTTACTGGCACCCATCATGCGCGCCACGGCAAGCGAACCAGCCGCAAACTCTTCGTCCTCAACTTTACCCATCGTACCGTTCCAGACAATCGTCTTTGCGTTCGCAATCATATTCTCAATCGCACCAACGCTCTTCGGGCCAATATCAAGTCTCAAGCCATCAGCATCGCAAACGAAATCTTCCGCCACATAGATCTTTTTATCGGCACTCTTGTAGCCATCCGCCGCAATTTTGCCACCAACAGCAATCTGATCCGCAATCGGCAAAAACTTCTCAATCAAAGGCTGTTTGTCGTCAACTTTTGCGCCACCAACAATTACCAAGAGCGGACGCTCTGGCTTAGTAATTGCAGCTTCGAGATTCGAAACCTCTTTCTCGACCAAGAAACCCGCTACGGCCGGCAGAAGCTTTGCGATCGCATCGGTCGAAGCATGCGCGCGGTGAATCACTGCAAAACCGTCCTGAACAAAAAGCTCTGCGCCAGTCGACTCGACAATCTGCTTCGCAAACTCAGCCGAGTTTTCTTCCTCGTCTGGTACATAGCGCAAATTCTCAAGCAAAATCACGCCACCTTCCGGCAAAGCATCAACAGCATCCTTCGTTGCTGGACCATAAATCATGTTCGAAAAACGAACTTCCGTACCCGACAAAAGCTCCGCCAAGCGCTCTTTGCAAGGCTCAAGCGACAGCTCTGGTACATAGGTGCCGTCTGGACGGCCGAGGTGAGACATTAGAATCACTTTGCGTGCGCCATTCTCAAGCAAATACTTGATTGTCGGCAAGCTCGCCACAATGCGCGCATCATTCGTAATCTTGCCCTTTTCAAGCGGCACGTTATAATCAACGCGCACGAGCACATTTTTGCCTACGACTTCTACGTCGCGAATGGTCTTTTTTCTAAAATCCACCTCTTTGCCCTTCCCTAATTAAATCGTTCTGATTTCAATCTTGTTCGTGCCACCTTCTTCGTCGCGCAAGCCGGAAACCAAGACAACTTTGAGCGTGTCCTGACCTTCCTTGAGCTTGAGGTAACCATTTGCCTTCAAATCCTGAACTGCATCAAATGCATAGTTCTCGTCGTATTCGCGAATGAACGAAGAGTTTGCATAGGTAAGCGCGAGCTGCCCTGCTACGCGTGGGTCGCTCGTGATCGAAACGATCGGCATATTTGGACGCTGCGCAGCAATTGCTGCAGCGGTTGCACCAGTCTTCGTCGCAACTGCGATTACGTCGGCATCGATTTTCTCTGCCATCTCTACGGTTGCAAGAGAGATTGCGTCATAGTTCTTATAGTTCCCTGTTGGCAAAGAATCAGCTGGAACAATACGCGTATGATCCTGCGTATAAAGAATCACCTTCTTCATCGCCTTAATCGTCTCAATTGGATATTTACCGTTTGCCGTCTCGTCGGAAAGCATCACAGCATCAGCGCCAAGAATCACGGCCGTAGCCACATCGGAAACTTCCGCGCGAGTTGGCTCTGGATTCTCGACCATACTTGCCATCATCTGAGTTGCAACAATACAAAGCTTGGAATGCTGGCGGCAAAGCGCAATCAATCTACGCTGAACGATTGGCACAACTTCCGCACCGGCCTCAATCGCCATATCGCCACGCGCAATCATAATGCCATCAGTTGCCTTGACGATGTCTTCCATCTTTTCAAAGCTTTCGATTGCCTTCTTCGTCTCAATCTTTGCAATAATCTTTGCGGTCGAACCGTGCGAAACGAGAATCTGGCGAAGCTTGTCGATATCTTCTGCGCTCTGAATGAAGCTCATTGCAACATAGTCGAAATCGCGACCTGCACCAAACTCGATATCAGCCAAATCCTTGTCGGTGATAATATCGCCACCGAGGTCAGTATCTGGGAGATTAATACCCTTGCGGCTCATAATGTAACCGTCGTTCTGAACCTCGACCTTAATTGCGGTAGACGAAGTAATGTCCTTCACAACCGTACGAATCTTGCCGTCGAAAAGGAAGATTGGTTCGCCAACCTTCACCTTCTGTGCGAGGTTGTACTGCACTGGCAAATTATGACTACCGTCATGCTCTTTAATTGCATAATCGAGAACGAGCTCATCGCCCGCCTTCAAATCGAGATGGTTGTCCTTGAGCTCGCCGAGACGAATCTTTGGACCCTGCAAATCCTGCAAAATCGCGACGGATTTGCCACGTTCTGCAGCATACTTGCGAATCATGCGAATCTGTTCGTCGCGCTCTTCGTAACTACCATGGCTAAAGTTCAAACGGAAACCATTTACGCCCGCATAAACCATATCTTTAATCTTATCTTCAGTAAACACTGAAGGCCCAACTGTTGCTAAAATTTTTGTTCTCTTGAAAAGTTTACTCATATCTATAATTTTAGCATAAACAGAACAAAAAGAGCACCCCGGAATCGGAGATGCTCTTCGAAAGACAAACTTGGTGATCACGGTGGGAATCGAACCCACGATTGCCAGGATGAAAACCTGGAGTCCTAACCACTAGACGACGTGACCAGTAAGACTATTTTAACGTAAAAAGCAGAATAAATCAAGCGTCCGCTTCCCGGCTGCTACTAACAGAGAGTTTTTCGTGCTTATGCTTCCCTTTCCGAGCGGCCTTGCTACAATTCCAGCATACTTTCGCGCCCCGAGCGCAAAGTCGCACATTAACGCCTTCGTGGCGCCAAACTCAGAATCATTTGTTCTTCGTCAGATAAGTATAAAATGCAAGCTTTTCTTTTTAGGATTTTCTTTTGGAGTACTCAAAAAACAAACACTTCACGCGCCACGAAGCTCCTAGAATTAGTCCTGATTTTTTGCAACTGAAATAATGGTATTTGCGAGGTTTTCCGCCGCATTGTCTTTGACGAAAGCACGCAAATTCTTTGACATTTCTTCACGCTTCGCTTCATTCTTCATGAGCTTGCGAATCGCTTCAAGCAAGATTTCTGGCTTCTCATGCATTTCGCTATCTTCAACTACGACAACAGCATTTGCTTTTTCGTAGGCCTTCGCGTTTTTCACCTGATGATAGCCCGGCAACTTGGCATTCGGGACCATAATGACCGCCTTGGCCATGCTGGATAATTCCGTCATCGTGGATGCTCCTGCGCGGCTCACAACAACATCAGCCGCACCGAAGAGCTTGAACATTTCACTCGAGAACTTTACCATGCGGAAATTCGTCTTAAGCTCGCCGTCTTCCCAGACCTCATAATCCTTGAGATTCATCATTTCTGGATAACGTTCACGGCCCGCTACGAGCATCACGCTCGTAAACTTCAAAAGCGATGGCAAAATGTCGCGAATTGCGTAGTTGATATTCTGCGCACCAAGGCTGCCGCCCGTCACAACGAGCAGCGGCTTGTCGTTCGCAAAACCAAGCTCTTTCTTGAGGCTACGCTGCTTTGCGGCCGTTACTGGCTGGAATTCGTCGTTAATCGGAATACCAGTCCACTCTGCGCGATCGGCAGGATAGGAATAATATTCAAGCGGCATACCAGTCGCAATTTTTGTTGCACGTTTTGCGAGTAAACGGTTCGTCAAACCCGGTGCCGCATCGCTATCGTGAATCACGTACGGAATGCGCAAAATCTTCGCCGCCGTACCAACCGGCAAACAAACGAAGCCGCCCTTAAAGAAGATTACGTCCGGACGATTCTTAATTAAACGGAAGAATGACTGGAAGAAGCCAATGATGTTCTTAAAGAAGTCACGAATGTTCTTCAAGACCACATCAAAATGCTGCAAGTACATAAAGAATGTAAAGTTCGTGTAGCGGCGCAACTTCCCTGCTACAACCTTACGAATACGCAAATCCATCCCGTTCTCAACGGTGATTTTGCGTGCGTTTTTGAAATATTTTTTATCAGTCCAAAATTCAATTTTCGCGCGTGGACGAACTTTCCAAATCTCACGAACTACGGCGACTACCGGCGTCACGTGTCCGCCGCTGCCCCCACCTACTACTAGAATCTTCATTTATCTTTGTCCTTTTTGTCCATCCGGATATTTGTATCACTATACCGACCGCGAATGCCGCAAAGAGCATACTCGTGCCGCCATAGCTCAAAAATGGCAAGGTAATTCCCTTCATTGGAATAATACCTGTCATACCACCTACGTTTATTATAACATGGCTCAAAATCCACGCAAAAACCCCGACCGACGCCATGCTCTGCGCCTCGTCTTCTGTATGCTCCGCAACAAGCAGAGTGCGCCACAATAGCACCGCGTACGTAACGATTACAAGCCCGGCGCCCATGAAGCCCCAGACCTCGCCAATAATTGAGAAGATCGAGTCCGTCATGGATTCTGGCAGATAGCCCGACGACTGCACGCTATTCCCTAGCCCAACGCCAAGCAGACCGCCTGTACCAAACGACATCAAAGAGCTTTCCTTGTGGTAAGTATTGCCAGAACCTTCCCAACCCAAAATACGGTTAATGCGGTGTTGCTGAGTCAAAATTAAAATCACTGCCGCCACCGCCAAAACACCGATCGCGAGAAGGATTTGCTGAATCTTTACCCTGCCCGCAAATAGCATAGCGAGCATCATCGTCGAAATCACGATCGTGCTACCGAAGTCTTTTTGCCACCAACCAACAAAGATTGCCGTCACGAGGAACATCGTAGCGTATGGTACCCAGAACTGCGCCGTCTCAAGCTTCCCTGATTCGCGACGCGACTTAATCAATTTTGCCGAATAAAGTAGCACCCCAATCTTGAGCACCTCTACCGGCGCAAAACCCATACTAATAACCGGGATATAGAATGCGCGACAGGCACCCAAATCGCAAGTCACAAAGCTCGCGTTGAGCTTCGCGAAAATCGTCACACAAGCGCAAAGAACCGCACCGGTCCAAAAGATATGCTTTGCATGCTTATCAAGCCACTTATACGGGATTTTAGACGCAATAAACATCGCAATTAGCGACATGATAACCACGGCGCCATAGCGCAAAATGTAATACCCTTCGCTAAAATGCTTGCCCGTAGCCGCGTTCTGAGCCTGCGCTACGCGTCCGCCAATCGAGTAGATGATAATCGTACCGATTAGCATCAAAATAATCGTAGCGAGCGCGATAATCCTGTCTGCTTTATGTTTTCGCATTAGCTAATAAGACCCCCACCCATTGCCAAGAAGATACCGAGCATCGCAGCGACGCCACCAATAATCCAGAAACGCATTACCACCTTGCTCTCTTCCCAGCCCTTCGCCTGCAAATGATGATGAATCGGCGCCGAGATAAAAATCTTGCGATGGAATAATTTCTTCGAAATAATCTGAATCAACGAGCTACCAGCCTCAATCACGAAAAGGATACCGATAATTGGCAGCAAGAAGAAAGCGTTCGTCATCATGGCGACCACGCCGAGACCCGCCCCCAGCGCAAACGATCCCGTGTCGCCCATCATAAAGCGCGCTGGGAAAACGTTAAACCAAATGTAAGACAACAAAGCACCCATTACGACGAAGCAGAAGCCCGCTAGATACCATTGTTCCTGCAAAAGCGCAATCACACCATACGAGCCATACGCAAGCATTGCAAGGCCGCCTGCGAGGCCGTCAAGGCCATCAGAAATATTCACTGCATTACCAGTTGCTACAACCGAGAACGCAAAGACTGCAATCATTGCCGGGACACCAATATTAAACTTCCCCATGAATGGTACTTCAATGCTCGTCCAACCAAGCTTTACCGCAAAGAACCAACCGAGGAAAACGCCAAGCGCAGTAATCATCAAAAACTTCACTGGCGCGCGCAAACCAGCAGCCGCGTTTTTGCCAAAGAGGTTGATAATATCGTCAATCAAACCGATGAGGCCGCCACCGACAAAAGCCGCAAGCGGCAACCAAGTCTGGCCACGATTAAGACAGTTACAGACAATCACTACGACCGGCACCGTAATCAACATGATGAGGCCTGCCATCGTTGGGAAATGACGCTTAATCTTCGCAGCGTGAAGCTTGTTCATGACCTTCAATTCGTTGCCAGAAACATCAACCGTCTTCTGACGCTTCCACCACTTGTGTTTATAGGCAATATTCGTGTAAATCGGCGTCAAAAACATTGCGAGCAAAAACGCGCCAAGCGACAATACGAGCTCGTAGCCAATGTTAGAATTTATATCATTCAAAAGCATGCATTTTCCTTTCTATTTTGACGGTTCAATCCTTAAATATTGCAACATATAATTACTGATTTCCGTAAACACTGGGATTGCGTCTAACGAACCCCACAATAATATATTACCATCTAATCTAATCATTACGACATACTGCGGCATTGCGCCATCTTTGCCCGCCCCACCATAACCAAGTGCGCCCGCCACGGTCTTTGATGAGGTATATCGGCCATTTTTATCAAGCGTCTCTGCTGTACCAGTCTTCACGCCCACCCGATAGCCCTTCAAATCGTTCGCACCACCGTTTACGCTGCGCACTTCCTCGAGCATCTTACGCATCTCCTTGCTCGTCCCCTCACTCACACTGCGACGCACGGCTGGCTGCTGCTGTGCTGGCACTAATTTGCCGTTTTCATAAGTACCCGCAATAATCGTCGGCTGATAATACAGGCCGCCGTTAATAATCGACGAGAACGCCGAAGCCACCTGCAACATCGTAAGGTTCATACCCTGACCAAAGGTCATGTTTGCATAGCGCACCGCGTTGCCTTCCTGCTCTTCTGGACTAACAATGCGTCCCGCTGCCTCGTAAATCTCGATGCCCGTCTTGCGGCCAAGTCCAAAGTTATCTGTCAAATAATTGTAAAGCGTCGTCCGTGCGCCCTTCGTAATATTCGTACCGTCGCCCATCTTACGCAACACCTCAATACTACCGGTATTGAGCGAGTAGTCTAGTGCCTTGCGGAACGTAATAACGCCATTGCGCGTCGCCGTGCCGTACGCGTTGTTCATCACGCGGTCGCCAACCACAGTTTTGCCAGTGTTATTGTAAGTATCGTCTGGGTTTAATTTGCCCTCGTTGAGCGCCGCCGCGTAAGTAAATGGCTTACAGACCGAAGCTGGCTCATATGGCGTCTCCGCCACGCGGTTCACGTAAACATTCGGATCAGATTCAACCCAATATTTCTCTGGATCATAATTCGGATAATTCGCCATCGCCATAATGCGGCCAGTATTCGGGTCCATCACCATCGCGCTTGCCGCCGCGATACCGCCATTCTTTTTCTTCACGGTGCTTTCAAGTACCTTCTCGACTTTGCGCTGAACGTTCGCATCAACCGTCAACACGATGTTCTCGCCGTCCTCAGCCGGAATCTCGATATTATCATCGCCAACCGTAATTGGAATTTCGTTCACGTCCGTCACAGTCTTGAGCATGCCGTCTTTACCGGTCAAACGATAATTTAATGCGCCTTCGACACCCGAGCCGACGCCTTCCGCATTAATGAAACCGAGTAACTGCGCGCCGTTGCGCCCCTCTGGATAAACACGACGCGAGGTCTCCTTGCGACCAACGCCACGCAAATTCATTTCCTTAATCTTCACGGTCGTATTGTAATCAACTTGCTTGGCGATTTCGTAATACATGTTCTCTTTGTTTTCCCAGACCTTGTCCCACTTCGCAATAATCTTATCGCCCAAGGCCTCCGTAAGCTTTTCCTGAACTTCTTCCTTCTTCAAAACACCATTCGAACCGCCGTTCTTAATGATGTAATACGGATCCACGAAAATCGTCCAGGTGCGCTCGTTCATAATTGCCGGCACGACCTCTTCTTCGCCGTCCATGAAATAAACCTGGCCGCGCTTCGCGAGCAACTCATACTGGCGAATTCGCATCGCGTTCGCTTCTTTCACATAGTATTGGTGCTGAATAATCTGCAAAAAGAAAAGCCGCGATAAAAATACGCAGGCTACCGCAAGGAGTCCAAGCTTCAGCCAAAAATACCGCCATTCGCGACTAGTCATATCTATATTTTATTATACTTACGCTAAAATAGCGAGCCACTTGGACTCGCTACCACAAACCTTTTTATAAGCTACCGGACTAATCTTTCACAAATTCGGCATTCGTATTCGCGTCGGTCATCGCCGCGGCGACCGCGTTTGCGCTGTCGTTCGCTGCTGCTGCGGTAATTTTCGCATTCTCTACCGCTAGCGCATCGCGACGCGCTTCAAGTTCTGCAATTTCACTATTAACGTTCGCAATATCTGCATCGTATTGCGCAACCTTAGTGCCCTGTGTCAGCGCGAATAACCCGATTGCTACTGCAACCAGGAACAGAATGAAGGCATGCATGAGCGAGCCAATTTGCAAACTAGCATTATGGCGAACCGCATTGTGGTTTCGCATCCACGCCGCCGATCCGGTGCTCGTCATCCTTCTACTCGTATAAATTGCTGACATTTTTGTTTAATAATTCCTTTTTGTTTTTGTTAGAGCTTTGGCGGTGAGCTAGGCGACAAGAGATAAACACCTAGCTCCCTACCAAAGAAGGTCAAAATTTTTTACACACTCCGAAATACTTCACCTATTCGGTACCCCCGGTCAAAAGGGGCATGTAATAGATTAAGTCTCTAAGACTTTGGGCTATGAGGCCCAAAGCCTTAGCGGAAATTAACTTTGATCTGCTGTGCGCGAGACCTGTTGGTGACAATGATTTTTGCCATTGTTCGCTCCTTGTTTGTTTTTATTTTTACGATGGCGCCCGGAGCGAGTTTTCGGCGCCAGAAAATTATAGCTTCTCTGCCACCCTCAACTTCGCGCTCCTTGCGCGCGGGTTGTTAACAATTTCATTTACGTCCGCAATAATTGGCTTCTTCGTTAAAATCGTCAATGTCGACTCGATACCTTTGCTGCTTTCGTCTTTAAAGAAATCTTTGACGAGTCGATCCTCAAGGCTATGGAAAGAAATAATTGCTACCCTACCCCCTGGGTTTAACAACTTTGGCAACAACGGCAAAGTACGTTCAATAATGCCCAGCTCGTCGTTCACGACGATCCTAATGGCCTGGAAAATCTTTGTCGCTGGATGCGTATGCGAATAAGGCGACTTAGACCGAATCAATTCGGCAAGCTCGGTCGTCGTATTAATTGGGCGGTGCAAGCAAATTTCACGAGCGAGCATCTTGGCTCGTCCGCTTCTTTCCTCTGCATAGCGCTCAAAAATATCCGCTAGTTTCCCTTCGCTCCACTTATTTACTACAGTCCATGCGTCCAAATCCTGCTCACCATTCATTCGCATATCTAGGCGAGCCTCTTTTGCAAAGGAAAAACCTCTTTCCGCTATATCCAATTGCGGTGAAGAAACGCCGAAGTCGGCCAGTATCATATCAAACTTTTTATCACTCTCCACAAGTCGTAGCGCCGTACTATAAAAATCATCATGCATCAATTTCGGCTTCTCCTCTTGGTACTTCGCCTCTAAGAAATCAATTGCATTTTGATCACGGTCATTCAAAACCGCATCTTTATAATTCCGCGTTACTTCCAAAATTTTATCTGCGTGCCCACCATAACCTGCTGTTAAATCCAAATAGCTTTCGCCTGCTCTAGGACGCAGCAAATGTAACACATCTGATAACAATACTGGAATATGAACTTCATTCATTCCTTCATTATATTATGTTCGAGCCCGTTCATCTAGAAATTTCAGGTGTTTGTGTTTTTTGTTGTTTATGTTTTTCCTTAACACATTAAGATCCATAACTGTGATGGCGTATAGCCAACATATTGTTACGGTGTTGAGAGACTTAATTTGTGTGAGGTGGAGTTATTTGTTTGGGAGGTGTGTATTTGTGTGTTGAAAGAGCATACAGTTTCTGTTTCGCGTATCCTAAACGCGCCCAAAACTCCTAGATGGTCGGGTTCGAACGATGTAAATGTACTGCAAAAACAAGCTATTTACGCTTCGTTAATTTAATAATCTGGTACTGCGATTGATCCTGCTGTGTAGTTTGATTCATATAGTCAATCGTTGTTGCTTATTTTTGTTTTAGTGGTTTTTATTTGTGTTTCCACTTGTTCCCAGTTTAAGCAATTTTTCAGAAAATTTCAAGACCCTTTTTTGTTCATTTTTTCACAGATCGGTGGAAAAATGGCGAAAATAACAGAGGTAAAACCGAACACAAAAATATTTCGCTTTTGGTTTTTCCACACTTGATTTTTTGTTAATTTTATTGTTCAAAAACCGAACGCGGACACCTTGACAATCGATGTAGTATATTTTACAACAACAGCTTCCCTGCTCTTGCTTTTTCGCCAAAACGATATTAAAAAATGCGGATTTCATCTGAAACCCGCATTATTTTTTGACGTTAGGAAGCGTCCGGAAACTTCTGATCGTTCCATTCATAGTAATCGCACGGTGCAATCGCGAAACGGTATTGATAGTTGCCAATCAGATACTTCTTACCACAGACTAACACCTTGTCCGGAATGATGTATCCAGTATAGTCAAAAGTCAACTCCTGATTACTGAGCAGCCGAATCGTCAGCAGACTATTCTCTTGGTCTGCCCGAATTAATTGCCCGCACACCGTTTGGCTGGCCATCTCAATGCAGAGATGAATCCAGCAAAAGGCGACTCCTGCTACTAGATACCCTACAACAATCGCAATTGCTACCGGCAACGCAATCAAACCACTGCAACCGAGCACAACAACAATAATCATCAGCAAAGCAAACGGCCACAATACGACATGCAAGACAAACCTCAAGCGTACGCCCTGATTTGATGCAATTGCCGCCAGGTTTTCCACCTCATTAAAGCCCCTGCCGTGCGCCTCGATATAATGTAGCGTGCCGTTAAATGCTCGATCGTACATCCAAGAACGCATGATAAGAATATGAGTCAAACTTATCAGGATAAATCCTATTATCGTTGCCAAGATAAAGGCAAGGATTGTCCAAACTATAATCACCCATATCACCTCCTAAGTCATATTAAGATACGCTTCCCAACAAGTTAGCGCAATTATACAAAAAGGGGCCGTTTATTGCAAACGACCCCGATTTGAAAAGTGAGATTTGGTTACCTCCTAACCATCAGCTCATTAAAGAGCTTTGAGTTAAGAAGTTTGTTCATTTCTTCATCCGTGCTACTGAACGATATCAGCAAATCACCACCCTCCCCATCTGCAAACAGCAAGAAGGTATTCGTGCCAATAATCTCATAGCACTCATAGGACCGGAGTTTCCAGCCCGGATCGATCAAGCCATGCGCAACGTCGCTACTCAGACGCCTACCGGCATCACTATCCGGAATATAACTACAACGCCATATTCCCTGCGAGTTCAGCGCCTCAAACAAGCTCGTCTTCGGCTCGCTCGGACGATTCGGATTGCGGCGCACTCTCAGATAAGAAGCTCTGTACGAATCCCTGTCGATAACCTCGAGCCAGCGTTCACGAATCGAGAACAACGAGCCAAGCGTACTAGGAAGCCTATACTTAACCGGTATAATATACATCTTGTACCCTTCGCCTTGATCAACATAGTCGTGATACGCCAGCATCCTACCCGGAGACATGCCTTCTGACTGATAGAGTCGCTCCATTACGCCATTTCTAAAGGCGTAAATCGTCACCTCCTGATTAGTCGCATCGACATAATTGATGAACGGATCGTCACCGAGCAGCTTCTGGACCTTCTTGTCGTTGAAAACGGATGAAGGATTATCATAGTGAATCAGAACCGCCACCTCGGATAACGGAGATTTTTTGATTAAAAACTCCGCTGCTCCAATATAGTGCTGAATCTGATCGACCAGATTATCATTAGTACGCGCGGTTGAAGCCTCGTAGACAAAATAGCCTGCTGCCTCAAACACGGTCTTTAGCTCTGAAATCTCTTCGCCGCCGACATAGTTCATTGAAAAAATAATTGGAAACATTCGCATATTCCCACCCCCTTTGATTAATATAGAAAATCTCACTTTGTTAAAGAACTATCTGTTAATTATAGCACAGATTGGCAAAAAAGTCAATCCCCTACCCCTGTTACGCGGGCATTAAAAAACGGGCTCCGAGGTGAAGGTGGAGCCCGCCCTAATCTTATCTATCATACATCAAGCCTTTGCTTATATTGGCTGCCGCGGAAAGGAACACAATCATAGAAAGACGAATAGAATGCAGTTATGGGCAAATAACGAACCTTTAGAAAAACCCTGTAACATTTTATTTCACTTTTTTGATATAACAAGACGCATAATAGATTAGAAAAGTACATCACCCTTCTGTCGAATGAATAATTTACGGAGAAACAGTCCGGTGAGCTATACCTAAAATACACTGTTTCATTAGATAACGCAAGCATAAGCTGTATAAATCTTTTATTCAAGAAAAAAGGGCTTCTGGAGTCCAGAAGCCCACACGCAACCCACCGACAATCGATCATAGTATTGTCGTTGATACGCTCCCGTGAGCGACGGTCCTTCTCGTACTGGCCGCCTGTCGTTCTTTGTTTTTTCATACGATGAGCGCTGCTACACCACTTGAACCTATTGCAGATTAGACTCTTGCTTGCAACGCACTCACCGCGGGGAGTGCGGGCTCTCGCTTTCACTATCATATTAGCGCCGGCGCATATACACGAATAATCGGTTGGTATTCCCGCCTTGATATCTGGCGCCACGACGTCTGCATTCTTATACTGGAGGATCGTAACGTGATTGCGTGTTTTAATGTACTTCCGTAACTAGCATTCTCGGAAGAGGCCTATTGGTTACATACTAATATCGACTTAAATACTGCTGTCAACCATAACTACAGAACCTCCGTGCTAGTAGGGAGGTAAATATAGTATAAATCTTGCTCGTTTCGCGTGCAAGCATAAGTGATTAATAGGTTTTAACCCAAGAAAAAGGGCCCCTAGCGCTTAAGGGACCCCCCGGTCATAAGTAGAAGAAAATCATAAGTTAGTCGTTGAAGACTACCTGAGCGTCACCGCCTTGTCAATCGTATGTTCGCCCGTTAATTCTGCTGCAAGAGGCGTTAAAAGGTCAACCCTCAGACAGCTGCAGATAAGCCATCAGAGTATCATGTTTCTCCCGCTAAGGGTAGCCGTCACTATGACGAAGGTGCATCTGCTCGCCTTGCGATAGCAGTACCACCCCGGATCCTGTCGCCACGACTTAGATTTTTACTTAGAGGATTTCTTTACTCATAGGATTGTTTGTCAATCCAACCGTTCATGTGCTTCCCTAGCTAGTTTCCGAAAAACACATCGTCCTAGTGTTCATTTGTCCGTTGTGAAATAATCATCCAACAACTAGCATAGGATAAATTCAGTATATTCCTAACACCTCCGGCGCGCAAGCATAACCAAAAAAACAGCCCCGAAAGGCTGTTTCTTAGATCTATTGCGCGTGGTTGCGCTGACGCTTGCGCATCGTCGGATTCAATTCCTTCTTGCGAAGGCGCAAAGACTTTGGCGTTACCTCGAGAAGCTCGTCTTCCATCAAGAAATCCAAGCACTGCTCAAGGCTGAGCTGCGTATAAGGAGTAAGCTGAATCGCACCATCCGAAGCGTGCGTGCGCATGTTTGTAAGCTGCTTCTCACGACAGACGTTAATATCGAGCTCGTCCTTCTTCGAAAGACCGACAATCATGCCCATATAAACATCAACCTGAGGTGGGATATAAAGCACGCCACGCGCCTGAGCGGCATCGAGTGCATAAGCGGTGCTCTGGCCTGCTTCAGAGGCAACGAGCGCGCCATTGCGTTCCTGACGATAGTGCGAAGTTACCGGCTGATAACCCTTTGGCAATGTATTCATAATTGCCGTACCCTTCGTACCGGTCAAAAGATTATTGCGAAGACCAATCAAAGCAGCAGTCGTAATTGTATAGATAAAGCGCGTGCTACCGGAAGTCGTCATTTCCTGAGAAATAAGTTCAGCCTTGCGGACGCCAAGCTCCTGCGAAACTGCACCGACATACTCTGGCGAAACCTCAATCGTGAGCTCCTCGACCGGCTCCATTTCGACGCCATTTTCCATCTTGTAAACGACCTCTGGGCGGCCAACTTCCATCTCATAGCCCTCACGGCGCATCGTTTCGATCAAAACAGAAAGATGTAACTCGCCGCGGCCAGAAACCTTATAGCCAAGACCCTGTGGTTCGAGACGCAAAGCAATGTTCGTCTCGAGCTCACGCTGCAAACGATCGCCAATCTGGCGCGAAGTCGTAAATTCGCCTTCTCTTCCTTTAAGTGGCGAAGTGTTTGGACCAATATAAATCGAAAGGGTTGGCGCCTCGAGTTCAATCGTCGGAAGAGCCTCTGGATTGTCGCCAGTCGCAATCGTATCACCGATGCTAGCTGCACCGAGACCAGCAAGCGCCACAATGTCGCCTGCAATCGCTTCAGTTGCCTCTTCGCGACCAAGGCCACGATAGGTATAGAGGCTATCAATCTTGCCACGAACCGTCTCGCCGTTCACCTTCATAATCATCACAGCCTCGTTCTTCTTGAGCTTGCCACGGAAAATCTTACCAATTGCGTATTTACCGAGATAGCTATCAGCAGCGAGTGCCGCCACGAGAAGCTGTGCACCCTTAGAATCATCAGCATCAACCTGCGGTTCTGGAATTTCATTAATAATCGCGTCAAAAATTACATGAAGATCATTGTCGAGTTCAGGCGTCTTACCAGCCTTGCCATCGCGAGCAATCGCGTAGTAAGTAGGATACTTAAGCTGAGCCTCGTTCGTTGCGAGCTCAAGGAACAAATCAGCAATCTCATCCTCGACTTCGCCAAGACGTGCGGCCGGCTTATCAATCTTGTTAATCACGACAATAGGGGTCAAATTAAGCTCCAAAGCCTTTTGGAGCACGAACTTCGTCTGCGGCATTGGGCCTTCCTGAGCATCAACAATCAAAAGCACGCCATCGGCCATATTGAGCGTGCGCTCAACCTCACCGGAGAAATCAGCATGGCCCGGGGTGTCGATAATGTTAATCTTGTAGCCATTATGATAAACCGCAGTCTGCTTAGCGGTAATCGTAATACCGCGCTCGTGTTCCTGATCACCGGAATCCATAATGAGCGTCTGGCCCATTTCTGCCTGGTTCTCGCGGAAAGTGTTACTCTGCTTCAAAAGAGCGTCAACAAGCGTCGTCTTACCGTGGTCGACGTGCGCAATAATTGCTACATTTCTGATCTTACTTTTATCGTTCATAACTTGCCCTTCTTGCCCTTGCTGTTTTCTAGGAGTGTCTAATGGTTCTTATCTGAGGAAGATAGAATCGTCGAGCTTGGTGTTTTCTTCGTACGAGCGCGCCTTAGTGGGCGAGCGAAGCACGAAAAAACGCCAAAATCGGCGATTATAGCTCCTCAGAATGGTGGGCGGTATAGGATTCGAACCTATGACCTTATCTACGTCAAAGATACGCTCTAGCCAACTGAGCTAACCGCCCATAGACTATTAAATTTTATCACATGAGCGGCGATTCCGCAAGAGTAGAAATCGCCAATGCCCAGTGTTATCATAAAACTAATCGGGGATACCCGAAATTTGTACATTAGGAGGCTTAAGGACATGGGAAAGAACTATAGTGGCGTAGTTGATACGCCGAATCAAGCAGTGGCCGAGATTTCGTTAACGTTCGACGTGACTCGTTTTAACGAAAAGAAGGTTCTCGATGCTATTCAGAAGCAGATCGACAGGCATACCGAAATTGTCTGCCGTGTGGATGGACCGAAGAAAAGCTCCTTCACGCGCCGGCTCATCACCGTCACTAGTGAATGGTCGAATGATAGCTCCTCCATGTCTTTTAGCAAATGGAGTTCAGCTACCCACATAATCGCCAAAGCAATCTTCAAAAGCATCAAAGAAATGAAGGACGCTAAACTAATCGAGTGCAAAGTGTCAATTACTGATCGAAGGGACGGCAGTAAAACTACTATTCCAATCGTGCAGGCTTGACGCTTCGAGACAGGAGGTGATTGTATGGGCAAAGAGTTTTTCGCAGAAAGAGCTCGTTTTTATTTCACGCCACCGTTCGTTATCAAGACGGAAGAAGAGTTTGATATCTTGACTGGGATAATTAACGACACAATCCAATGCGAAGTTGGTGGAGCGGCAAGTTTTTACTTCTTCCTCCCCGACCCTGAGTCTGAAAACGGTTCATTTATACTCACGATTTATCGCAACGATTACGTCAAGCAAAATCCAAAGTTATTTGGCCTAAAGAAAAAACAGCTCAAAGACCTCGAAGGCACACTGCCTGACGATTTTGCTCATTTGATGTTCATCTTGTTCTATAAGATTTCGGATAGTCTCAGCAAAGAACAAGTCGAGTCTACTTACGACCTAATAAGCATCGATGAGGAAGGCAATGAGTACGTACAGGCCAACGCCGAATGTACGCAGCGTCCCGAAGAAGAGGACGGCGATGATGATGATGGCGACGAGGGCGGCGGAGATCCAAAGATTTCCGACTTCCCCGAGTACGAATCATGCAGCATAGGCGACGGCGATGGCGATGACGACGATGAGGACTCCAACATTTAGAAAGCGGCCCGCAAAAGGCCGCTTTTTCATTGCGCTTGCATTTAGGCCAGAAAAGAGTATAATTTGTTGTATTGGGTCCGTAGCTCAGCTGGTTAGAGCACCTGCCTTTTAAGCAGGGTGTCGTGAGTTCAAGTCTCACCGGACTCACCATTTTTTTGCGAAGCAAAAAAGTGAGGCCGGCAGATTTGAACATTTGAAAATCGAAACCGGACTCACCATTTTTTGCCAACAAAAAACCGCCACGTGGGCGGTTCTTTTTTCAATCGCGAATATGAACGGTGATTTTCTCGCCGTCTTCTTCGAGCTTCTCGGCGATTTCGGCGATTTCATCGTCGCCATCATCTTCGACCTCTTTCTTGGCGGCCTTCTTGTCGCTCTTCTTCTCTACTGGCTCGTCCTCTTCTTCGTCGTCCTCGTCATCTTTTTTGCTATGCTTCTTGTGTTTTTTGATCACAATTACGAGCACGATAATCAAGAGAATCACACCGCCTACCGCAATCAAGAACCAAATGGGCATATTGATCACAATGCGCGAAATCTTCGACTCAATAATACGGCCATCAGCATTCACGGAAGTAACACGTTGCTCAACCGTATAGACGCCGTAGCCGATCTCTGTCTCGTTCTTGAATTCAACTTCGCTTCCCGGCTTCACTTCCTGCTCTTCCTGAGTCAAAATATCCCAGTCCATTCCGCCAAAGAAGTTCTTTTTCTTAACTTCATAAGTTGCTGCAAAACCCGCATTACCAGTATTTTTAACCTTGGCGCTTGCGACGTTTTTGTCGCTTAAATTCACTGGATTAACCCAGTTACCAGTCACCTCGCTATTGTAGCTAAAACCGTCTGCGGCGATGTCGATTTTCGCCAGGAGCTCACGCTCGTAGCCGCTCGCATCAGAGACTTTAATCTTTGCGTATTGCGAACCCGCATTTGCGTCAGCTGGCACGTATGCACGTACTGCCACCGAATTAGAAGCACCGTCGCGAACCGTGAAGTGTGTTGCGCCGCCCACAAAAGCCAACCAATCAGACAGCACAAAGTCGCCCTCTTGCTCGGCCGTCACGTCGATAATAATATCGCTGCCGGTATTATTGCGAATCTCGATCGTCTTGGTATAACTGCGCTCAAGCTCAGTAATACGACCAAAATCTAGCTCCTCCGCATCTACGCCAAAGTGGTCTTCAGTCTCGATTTCCGGGCGAATACAATTATCGACCGCCGTGTCCATGCCCGCCACCGGCGTACCGTTAGCGTCCACACAGGCGCTCGCCGGAACAGCAATCAAAAATGCAATTGCCAAAGAAGCAATACTCGCAGTTATTTTTTTCATCACACCTCACTCTTTATTTAGACTAATTATAGCACAAGCATCTTCATAAAATAACAACAAAAAAATCGCCCAAATGGGCGGTTTCAGAATCAATTTGGTGCGCCCGACTAGACTCGAACTAGCACAGCCGTTTGAATAGCCACTAGCACCTCAAGCTAGCGTGTCTACCAATTCCACCACGGGCGCAATACAAATATCTTATCACACTTCAAGCTCATTGTAAATAAGCATCAAAAACCGGAGCTACACGCTCCGGTCATTTTTTTCAGTCAGGGAGTTCAGGCGGCTCAATATCTGTATCCATCTCGCGCAAAATGCGATGAATCGCCATAAAGAACTCGTCGTCCCTGTACGGCGCCCACTCCTCGTCAAACCAAACGTCGGCTGCCGTCTCCGCGCCATTGGCTGCCATTTTCTGGATCATCGTATTTTCTCTAACCTTCTCGCAGTTACGGATGTGCCACTGCAAATCATGGAACTTTCCTTCGTCGTAGTAACGCTTCATATTCTTTATTGCAACAATCTTGTCAACGAAGAACGCGAATCTCGAATCAGGCGTCTTATGCTCGTCAAATTCCATCAACAAGTCATAATCCTCTTTGGCATAAGGCAAATCCCCGAGGAGCAGAAGCCAAGCACGATGCTCGGCATCGGCCTTGTTGTCGTGACGTTCCTTGTCGGTGACCGGAACATCACCAATAACCGCTTCGCCCATCTCGTGTTTAATCAACATCTTATTAACTCTGTCGATATTGACCTGGTCTTTATACGGATAAAGCGGATATATCAAAGCCGCAAACATGAGTGCGTCAGCAACATGCTCATAGTCGCTCTCAAGACGCTCAGAATCCACCTTCCACACTATCCAGCCCGATCTTTCTAAGGTCTTCAACTTATCCAAGATGCACGAAAGACGAACGGCCTTCTCCAATACCTCCATGTCGATTTTTATGTTTTGACTCACTAAAACCAACTCCTTCCAAAATAAAGTACGAAGATAAAATTTCCTCTGCATCTATTGTGGAGGAAATTTCAAATAAACACAAACTTAAGCGTTTATTATGGCGTAATATTCACGTTTTTCTTCACGGAAGCCCAAAAACGTACGTCATTATAGCGATCGAGCGCGTCCGTTAGCTGAGCATTATCCGAGAAAATCGAAACATTCGCTGAATGATAATAATACATATTCGACTGATACAGACCAATCGCCGGTACGTCATCTACCCACGACTTCAGGAATGATTCATACTTTGTCTTGCGCATTGCTTCGTTAGTTGTAATATGCGCAGATAGCAACGCGTCATCCACGAGGCTGTTCGAGTAGTTGCTAAAGTTCCAGCCGCTCGTCGTCGCCTGTGTCGAGCTGCAATACACGAACGGATCGGCGCTAACACCCAAATCTACCTCGTAGAACATGATATCGAAATCTCGCGGACGCACAACGGTCGAGAAGAAATCTGCCGCCGTCTGGGTCTCATCATAAATATTTAAAGTCACCTCGAAACCGAGCTTCTTGAGCTCCTCGACAAAACGCTCGGCGGTCGTCGTAAGCGTATCGCGTTTCTGCACCACCGCATTCAACGTAATAATTTCCCCGTCGCGGTTCGTAATCTTGCCATTCTCGTTATAGCTATAGCCCGCCTTCTGGACAAATGCCTTCGCGATATTAAGGTCATAACCAGGAATCTCTGGATAATTTAGGTTCTCCTGGCGCTCAAGAATTGGATAATTCAAAATCTGGCCATCTTCAATTCCCTCACGCACCTTGCTCATATCGACGCCGTACTGGATAGCCTTACGAATGAAGCGCGAATTCAAATTGTCGCTCGTCGTGTTCAGATACGCAAACGCGCCGCCGTTCAATAAGCTTGCACGCAACTCAATTCCATCGTTAAGCTTGCTGCGGTCCTCAATGCCAAGCTCCGCCGTTGCCATCACTTCTGCACTATTCAAAGCAGTAATAATATCTTCACGTTTTTCATAAGTCTTGAGCGTAAACAAATCGAGCTGCGTATCGTTCAGATAATACTTCTCGTTACGCTTCAGATAAATCGTACTTTTATTAAGGCTCGTTGGGCCAGAAATCTGCATCGCATTCATAATGAATGGGCCAGAACAGACCGGATTCGACGAGAAATCGCTCTCATAAACAAGCGCCGGGCTAATGTCGCCGAGGATATGCTTCGGCACTAGAGGAAGTTCCAAAGTATCCATAAAGTCGATATAGCTCGAGGGGAGCGTAAACTCGACCGACTTATCATCAATCTTCTTTGCCTTCACATGCGAGAAATCGGCCGAAATCGTCGTTTTTGCCGACGTATCACGAATCAAATCAACCGTATAAACGACATCGTCTGCCGTAATCGGCTCGCCATCTGACCAGTAAATCTTGTCGCGCAAAACCACCTTCCAAATCTTGCCGGTCTTGTCTGGCGTCACACTCTTTGCAAGCTCCGCCTTGCTATGGCCAGAGCTATCCGGCGAAACCAAGTTCGCGAACAGCAAGCGACTCAAGCTCTTCTCTGCATTCGTCGCAGCATAAAGCGGATTCATTGACTTCACTTCACCGAGAACCGCCTCCGTAAAATCGCCGCCCTTCACATAAGCTTCGACTTCGTATGCACTGCCATACCAAATAATCTGTACGATCGCAAAAAGAAATACGACCGTAATCAGGAGTACCCACTCTACGACCCAGAGTCGCACGTCATGTACGTTTTCGAGGCGCGAAATAAAGTTATCAGAAAAATGTTTGCCAACCTTATCGGCCGACTCATGATAAACCTTCGCAATCTTCTTGCGATTGAAAAGACCGCGCCCACTCTTTCTCGTAGATTTCTTCATTATCCAATAATTAATGTTGCTAAGATCGACAAGCCAAAAATCAAAGCAATCACAACTGTCGTATTAAACATCGATTTCTCGAGACCACGACGCTCCGTAAAGAGCTCGCCACTCGCACCGAAGCCAGCACCAAGGCTAGCGCCACGCGTTTGCAATAAAATTAATAGAATCAATAAGACTGCGGACACAGCAGTAACAGTATTACAAATAGCACCTATTTCCATAAGATTATTTTACATCAGGCATAGCCAAATTGACAAGGAAGTTTATCAATGAAATCAGCAAACAGCTGCAAATTGCGCCGCCAAAAGTCATCTGTACATCCGGCAAAATCCAAATCGTGAGGCCAACCATTGCGGCGTTCACGAGAATCGTAAAAAGCCCTAGCGTCAGGAAGATAAACGGCAATGAAATAATCGTCGCAATCGGCTTTATTACGGTGTTAATTACAGAAAAAATCAAACCGGCCGCAACGTAGAGCCAGAATGACGAGCGCATCGCTTCTGCACCCTCACGGAAGGTTGCAAAAAAGTTAATGCAGATATACATTGCGACGCTCGAAACGAGCCAGCGCAAAATAAAACTTAATGCTTGCCTCCTTACCATAAGCCTTATTTTAGCGCATCCTTACGTTTTAATAAAGTGTGGTACTGAATCGCGAAGCGGTGACTCTCATCGTCGATGCGCGCAATCAGTTTCGCAATATGACCATCCGGCGCGAGTTCTACCATCTGGTAATCGCCGTCATTTTCCGGAATCACGATACGCACGCGCGCATTTTTGCTATGATCGCCACTCTTGTCACGACCAATTACTGGCACGCCAGCCGTAGCGCAAATCTCACGCACCGCTGATACCTGCCCTACCGAGCCATCAAGAATAATCAAATCCGGTTTGCCCCAATCGCTCAAATGATTCAGACGGCGCGTAATAATTTCACGCATGCTCTCTGGGTCATTATTTTGCTGTTTTCGTAGCTTGAAACGGCGATACTTCGTCCGATCCGCCACGCCATTAATAAAGCAAACCATCGAGCCAGCCACGTTCTTCCCTGACTGGTGGCTGATATCATAGCCCTCAATTCGCACCGGCGGCTTCTCGAATGCAAGAATATCCTGCAGTTCCTCAAGCGCCTTATCGCTCGAGATGTCGAGAAACTCCTTATCAGAGAATACAATTTTTGTACCAAGCCCCTTCAAACCAAAGAACTGGTTGCGGTATTCGGCCGCTTTTTCATATTCACCCTTGGCCGCCGCCTGATACATCAGCTTTTCCAAATCGCTCACCAAACGCTTGCGATTTCCCTTTAAATAGCTAATCATGCGGCGCAAACTCCGCTTGTATTCACGTGGCGTCGTTTTTTCGATTTCAATTCCCGGCGTCAAGCCCAAATCTGTGTTCAAAGTCTTGCGTCCAGAATACGGCCGATCATAATAAGGAAAAATCCGGCGCAAAATCCGCAGCGCTCGCTGAATCGTCACTTTGCCATAATATGGCCCGTAATATTCCGCGCCATCATCCTCTGGATTGCGTGTTAGCGTCACGCACGGAACCTCGGATTTCATATCAATCCGAATATAAGTTACCGACTTATCATCACGCAAAAGAATATTCCACTTCGGCTTGTAGCGCTTAATCATTTCACTTTCGAGAAATAGCGCGTCCATCTCGGTATCGACAACAATCCAGTCCGTATCATCAATCTCGGCCACCAACGCGCGCGTCTTTGCGTCTTTGCGCTCCGGACTCTGGAAATACTGGCGCACCCGGTTACGCAGCACTGCCGCCTTACCGACGTAAATCACCTCGCCCGCGCGATTCTTATGAAAATACACCCCCGGTTCTTTCGGGAGTTCTTTCAACTTCGCTTTAAGCTTAGGCGTCATACTTATATCCTAACACAAAAATCCGCCCAGTTCCCTGAGCGGATTCGTTTACTAGCAATTAGAAGCCGTATAGACCCGAGAGGTCATCTAGCGAATAGCCACCGTAGCCGCCACCATAGTTACCATAATTGTTCATATACTTGGTGAGGTACTTAGTGTAAGCATCCTGCATTGCTTTCTCAATCTTCTTTTGAAGATCGTCAACCGTTTTTGCCTTGCTTGGCTCCTCGACGGCTTTCTTTTCGTAGCCGATTTCGAACTTCGCACTTACGCTCTGCTTGTCGTTTTCGAGCTTAATAGCAGCCAATTCGTGAGACCATGGCTTAATACCGAGGTAGATCTTCGTGTCCTTGTTAGCCTTGAAGGTTCCTTCTTCACCCTTCTCTTCGCCGTCGCTAGAAGCGGAGCATTTAGCCAACTTCTTGCCGAAGTCGCTATCTTTGATACCCTTGGTGAAGTTGGTCATCTTTTCTTCGTCGATTTCAACTTCGTAATACTTTACGCCGTCCTCATCCTTGACTTCGGAATCTTTCTTCTGAACGATGAAAGGATTCTTCTTGTAAGTCTCAGCGAGTTCTTTTGGTGCGTCGCCGTTGACGAGGCCAAGGGCTTCATTGTAATCACAACCGTTGTTCTCTTCTGGGCCAGCAGTCTTGATATCTTTTGCGGTAATCTTAATCCATTCACCGTCGACAACTTCGCCGATTTCGCTAATGATCATGTTGAGAACTTCGCTATTGCTGACGCCACCGGTGTTCGCGCCGCTCATACCGAGGAAAGAACCGAGCAAATCGCCGATTGGCAAATTCTTTAATGCGTCCTTGACACCATCGAGCTTGACATAGATGTCGCCGCCCTTGATGAGGGCTGCGTCGAATTTCAACTCAACGAGACCAGCGCCAAGAGTAATCTTGCCGGAACCGCCAAGATTACCGTCGCTCTGCGAACCATCGAGAGTAATCTTAACGCCGCCCATCTGACCGACATTCATCGTGCCAGAAATCGTGCGATCCTTTACCTCAAAAGACTTTGCCATTGCATCATTGATTGATGTCTCGGCAGATTCGTGCCACATCATCCAGAGGAATGCTGCGACGCCGCCGCCAATCAAAAGCACGGCAAGAATAATAATCGTTACAATTAAACCAGCGTGCGACTTTTTCTTTGGTGCTGCCGCAACTGGAGCAGCTACTGGCTCCGCGGATGGCGCTGCCGTAACTACTGGTTCACTCTTCTTGGCTCCGCCAAGAATAGGTGTTTCTTCAGGTGTTTCTCCCATTTCACTCCCTTTCTTAATTATTTATATATTACATTTTCGTGACGTTAACGTCTAGGCTACTAAATACTAATCGGCTTCTTCGACATTGAAGTTGTTGTTAGCATCAACGCGAACATTGCAGCGTGTATGCGAACGCGTACAAGCTTCAATCGACTGATACTTAAACTGCAATTCCGAGGCAAAAATGAAAAGCCAAACCGAAATTGCTGCAAAGAACAAAGTCGTACCCGCAAACAAGAAATAGAAGAATGAGTATTTTGGGCTCACCTTGTTCTGTTCTGGATCGCGTTCTTTGTAAATAATCGACGGATCAAAATCGATTTTCTTTGCTTTTTTGCTCGAAGACTTCGCAGTAGTTGTCTTCTTCGCTGGCTGTTTCTTCGTAGCCATGTGAAAACTGCCCTCCTTAAATGTAAACTTGGCTTAATAATAGCATAAACATTTTATATTTGCTATTATATACATAAGAATTTTGTGTAATTTTAAGGGAGTGAGGCATCATTTATGCAAGAAAAAAATACGAATATTAAACGAATCCATGCGCGCCAAATTTTGGACTCACGTGGCAACCCGACCGTCGAAGCTGACGTCGTTCTCGAAGACGGCTCGACTGGCCGCGCCGCTGTGCCGTCAGGCGCTTCTACGGGCGCCGGTGAAGCCCTCGAGCTTCGCGACGGCGATAATGAACGCTACGGCGGCAAAGGCGTCTTAAAGGCCGTCTGGAACGTCAACAATAAGATTGCTGACGTCTTAATCGGCAACGACGCTACCAAGCAACGCGAGATCGACCAGCTCATGCTCGACCTCGACGGCACCGAGAATAAATCTAAGCTCGGCGCCAACGCGATTCTCGCCGTTTCCCTTGCGGTCGCCAAGGCTGCCGCGCATTCTAATGGCATGCGCCTCTACGAATACATCGCTGAGCTCGCCGGCACGACTGACGAAATGTGCCTCCCAATGCCAATGATGAACGTCATGAACGGCGGCGCACATGCTGGCTGGTCAACTGATTTCCAGGAATACATGATTATCCCAGTCAGCGCACCGAATATGAATGATGCCGTCCGTATGGGCGCCGAAGTCTTCCACGCACTCGCCAAGATTCTCAAGGAACGCGGCTACGCAACGACCGTAGGTGATGAGGGTGGTTACGCTCCAAGTCTCCGCGAAGGCAACAACGAACCGCTCGACCTTATTATAGCTGCCATTCAGGCTGCCGGTTACCGCCCAGGCGAAGATATCTGCATTGCCATGGATGTCGCCAGCTCCGAATTTGCCGACGGCGACCACTACGTTTTGAAGACTAACGGCGATTGGAAGTCTAGCGACGACCTCAACAACTGGTACCAGTGGATTATCGATCACTACCCTGTTGTTTCGATTGAAGATGGTCTCGGCGAAAACGACTGGGATGGCTGGAAAGAACAAACCAAACGCTTCGGCGACCGCATCCAGCTCGTCGGCGACGATCTCTTCGTCACCAACTCCAAGCTTCTCAAAAAAGGCATCGACAACGGCGTCGCAAATTCCGTTCTCGTCAAGCTCAATCAAATCGGTTCACTTTCCGAAACTATCGATACGGTCTTGCTCGCCAAGAAGGCTGGCTACACCAGCGTGATTTCTCACCGCTCCGGCGAAACCGAAGATACTACTATTGCTCACCTCGCGGTTGGCCTCGGTACCGGCCAAATTAAAACCGGTTCCCTCTCGCGCTCTGAGCGCATTGCGAAGTATAATGAATTAATGCGTATCGCCGAACTTGATTCGACGTTAGGTTTAACTAATCCATTTAGGAGGAATAAATAATGGCAGAAGAATCAATCTTTGCTAAGAAACCAAAGGCCGAAAAACCGGTCGAAACGCCAGCGCCAGCTACCGCTCCAGCTCCAGCTGCGCCAAAATCCGGTGGCAAAACTGGCTTAATTATTACTATTATCATTCTCGCTGCCGCGCTCATCGCTGCGGGCGTCGTACTCACAATTGTTCTCATCAACCAGAACAATGGCAAGAAAGACGATGACACTACTATCGTCAAAGATGACAAGAAAGACGATAAGAAGGACGACAAAAAAGACGATAAGAAAGATGACAAAAAGGGTGAAGATAACCCAGCTATCGTCTCAACTGACCACGTGCGCGGCAAGCGCGATTCCAAGGTTATCGTTGTCGAATACGCCGACCCACAATGCCCAGGCTGCGCTAGTGTCACGCCAATCGTTGACGAAATTTACGAAGAATACGGCGACAAAGTCGCGTTCGTTTATCGCCACTACCCACTTAGCTACCACAAAAACGCCGAAGCCGCTGTCGCTGCTATCGAGGCTGCCGGCAACCAGGGCTACTTCTGGGAAATGCTCAGCGCCGTTTTCGCAAACCAAAGCGACTGGGAATATGAAAGCGACGAAGACGACCGCACCGCTGCCTTCGTAGAAATCTTCGAAGACATCGCCGACGATGGCGACGTCGACCAGTTCAAGACCGACCTCGACGATTCCAGCATCGCCGACAAGATCAAAGCCGACAAAAAGCTCGGCTCTGACGACAACGTTTCCGCAACTCCAACCATCCTCGTCAACGGTAAGTCGATTACGATCAGCGGCACCCGTGCCAGCCTCAAGCAAAAAATCATCGACGAAATTAAAGATAACCTTTAATTATTAGAAGAGCGCCAGGCCAAGCGCCGAGGCGCTCATCATAATAACGCCGGCGAGTAAAACGCCAAGCATAATAGCGATTACCGAGCGTTTGAAACCAAAACCAAGGAAGCTCGCCGCAAAAGTACCGGTCCATGCGCCGGTTCCAGGGATCGGAATACCAACAAATAGAAGCAGCGCCAAGAAAGCCCCTTTCTGGCCTGCTTTTTTCGATAGTTTCTCTCCTGCATGATGCCCTTTCTTTAGACACCAACGACAGAATTTACCGACAACCTTTTTATCCTTGCCCCAGTTCAAAAACTTATCCGCAAAGAAATAGATAAACGGCACCGGCAGCATGTTGCCGACGATACAGACAATATAGGACGGCACCATCGGCAGCCCCATGATCTGCGACACCGGAATCGCACCGCGTAGCTCCACGAGCGGCACCATAGAAATAAGGAAAATTTGAACAAATTTTAAAAACATTTTTAGAATCCAGGTTTACCAAGTAATTTAAACATACGACGCTTATATGCTTCAACCCCTGGCTGGTCAAATGGATTCACGCCCTGCGCCGTTGCGCTCAGTGCACAGCTCATTTCAAAGAAGTAAAATAGCGCGCCCAACGACTCGGCATCGATGCGTGGCGCCGTAATCCTGAGCACCGGAATGTCGCCATCGTCACGATGCGCGCCAATCGTCGCCTCTTTTGCGACACGATTAATACTCGCGAGCGAATGACCCGCCAAATAGCCTAAGCCATCGCCATCATCGCCCTCTGGCACGACCACCGATTCATCATCCTCTTCAATTTCAAGCACAGTTTCAAAGATATCGCGCGCGCCCTCCTGGAGATACTGCCCCATCGAGTGTAAATCGGTCGTATCGATCACGCTTGCCGGGAAAATGCCCCTGTTTTCCTTGCCCTCACTTTCACCAAATAGCTGCTTCCACCATTCATTAAAATAGGCAAAACAAGGCTCAAAATTCGCCATCACCTCAACGCGACGGCCCGCGTCATTCATAAACTTACGCACGATTGCGTATTCAGCCGCACGGCCACCATTTGCATCCAGGATATCCTCGCGTTCTTCGTTCGCGCCCATCATGAGCGACTCAATATCGACACCAGCTACTGCCATCGGCAACAAGCCGACCGCTGTCAGCACCGAAAAGCGCCCACCAATATTATCTGGCACCACAAACCGCTGATAACCCCTGTTAATTGCCTCGTCATGCAACGCGCCTTGGTTTGCGTCAGTCGTTGCATAAATTCTTTGTGCAGCCTCCGCTTCCCCATATTTTTCAATCAATTTCTCTCTAAAAACCCTAAACGCGACCGCCGTTTCCGTAGTCGTACCAGATTTCGAAATCACGTTAATCGAAAAATCTGCCTCACCAAGCTGCGCGACTGCTTTTTTGAGTTCGCGCGCGCTGAGCGAATTACCAGCATAGATCAATCTTGTCCGGCCGCTCTCGCCCCCAAGCACCTCAATTGCCGCCCGGTGCCCCAGATAGCTTCCCCCGATTCCAATACATACCAAATAATCAGAGTCGCCGTTTATCTTCTCGGCTGCCTCTTTAATCCGCGCAAATTCCTCGTGATCATAGCTTTCTGGCAAATCCATCCAGCCACTCATTGGAGATTTTTTCAATTCTTCAAAATAACTCGGCACGCGCTCCATCTCTGCCCCAAACGCCTCGACAGTTGCGACTCTACCGTAGTTACATTTGAAATTAATCATTAAAAACCTCCGCCCATTTCTTCTATTTTAGCATAAGAATAAACAAAATGCCTCCGAGATTACCTCGGAGGCAAGCCATTACGCCCTCGCCATCGCATAGCAAAATCCTGCTATACAGATTGTCGCTAAAACGCCCGCAATCGCATACCAGATGTTTCCGCCCATTCTATAGCACATATAGCAAAAAGCAAAACACCCGGCCAGCACAGAGCCTATAATGCAAATAATCGCAATGACATACATTATAGTCGCAAATACGCAGAAAGCGCTGGCAGCAGCAATGCAGACTTTGTCCTTAAAGCGTTCCCAAGAATAGCTCGTCATATTATTTTCCTCCTTTTGTAACGACCGAGACCTTTCCTGATGAGATACGTAAATGCAAATAACTTTAACAAAACAACGGAGTTAACACTTATAATTATACAACATATTTCAAAAAAAATCAATAACCATCAGAAAGCCCCGGGATTAACCGCGGGGGCTATGTCAGTTAGCTTTCTTTAGCTCCATTTTCTGCCGCCTCTTTACTCCGAAATCAACAGCTTTCATTATCCCATAAAGGATAATAGCGCTGGTCGCCGTGACCATAATCATGCTTACGAAGAAAAAGACTGCATGCGCAAGTGGCGGGTATATTTCTTCGCACTTAGTCATTGCTGCAGTAGAAACGAGCCACCCTAGATAAGCTCCAGCAGAGACTACACTTATGAGCACAAAACTTCCGAGAAGGGCTACGAAATATTCTTTAATAGCCCAAAATAGTATCTTCCCAAATTTACGCATCTTGTCCATAGTGTCACCTCCTCAACGACTGTACTGCCGTCTCATCTTGCGTACTCTCAGGAGCGTGCGGCATATCACAACTATTATGAAAGCCAGTACACATTCAGCAAGAACCAATAGCAGCAATCCGATGATTCCATAGGCGTTATAGAGATATGACAGCAACAACATGTTGCCAATTAGGCTCCATAGAATGCAAATGGCAACGATAAAGCAAACCACAATTAGCGCGGCCCACCGTAGCGTATCTCGTAAACTCCCCGAGAAAGCTTCGGCGAGTCGCCTTCTTTCCGTCGCTCTCTGATCTCTTTTTCGCTTTTTCGTCTGCTCTAAGTCAGTCAATTCGTTTGTCATATATTCATCCTCCTTCAGTAAGGCAAATCGAATTTCCCAAAAACAAGCTAAAAGCTTAGCCTGTTAAACCTCGTGTCCTACGCTGCTTCCGTGCTTTGCAAATCGCTCTTAATATTGAATCATAAATCAATGCGAGCAATCGCACCACAGCAAGCATAGCAATAGTTGCCACTATCCAAGTGACCACCGGATGCGCCGAGGCAAACCTAGCAATTATTGGCCATTCAAAAGGTGCCCTCCAAACGAAAAACCAAATCATCGTCGCAGGTACAACATAAAAGAAGGCTTCAAATATCTCGCTAGTTACCACTACTTCAGCGTATTCAGCAAACTTTTTTGAACCATCCATAATCTTTCCTCCTCCAAGACTTCGCGCATCGTATGCGCCGTTGATGATCTTTAACAAGCTAAAACTAACTCGTAAAATACTTTAACTACAAACACAACAGTTAATACTTCAATTATACCATAAGCGTCTCAAAAAGTCAATATGCTACCCCTGGGGAAAACAGAATCCCCCGAGATTTCTCCCGGGGGATATTTCAGTTAGTAGATGTGGTCGGTATAATCATAACCATTAGCTTTGTCTATCCTATCTTGTCTCACATTTTCAAGCGCATCCAGAAAACCTAAAACGATCGTTACGTAAAACGTAATAGTGAGTCCTTCAAGCATAATTGCTTTGACTATGCCAAGAAAAGTGCCACCTAACCCTTCAATGAGAACGATGAACAGCCACACCACCAAGAGACCGACAGCTATAATCAAAACCCACGTCATCGCAATTGCTATAATTTCCGCTACGGAAAAGAGTCTCTTTCCGAGATATTTGAAGAATCTCATCTTATTTCTCCTCCGCAGCTTTAGCCTTACGACACTCCTGGATACTCTTGATAGTGCTTACTGCGGCAGAAACCAATGCAAATAGTACTACGTAAATCGCAGCGACCGCCAATATCGCCAAGCACAAACCCAAGATAGTTTCATTGCAAGCCCTAAAGATCGTAACGAACAAATAATATGTGCCGACCCCAATCAGAGCAGTCAAAGCGAGCACTACCGAAGACCGTGCAAGCGTGTCAAGAAAGGACTCCTTAAAAACGGCAAAAACCTCGCCCTTTTTCATGAATTCCTTCTTCGTACCTTTACCTGCAGAATTAGACAATTCGTTTGTCATATTTTTTCACCCCCTATGAGCGTGATCGAATTTCCTAAACAAGCTAAATACTAACTTGTAAACAACATTAACCTCTCAACGATAGTTAACACGCTAATTATACCATAAGCGTCTCAAAAAGTCAATATGCTACCACTGAAAAAGCCCCTAGTTAAACTAGAGGCTTTTCGTCCCTTACTCAACATCCTTCCCCATAGCATCCGTCTCTAATAAAAACTATCGACGGGTGCCCTTCACTATCTGTATCGGCATTTACTTCGAAAATGCCGGCGACGATAGGCGCTTCACCGAAATGATCGGAAAGCCTGCGGGTTACATGAGCGACAGCACCTGCTAGCGCTAATGCATAAAGCATTACGAGGCCATATTCCACCTCGTAGCCGCGATGCTGTGCTGTCATTTTGCTTATGACACTATCCGCGTCAGTACGCGGTTCGTACACTTCTTCCCACACATCTGTAGTCGGAAAGAAAGCACCATGGTTCGCACTCCAGCTCAAGGCATAGAGGCTAACCGCGCATGCGACGATTGTCGCAACCAGAATTACCAAACCTTTTTTCATGTTGTCTCACCCCCGTTGTGGAAGAATTTGGTGGTTTGAATGGAACTAAAAACTACATATCTACAAAAAAATAGATATAGGCCACATTATGCCACGAGTACCCCTTTAAAGTCAATGAACCCCCGAGAAACAAAAGGCCCCCGAGATTATCTCGGGGGCTATTTTAGTTAGCATTTTAGGCTTCACATTTATGTTGTTTGCGGCGTTTTTCTCTTGAGTCTATTATTGCTTCTGCGATAGTAGTGTAAACTGCTGAAAACACAAGCATCAGAGCAATTACTATGATTATGGCTATAACAGAAACAGCTCCATAATTCGCCTCAACAAACATGGCCGTAACCGACCAACTTTGAATCGCGGGTATAACTGCGCCAAACATAAGACCAGCGAAGACCCCTCCCGACAAAATAATCGGCAGAACAAACGCAAACGCCGCAAGCATAATCCTGAAGTTCTCTCTGAGAGATTTCTTAAAGCTGCTCATTATTAGCCCCTCCCATGATTCTTGCGTCTCTCTTTTGCTTTAGAGATAGCATCGCATGTCGCAGCGATCAGAACGACAGAGGTAATAACAGCGGCAACCGCCACGATAAGACCAAGCAATACTGAGTTAAAAACGCGAGCAAGAACCGCCGCTAACGCGAGCGTGCCGACAACGATACCCACGGCCGCAGCCAAAGTGCCAAAAATAAGCATAATCCACATCAGCACCTTAGCCGCGCACTCCACGAAGTCCTTAGCGATTTGCCTTATCTCGCGAGCTCTCTCTGCTTTTCTAGCCTTAATAGGGTCCGACAATTCATTCATCATATTTTTCACCCCTTTCTTATGGTGATCGAATTTCCTAAACAAGCTAAACGCTAACCTAACTTGTAAACGACATTAACCTCTCAAACGATAGTTAACCCTTCTATTATAGCATAAGCGACTCGAAAAGTCAATATGCTACCCCTATAAAAAGCCCCTAATAAGCTAGGGGCCATTTTGCAATGTACGCGACTGCTTAGCAACAGTACAGGTACAGCAACTCTTCGCGGTATTGCTCGAGCTTGTTATGGAACGGGAATGCAATCAATATAGCTATAGTGAGCGCAATCGCTGCAGCTACAAAGGCCAGGACGATGCTTATAGCCGCCATCAGCGGAGACGTCGTAATACCGAAACGATCGTCCGCCCATACGCCAAGAAAAGCACAGCCGACGTCGAACAAACCCAACCACAATACTGCGAATCCGTTCATCGCGACTTTCATGAGCGTGCATTTCCTTCTCAACTTTCTATCTTTCGCCAGTAGTCTCTTATCAACCATAGTATTTCCTCCTCTGGCTACATTCAAACAAAGTCCGCACGAACAAGCTGTCCGTAAGTTACGTTAGCATAACACTAATTTAGATATTCTAGCATAAAAATAAGCGAAAAAACAAAGAAAAAGAGGCCTTCCGCCTCTGTTATCTTATCTAATTATAGACTAACCGCGATATCATGCAGATCGCTCGAGCTGAGCGCGCCATCATCATCAAGAATCACGTAGAAGACACCGCCATTCACCCAAGCCGCGTTCGAACCTGAGACATAAATCGTAAGGCCCTGCCCCTTTGCGACCGAGTAGCTCGCGCCCCAGTTCTTAATTACGTAGTTCGAGAGTACAGCAGACGAATCCCAAGATGACTTCTCCTCCATCAAGGTGAACTTCTTGCCATTGTCATCTTTGAAGCCCATCGTAATGCGACCATTTTCTTCTTTAACTAGGCCATCAAGACGATAAGAGCTTGGTACGTAGCTAGGATAAGCCTTCTCAATACCGCTATTCATCGCAGCGACACGCACGGAGATATCCGGCATATTCACGCTAACGAGATAACCGAGCAAAGCCAAAGAGATAACCGCCATCGATGCGGCGAGCGCAAACTTCTTTTTCTGCCAGAAATGCTTCTTTTTGAACGCTTCGGAATATTCTTCGTCCGCCATATCCATCGAGGAAACCTTGCGGAGAGCCTGCTGGATTGCGCGCTCCTTGAGCTCCTGTGCGGTGAGTGGCTGTGGCGCAGCGGCCTTGCGGGCCTGCATGCGAGCCTTCGCGACCTTCACGATTGGCGCGTCCTGTGCTGGCTGGATTGTTTCGAGATCCTTCAACGAGACGGACTGAGCAGCAGCGCGCTGAGCAAACTTTTGCTGCGCCTGTGCCTGTGTCACGACTGCCTGCTGAACAATTGTTTGTTGCGGCTGTGGCTGCAAACGCACCTGCTGCGTGCGGCGAATAATAACTTGCTGATTCTGCCCCTTTAGAGCACGGGAAGCAGCCGCAGCGGACGCATTAATGCGTGGGCGCGGTGCAACTTTTTTTACGAATTTACGGTTTAAAGTGGTAGATTTCTGGGTGCGACGCTGGTTAACAGAGCTAGCGTTTTTAGCGCTTGAAGCTCTCCTAGTTACTCTGACGACTCCGTCCATCTTACCTCTCTCAATTAATCTGCTAATGTTATGTTAAAACATAAGCGTACGAAAATCAATAGCATTTTAAAAATATTATTCAGAATTATTTAATAAATTAAGCGTAAGCATTTTCCATGGTATAATATATATACAATATGGATCGTGCACGACAAAAGAAGATTCGCAACGTCCGTGTGATTGCGACTAACGCTTTTATGAGCATTTCGGTAATCGCAATTGTTTTTGTTTTAATGATTATTGCGATGGGCTACACCATTACCGAGGATGGCCTTGAGCAATCTGGCCTCTTACAGGTCGCTTCCCACCCTTCTGGCGCCTCTGTTGAGATTGATGGCAATAGCCAGTTTGGTCACACCGAGTTTAGCAAGATGCTTAGCTCCGCTGAGCATAAAGTCCGCATCAGCAAAGATGGCTACGATAGCTGGTCCCGCGACGTCAAGATTGACGGTGGCCTTTTGACTCGCATCGAATGGGTGCGCCTCTTCCCTAATAATCCAGATATCAAGAACGCCTCCACCTACAAAGAACTTCGCCTCGCCCAGTTCTCCCAGAACCGCAAGTGGCTCGTGACCGTCGAGAAAGACAGCGACGAATTGGTGCGCTCCGACATTCAGCCAGATCGCCTCAAAAACACGCGCCTCAAACTCTCTGACCTCCTCGGTACGGACGCCGAAAAGGCTCGCACGGGCGAACTTAGCGTGCTCGATTGGAATGAAAACTGCAACAAAGCCATTCTCAGCTGGAAAACCGAGGACAAAACCTCTTGGCACCTCATCGACCTCGAGCATGCCGAGAATTCCATCAACCTCAACAAGCAGTTTAAGCATGATTTTACCGACGTAGCGATTGCAAACTCCTCTGCTTCCAAGCTCTGGGCGCTCGCCGACGGCAACCTCTACCGCATCGACATTAGCGACGCAAAAATCTCCGATATTATCGCTAGCCAAGTTGAGCTTATCGCTAATAACAAAGACGTCGTTGGCTTCGTCAATCTCGAAAATATTGTCCAAAAAGACGACCAGCCAGCCAAGACCGAGCGCCATATTAACACCTATAAAGATGGCGAGGAAAGCTTCGTGACAGTCGCCACGCTCGACGAAAACCAAAAGGTCGCCGGCCTCACTATGAATACGTACTGGAATGAAGAGTGGCTCGCCTATAGCTACGGCAAAGAGCTACGCATTCTCGCCGGCAAATATCCATCCTATGGCAAGCAAAATAACAAGACCCTCAAGGCTATTCTCGAACGCGACCTAAGCTTCGCACCGACCCTCGTTTCGCGCGGCGGCAAAGGCAATGTTATCGTGTTTGTCGGTGGTAAAAATATGGTTAGCTATGACATCGAAACCAAGCGCTATTACGATACCGACCTCGGCATCGACATTACAAAGATTAACTGGATCGACGACTATCTCCTCTGGGAAAACGTCGATAACAACGTCGTCGTCCGCGACTTCGACGGCAGTAACCGCCGCGGCATCGCCAAGCAGGCCAGTCCTGCCCTCCCAGCCGTCGTCAGCGAAAACAACGACTGGCTCTACTACTTCGAAATTCCGACCGAAACCGTCGAAGAAACCGACGCTGGCCAGGTCAAATCAATCACAATCAATCTCAAACGCGAAAAGCTCCAATAGCTTCTTCTTGCGATTATCGGCTATGCTCCACTCGGAGTACGACGTTCTGCCGGCCCGTCGTTACGGGCGGCAGCCGTCTCGTACTCGGCCGTAGCCTCCGTAAGTCTCCTCGCGAAGCACAGCCAACAATCACAACGAGATACTAATACTATTTCGCAAGGAACGTTGCGCAGGCTGCTGCCGAGCAGGAAGCGGCGCTCGCCTGTGAAGACAGGCCGAGCGAACGCTGTTTCCTGAGAAATAAGTATTAGAATCTCGTTTTAATCTTGGCCGGTGAGCCACTTCCAGAACTGCTCGAGCGGCGAGTCTTCGTTCTTTGGCATCGTATCAATATTCTCTTCTTCTGTTGGGGTCGGATCTGGCTCCTCGGCGCCCTCATAGCTTGGATGAATCTGTTCGCCGTAAACCAACAAGCGATACTTCGAAGTGCCAAGTGGCGTACAGGTAATTAAAGTAATCATCGGTTTGCCCGGGTGATCGGTCGCAATCTTGCGCAAAGCGTTCACGTCAGATGGGTCAACCACCGTCGAACCGACTACGCGATAAGTATAGCGCTGCTTGCCGTAGTCGACGTAAATCAAATCACCGTTCGTCATGCGCGTGAGGCCGGAGAAGATAAACTTGTAATCGGATTGCTGATAAATATTACCTGCCGAGTGGCCAGACACGACGAAGTTGCCAATCTCCCCCGGTGCGGCCGATGCGCCCGTAACCTTGAAGTTTGCCACGCCGTTCGACATCGCAACATTCATCGACTTCACGTCTGTCTTTGAGCCGAATACAATCGGCACCTCAACGTTGAGCTTCGGAATCATTAACGTCGGCTTTTCGTGGACGTTTGCAGAGACCGTCGGATCAACCGCCGTAATATCATTCACCTCCGAACCGCCTGGCGACATAAAGGCCACCGCGTTCGCGATAATCACCTGATTATATTGAAACAAAAGCCCCAAAACGAGAATCGCAAAACCAACCGCAATTGGAATAAAGTGACGCGACTTGCGCACTTTTTTTGCGCGCCTCGAAACTTTCTCTTGGATCTTCGCCTTGAAATCGGCCTGAATCGCTTTGCTATCTTTGCTATCTTGCGCAGCTGCCGCCTGCTCGGCTGCATTCGCATTCGAAGTAATGATTTTGCGCTCTGCTGCTGCCTTGATATTAGCTTCCTTGAGCGCCATGTTGCGCTCATATTTCTGGCGCTCGCGTGCAATATAATCCCGCGCCGCCTTGCCATAATATTCGCCGTAGTACTTCTGATAATAATCTTGCCAAGCCGAATGATATTTGCGCCAATCCTCAGTCTTGATGTTTGGCGTCGTAATAGTTTTTGCCGCCGCTGCTGCCGCCTGGTTAGTAGCCGCCGTGCGAATCGGCGAAGCCGGTCTTGTCTTTTCTTGCTCCGGCTTTTTGTCGGCCGGGCTATGATAATTGCTAGTCTGATGTTTGTATGCTTCTAGAACTTTTTGGCGAGCCAAAGCCGCAGCAGTATTCTGCTGCCTTTGCGCAGGAGTTAATTGGTGCCCACCATTTTGATTGTCCATTAGCTTTATTCTAGCATATACGGGCCTTTTATGCTAAACTTATATTGTTCTATAACAATCTGGGCGAGTGGTGGAACTGGTAGACACGCTAGACTCAAAATCTTGTGGCAGCAATGCCGTAAGGGTTCAAGTCCCTTCTCGCCCACCAAAAAGATGGTCCGAATGGACCTATTTTTTATTGTTACGTAACCTGTGGATCCTGTTGGATTCCCTACAGTTCATACGATTCGAGTATTTCTCTCATTCTTTCTTCTGGGATATGCTCCAACTCGGATTGATATGAGAGTTCGAGTGCCCTATTATTCCACGGCTCAGTCTTTCCGCCATGCAAATTCTTAGAGTAAATATAGCAATCATATGATAGCTTTTCCGCAGAATATTTCTCTCCGATAAATCCTAGTTTTTTATACAGTTTAATCGCATCTGCATTACCGATAGCATCAGTATATAGCCTCATCGTCTCAAAGCCTTTTTGTCTGGCGAGCTCCATGGTTCGTTCTAAAATCTCCTCACCGTAATGCCTTCTTCTTTTATCTGGAAGTACTCCGAACCACGCAAGCCATGCCGATGCCGGATCGTTGTCGTAGTGATAAATCCCGGTTATACCCACCGCCTCATTGCCGCTATAAGCAATATAGTATTTAACCTGGTCATCTTCGTAAAATAGCCCCGTTTTTTGCATAAACAAGTCTCTGTCCAAGGAGGCTAAAATATTCAAAGTCCCATCTTCTTCTGGAAAAATTTCTTTTTGTATCTCAATGGCTTTTTTGTAATTAGTATAATCGACTGGTTCTAATCTCATTTTTCCCCTTTATGCTATTTTATCATTTGTTTGGCTTAAATTTGTTCGCCGCCGCCGCAAATGGAAACATGCTAGAATAGCCTCATGAGCATCCAAAACTTTTCATTTCGAATTTCTTTGCCAAAACTCATCTGCAGTTTGCCGGTTATCTTGGTCACCCTCTATTTCGTTCCGCCAATCGGCATTCTTCTAACGATTGCTCGCCTCTTCATTTACGGCAGCTACCGCTATTATCGCGTGCCGGCCGCCATTCTCGTAGTCGCCCTCCTCTGCCTCGTCCCGCGCACCTACGAATTGCTCCAGCAGAATTTCGGTGTAAATATCTCATTCCTTCAGTTCCTTGTCGACTTCCGTCTTCATCCGCTCTACCAAAAGCTCACCGACTTTGGCCGCTGGGTAGCCATTTTCAGCCTCATTATGTTCGTGGTTAGTCTCATACTCGGAAAAGTCGCCACGGCCGTCTCTGGCGCGCTTAGAATGGCTCGTATGGCCAGTTCCGAACGCTCAACCAATACAAATAAGCCGGGCCTCACCCACGACAATCCAGCTAAACACCAGACCGATCAAACCACTCCACACGTCGTGAAATGTCCCGACTGCGGCAAAGCCAACCACATCATCGGCACCGTCGGCACCTGCAAATCCTGCCGCAACGCCATTGAATGGACCGGCCCAAAGACTTCCAAAAAGTAGCCTAGCCTTGACTCCACCTCTGTTTTATGCTATTATTTTGAGCAATTGGTGGCTTTAGTAGGAATCCAGCAGTCGTTCGTTAGGAGGTGTCTATGGGAAAGAAATACCCCTATATTGCACTTTATGTGCTTGGTTACGTCATTTTGGCGCTCACCACGGTTTTGCCACTATACCTCTACTTCATCGTATTGGTAATAGCTTGCAGAATCTTGAGCGCAAAGTTTGTTGGCGTAATCGAGGCGCTCGACAAACAAGTTAAGCCATTTTCAAAGATCAGCTTAGGCGGAGCCATTTTCACTTGCGCCTTTGCTTTTCTCTCAATCATGGTTCGCAATTATCATGATGCACAATGCGTCTTCTCTGCCATCTTCGCCGCTTCTATCGTCTTCCCGACCGTAGTTGACGCCGTAAAGATGCTATATGTCAAAGATCCGCATTGGCTTGTCAAATCAGGCAAAAAGTCCGAGAATCCCGATGGTCATATCGGAGTCCCGAACACGATTAGCGTCGCTAGAATTGCTATTGCAGCCGTTCTCCCGCTTCTCTTCACCTGGCTCGACAGTGAGCAGGGCCGCGCCATGTGCTTCATCGTTCTCGTCGCCATTATCTTGAGCGACTGGGTTGATGGACGTATTGCACGTCTCACCAAGACCGTCACCAAAGCCGGCAAATATCTCGATCCGCTTGGCGACAAGGTGTTATTCATTCCGAATAGCATTGCGTTTATTCTCTTCTTCGCAATGCGCGGAACACTGGGTAGCCACCACATAGTGCTCTACATTGCAATCATGCTCTTCATTACCATTGCCCGCGATATTCTTTTCTTTATCTGGTTCGCCCTGAAAAGTAAGGACTATCCTCAAGGCATTGGCGCCGGCATGACCGACAAAGCGCGCATGGTCATCATTAGCTGCTGGCTCGTCATCGCGGCTAATCTGGCCACAATCGATTTCGCGCACGAGACCTCGATTATTTGCTGCTTTGCGTTTTCATCGGTCATGGCAGCACTCAGTATCGCAAGCGTCATAATCGATATCATGCGCCTACGCGGCGAAGAAGAATAAACACCTCACGAAAAAGTCCCCCGTTTCTCGGAGGACTTTTTTAAATGACCGTCATCATCACGTGGCCAAACTTGCGGTTCTGGTTCCAAAGTCGCGCCACTACCGCCCGCGTCAATAATTGACCGTTCCAAAGCGAAATTGGCGTATAATCCGTATCTGTTATTGCTTGCGAATAAACTTCGCCGTCCTGCGCCGAAATAATCAAACCATTATGAAAAGTCGTCACCGACATCCGATAGCTCAACGTAAACTTATGTAGCGTTTCGATAAGCTGATTTGTCGGCATCGTCAGCGTCACCACCTTTGGATAATAGATTGCTCGGAGAAACTTCTGCAGCTGCGGCATCGTCAGGAATAATCCCGTCTCCGCCTCGCGCAAACCCCAGTCAGACGCGCCAGGCATTACCGTCTCAATCGCGTCGCGCGTAATAAACACTGGCTTCTCAGATTTATTGAGAAAATCCGCAAATGCCATCGAAGTTTCGGCATTCTTGCCGCAATCGCCGATCAGAATTACTGCGTCCGCCCAGTCTGCCTGACGCTGAATCGCCTCAAGCGACTCTTTACCAAATGCTCCAGATGCTTCCGCTGGCGCAAAGTACAATTCCGGCGTACTTGGCACCTGATTCTTCAGCGAATCCGGCATCAGAGCTCGCACCTCACCCGCACCCATTCGTTTTGCCGCTTCAAGGGCACTCGCCACGGCAAAAAACTGCCCGCGATTACCGCCGATAATCAAAACTTTTCCGGCAAAACGGCGCTGCTCTGGCGCATCTAAATCTACGTCATTGAACAATTTATTTGTTCGCTGCACTTTCCAGTATTCTAGGTTATTATTCATGCTAAATCCAGCTCAATTGGGCAATGATCGGAGCCCATTACCTCATCGTGAATCTCGGCATTTTTAATCTGTTGGCGAAGCTTTTCGCTCGCCAAAAAGTAGTCGATTCTCCAGCCAACATTGCGCGCACGTGCGCCCATGCGGAAGCTCCACCAACTATACTTTTGCTCGCCCGGATGCAGCTCGCGCCACGTGTCGATAAAGCCATTATTCAAGAAATTCATCATGCCCTGACGGCCGGATTTCGTGAAGCCCGCGTTACCTTCATTTTCTTTTGGCCGCGCCAAGTCGATTTCTTCATGCGCCACATTGAAATCACCACACACAATCACCGGCTTGCTCTGCTCTAGCTGCTTCATGTAGCTAAGTAATGCCTTATCCCAAACGTTCTCACGGTAACCCATGCGTTCAAGATCCGGCTTTTCGTTCGGAACATACACATTCACCAAATAAAAGTCGTCGTATTCGGCCGTTAAAACGCGCCCCTCGGCCCTTGCGTCGCCGAATGCGTCTTCCCAGCCCGGGAAAGCGTCCTGCTCCTCAAAGAAGCCATAGCGCACGCTCAGCGGCTTAATCTTCGTAAAAATCGCCGTGCCCGAATATCCCGCGCGTTCCGCCGAGTTCCAAATCTCTTCATACTCCGGCAAGTCTACCTCGGCCTGCCCTTGCTTCGCCTTCGTCTCCTGTAAACACAAGATATCCGGCTGATATTTCTCGATGAAGCTCTGCAGTGCACCCTTATTCAGCACCGATCTGAGCCCATTCACGTTCCAAGAGAAAATCTTCATACTTTTATGATATCATATAGACATATCAGAGGTGCACCCCTGTTGCACTAGATAAGTACATTTTAGGAGGTTAATATATGTCAAACACATTAGACTTCATCAAGAAAGAATGTTGGCAGGAAACCGCCAGCGAATTTGCAGGCCAAATCGAAGCTTGTCTTGGAAGAGATTATCGCGAAGAAGTCCCGATTGCGAACGACGGCATCAGAACCAGATATCGCATTGATCCTAAGTATGCCGGATATAGCGGTATCTCATACTCAGCTGACGACATGCCCGAAATTCTCGGCCTCATCGCAGACGAGTTAAAAAAGAGGCTCAATAAGCCTAATGTCCGTGTCGTTTTCGATGATACTTTACCGCGTGCCTACACACACTTCCTGGTTTACGTCTAGGAGGCAAACGCATGGCAAAAAAGATCACATCGAAGTATTGTTAATCGAATTCTGACCCCTAGCCCGCTCAATGAGCGGGCTTTCTGAGCGCAGCCTTCCTTGATTATTTGCCACAATCGTGGTATAATAAAAGAATGGTACCACAAGCGAGTGGTGTGCACATTACATCTGCAGGAGGTTTCATTATGGACGCTAGAATCCTTTTAGACCCGATGGAAATCGATTTCGGTAATCATATCAGCGCTATCGCCGACTTAATCGACCGGTATCATTTAGAAGACGACACCGAAGAAACGATTGACTACGACGACATTAAACGCAAGGGGTATAAAATACCTCTCAGTTACAGCGACGACAAAGGTGATCTCAGCAACTATGCTTTCCCTAACGACACCAGGGGAGCAGCTGACATTTGCAAAGAATTAGCCGGATATCTCGATTGGTTAGATGACGACTCGGTAATATTCGTCGACGACGGTTATCTCTATGTCATCAAATAAACCTCACATCACTGCTAGCCCGCTTACTCCCAGCCAGGGAGCCAGCGGGCTTTTTCCTTGGCGACGATTATGCTAAAATATTAAGGAAATTTAGGGAGAGTAATATGCGCAAAGATCACATCAGCTGGGACGAATACTTCATGGGCATCGCGAAACTATCGGCCGAGCGCAGCAAAGACCCAAGCACGCAGGTAGGCGCCTGTATTGTTAATGAAGCAAAGAAAATCGTAGCCACCGGCTATAACGGCATGCCGACTGGCGTCAAAGACGAAGAAATGCCATGGGCACGTGAAGGCGACTTCCTTGATACGAAATATGCCTACGTCTGCCACGCTGAACTTAACGCTATCCTCAACTCCGTCGCCAAGCTCGACGGTTGCACCCTTTACGTTACTCTCTTCCCCTGCAACGAATGTGCCAAGGCCGTCATTCAGTCTGGCATCAAGCGCATTGTTTACGCCGACAATAAATACGCTAACACTGATGGCACCAAGGCCTCTCGCATGATGCTCGAACGCTGCGGCATCGAAATGGTCGAATATAAGCCGTCCAATAAAACAATTGAATTGTCTCTCTAAACAATCATTAGCGTTATCTTAAGCTTCGTTATAGCTCGAATGCTATAATATAGATATGACTACAAAAACTACCCTCATCGATAAAGCCGTCGAGGTCGCTACTAAGGCGCACGAGGGTCAGTTGCGCAAAACTGGCGAGCCCTACATCATTCATCCGCTCGCAGTAAAGAAAATTCTCGAAGATTGGAACATGGATGACGACACCGTTATTGCCGGCATTCTTCATGATACCGTCGAGGATACCGATCTCACCCTAAAAGACATCAAGGAGCAGTTCGGTAAAGATGTCGCCTTCTTGGTCGACGGCGTTACGAAGCTTAGCAAAGCCCGCAGCGGCATGAAAAACCTTGAGAGCTACCTTCCTGAGACCAGCGATAATCTCCTTAAGCTCCTAATTGCGACCGGACAAGACGTGCGCGTCCTCATCATTAAACTCGCCGACCGTCTCCATAATCTCCGTACTCTGAGTGCTCTACCGCCAGACAAGCAAAAGAAAATCGCTCGCGAATCGCTCGACGTCTTCGCGCCACTCGCCGACCGTCTCCAGATGGGTCGTGTCCGTGTCGAAATTGAGGAGACCAGCTTTAAGTATCTCGATCCAAAACGTTACGAAGAGCTCAAAAAGATTACCGAAGATCGCCTCAAGAGCGCCGACAAAAAGCTCAAGAACGCTCAGGCTGCCGTCGAGAACATTCTCAAAAAAGAACACATCAAATACAAGTGCGATGGGCGCGTCAAATCTATTTATTCGCTCCATAAAAAGCTCGCAAAGTACAACCAAAACATCGACCGCATTTATGACCTTATTGCGCTTCGTTTTATTGTCGAGGATGTAACGACTTGTTATCTTGTCCTCGGCCTCATTCATTCCCTTTTCCATCCAATGGACGGCCGCATAAAGGACTACATCGCAATGCCAAAGCAAAACGGTTACCAGTCTTTGCACACCACCGTCATTACGCCAGACAAACAGGTCGTCGAGTTCCAGATTCGCACCCAGGAAATGCACGATTACGCAGAACGCGGTCTTGCGGCCACCTTCTTCTACAACGAGCAGAAGCTCACTAGCGCCTACACTGAAGGTCGCGTCAGCAAACTTCCGAGCAATTTGCTCTGGATCAAGGAGCTTCAGGAAACCGCCACAAAGCTCGCAGGCGGCGAGAAAGTCGATACCAACAAGCTCAAACTTACCCTTTTTGCTGACAAAATCTTCGTTTACACACCAAAAGGCGACATTATCGATCTCCCGCAGGGCTCGAAGCCGCTCGACTTTGCCTATCGCCTTCATAGCGAAATCGGTGCAGCCTGTACTGGCGCCATCGTGAATGGCAAGATGGTCTCACTCAACACCACGCTCAACAATGGTGACATCGTCGAAATCGTCACGTCCAAAAACTCCAAACCAAACCCAGGTTGGCTCGATAAGGTCGAGACGAAGCACGCCCGCCACAAGCTTCTCAGCCAGCTCCATAGCCTCATCCCGAACTTCATCGCAAAGCCGACAGAATCAGTGCCGAAGCCGGAGAAAAAGAAGAAGAAAAAATAACCGGCCAATCAGACCGGTTATTTTAATGCTCTAGTAGCGTGGCGGCAATTCGCGCGAGAAGGTCGTGACCGCCTGGTTATAACGCGCCATCTGGCTAAACGACCAGAGGTATTGTGCTGTGTTGAAGTTGAATATTTCTGCGCGCACAATCGAACCTACACCGTTATTTGCGCCTGCTGTACGGTTGAGAATAATTCGTTTCGTCGAAACCGGCGCATCAAACTGCAATGGCTTTGCGCACGGATAGCTTGCCGAACCGGTCCACTTGAGCTCCGAGAAGCTCATCGCCGAACCGTCCGCCTTAAAGGCACAGGTATTTACTTCATTCGCCACAATCGTTGCATTGATGTAAGATACATTACTCGAAATTAACACCTTATCAGCCACGATTACGACGCCGGAGACCTGGCCTGGGCCAGAAAGACTACCAGTCTGGACATTAATATCGGCATCAATCACCATCGTGCCAGATGGCATACTGTAAACAATCGTATTATTGCGACTCGTAATACCCTTTTCCGTAAAGACCGAGTCTGCAATATTTGGTCGCCAGTTGCTACCGAGATAGGCATTACCATTCGGGCGCAACACAATCGCGCCATCATCCGCTACAACGCCTCCATCGCTATATCCAGAAAGATTCTGATAATCTACGCCACCCATAGTCTTTGTTGATGTGCTTACTACGTTGACCGTGCTTCTCGAATAGCGCTCCTTAATGCGCTCGCTAAACTGCTCTGCCGCCACGTTGCCAATCTTGTTCGTACCAGCCTCGCAGTTAGCATTTGCAAAAGTCTGAGTCATGTACGTACAAATGTTCGAACGCGCCGTCGTTGCGACATTTTCCGAACCGGCCGGATTATCGCGCACGACGTTCGGCGTCTTCATATAGTTGCCATTACCGTCCTTGTAGCCGCTCTTGTTGTAGCCAAGCGCCGCACCTGAAGCCATATTGAACGAGCTTGTATCAACCCGCGCGAATACGCCATACTCTGACCAGGAGCCAAAGACAAATTTCGTACCACCGAGTTCCTTCTCGAACTTCGAAGTCTTGATTGTTGTTGCGCTATAGGCATTCGAACCCTCAACACTAATTGTTGGACGTTTCGCGACCGTCAAACAAGAGGTCGTTGTGCGCGAGGAGTCAGCCCCAGAGCCGGTTTCCTGAATTGCAATATCACTTGCGCCAACCGTAGCTGCCGTCGGATTATTATGGCTATCTGCCGGCCACACCCTGACGCGCATGCAAATGCGATCGCCCGGCGAAACCTGGCTATCATTAACCGGAATGTTAAAATTCGTTGCGACCGCGGCCGCATCAGCGCCATTGAGCTTCGAACCACCGTTCTCGATGTATGCATCGCCGCGGTTGCCCGTACCGTTCAAATCCGCCTCGTTGTTCAAACGCACGTTCATCTTCGAGTAAATCGAAACTGGATTAATAATCATCGTGCCAGTACTCGTCGTGTAGTAATAATCAACTGCAATCGAGGTTGGCTTCGTAATCGTCGCATAAGTATTCTTACTATTATCAGAACTGACCGCCATGTTCTTGCGCGTTGCAACCACAACACCCGGGGTCATATGAATCGTTTCGCCAAGATAAGCGACGCGATTTGATGCCGACTCGTTCGTTACGTACGGCTTCAAAACATAGTTATATGGCACGACCACGTTCGCCGTCGCCGCACGTGGCGTACTGCCAAACGAGCCATTGTTAAAAGTCTGGTCATTCCAGTCGAGTCTCTGCGCAATTCTACTACCGACATCGAGCACGCCAATGTTATATACGCCCTGACGCGCACACTGCTGCTTGCCAGCAATCTGATACCACCCGCTCGATACGGTACCGCAGTGATAATTCGTCCCAGCGCCGCTATCTGGCGACTCGAAGCTAGCTTCAATATTATTAATATTGCTCAAGAAACCACTCGACTCATATTTGCTATCCCAAACGCGCGAGTTGTAAAAAGTCGAACCAACCATTGGCACCGAATTGCGGAAGAGATACTTATTATTCTGTTCCGCACTCTTCGTGCTCGAACCGGTCGCCATAAAGGTGACATTCGTCGTCAAGCCTCGCTGCTTAATCGGATACAAGACGCCCGCGCACATATTGTAATAGAACTTAATCTGATCGGTAGGACGTGCATAAATCGAAACCTCAGCAACCGAATTTGGCGTCGTCCAAGTTACATTATTTGATAAATTACTATTACGCACACCGAGACGCCCTACGTTTACGGCAGTATTTAAGCCATAGGTGAAGCTATTCGCGAACGAACACTTCGCATTTTCGCGCCACACGGTTATACACTTGCTTGCTGTATTCGTGGCCGTACCGGTCACCGTATGGACGTAGGTCAAATAGCTACAATAAGTAATCGACTCGCCATAGCGCAAAGCGCCATTATAAGTATACGTCTGGACATTCGAGCCACCGTTTTCAGCCAAACTTGCAGTACCATTATTAGCGTCTTTCTGCGCGCCAGCAATCGTAGAACGCGTGCTCCAATTGCTGCCGACTGCACCGCCCGCCGTATCCGCACCACGATTGACACGATTAATAAAGCTAATCTTAAACTTGCCGTCCGAAGAAGTCACCTTTGCTCTGTTGTCGCTTCCAATCGAATAGTTCGTACCGCCATCCTGACTCGAAACCGAAGGCGTGACCGAACCCGTAAACTTAGCCGACGGACGCGAAACATTCACGCAAACACGACCACTCGCCCCATAACCGGAAAGCGTACAGCTCTGCGGTGGCGCGCCAGACAAGCTATCATCGCGGTTGCTAGGCTGGAAACGCAAATCTTGATAAATCGTCGTGTTAGTACCAGGCTCTAGACTCACACTTACGTCAACACTGTGAGCTGTTTTATCGTCATTTTTGTTAAAGTCCCAGCAGGTCTGCGAGCGCCCCTTGCCAGACACGTTCGTATCTACCCTAAAACATTCGTTATCCGCTTCGCTATCGCCGTCATTCTCGCGTTTGACTTGATGTGTAAATTTATAGGTATGCGACGGAGAATTAATGGTTTTATTTTGGTTATTAACCGAAGTACCGCCATCTGTCACACTCGACGTGCCAGAATAAGTTGTAAGTGACGGCTTTTTCTTGCCGTAAAGTTTCATATCCGCCCAAGCACAACTACCGTTATAGCCAGTAGAATCATGGTAGCAACGATATAGACCAACGACACGATAAACCAACCCACTACCAGCATCTACCAAACCGGGGATGCTCTCGTTATAATAATTGTCCCTGCTAATCGAAATCGTATAGTCTGGGCCAAATTTCCAATAATCCGTATTACCATTCTTATAGCCACGATCGACATAATCACCCCAGCTGTCACTATAATCAAAGTTATCGCCGGTAATAATACCTTGGTCTGACCAGTCGTCATCTCCATCCGCAGCCGTCCTAACTTTAACGTGTATACCGTAAATATGATACCTCGAGGTATTCGAGCGCGTGTAATGCCCACCTGTAACATAAAAATTCTGCGTGGCTGAGCCATTGTAATCCATATAGGTATTTATGTGCATCGTACCGCCGCCCGACGGGACGCCACCATCAACTATCTCCGACAAAACCATCACGCCAAGCGGGCCGCCGCCGCCAGCATTCTTCACGCACGCGAAATAATACGGGTCTGTATCCGTGAAAGAGTTATATGCCTTCGGCAAACCATTAGGCGGGGTGTTAACGGAATACGCATTGCAGCCCGCAAAGGCGTCAGCCTTCGAAAAGAGTACACCCAACATCGAGCAGACGACCACGCCGAAAATTACTGCTATCTTTCTCTTCATTATCCTTCCCTCTCGCCTTCCACGTGCTCATCCTGAGACGTTGCCGGTTCCGACTGTGGATTCTTCGAGCTCCACTCTTTGCATTCCTTCGCATATTTGTTGTAGAAGTCCAAATCGCCAAGCGTCTTTCCTAACTTGCTAGCCCAGCAAACCGCCCTATCACTAACATTGAAACTTGCCGCCTTCTCGACGTCGCTCTTTATCATACGTATTAGTTCGCCCTTGTCGTCCGTCTCGTATGTTTGGATATAATTGAGTAGCATGCGACTCCTAGCGATATACGCATCCGCCTTCAGCTCATTTGAATCCAAGCGAGCAATCATATCGTCGTACTCTTTGATTGCAGTCCATGGCTGCTGGCCATCCGCATTCTCCCACATACGTCGTTCAATTGCTTTAGTGTCAATTATCAGATTGTCTGCCTTCTGAATCCTGTCATCTTCCTTTGCTTTTTCAGCCAACTTGCCGCCAATAATACCCAAAGCAATGCAGCCAGCAATCACTAAGACAGCTACCGCAGCAAAGAAATACCAGTGGCTCTTGGACCAAGCGACAATCTTGCGACGACGCTCAGCGCTTCTCTGCTCGCGCTGTTCTTTCGCGATGCGGCGCTGCTCTTTTTTGAGCTGTTTTTCCGACTCGAGCACCACCTTCGAAGCGCCAGTTTTCTCAGAACTGCTCGCCTGCTCAGCCTCACGCAATGATTGCTTCTGTTCGCGCTTTTCGCGACGCTCGGCCGCACGCTTGCGACGATCCCCGCCCGCCACGCGTACAAACATATCGTTGCCATTCTTGATATCGTCAGCACGAAAACGAATATCCTCTTCCTTCACAGAAGCGACTTTATTCGCAGTTTCCACCGATTGTTCGGCATTTTGCACCGACTGAGTTGTTGGTTTATCCTCCACCTCATCCGGATTAAAATCAACCGCGCCAGAAAACTCCACATCTCCAGCGTCCATACATTTATTTTAGCAAAAGCAGAATAAAAACCGCAAGCATTTTTACCAACAAAAAATGCCCTTTCGGGCACTTTTTTAAAGCTCTTCTGGCTTGACGCGAATCTGCTCGGTCGTATCGCGGTCACGCACGGTTACCGTGCCATCTTCGAGCGTATCAAAGTCAATCACGACACACTTTGGCGTACCAATTTCATCCTGCTTAAGATAGCGTTTGCCGATATTACCAGAATCATCCCAAGCCACGTTCTGATATTTCTTACGAAGCGTGTCGTAAACCTCACGCGCCTTCTCGACTAGCTCAGGCTTATTCTTGAGAAGCGGCGAAACGCAGAAGCGGTATGGTGCCAATTCTTCAGGAAGCGCCAAGACGATACGATTCTCTTCCTGACGATATGCGTTCGAAAGCACTGCGAGAATCAAGCGCTCGACACCAATCGAAGGCTCGATTACGTGCGGCACAAAGCGCTCCGTGCTGCCTTTGACGATGTATTCCATATTCTTGCCGCTCTCGCGCTGAATGTTCTGTAAATCAAAGTCCGTACGATAAGCGAGGCCCATCAACTCTTCCTGGCCATTTGGATAGTCGAACATAATATCGACGGTGCGCTTCGAGTAATGCGCGCGATCTTTTTCGCCAACCTCAATATCGTGAATATTTTCGCTCTTCAAGCCCATCACGTCAGTCAAGAACTTGTGGTTCTGGTCAAGTAATTTCTCAAAATTCTCTTCCCAAGCATCCGGCGCAACGAAGTATTCAATCTCCATCTGCGAGCATTCGCGGTCGCGAAGAATGAAGTCGCGTGGCGAAATCTCGTTGCGGAAAGCCTTACCTTGCTGTGCAAGACCAAATGGCAAATCTGGATAAATTGAGTCTACGACATTCTTGTAGTTCGTAAAGATACCCTGCGCAGTTTCCGGGCGAAGATAGGCAATGGAAGAATCGTCATCGACTGGACCGACATGTGTGCTAAACATCATATTGAACTGGCGAATATCGCCCCATTCAATCTTGCCGCAAGTTGGACACTTCACATTGAGCGCCTTGAACTCTTCAGTCGTCACGCTCTCGGTAATACCGTCAGCAATCTTATCGGCACGGAAGCGACCATGGCAAGCGCCGCACTCTACGAGCGGGTCGGAGAAAGTTGCCGTATGACCAGAAGCAACCCAGGTACGTGGGTTCATAATAATTGCTGCATCGACGCCGTAAATATCTTCGCGGCTCTCTACCCAGTAGTTCCACCAGGCATCCATAATTTTACGCTTCAAAGCAACGCCCATTGGGCCAAAATCCCAAGTACCAGCCATGCCACCATAGACATCACTGCCCGGATAAATAAATCCGCGGCGTTTGCACAAACTAACAATATCTTCCATTTTTGCCATAATAGTTCTATTTTATCACTTTTGATAACCTTTGATTATATAATAAGGTCATGAGATTATATTTAGCTAGTGATGTCTTGGGGGATTTTTCTCAAGAATTAATCAAACTTGTCGGTGATAACCGCAAAACGCTTTTTATTACTAATGCCCGCGACTACAAAACGCCAGAAGCACGCCTCGAATCCGTCGGTGGCGACATCAAGAGTTTCACGGAGGCCGGCCTCGACGTTACCGAGCTAGACCTCAAGTCCTATTTCAACAAACCAGACAAGCTCCGCGACTACGTTCAGACTTTCAATCCCGGCCTCGTTTTCTGCGCCGGCGGCAATTTATTTCTTTTGTCCACCGCACTCAAGAAAAGCGGCATGGACGATATTATTCGCGAAGGCCTCGCGAGCGATCGCTTCGTCTACGGCGGCTATAGCGCCGGCTCTATGAGTGCCTCAAAAGACCTCACAAACTACAATGATTCCTACGGGACGAACAAAGTCGATCGCTATGCCGAAGCGATGGGCACCTACGGAGAAGTATGCACCGACGGTCTCGGCATTATTGACGAATATGTTTGCCCTCACGCCGACCGCGACAAATTCGCAAATTCTTGCACCAAAGCTATCAAGATCCTCACCGAAAGAAGCCTCACGCCAATCGCGCTTAGCGACCCAGAAGTTTACGTCGTCAATGGCATTGCTAAGCAAACCTACAAGTAATTAGATTTTCGTCGCCTTTTCAGCGCACTTCACAATATAAGAAATCTCGTCGATCAAATCGCCATAGCCGGCGACCTTCATTGCCACTTCGAGCGGCGTCGACGCCATCACGCGCATCATCTTTATATGATCCGCGCCAATTCGCCCCATTTCGTGCGGCGCGAGTGCGGCATTTTCGACGTCCCAAACATAGTGTAATTCCGGCGAAAGCTTAGTCCCCGTCGTGTCAAATTTCAGGTTGATTTCCTCGCCTGACGCCGCGAGCATATTCATACTCGCCCAAGCACGCAAAAGCTCCTTCCAGCGCGTCTCAGAGCCTTCTGCGGCATGTTTTTGCGCCGCCTGCAGGCTTTGTCGCAAGATATTAAAGAACTCTTCCGAGTCCACATGTTCCGCCCGCCGCGAAGCGTCGCGCATCAGCGCCCCACCGAGATCTAGTAGCTCCAAATCTCGTACAAACGCATCGTAATGCTCCAGTAATTTCGCCGACGTCAAAATCCCGAGCTCACCTTTCCCTTCATGAATCACGACTTCAGACACGCTGAATAATTCCACGCCGCCCGCGAGCTTCGATTTCGAACGCCGCACACCCTTCGCCATCACCGAAAACTTCCCCTCTGGGGTCAAAACCTGCAAAATCCGATCCGCCTCACCGTAATCCGTGCGCTTCAAAACAATCGCCTTAGTCTTCAAATCACGCATATTGTTTTACAACCTCCAGCAAATCCTCTGGCTTCATCGCGCCTTTATCAAGCGCTGCCACGACTCCATATTTTTCCGCCACGTCCGTCGGCAAAGTCACACTGCTCACAATCAGAACCGGCACCTTCATCAATTCCGGATAGCTCCTCATCTCGTTTAACACTGCAAATCCAGTCGGCCCAGTCAAAAGAATATCCAAAATCACAAGGCTCGGCGGTTCGTCAAAATCCATCGCGTCGATAGCCGCCACGCCATCTTGGAAAAACCGCAAATCCTGCCCCTTCAAAAGCCGACGGTAGTAGCTCTCCCACCCCAAATCATCTTCAATTATGAAAATCATAGGAAGCTCAACTGTCCGCTTACTGGCAAATCAATATAAAAACTCGTTCCATCCTTATGGCGAATTAAACCGAATTCACCGTGCATATAATTCGCAAACTTCGAAGCAATATAAAGCCCCAAACCGGAAGAGCCCGGGCGCATCGGCGTCGCCACTGGCTTCTTCACGAAGCCATCTTTTATCTCGCGCCAAATCTTCGTCGGAATCGCCGGCCCAAAGTCACGCACCTCGATACGAATCTTCGCGCCGCGATCATAGACCGAAATCTCACTCGGCAATTCTTCGCCGCCATAGTTCATAGCATTCAAACAAAAGTTATAGACCACAGAATGTAGCAACTGTGTATTTGCCACTGCCAGTCGCCTCTTATTCCGATATTCAATCCGTAGCTTACGACGATTAAATTCAAACAAGCGCCAAAGCTCACCAACCACCGCGTCGCAAACTGCACGCGGGTTCACCGGTTCCATCTCAAACAGCGCATCGTCGAGCCGCGCAATCTTCGTCAAATCATTTACCTGCCGAATCGCCCGGTCGCTCGTCGCTACAATCTGACGGCCCACCTCGCGCGCGCCGTCCAGGCTTTCTTCGTAATCCAAAGACAAGGCTAGCTGCCGCACCAAACTAAGCGGCGCCTTCAATTCATGCGCAACAACTACCTCACTCTCCATGCCTTCATTCTACAACAAAAATCCCCACGAATTAAAGCGTAGGGATTTTGTTTTTTATGAAATTAAGCGTTGCGGCGGAGGCTGTTCACAATTTTATCGAAATCAGCACGATAGCTATCGGAATCCGTCTGGAAAATCGCCGTCTTGTCGTTGACCTTGATAAGGATGACAACACCGCGAATCTTCTCGGTAATGTTACCTTCGTAGCGCATACCGGTCAAAGCACCGCTACCGCTGCCAGCGCTGAAGACGCTCGAGGTCATCTCGCCATCGTTCTTGCGGTTTTCGTAATCTGGCTGGATACTTGTAATCTGGCGGTTCACAATGCTAAAGCGCAAACCGTAGCGTGAAGCTTCATCGTCAATTGGATCAACCTGACCTGGGCGGAAATAGGTCTCGTAGTCAGAATTATTCGTACCATCACTCTTTACGTAGACATTCCAAGTCTTTGGATATTCAAAACTAAGTGAACCATAATCGCTTGGACCAGTGAATTTTGCATATGGGAGCTTTGATTCTTCTTCGAACTTCGCATTGTCAGCATCTTCCTGAGCCTTCACTGCGTCTGCTACTGCGATACCTTTTTGAGAATCGAAGTTGGTCTTGAGATCGTTGTACTGCATGAAGAAAATCACCGCCATCACGATTGCAATTGCTGCAACCACGCAGACCGCGACGAGGACAATCGTCTCAATCAAAGCATTCTTTTTCTCCGGCATTCCAGCCGTCGCCATTGCTGGCGTTGGTGACATTGGCTGAGCGCTAGGCATCTGCGGTGCTGGCATTGCCGTCGCCATTGCTGGCGTTGGCGCCGGATTAGGGTTTGTAGTAAAACTATTAGTTGCTGGTGCTGCTGGCGCCTCAAAAGTATTAGCCGCAACAGTCTGAAAACTGTTTGGCATCGCTCCTGCGCTGTTCGCACCATTGTCTGGACCAGACGTCGGCGCAAAACCACCCATCGTAGAATTTTGATCCATAATCAAATTATAGAAAAGCTTAAGCTTTTTTGCAAGATTACTTGCTAAAATCTTCTTCAATTACTTTGATTTCGTTTTTAAGATCATTCAAATCGGTTTCAATTTCTTTCGCAAGCGTCGTCAAAGCCTTATATTTTTCGCTTGCCTCTTCGAGCTTGAAGTCATCCGAATAGAACCATTCAACGCCGCTTTTGAGCTCATCAATCTTTTCGCTCACATTCTTTGCCATTTATTTCTCCTTTATTGCTTTTACGTTTGCCGTTACAAAATGCTTATTGGTTTCAATCTCAATATCATTGCCAACCGCCACGTCACCACGCACCAAGGCATAACCGCGCGCCAAGACATTTTCCGGATTTAATTGGGCCAAAATCTTAATTTGGCTGGACACTTCCGTTCCTAGTAGCTCAATTTTATGGTAAATTTCCTGCGCAATTCGCGTAATTTCGCCACGATTTACCTCTGTTAATTCATCAATTTTAGTATTGAGCAAATTATTTATTCGTTTTACGTCAGCCTTGATACTCGCAATTACTTCACGACGGTCACGCGTCAGCATTTGCGCCGCGTTTGATGGCGTCGAAGCCACGATATCTGCCGCCAAATCGCAAAGACTTTCGTCGACTTCATGGCCAATTCCCGTTATCACTGGAATCTTACTGGCCGCAATCGCGCGCACCAACGCCTCGTCGTTAAAGACCGCAAGATCGTCCGCCGAACCACCACCACGAATCACCGCGATAACATCAACTTCGCCATGTTCATTGAAATATTTCAGCGCTTTTATAATCTGGTCCGCTGCTGCCATGCCCTGCACTTGGGTGTGCGCCGTCAAAACCGTCAGACCACCCCAGCGCTCATTCAGAATCTTACAAAAATCCGCATAGCCCGCCGCTTGCGTACTCGAAATCACACCAATCTTCAGAATCTTTTCTGGAAGCGGGCGCTTCTTCGCTGCGTCAAACAGCCCCTCACCAGCAAGTTTCTTTTTGAGCATCTCAAAACTCTTTTTGAGGCTGCCCTCACCCACCGGTTGTACCTGTTGCACGGTCAACGAGAACTTACCCCAATTCGTAAGCTTCGGCACTGCGCGCACGCGCACGCGCATACCGTCTTCCAGCGGGAAGCGCTGCGCAAACAACATCATGAAACAGCCGACACTTGCATTGTCGTCCTTCAGATCAAAGAAAACGTATTTACCCTGGTTAACCTTGTAGCTAGCGACCTCGCCCTCTACAATCACCCCCGTAAATGCCGTCTCGAGAATCTGATTACAGACGGCCTGGAAATCCGTAACAGTATAGACTTGTTGCGGACTATTTTCCATTCTTACTTTCCACCTTAAACTTATCGGAGCGGCTCATCAACGCATGCTGATAGAAACCCCAACCGCTGAGCACCGTACCAAGCAAGACACAAATACGCGTCACAATTACCGTAATCATTGCAACAGATGGCGCCACGCCAGTTGCCACCATAATGAGAACCATTGCACCTTCGTAGCCACCGAGGCCGCCCGGCGTTACCATCACTGTACCGACAACACTTGCCACGCCTTCGGCGATCATGATCTGCGGCAAAATTTCTGGGTGACCCAAAGAGCATGCTACGACCCAGTAAGTCGCAAGTTCCAAGAACGAATAAAATGCACCCCAAATCGCCGGCTTCCAAAGAATCCTCTTATTCTGCTGCATATGAAGATAATCGCCACGAAGATCGCCGAAGAACTTGCTGACCGTATTTTCTTTCAAAATCTTGCGCTTCTTGCCGCGCGAAATCTTGCGCATAATACCATTTACAAACTTCGTTGCCTTATCGGACAACCAATCGATTCTCTTCTGCTTGCGCACAATTAAGCAAATCGTGAGGATGAGGAGCTGGATACCAAGCGCAATCAATGCCGCGAGGCCCAAGGTCCAATGCTGACCTGGAAGCACGCAACCTACAAACAAGACAATCGCAATCGCAACAAAAGTCTGCGCCGTGTTAGCCAGCGCGCAGATTGCATAGCGCAAAATATGAATAAAGCTAATCTGCCCCGCCGTCACATTCAGGTCTTTAAGGCGCCAAACAAGATAGGCGAGACCACTTGCGCCGCCACTTGGCAAAGCATGATTCACGAAGTTAATCTCGAGCGAAATGCGCGTCAGTTTTGCCTGCGTCATCTTGAAATTCTTGCGCTGCTTGAGGAAGGCAAAATAAATTTGACCTGCCGCGTAGTACATCAGAATCTGCTCAGGAATCAAAAGTAGCAGGATCCAAAGATTCAAATGCTGGAAAGAATATACCAAAGCATCCCACATTGGCATCATTTGGCCATTTAATTCTACTTCCCCCGTAAACGCCTGGTATGCAATGAACGCAACCAAAGCTAAAGTGATTACACTCAAAACCTTCTTAACCATAGTCTTTATAGTATATCATTTTTTGGGGTTTTTCGGTATAATTTAAGTATATGCAGTATCTTGTTGTGCTCGGTCGCGAAGCCAAGATTTCCCTCGCAGAACTCGAGGCGCTTTTTTCGTCTAGCAAAGTCAAGCAAGTCGCACCAAATCTTGCCCTCGTTACCGCTAAATATGTCGATATCAACCGCCTCGGCGGCTCACTCAAGGTCGCGAAGGTTCTCGACGAGTCACCAATCGACTATCTCAGCCAGCTGCCAGAAGGTAAAATAACCCTTGGCGTCAGCGATTATTCCGCCAAAGCCAGCCAAAAGTCTGCCTGGTCACTCGCCCTCAAATATAAGAATCTCTTGAAGCGCCACGGCCGCAACGTCCGCCTCATTCCGGACAAATCCGCCACAATTCCTAGCGCTACCGCGCACCACAATCAGCTCGGCGAAAAACTCAATCATATCGAAATTATCAAATTCGGCGATACCTTTGCCACCTCTATCGGCACCCAGAACATTACTGCCTACGCCAAGCGCGACCAGGCTCGCCCTGCCCGCGACGCCTTCGTCGGTATGCTGCCGCCGAAGCTCGCCCAGATTCTTATCAATCTCGCAACCGGCGGCGCTAACAAAGGCCGTCTTCTCGATCCATTCTGCGGCACCGGCGTCGTACTTCAGGAAGCTTCCCTTATGGGTTATCAGGTTTACGGTACTGACCTCTCTGAAAAGATGATTAACTACTCCGAGCGCAACCTCTCCTGGCTCGCTGGTCGTTATTCAGATATTACCGCCAAGCCCCAGCTTGAAGCCGGCGATGCTACAACCCATACCTGGAAACCAGCCCCAGATTTCGTTGCGAGCGAAATCTACCTCGGTCACCCAATGTCGCAACCGCCAGTTGAGATAAAATTTCGCACCGAAAAAGAAAACTCCGAAGCCCTTCTTACTGCCTTTTTAAAGAATATCGGCAACCAAATTGCTTCCGGTACTACCCTCGCCCTCGCTATTCCGGCTTGGCTCCGTCCAAACGGTAAGTATTCCGGTCTCGATATTGTTGACAGATTAGACGACCTCGGGTATAATTTAACAAAGTATCGATACGCTTCTTTTGATGACCTCTTATATTACCGAGAGGGCCAAATCGTTGCGCGTCAAATAATAGTATTAAGGAAAAAGTAAAGTATGTCACATGTCAAAGCTGGTGGTACCAGTAAAAACATCCACAACAATGCTGGCCAACGCCTCGGCGTCAAGCGCTTTGGTGGCCAGACCGTAAAGACCGGTGAAGTTCTCGTTCGCCAGACCGGCGCAACTAAACTCGCTGGCCCAGGCACCTTCATGAGCCGCAATTTCACGATTCATGCTGCCATCGATGGCAAGGTCGTCTTCGTCAAGACCAAGAAGAGCCACTTCTCTGGCAAGAGCGTTCGCCGCACCCGCGTCGAAGTTCACGCAAAATAAGTTGACTTTAAAAAATCTCCCGCAAGGGAGATTTTTTGTTACTGTTCTTGGTTCCACTTAGGAGGTTCCGGCGTAGGAGTAGGAGTCGTCCCCTCCGTCGCGTCATAGATAGTAATCTCCTCTTCATTGCCGCCAAACGTTTTCAGTTTGTGGCTAGGCCCATCACTAACATCAACCGCCTGACTGTCCGTACCGAATCCCTCTACATGGTGTTTTGACTCCTCCGTAGTTGGCTCCTCGACTGGGGGATAGGCATCTGGCGAAGCTGGAGGAAAAGCCTCCGCCTCGTCTGTGAATTCAACCATCTGGCCGTTCGAGCCAAACTCTTGCAACCAATGTGACTTTTTTGCCGGCTCCGGCTCCTCTTCATCGACTGGCGGATAGGAATCCGGTGAAGCCGGAGAGGCAATCTGAGACTCATCGGTAAACTCCATCATAGTCCATGGATTGGTTTCGCTTTCATTACCTTTGCTATAAGAGCTTTCGCCGGTTTCCTTCATTTTCTATCTCCTTATTTCCTTTATCTTACCATACCCGCGCTTCAACCAAGCAATCACGATAAGTCTTAGCTTCTCGACTAGAATCGCTACTATGAAGAATGCCACTGAAAAGGCTAAAACACCCGCCACCGTCGCAACAACGCCTAAACCACTCCCCTTCATTCCGCGCAAAGCACTCGGCAAGAAATCGCTCCAAATCAACACATTGCAATTTAGTAAATAGACGGCGAAAGCGCATGGCGCGAAACAAGTAATTACCGCAGCCGCCCGCTTCTTGATCTGTAATCTGCTGAAGAATGACACTAGAAGCACGGATGCAAAGACAATTAGCGGTGACGTATAGCCAACAAAGGCTTTACGATTGATATATAAATCAAGACCATGGAGGTTAGGCCCGTACACTCTGAACACCCACGCGATAACCGAGCAGGCCAAGAAACCGACTAAGCACCAAATCTTCCGCACATTGTTCAAGAAGCCCGATTTCTTCATTGCTGCGCCGACAAAATATAGCACCGCTAGCCAGACGAACGAATAGCCACTGCTGAATCTAAAGATATCCCCGGTTAGAAGCGACATAATAGAAAATACGCCGAGTGCCACCCAAATTGCCCACTTCAATTGCTTTTCTTTCATACCCCGCACTGCCGCATTTAAAACCGGCATGACAAGATACAATGCCAAAAATGCCGTCAAATACCAATAGCTCTGATGTGTTACCGGCATCACGCTCTTATAAAACACACTACGCGATACCAACTCCGGCTTGAAAACCAGATATATAACAAATACCAGTACCCCATAAAAAACCGCCTGTAACCACAATGACAGCAAGCGACCGACCTTAAACGGCTTTTCTTTTTCACGAAAACCGACATAACCACTAATCAGCGCAAATATATTCACCGCTCCATAGCAAAGCGTTTCAAGCAGCCATGCCGCCGAGAACATTGTACTCGACTCGCCGTCTTGCACGATTAGTTTTGAAATAAGTAGCGTATGCAAAATCACCACGAACAGCATCGACAATAACCGAAGCAAATCAATCCCATAATTGCGCGCTTTCATAATGATATTATAAGCCATAAAAAATGGGCCTGCCGTTTAAAGCAGACCCACAGGTGATTATTTAATCGCAACGATTACGCGAATGTCGCCATCCGTATAATAATCGAAGCTGATCGAGTCACCTTTTTCAAGGAGAACTTGGCTCTCATCCACCTTTATTGATGCACGATAAAGCTTGCCGGCAATCATATAGTAGAACTGAGTCGTACCGTCAATCTCAGCGGTATAAATCGCATCGATGACACCGCTTCCAGACGCACTAGGCGTAGGAGTCGGCGTCGCTGACGGAGTCGGAAGCTCTGCGAGCGCATAAGGATCGGAGAAAGGAGCATCGACTGATCCTCCATATTCCCAACCATCATCCAGGCCTAACAGCTTCGCCTGATACTTATTGATTGCCTTCGGCAAAGTATCAGCCTCAACAGCGATTGAATAGTTGCTCATGCTGCAGATTGCATAAGACTGAACCAATCCAGCCTTACCTTTTAGGCACATGAGATAGCTCGGCTCGCCAGCGATGTTAACCGGTAACGGGAATGTTGCCTGATAGCCCTTTTCCTGCACTAGCTGTTCAACGGCCAACTGCGCCGAATGCTCTTCTGCACCAACCAAGTTATACTGCGTCATCTTACCCGTAGAGGTGTCGACGACTAGCCAACCAAGGTTGGATTCGGATTTGTTCGCAGCAGTCAGACCGGTATAGAAGCAAACCTGGCCGTCCTTGTCGATAATCGAAGAATAGCCATAGAAGTTCGCGAACTTCTCGGCACCTTCATTATCGCTACGATCTTTGTCGCGGTGGTAATAAGACGTTCTGAGGACATTCGCCTGTCCGAACGTGTCATTCCAGAAACCGTTGCCGTAACCATAGTACCAATAAGCGACATCCATAAGATATCCAAGCGAATAGATATGATCTATCCACTCCGGAGCATCATTAATGGAGTATTCCTCGGACGCGCCCGTCTGGGCATTTGTCAGAATGAAGCTGTTAACTACCTTGCCTCCAAAGAGACCGGCAGTCGGAGTCATCACGCCTGTTACCCAATAAGGCACACCCTCTTCGTCGATTTCCATAAAGCTACGATCAAAGATGTAGCTCGGATACTGATTTCTGAGGTGTCTGCTGAGGTCCATATCGAAGTAAGCACCCGGCGTATAAATGATAGGGTTCTCGAGGGTGACTAAAATAGCATCCTGAGTAACAATACCATTCTCCGGTGTTACCGGCACTAGCACATAACCAGGTACGCCATCATACTTTGCCTTGTTCCACTTAAAGAACCCGTAGGCATAGTCGATAGTCGACAAACGGTAATATTCACCTTGATAATTGATGAGGTTATACTCGTCGTCGACATCATACCAACTCGCGTGAGGAAGACTAGCAACTTTCTTGTCGCCAAGCGTAATTGCAGTGTCCAAATCAACGAGAGGTAACTTTTCTTGGTTAGCAATTACCGTGACATCCTCGAAATCCGAAGACTCATCGCTAATGTCTATTTCCTTAACCGTAACCTGAGCGATATTATGCAACTTACGAGCGTTGCACATAGGTGATGATGCGATGCCGCAGATGATAAAAACTACTACAAACACGCCCCATACACCCCAAGAAATCACTGCGGGCAAAGCGCCCATCTCGTCATCGCCAAACTCGTATTCGAAATAGCTGACAATCGAAAAGATGCCTGAAAATGCGAACAAAGCGATAAACCAGAACCACCAAAAGTCTGCCGAATGGAAATTCCACGCAGGCAGCATTAAATAGTTTATTAATGCCATGATAATGGCAGTAATGCCTGCACTAATCAGCAGGGCCTTCAATAAAGCCTTGAGCATAAGTAAACCTCCATGTCAAAGAACCGCACCCCTGTAAACTATAGTAAACAATCGGGCGCCCTCTTATTATTTACTAGCATAATATTATAGCACATCGAGCTCAAAAAGTCAATAGTTTTTATGTTTATTCCCCCGAGAAGTGGCCTACAATTCGATGTCGACGCTCACCGCAGCATGATCGGATACTAATTCCTTATGGACCTCAAAATTCGACCACTTAATCCCATCGCTAATCAAGATATGGTCACAGGCGACGTCCTTGATAAATTTGAGGTTCATCAAAGTCTGCTTCGTATCTGTTATTGCTGTCAAATCAGTCAAAAAGTCCAGCTCACGCATTGCCGGCGAAGTCGTATCGACGTTCAGGTCGCCACACATCAAAACCGGGCCTCGCTCATCGCGAATCATATCAGCCACCTTGTGCATGCACTCAACCGTCGTCTCGTCGCCAATCGGATCCGGCTTCCAATACCCGTGATAGCAAAGTACCGTCAAACCATTTTCAAGCTTTACTTTCAATGCGTAGTACCCCTGGTCATCATCGGCGCCATTCTTGAGGTTAAATTCCATTTTCGGATTATACACACCGTGAATCAGCTTCTTCTCTACTTCAACAATCGGATAGCGGCTCAAAATCACATTGCCCTGCTCCATCGTCGCTCTGCCACCAAGCAAATCAATTCCCCAGTTCGAGACGCGCGCATCATATTCCAAGCCGGACGCCTTTTTGAGGTCTTCTACCGTATCAACGTGATGGCCAAGAAAAGCACCCGCCTCGCTCCAAACCGCCTCTTGCAGACAAATAATGTCGTAATCGTGCTCGCTCAAAAAACGCGTCAAAGCACCCTTCAAACGACCAGTCCAAACATTAAGCTGTAATACCTTCATTATTTGCCTCCTATCTTTAATAATGCCATCTTTATAATCGTCCACGGCTCAAGCGATGTCGATTTCATATCCAAATCTGCCGCCGCCAACACCTTCAAAGCGCGCGGCGCACGAGAATTATTATACTGCAATTTCTTAATCGCCTGCGTCGTCATGAGCCCCATAAACATAAATGGGTCGTTCGTCGTTTCAATCTTCTCGCACATCTTTACCGCCGCCGCCCCGTCGCCGCGAAATGCCGCATCAAAGATATCAAAAACCACCTTACTATTCGGATCTTCGGCGAGTTTAAACTCCTTGAATTCGACATTCTTGTCTTTACTAAGCTCCTTATAGGTCGTCGAGCGCTTGTCGAGCTTCGTTTCCCAAATCACGACATTGTGCGGGCACTCTGCCACGAACTTCGGCAATAGCTCCCAACACTCTTTGTTACTAGACAAGTCCTTAATCAAAATCGCGCGCGTCTCCGCAAATAGCGATACGCCAAGGAACAAGGAAGGCATATCGTTCGCTGTCAGATTCTCCGCCTCGATCGCCTCGTAATCTTCGCCAAGCTGGCGCACGACCATCTTTTGCGCCGCGACACGGTCATCGCCATAAAAAACTCGAATCATTTCTGGCACCCTCCACAATAATGCGTACCGCGCCCTGCCGTCCGCGTCTTCAGAATCTCGCCGCCACAGCGTGGACACTCGCAGCCTTCGCGACGAAACACCTGCGCAAACTTCTCGAGATAATTCCCGCGCGTACCGTCTGCACGCACATAATCTTTCATTGTCGAACCGCCACTATCTATCGAGGCCTGCATTACGTGACAAAGCCCATCCAGCAGTTTGTCCGACTCTGAACGCTTCAAATCGCCGCACGCCCGCCATGGCAAAATCCCCGCATAAAAGCACCCTTCGTCGGCATAGATATTCCCCACGCCGGCGATATTATGCTGGTCGAGAATCACCGCCTTCACCGGCGCTTTCGCATGCCTCTGCAACATCTCGTAGAATACAGACGGCTTCATCTCCCACGGTTCCGCGCCAAGATTATTCAAGAATTTATCTGACGCCAAATCCAAATCGTCCATCACTTTCCAAAAACCAAACTTGCGCAAATCGTTAAAATACAGATGCGTACCATCTTCAAAATCGGCATAAATTCGCGTAAAGCGCCCCGGCATTTCCTCGCGGAAGCTCTCATCCGGGTGCCCCGCCGCGAAACGTTCAGATCCGTCATAAATCATCTGGCCCGTCATGCGCAAATGCACCATTACCGTAAGACCATTCGAAAGCTTCATTAGCAGCGCTTTCCCGCGCCTATGAATTTCGGCAATCTTTTGCCCTTCGACCAGTTCCGGCTTGCCGCGAAAACTTTTCTCGCACAAAATATGGAGCTTCAGAATCTTTTTTCCAACAATATATTTTTCGAGACCACGCTTAATCGTCTCGACTTCTGGCAACTCCGGCATATCTTTATTTTACATCAAAACGAAAAGCGCATAAAACGCGATGCCGTTCTTGATCATATGAAGAACCACACCAGACCAAATCGTGCCAGTCAGCTCGCGCATAAAGCACATACCGAGGCTCATTGCAAACACCGACACACCTACATTCCACTGGAAATGCATAATGCCAAACAGCGTCGAAACAATCAGAATCGCCGGAATTGCCGGCATCTTTACGCGCAATTTGCCGTACAGCCAGCCACGGAAAATAATTTCTTCGCAAATCGGCGCCAAGACCACTAAGCAAACGAACGCCAAGATATATTCATGGAACTGATATAAGGCGTGAAACCCGACATTCTGCGTCTGTTGCCAGTTGATTTGCGGCAAAATTGCCATCATCACGAGCGTTAGAATCGCTCCCAAAATCAAAGTCACAATAAAACCAGCTGGCGCGAGCAATAAATCCGTCCAGGTCGGCAAACCGCGCAAGCCCAGTTCGTCGCGCGTCGTTTTCTTTTTGAGCAACCACCAAGGAACGCCAATTGTCACAACCATGCTCGCCGCATAGCCCAAGAAATTATAAACCGTCGTTACGACATTGCTTTTGAGCAAATCGGCCGGAAGAATTAGAACAAGAATTTTACCCACCAAGAGTTCGCTGGCAATTACCGCCACGCCAACCCAGACAGCAAGGCCTAGCCCCCAGAGAGCAATCCTCCACCACGGAGTACGACGCCCCTCGACCTTTTTTTGTTCAACCTTCTTCTTTTGCGTCATTTAATTATCCTAAAGATATCCAAAATCGTTACAACCACCACGATTGCAAGCAAAACCATGAATGCGCGGCCAACGATTTTCTCTTCGGTTTCTTTTGTGAGGGTCTTTTTGCGCAACTTGAAAATCAAAATCAACAGCCAACGACCGCCATCGAGTGCCGGAATTGGCAAGACATTCATAACTGCAAGCGAGATCGAAATCAGCGCCGTCAAGAACATGAGATTATTGATACCTGTCGACATCATATTCGGGAACAATACCCCGATAATTCCAACTGGCCCGCTGACCGAATCTCCGGCCTTCTGAACCGCTTGCGCGCCACTCTCGCGTGCACTTTGGTCAAAGAAGTTTAGCTGCCTTACAACGCCGCTCACGAGGTTCCAGAGCAATTCTCCGACGCCCTTGAAGGTCTCGCCCGTAATCTGGCCCATCGTGCAGAAGCCAACGATTGGCGCGCTCCAAGTGCTCCGATAAACCGCATTGCTCTCCACACTTGCGCCGAGAATATAATCACTACCCGTATTATTAAGCGCCACTTCCGTCGTGCCAATTATGCCATCGCGTTCATAGGTTACAAATACTTTTTTACCAGCGTACTTCGCATCGAAATCCAAAAGATCCTGCGCGACATCTACTACGATGCGCTCGTCCTTGCCATCCTCGAGAATGCGCATCTGCGTAATCACATCGCCCTTCATCAAGTGGCCATTCGCAGCCGGACTGCCCGGCTCAATCGAGGAAACCGTCACTGGCTTCGTAACGACCTGTTGCGTATCGCCACTAACCTGGAACTGATTTTCCAAGAAGTGCGGCATACCAATCCAGGCCAAAATTGTCAAAACGATAAAGGCGACTAGCCAGTTCATTGCAACGCCGGCGAAAAGAATCTTTGTCTTGCCCCAGAAGCTAGCGCGACCAAAGCTGCCTTTTTCTTTTGCGGCATCGCTCTCGCCCTTCATCTGGCAGAAGCCACCGATTGGCAACCAGTTGAGCGACAAGATTAGGCCCTTACCAGGCATCTTCTCCCATTGGGCTTTTTTGATGCGGCGCCATTTACCGTCAATCTTGCGCCAAGCCATTGCGCGTGGCGGGAAACCGATGCCGAATTCCTCTACTTCTACCCCGTTTTTGCGCGCAGCAATAAAATGCCCAAACTCATGCGCCGTCACGAGGAACATTAAAATTAGCAATCCAACAATAATTCCAATAACCACACTCATATATATTTATAATAGCACAAGCTCAATAAAATATCTCCCGCGTGGGAGATATTTTATCTATTAGTGATACCAGGACGGAAGCGGATCCGCCGATGAACTGCGGAACATATCGCTCATATTCGTCACTCTAGATGTATTCCAGTTAGAAAGGGCCGAGACATCCGTAAGTGCTCTAGTGCAGAAGAACATCTCGCTCATATTCGTAACACTCGACGTATTCCAGCTAGAAAGAGCGGAGACATCCGTAAGTGTGAGGACACGAGAGAACATCCCGCTCATACCCGTCACCTTCGATGTATCCCAACTTACATAGTCCTTGCCCTCATGCTGTTTCGTCTCAAGCGCATCGACATTAATTATGATAGTATCCTTAAACATATCGTCCATGTCTGTCACCTTCGAGGTATTCCAGTAAGCAAGAGCCGAAATATCGGCGAGCGCGGTAGCGCCAAAAAACACTCCATCCATATCCGTCACATTTGAAGTATCCCAGCTAGCAAGCGCAGAGATATCCGTGAGAGAAGCGGAATTATCGAACATTTTATTAATACGTCTAACACTCGAAATATCCCAACTAATATAATCCTTGCCCTCATGCTGCTTCGTTCTAAGTGCATTAACGTTTGTTATGGCAGTACTCATAAACATATATCCCATATTCGTCACCTTCGAGGTATTCCAGTAAGCGAGCGGCGAAATATCGGAAAGCAAGTTTGCGCCCCAGAACATCTCGCTCATATCCGTCACATTTGAAGTATTCCAGCTAGCAAGCGCAGAGATATCCGTGAGAGAAGTCGCAAAATAGAATAAGCCACTCATTTTTGTTACGCTCGAGATATCCCAACTGATATAACTTTTGCCCTCATGCTGCTTCGTCTCAAGCGCATCGACAGAAACTACACCGGAATATCTAAACATGTCTTCTATATTCTTCACATTCGAGGTATTCCAGCTAGCAAGGGGCGAAATATCCGTGAGGCGGCCGAGATTTTCAAACATCCCACGCATATCCGTCACATTTGAAGTATTCCAGTCGGCAAGAGGAGAAATATCTGCGAGAGAATAAGAATTATTAAACATAGAACTCGTAGTCTTGACGTTGGAAATATCCCAGCTGGCAAGCGCAGAGATATCCGTGAGAGATTGATCGTCGTAGAACGTGTGGCTCATATCCGTCACATGCGACATATCCCAGCTAATATAATCCTTGCCCTCATGCCGCTTCGTTCTAAGTGCATTAACGTTCGTTATGGCAGTCCAACTGAATGTATAATACATATTCACTACGCTCGAAGTATTCCAGCTAGCAAGAGGTGATATATCAGAAAGAGAGCCGTTATCATAGAACATCCAACTCATATCTGTCACATTTGAAGTGTCCCAGCTAGCAAGCGCAGAAATATTTGCGAGAGACCTATCGTGATCAAACAAACCTCCCATCGTTGTTACATTCGAAGTATCCCAACTAGCAAGCGCAGAAATGTCTGTAAGATTAGATATATTTCCAAACGTGCGTTCCAGGCTTGTCACACTCGAAATATCCCAACTAATATAATCATTCCCGCCATGCTTTTTTGTTTCCAATGCGTCTACGTCCGTTACGTTAACTCCACTGAACATGCCATTCATATTTGTCACCTTCGAGGTATTCCAGCCCGCAATAGGCGATATGTCCGAGATGGCAGAATCACCGCCGAACACAGATTCCATATTTGTCACATTCGAAGTATCCCAAGAAGCAAGGATAGAAATATCCGAAAGAGAGCTATTGGAACTAAATATATAGCTCAAGTCTGCAACATTTGAGATGTTCCAACCAGCAAGAGGAGAGATATCCGAAAGAGCCGTCGCATTGCGGAATACACCACCCATATCCGTCACATTCGATGTGCCCCACCCGACAAGAGGAGAAATATCCGAAAGAGAGCTTGATCCACGGAATAAATCCTCCATATTAGTAACGCCCGAAATATTCCAATCAGCGAGCGCAGAAATATCATTTAGGGACTTCTCGTACGCGAACATAGATCCAATGTCGGTTCCACCATAAATACCCGTAGCAATAGTGTATACATATATTATGCCGTCGCCCTTTCCGTCACCGTCATTATCTTTATTGTCGAACCACGCATAAATCGGCAATGACGAAATATTGTCATCCGACACGATATTGTCGCTCTTGGTAGCGTCAAAACCGTCCGGCAAACCATCAGCCGCTCTAATAGCCTTTATTTTCGTGTCTTCAGTAGAAGAATTTGTCACGGTCCTAGCATTGGCTAACGACTTCATCTTCCTATTCACAGTCCTGCCTTCGTCTAACACTGCAATACCGGTTCCTTCCCACTGTGCATAAAGTGTCAACTTCCCCGCTTCGCTAATCGTGACCGTCGCACCATCAGCATAAGCCGTGCCAGTACCATTAGATTTTGTATTCCAACCAGTGAAGTTGGCGTTGTTCATCGAAAGCGTGTTCATCGGCAAAACAACATCCGTACCAACCTCGATGCCTTCGATCGTCGCCATCGAGCCAATGCCGCCATTTGCCTGGAACTCGATGCTGCCAGTCGTCTCTATCGGAATTTTTTTCAAATAAACCCTAATGTCCTTAATCGTACCGTCATAGTATCTCTGCGGATTGCCATTCGTCTGCATCGAGGCGCCGAATACCGCAGTCTGATTAAAGTAACGGCTGAAGTTCTTGTAATCCTGGAACGGAATCATCTCCCCGCCATCGATACTATACGAAACCATTCCGCCTATGCGAACGATCTTCACTTCTTTATTCTTGATGTCTGCCGTAGTGATGTCGTTCTTCGCCTTATCCGCGTTCGTATTGTCTTTGCCAAGACGGCCAGTAATTTCTAGCGATTCGCCGTCCGTACCAACCGTACGAATTGTAAAGCCAGGATAGTACATCGAAGAGTTCTCATACTTCGCATTAAACAAAGTGCCCTGCTGGGGCTGCGTAGTCGCATAATCTGTGAGCGTAAAGTAAACCTCAAAGTCCCTGCCGGCATTTTCTTCGCTAAACAAGGCAACGTTCGTATCGATATATTTTTTGTTCGTTAATGGGTTGCCGTCACCGTCCTTGCAGGTCTCGCCCGAAACATTTGCGTTGCCGTTAAACTGACATTCGCCCGGCATCGAGAAAAGCAATTCAAACTGCGACTCTTCACCAGAGCCTTCAACCGTATAAGCAATTGACCCAAAAGCATTCAAATATTTGCGCAAGCTATTTGCGACACTGAAAGTTAAAGTATCATTAGCGATTTCATAGCTCACCGCACCAGCACCCATCGTGCCGTTGAGGCTGGCCGTATAAGTGCCAGCTGCCATCTCAACAGACTTGCAGTCGCCATTATCGAGCACAATCTGAGAAGCGAAATCCGTCTTTGCGATGTTTACGACAAAATCCGAGCCAGCATAGCTAGCGCCGGCGTCTACGCAGATATTCCAAGTCTTACCGCCGGAGATCTCGGCCGTATTTCCCGCCGTCGCAAAGGTATTGCCACTAAAAATTACCGCCAAAATACTGGCGATAAAGGTACCCAACAATAACCTTTTTGTTTCCATCTCTGTTTTTCGACTGTTTATTTTTGACCTAGTCTTGCTATAAGTATAAGCAAAATGCCCCAAAAAGTCAAGAGGTAGACATCAAAAAAGACCCCTGTTACGGGGCCTTTTTCTATTAAGCGATCGAAACGATTTCGATTTCACTGTACTTCTGGCGGTGACCAGTCTCAGTGTGAACACGCTTCTTGGAGTGGTAACGGATGACGCGAATCTTGTCGCCAGCTACCTTTGCTTCTACGACCTTCGCCTTCACCTTAACTCCGTTAACCGTTGGCGTACCGACCGTGGTCTTGTCGCCATCAATTACGAGTAAAGCATCGAGAGCGAGATCTTTGGTTCCTTCCGGGAGGAGGTCCACACGGAGGGTCTCTTTTTCAGCGACAACGTACTGCTTGCCGCCAATCTTTACGACTGCTTTTTTCATAAAATTCCTTTTATTACTCCGCAAATTATAGCAAATATTTAGATTTTTTGCAAGCGCAAAAGCACCGGGATACCCAACCGGTGCTTTGCTAAAAGGAGTATTTAGATTTATTTAGTATCTTTTGTGATACCGTCTTGGAGCTTAGCCACTTCTTTATGGCTACGATACCAGTAGACACCACCAGTAGCAATACAAATTACTGCAATGATTGCGAGCGCAATTTCACCTGGACCAGTCTTTGGAAGTTCTGGAGGAGTGTCAGTTTCTGGAGGAACGATCTTCTCGCAGCGTTCGTCTTTTGGATCTTCTGTACAGATACAATCGAGGTCATCCTCTTCACACTCTTCATCCGGGGTTGGCGTTGGAGTGTCCGGCGTGTCCGGAGTATCCGAGCAAGTGCGAGTGACATAGATAGTCGAGCTATCGGATACGCGACCAGCATCGTGAGAAGCGAAGATTTCGTTCTTGAATGCGGTGCGAGAGTTACATTCAGCCTTGGCAACAGCGTCATCATTAACCTTCACCTTGTAAGTGATGGTTGCAGTGGCGTTCTTGCCATAAAGACCAGTGTTGAAACCGCTCTGGCCGATGAGATCTTTCATCTTGAGGCCATTTGGGTTAGCACCATTAACGAGCGTAGTCGTACCAGGAACAAGCGTCACACCAGTTGGGAGCTTATCATGGAAAGTCACATTCGTGAGGCTAACCGTACCGGTGTTCTTGAAGGAGACTTTGTAAGTCAAAGTATCGCCCGGTTTTGCGTCAACAGTTTCGTAGAAGTTAGTGCCATCTTTTGAAACCGTCTTCGCAATCGTAGAGTTAACCTGATCGGCACGAATATCGTACTCGATATAGCCAGAGTATTCGCTACAACCAGGAAGCCAACCATCGAGCACGTTGTAGCCGAGGTAAGTACCTTCCTTGGAGAAGAGGTCGGTCGAAAGAATCGTACCATTACTCTTGCCCTGGTTATGGATTACTGCTGAGCCTTCGACGTATTTAAGTACGACGTCGCGCGCAGAAGTAGTCGTAAGGGTTGCTTCGTCCCAAACCGAGGTAGGGTTAGCAGTCGTGGAAGTAATCACACCGCTAATCGTAACTGGCTTTGCGTTGTTTACGGCCCAAGAAGTGAGGCCGGTAGAAACGCGTACGCTGTTTGCGATGCCCTTACCGCTTGCGTTGAGCGAAGACTTTGCGTTGTTGTGGTAGAAAATCTGGACAGTATAAACCTTACCAGGTTCGACCACAGCGCTATCGATGAAATAGCCTTTGTCTTTTTCGCGAACACGAACGAAATTGCGCTCATCGCCAATCGCGTTGTTGTTCGTGATAGAGTTGAAGGTTGCGTAGTCCGCCGGATTTTCCATCGTAAAGGTCGTGCGTTCTGGGCCCCAAGCAGAGCTGGAAGCGTATGGAACGATCGCCGCGATGGCAAAGGCCGTAAGACCTGCTACCGTCATCCTCCGTTTAAATTTGATATTCTTTTTTGGCATCTTTTTACTCCTTTTTTGTTTTACAACCTTAAATTGCTATGTCGCCGCCGTTTTGAGCTACATCATTCTGAAGGTCGGCAAAGCGTTGTGCGTTATAGTTTTCGACGGTCTGAGTGTCGCCAGCTGCTGCGGCTGCATCGATTGCAGCGTTTTCTTCAGCGACCGACGCATTGACTTGTGCTTGAGCTTCATTACCTGCTGCTTGCGCTGCTGCGCCTTCGGCTGCTGCCTGCGCTTCTGCTGCTTCCGCTGCGGCATCTTCTTCGGAATCATATGACTGCTGACCAGATGTGTTTTCACCTTCAGCGCCACCGTCATTACCGCCGCCTGCAGCTGCAGCCGCGATATCTTCCTGAGCTGCCTGAACATCGCCTTCTGTGCTTTCGCTACCATCATTCTGAGCTTCAGGGTTGTAGTCAGCGGTTGGAGTCTGGTCGCCGGCTGCGCCATCAACACCAAGCTGCGTAGAGCCATTGACCGTCTGCGGAGTCTTGCCGTCGTCATCGTCGCCACCACCCTCATCGCCGTCATCCGGAGGGGTGACGTCTGGGATATTGTCTGGCGTAGACGAAGAACCTTTCTCAGTGAGCGGCTGGACACAGAGATTAAGAATATTACCACTTTCATCGCAGAAGGTAAGGCTCGTAATCTCGCCCTTGTCGTTCGTTTCAACCTGAGCGTTCTCAATGTTCACCTTAACGCCGAAGAAGCCAAGTGCATTGCCGTCATCATCGCAAACGATTAAGCGCGTGTAGGTTTTACCGGTTTCATTCGTAACACAGTTAACCAAGTCGGCCTCACCGCGGCTCTCAATATGATGATCGCCATTCTGCAAGTCTGCAATGTAGCTGTTATCATAGTAGCCGTCAGCAACGAAGGTATCGTACTGAGCGTTATCGAGCGCACGCTGGAGCTCCGACAAGAACAAGTTTGCCTGCTCGGATTCCATACCATCAAGCAACGCTTCCGCGTCATTGAGATCAGCGCTTTCGAGGAAGTCGCCGAAGTAATAACCGTTGGAGTTCTCATAGATATGACATGCATATGCTGCGGCGCACTCTGGCTGTCTTTCGCAGAGCTCGTAAATCATCGCACTGATGAACTTGTCGTGGCTCTCCTTGTTTTCAGCAAAGTCCTTAAGTTCAGGATGTTTTGCGAGAGTTTCGAGAGCGAGCTCGCGGTCAAGACAGTAGCAGTTTTCACCGCTCTTATTATCGCTGTTCCACAAGTCGTAATTATCCTGGAAGTCTTTGACCTGTTCGTTAGCCTCGCCAATGATACTGTCCAAATCTGGGTCGGTGTCATCGGTATCAGCCTCTTCCTCGGTTCTAGGACCGGTTGGGTCAGGAAGCTGGTTAGAAACTTGATCAGCCTCATTACCAACAGATTTGGTCAATAGGAGCATCACCGACAACGCAACAGCGCCAATCGCTGCCCATTTAGGCACCTTGAACTTAAACTTTTCCTTAGATTTCTTGTCATTGTTATTGGCTTGGCTATTGTCGCCATTTGCCATTGCAATAATAGTATCGGCGCGGCTATCTGCGTCATCCTTCTTATCAGAGTCGTCTTTCTTGCCATCATCCGGGTTGCCTCCATCAGGAGTGCCACCTTCAGCAGCGGCAGCTCGTGCAGCAGCACCGCGCTTTGCGCGCTCAGCATTTGCCTTGTTAATAATCGCAAGAACTTCGTCCTGTTCTTCCTTGGTCCAATGCGACCAGTTTTCGAAATCGGTTCTGAGCAACTTGACCTCTTTATTTTCGCCATCCTCGCCCTTGCCGTCAGGATTGTCGCCATCAGGGTTGTCGCCGTCTGGGTTGCTTCCGTCAGGATTGCTGCCATCAGGATTACCGCCGTCCGGAGTACCACCGTCTGGAGTGCCGCCATCTGGCTGAGTGCCATCAGGAGTACCACCGTCTGGGGTTCCACCGTCTGGCTGGCCGCCGTCAGGAGTACCACCGTCTGGAGTGCCGCCATCTGGCTGAGTGTCGGCAGGAGCGCCACCGTCCGGAGTATCTTCCCAAACCTTCACGCGAAGACTTTGCTCAACGCGAGCACGCCAAGCATTATAATCCTCACCCTCGGAACGCGGGAAGCGCTTGCGGAGGTCTTTCTTTTGCTCGTCATCCATCTGACCCCAAATCGGTTTATCGACATCAAACTGAGCGAGGAAGTTGACACGCTTGCCATATTCGTCGCGGGCTTCGTCTGGTGCCGGCCCGCCGATTTTTTCGGCATTGTCGCGCATAATGGCCTGTTTCCGGACACGAGAGACGAAATCTTCAGTTTTTTCGCCATCTTGGATCGGAAATTCATTCGCAATATCGATTGCGGTCTGGTCGTCGCCAAAGTATTTTTTAAGGTTTTCATCCCAAGACTCTTTCTGCCACTGTTCCCAAGTCTTTTCCTCGCCGCCATGGTTCGTGTACGGATCTTCAGAAAGATCACCATACCACAACTGGCTATAGTCGGGGCCCTCATACGGACTTTGTTTTTCAGGTGAGTTTGCCATATTTTTCCTCTTGTTAGTTTGATATTTATTTTGACCTAGTTTGGGTCCATATTAGCACTAGCATTATGAAAATGTCAAGCTTTTTTAGACCACAAAAAACAAAAAGAGGACTAATCCGCGTCCGATTAATCCTCTTCTCTGATCTTCCGATCTATTTTTTATCTTATAAAGAACTCACTTTCGTTTATATTAATTTAACTCTTTGTGTTTATCTTATGGGGGAGTACCGATTCCTTTCTTATGGCTTATGGCCGATTAGGCCGCCTTGAACATTTCGAAGGCGCTCTTACCGATCTTCTGAAGCTTGAAGTTGGTAATGCGTGCTTCTTGCTTCGCTGTCAACGTTTCGTTGCCACGACTATTCGTTTCGATGTAGCCAGGCATCGCTAAATCGCCTTTACCTTCATCGTAATCTACAAACTGCGTGTCGATTGCGTCGTTTAATTCTTCTTCCGTCATATGCTTTTCTGCATAAGTTGGAATTGGAAGTGCTTCTATTTTTGCCATATTATTTTTGTTTTCCTTTCTTTATTTTGGCTAGTCTCCTTCCTGATACCCTTTGGAATTTGATTTTTGCTTGTTTGTGTTGGCTTTTGTTGCTCAACTGTCTCCATGGTATCACACTTATGCTTATTTGTCAATAGTGCTTATGCTATATTTTTGCAAAATGTCAAACAAAACAGGGGTCAAAATGCCCTTGTAATTTTTACAAAATATTTCCCCTCCCCTAAAACACCAATTAAAATGCCCGCCAAAATATATCATAACTAGACTAAAAACCGCCTAAACCACAAAAAACTACTCCATAGTCGGACTCGCGGAGGCCACGGCCGAGCGCGAGACGGCTGTCGCCCGTAACGACGGGCCGACAGAACGTCGTGCCGACGAGGAGTAGTTTTCTGTGTTTTAGGCCTTTTCTAGGCTAATCGTGACATTACTACCGTCAATCTTCACAACTTCATCATAGGCGTAATTACCTTCGCCGAGCTCAGTCGCCAAGACTTCATTTTTGAGCGTTTCGACATGCGCTTCCGGCACATCGCAGCTCACGAACAATTTAATGCGATCGTCCACGTTGAGTCCTGCTTTTTTGCGAGCAGACTGAACAAACCTAATCAATTCGCGAACAAATCCTTCTTCTTTTAGCTCCGGAGTGAGTACTTTATTTAATTTTACCTCTGTTCCGTGGGCCACTCGTTTGACATTGACCTCTTCCGTAATAATTTGTTCAAAGAACTCATCGAGCTTCTCGCCACCATAAGTCAAGTCGGCAAGTGGCTGGCGAACCTTGATTTGACCGTACTTATCATTGCGATCCATGCGAAGCGCGAGACCTTCCGTAATGATTGCGCGGCACTCAGCCATCTTCGCGAGCGCATCCTCATCAATCTTGCCAGCAGCTGGCCAGTCCATGAGATGCACGCTTTCGCCGCCCATCATGTTCTGCCAGAGTTCCTCGGCGAGGAACGGCGTGAATGGCGCCATAATCAAAGCGAGATAGCTTAGTACGAAGTGTAGGGTCTCATAGGCCTCAGCCTTATCGCTACCAGATTCAGACTTCCAGAAGCGGCGGCGGCTGCGGCGAACGAACCAGTTCGAAAGATCATCAATAAATGGCAAGATACCGGCAGTTGCAGCAGGAAGATTATACTTTTCCATACCGTCAGTTACCTCGTTGCGGAGCTGGTAGAGTCTAGCGACAATCCAAGCATCGAGTGGGTTCTCGAGCTTCTTTGGCTCTTCAAGTTTATCACCCTTAAATTCCCAACCGTCGACTTCGGCATACATCGTAAAGAAGTCGTAAACGTTCCAAACCATCGTCAACTTGCGTGCCGTATCAGAGACATCCTTATCGATAAGCGCAAAGTCTTCACCGGCAAGCACTGGGCTAGAAAGCATCACAAAGCGAAGCGCGTCAGCCGAATACTGGTCCATGAGCACGTTCGGATCAGTGTAGTTACCGAGCGACTTGCTCATCTTGCGGCCATCATTACCAGCCAAAGTACCAGTGGTAATTACGTTCTTGTAAGCCTTATCGCCAAAGAGCGCCGTGTTCACTGCGTGAACATAATAGAACCATGCGCGAACCTGGCCAATATACTCAACGATGAAGTCGGCCGGATAGTTCTTCTCGAACTTCTCCTTGTTTTCGAACGGATAATGGAGCTGCGCGAATGGCATCGAGCCAGACTCAAACCAGCAGTCGAGCACCTTATCGACGCGCGTAAAGTGTTCGCCGTCGATATCGAATTCAATCGCATCAACCCATGGGCGATGGTAGTCCTCGAGACGTACGCCAGAAAGTTCATAAAGCTCATCATAAGACCCGACAACCTTGAGCGTGCCCTTGTCGCCACGCCAAACCGGCATCGCAGTCGCCCAGAAGCGATCGCGGCTAAGGTTCCAATCTGGAGCCTGCTCGATATTCTTTGCGAAGCGACCATGCTTGAGGTGTTCTGGGAACCAGTTAATATCCTCGTTCTTCTCGAGCATCAAAGACTTATTGCCCTCAATGTCGAAGAACCAGCTTGGAATTGCGCGGTACATAATACGCTGCTTGCTGCGTGGGTTGAATGGGTATTCGTGCTGGATATACTCAATCTTATAGATTGGTTTGTCATCGCCCTCAAAACATTTGGCGATAATCTTATTCATATCCCAAGCGTGAATCTTGCCATCCTCGTCAGGACGCACGCCGGCCTCTTTCATTGCTATATCTGCGCCGTCTAGATAGAAGCCATTGTCGTCTAGAACATCGATAATTGGCACCTTTTCCTTCCTGCAAAGCGAAAAGTCATCCTCTCCATAAGCTGGCGCGATATGCACAATACCGGTGCCTTCTTCGGAGCCGACGAAATCGCCAGCGTACACCTTATGCGCATTCTTTTCTTCAGCCTCGTAATAGTCCTTCGTGAATTTTCGCCATTCGACAAGCGGAGTATTTGTCTCACCCAAGAATAGCGGTTCATAGCTAAGGCCAACAAGCTTCTCGCCCTTGAAAGCATCGAGCTCTTTCCAGTCATCGCCCTGAGCCTTACCCTTTAGCGCGATAAATTTGCGCCCCTCACCATCTTGATAGAGTGCATAAGTCAGCTTCTTATTAACGGCGAGTGCCATATTGCCAAAAAGAGTCCATGGAGTAGTAGTCCAAGCCATCAAATAAACGCCCTTTAGCTCGCCGTCATTAATCATAAACTTAACGTAAGCCGACGGATCGGTCACGGTCTGATAAGCGTCATTATCCATCGTAACCTCGGCCTTAGAAACAGGGGTCGCAAACTTAGTATCATACATGAGGACCTTTGCGCCTTCGTAGATTTTACCCTTCTCGTAAAGCGTCTTGAATGCCCACCAAACCGACTCCATGAAGTCCTTGTTCATGGTGCGGTAGCAGTTATCGAAATCGACCCAGCGACCAATGCGATCAATCGTGCCGCGCCAAGTCTCGGAGTTCGCAACCATCGACTCGCGAGCTTTAATAATATAATCTTCAAGCGAAATCTTCGTGCCAATATCGCGGCGATCAGTAATGCCAAGCTGTTTTTCGACGAAATTCTCAGCCGGCAAACCATGGCAGTCCCAACCCCAGCGGCGCTCAACGCGCTTACCATTCATCGTCCAAAAACGAGGCACAGCATCCTTCACGACGGACGAAAGGAGGGTCCCATGGTGAGGCATGCCAGTAATAAACGGAGGGCCATCATAAAAGACATAGCTATTATCAATCGGGCGATTCTCGACCGACTTTTCAAAGGTCTTGTTCTTTTTCCAGAACTCGACTAGTGCTTTTTCGTACTCGCTCGCACGACGTCGCACACCATATTTATATTTCATGTTCGACTCTCCTTTCTTGTTGAACAAAAAAATTCCAACTTTCATTGGAACTCCTCGGAGCGGTACCATCCAATTTCTGAATCAAATACGACCCAGCCCTTATTTTATCTCTCACGCGGACTCACGAACGGTTCTACTTGACCTGCCCTCGCAGTTCTGGCACGTCTTTCTTCCGTCAGCTCGCAGTTGATCGCTGCTTATAACGCTTTTATGCAAAAATTATACCACATTTATTCAATGCGCAACAAGCATAATTATTTTTGCTCGACAATTATTATTGTTGGCAAAAAATATTCTTCGTAGTAGGACTTACGGAGGCTGCTGCCGAGTACGAAGAGCTACCCGTGAAGACGGGCTAGCTGGACGCTGTGCCTACGAGAAGAATATTTTTAGCCTATAAGATAATAATTGACGTCATCAATTTTTGGCAGCATCGTTCCTCGCCATTCTTGAAGAATCTTGCCGTCATTGTCGAGCGCCAAAATCGTTGGATATTCTAACACGTCATATGTCCGGCAAATGCTCTCGCCTTCCGGACTGTCCGGCTCGAAGCTTTCAATCGTGCGACCAGTGCGATGTTCGAATTCGCGCAGCCACTCAATTACCGAGCGCGCGTAGTCGCTCTCTTCTCGCCAAATCATTACCACCCTCATTTTTCTATTTCCCTTCTTTTTTAGCCATGCGCTCACGCTGCTCTGCGATACTGCGCTCAAGATCATCTAATGATTTAAACTCTTTAAAGACACTCGCGAAGCGGACGTATGCCATCTCATTCGTATCGGCCAAAACATCAAGAATCGTCTCGCCAATCAACGAAGACTGAATTTCGTCTTTACCAACGTCATAAATCTTCTCTTCCACGAGATCGACAACGTTTTGAACATCCAAATCGCTATTGAAGTATTTGCCGACCGAGTTGCGTACTGCTTTCATCAGCTTATCGCGATCAAAAGCTTCGCGCGCACCAGAACGCTTGCGCACCATCATGCCTGGGCGCTCAATACGCTCGTAGGTTGTAAAACGATGTTTGCCATCAAGCGAGACGCGGCGGCGACGAATCATCGTGCCGTCTTGCGACTCACGGCTCTCAATCACTTTACTCTCGCCAATTTTTAGGTGGCTCATACCCCCTCCTAATCTTTATTCTTTTTGCGGCGCCTCAAAATAGCTGGAATATCACTGTCATCATCGTCATTATCATTGCGGATTTGATCCCACATGTTGACGGTATTTGGGCTAGAGAATTCTGCAGATGCCTGAGATTCAGATTCGAGCTTTGGCTCTTCTTCTGGCATGCTGCGTACTGGATCAGCGGCAACCTGAGAAGGTGCTGGGGTTGGCTCAGCAACCACTGGTTCTGGTGCGTAGCCTTCCATTGCGCGTGGATCATCACTGTAATACTGAGAATCGAAGCCAGTTGCGACAACCGTAACGATAACTTCGTCTTCGAGTTCTGGGCGAATTGCAGCACCCCAGATAATGTTCGCATCTGGGCTGATGCTTGCAGTGATAAGCTCGGCAGCTTCGCTGATTTCGCTCATCGAGAGGTCATAACCACCAACAACCGAGAGCAAGACGCCACGAGCACCGTCAATCGAGACCTCAATAAGCGGAGATTCGATTGCCTGCTGAGCAGCGATAACTGCGCGGTTTTCACCAGATGCGCGACCGATACCCATGAGGGCGGAGCCTGCATCCTTCATAATCTTGCGGACATCGGCGAAATCCAAGTTGACCAAGCCGTGCTCGGTAATAAGCTCGGAAATGCCCTGAACGCCCTGACGAAGAACATCATCAGCAATCTTGAACGCCTCAAGAATTGGCGTGCGCTGATCAATCGTCTGGAGGAGACGATCGTTTGGAATCGTAATCAAAGCGTCGACGTTGCGTGCGAGGCGTTCAATACCCCAATCTGCGTTTGCCTTGCGCTTCTGGCCTTCAAAGGAGAATGGTTTGGTAACAACACCAACCGTAAGAATATCTTGCTTGCGAGCTTCCTCAGCAACAATATAACCTGCACCAGAACCGGTACCACCACCAGCGCCAAGCGTAATAAATGCCATGTCGGCACCAGCGAGTGCGTTCTTGATTTCCTCGCGGCTCTCATCAGCAGCCTTTTCGCCAACGCTAGGATCAGCGCCTGCACCAAGACCGTTAGTCGTATCATGGCCAAGATGGACCTTGATATCGGCCTTCGAATTATGCAAAGCCTGAGCATCGGTATTCATCGCAACTAGGTCGACACCAGTCAAACCAGCCTCGCGCATGCGGTTCACTGCAGAACCACCAGCGCCACCAACGCCAATAACTTTAATGCTTGCTGTACTCTCCACCTCGCTCGGTTTTACTTCGGGCATGTTATTCTCCTCCACAAAATTTGAAAATACTTACCTCTATAATAACACAGAAAGCAAATATTTTATACAAGCGTTTTTGTTAGTCTTTGAAAAACTTAAAGAAACGGGACAAGAAGCCGCCACTGCTCTTCTTCTTGTGCTTTTTTTGTGTTCGACCGCCTTTATCAGAGAAATCGATGCCGCTACGTTCGTTGTCGCCGAGCATCAAACCAATCGCAGTTGCATATTCCGGTTTCAAAATGTCTTCGCTCACGCCAATTATGCCAGCTGGTTTTGCTACGCGAACAGCGAGCTCGACTTGCTTACGAGCGAATAGTTCAATATTTTTAAGCTTTGCACCGCCACCGCAGAGGACCAAGCCTTCCGGCAAGCGACGATCGTAACCTGCGACCTGGAGCATCTTGCGCACACCCTCGAAGATTTCCTCGAGGCGCGCCTCAACTACCTCTTCTACCTCTTTGCGGCGGAAGTGGAACTCCTCGCGGCCACGCTTAATCATAATATCTTTCTCATTCGTATCAGTCTTTACAGCAGAAGCAAAGCGTACCTTAATCTCCTCTGCTACATCCGGCACCGTTGCAAGCACCGTTGCGAGATCCTTGGTAATATCATTGCTACCAAGCGGAATCACGCCGACGAACTGCAATTCGCCTTCATCAAATACAGCAAGGCTAGTCGTTGCCCCACCGAAGTCGAGCACGCCAACACCATTCTCGCGCTGCGCGCTGGTCGTAACAGCACGCGCTGCCGCCATTACATTCGGCTCAAATGGACCGTGTGGCTCTACGAGCGCACTCTGGCAAACCTTACGGAGATTATCGCAATCTGGAGTCAAAGCAGTCACAACATTCGCGCGAAGCTCCAAGCGAGCACCGTGCATGCCAAGCGGCTCATGAATGCCGCCCTGACCGTCAAGAATATATTCATACGGAACAAGCGCAAGCGTTTCGCGGTTAGCTGGAATCTTACCAGCGATGGAAGTATCCGCGATGCGCATGATGTCTTCTTCGTCAATTTCGTGCTCAGCAACACCGACAGCAATCATGCCGTCAATCTTCGTGCTACCGATATGTGCACCATTAATGCCAACCGTCGCACGGTCAACCTTAATACCACTCATACCTTCGACTTTCGTCAAGCACTCGTCAATCGCCTTTGCTGGCGGAACTAGTTCTTTTACGATGCCACGGCGCATACCTTCAGTCGGTACTTCGCCATAGCCAATAACTGACACCTCTTCCCCTTTAACGGTGCCTAAAACCGTTCGCACAAAATTCGTGCCAACGTCAATTCCCACCGCAAAACGCGCTTTATCTTCCATACTAATTATTGTAGCATAGATGCTTATGCTTGTGTAAGAATTTCGTAACCGTCTTCAGTTACCAAAATCGTATGTTCAAAGTGGCAACCCAACGAACCGTCACGCAAACAAACCGTCCAGCCATCATCCTCGTCTTCGACGACGACCGTATCTGGCTTACCAAGGCTCGACATCGGCTCAATACAAATCGTATCGCCAGCCTTTAGCTCGTAGCCGTGACCCTTTTTACCGTAGTTCGGCACCTCTGGTTCCATGTGCATTTTCTTGCCAATACCGTGACCGACGTAATTGCGAATCACGCCAAGTTTACCCTTTTCAAGCGTTTTCTCGACTGCTGCACCGATATCGCCAAGTTTTGCGCCGGCTTTCACTTGTGCAATGCCTTCGTAAAGCGAAGATTCTGTGTAGCTCAAGAGGTGTTTTTGCGCCGACGTTGGCTTTCCGATAATCATCGTAAAGGCCGAATCGACATAATAGCCCTGATATTTAATCACGAGATCATAGCTCACCTTGTCGCCCTCCTCAAACGGGATATCTTTTGGCGTACCATGAATCAGCTCGTCGTTAACAGAAATACAAATCGAGCCCGGGAAATCAACTTCCGGCTCATAGTAAGCGACCGTAGCGCCAGCGTCGAGAATCTTCTTTTCGACCCAATCGCTAATCTCGCGACCAGTCATGCCGGCCTTCGTATATTCTTTCAATTCGGCAAAAATTTGTGCCATGATTTTGCCGCCCGCGCGCATCGCGGAAATCTTTTTCTCATCCATAGACTATATTGTACCCCATTCTTTGAGGACTTTTTCGATACGCTCAGTAATTTGTTCAATACTGCCAACACCGTCGACCTCTACAATTCTTAAACCAGTCGTGCCGAAGATCTCGCGAATCGAAGCAATCATTTGCTCAAATATCTCCCAACGCTTTTCGATTGCATCAGCCGTGTCGTCAGCGCGACCACGTTCTTCGAGGCGCTTCCAAAGCTCTTCCTTCGTAACGTTCAAAATAATTGCGCCTTCTAACATATCGATGTCGCCGTGCTCAACAATCCACTTCGCCTGGTATTCATCACGTGGATAACCGTCAACAATCGCATTCGTCTCCGAATACTCCGCATCTTTCATTGCGTCATGCATCATATTGATAACGAAGTTGTCATCGACGAGTTCACCACTCTTCATCTTGGCATTCATCTCAGGATTGTTTCGATCGCGAAGCAACTGGCCAACCGAAAGCCAACGCCAGCCATATTTCTTCGCCAAAATCTGCCCTTGTAGAGTTTTACCGCTACCCGCTGGTCCGAATAATGCAAACATATTTTTCTCCTTTTTCTTTTGCTTTAAAAATACCCCAGATAAGGGGGTATTTTTTACTTAAGGCCTAACTTCATGCGTTCGGCTTTTTCGGCTTTGCGCTTGTCGCGAAGAATCGCCTTATTGCGACGCTCACGCTTGGAGATTGGCTTGCTGAAACGCAAACTCTCCTTCGCAGTAGCCATCACGCCACTCTGAAGAACCTTGCGATTGAAGCGACGAATAACGTTTTCGTTTGCTTCGTTCTGGTCTTTTCTAGTTACTTTGATTGCCATACTGCGCTCTATTTTATCATATCTATCAGATTTCTTCAAGAGAAATTATCGCGCCTTCAATTTTCACATTACCACCCCACTCATTCTTTGAAAGCGTGAATTGCGCCCTAACCTTTTTGCCCGTTTCTATCGCCAAATGTTCGTCAGAGCTATAGAAATCCATCAGTCTAAAGTGGCGCTCGCCATCACCGAGCTCAAGCGACAAATGCTTGTCCTTCAAAACGCGCTTCGACGTCACGACGCCAGTAAACTCAAAGATTGGTTCTTCGTTGCCTGGACCAAACGGCTCGAGCTTCACAATCTCGTCATACAATTTCGGGGTCAATTCCGCGAAATCCTCGAGGACAATATCGCTTTGCTGCTTCAGAAAACGCTCCTGATCCTTCAAATTCAGCGACTGATAATACTGATTAATTTCTCTTTTAAACCGCACAAAATCTTTTTCCCTGATACTCACGCCACACGCACCAGCATGACCGCCGCCAGATAACAATAAACCTTCCGGCAAATGCTGCAGCGCCTCTGCAAGCGAGAACTCGCCAAAACTTCGACCGCTCCCTTTTAGCACGCCGCTCTCAAGCTTCGTCAGAACGAACACTGGCTTCTGATGAATTTCCAGTAGTCGCCCAGCAATAATCCCTAAAATCCCCTCGTGCCAATCGCCGCGCACGACAATAACAGAATCTTTCTCGCCAACCTCAATCTCTTTTACGGCCTTGTCCTGCGCCTCGCGACGCTCCTGGTTCAAGCCATCCAGCTCATTCGCCGCCACAATCGCCTCAGCGCGTGACTCCGCCTGTACCAAACCTAGCGCCAGATCGGCCGACTTCATTCGGCCTGCCGCATTGATGCGTGGCCCCAATTGGAAGCCAATCGCATGCGTCGAAAGCTTCTCAAGATTCACCTTTGCCACCTTGGCAAGCTCTTGCAGCCCCCTGCGGCGCGTCTTACCGAGCACCACCATACCGTAATATGACAGAATACGGTTCTCATCGCGCAACAGCATCGAATCACAAATCGTGCCAAGCAACACTAAATCAAGCAGCCACTTCTCCTGGCCATCGCATTTACCCCCGTTTTTCTGCATATTCAGCGCCCGCGCCAAAGTAAACGCCACCCCGACGCCAGCCATATTCAAACCATATTTCTCGCCCCGACGATGCGGATTTACTACTGCTACCGCCGATTTTGGTACTTTCGGAATCTCATGGTGATCCGTTACGACCGTCGCAACCCCCTCTTTCTTTAGGAGCGCAATCGCTTCCTCTGAACCACTACCACAGTCCACCGTCACCACTAGCTTCGCCCCCTTCTCAACGATTGTCGGCACAATTGGCGGGTTCAAACCATAGCCATCACGGAAACGATTCGGCAACATTATCTCAACATCTTCGCAACCAAAACTTTTTAGCGCCTCGCAGCAAACCGCGCTCGCCGTCACACCATCCGCGTCGTAATCGCCGTAAATAATAATTTTCTCGCCACCGTCGCGCGCCGCCTCAATCCGCGCCACCGCCTCTTTCATGCCGAGCATCGAAAACGGATCAAACAAATCATTATATTTTGGCGACAAAAAACTCTTATCTAGCCCACGCTTGGCTAATATCTCGTCGAGAATCCGCGTCATCCGATAATCTTGTTCGGACTCTTCTTAGCGTCTTCAGCCTGCTGGCTCTTGATAACGATACTCTGTAACTCTTTAAGAATTGGGAACTGCTTGTTTGTCTGGTAAATGCTAGTATTGCCTTTTTTCGTGACCACGAGGAAACCGCCCTTCGTCATGCGGCGAAGTTCGCGCTGAATATTGCCCGGATCTTCCTTGATGAGCTTCGAAAGGCCACGCACGTGGGTTTTGAAATCTGGATACTTAGCAAAAACCACAATAATCTTACGGCGCACCCGACTCGTCACGAAAACGTCTAACATTTTCCTCCTTAAACTAAGTCTATTGTATATAACGATTGTAAAAATCACAACATTGACTTTTAAGATTTTTGATATGGCAATTTTTGCTCAATGGTATAATTTTTCTATGAATTACTATCTGATTGCGCCAGCCAAGACTTTCCTCCAGGACGAAAATCAGCTTACTTATGAATCTGAACAAGTATTTAAAACTGGTCAAATCGTCGAAATTCCCCTTGGTCGCCAAACCGCAATCGGTATTATCACAAAAAAAGTCGCCAAGCCGGAGTTTCCGACCAAGGCAATTATTCGCACTCTCTACGATACGCCGCTCCCGGGCCACCTCGTCAAAGCCCTACTTTGGCTCTGCGATTATTATCGCTGCCCGCTCTCGAGCGTCGTCCAGGCCGCACTTCCGCGCGGCATTACCAAAAACCGCCGCAAGAGTCTCGCTCTCGAAACCAATGCGCTCTATGATTCTTCCTCTGAAAACCCCTTGAGCGCCGCCCAGAAACGCGTTATTAAGGAGCTCGAGCAAAACCCGGCTAATACCCTGTTATTGCACGGCATCACCGGATCTGGTAAGACAAATATTTATATCGAACTTGCCAAGCGCACCCTCGACAAAGGCCAATCAGTTATTTTGCTCGTACCAGAAATCGCTCTTACCTCTCAGCTCGTCACAAATTTCCGCCATTATTTTGAGCATGTCACCCTGCTTCACTCCGAGCAAACCGAAGCTATACGTCATCAGCTCTGGGAGAGCACTCTTCAATCCGAGCAACCACAGCTTATCATTGGTCCACGCAGTGCTCTGTTTGCCCCTGTTCGCAACCTTGGTCTCATCTTGGTCGACGAGGCGCACGAGCCGGCCTATCATCAGGATCAAAACCCGAAATATTCCGCGCTACGGCTCGCTTCCCAGATGGCAAAGACTATTCTCGGTACCGCCACCCCACTTGTCGCCGATTATTATATTTGCAAACAGCACAACGCTATTATTTCTCTCGACGAGCTCGCGGTTAAATCTGACGCGAAGACTGCGATTAACGTCATCGATCTCAAGAATCGCGCCGATTTCACTCGCAACCGCTTCCTAAGTAATCAGTTGATCGAGTCAATCCAGCAATCGCTCGACCATGGCGAGCAGAGTCTCATCTTCCATAATCGTCGCGGCACCGCCCCAATGACTATCTGTGACCAGTGCGGCTGGCAAGCCCTCTGTCCAAACTGTTATTTACCGCTCGTTCTCCATGCCGACAGCTACCAACTCCGCTGTCACACTTGTGGACGTACTCTCCCAGTTCCGACCGCTTGCCCAGAGTGCAAGAATGCCAGCATCCACCACAAGGGCTTCGGCACTAAGCTGATTGAGGAAGAGCTTAAAAAACTCTTCCCGCGCGCCAAGATTGGCCGCTTTGACGCCGATACCAACACCGAAGAAAAGCTCGATAAGGTCTATCAGGCCGTCCACGACGGTGCTTACGATATTATTCTTGGCACCCAGATGCTCGCCAAAGGTTTTGACTTCCCGCAACTCAGCACTTTAGGCGTTGTTCAGGCCGACGCTGGTCTTAGTTTGCCAGATTTCTCATCTGAAGAGCGCAGTTATCAGCTACTCTCTCAGGTCATTGGACGCGCCAATCGCGGTCACCGCGATAGCCGCATCTTCATCCAGACTTATCAGCCTGAACACCAAATTATTAAAAATGCCACCTCTGGCGACTACCTAGGCATGTACAATTATTTGCTCAAGCTTCGCGCTGCCGCCAAGTTGCCGCCGTACACATTTTTGCTTCGCCTCACTATGACCTATAAAACCGAAGCCGCCGTCGTTAAAAACATTCAAACGTTGTTTAAAAAACTTCGCCGCTTCTCTACCTCTGAAAATCTCAGCCAAATCGCCATCACTCCACCAATGCCAGCCTTCCATGAACACAATAATTCTGGCTATACCTGGCAAATTATCGTGAAGGCAAAATCTCGCAAAGACCTCGTTAAAATCTTTGATCAGGTCGAAAAGAGCCAATATCTCCATTACGATTTTGACCCATACACGCTACTCTAGCGCTTATGCTCGCGCTAAAAGCATTTTTATGTTAAGATAACAGATATGAATATCATTACGACGCCAGATCCTCGCTTGCGCCAGAAGTGCAAGAAGGTAAACCATGTCGACGACGAAGTGCGCGAGATGGTCAAAAACATGATTCAGAACTGTCTCGACTGGGAAAAAGACCACGAATTCGAGATTAGTGCTGCTCTTGCTGCCCCGCAGCTAGGCTATGACCGCCGTATTATTGTTGTGCGCGAAGACACCGACAACAAGGAAAATGCCGAGTTTATCCCGCTAATTAACCCAGAAGTTATCAAAACCGAAGGCAAAACCATCTATGATTACGAAGGCTGTCTCTCTGTTCCATCCATCTACGGCAAAGTCCCACGCCCATCCAAGGCTCGCATCAAGGCCCAGACTATCGATGGCCAAGATGTCCGCATTAAGGCCGACGGTTTCCTTGCTCGCACCCTTCTCCACGAGATTGACCATTTGAACGGCATCCTCTTTATCGACCATATCAAGGGCGTCAAAGACGCCTTCTATCGCCTAAACGACAAGGGCGACCTCGAGCCAGTCGATTACGATAAAGAAATCGCGAACAATAAGCAGCTTTTCCCAGATGAAGACTAAGATTCTCTACTTCGGCAACGAGCAGCTCGCACAAGGCATCAAGGCAAAAACCCCGATTTTCGATGCCCTCGTAAACTCTGAGCAGTTCGAAATCCAAGCGCTTCTCTTGACCAACCCAAACCCACGCAAGCCTTATCAGATCGAAAAAGTCGCCAAGGCTGCCGGCGTTCCAGTCTATTTCAGCAAAAACTCCGCCGAAATCCTCGAGATTATTGCAAATTTTGACGCCGAAGTCGCCGTTTTGGCCTCCTTCGGTAAGATTATTCCAGATAGCGTCATCAGCGCCTTCCCTTGCGGTATTATCAATATCCATCCGTCTCTATTACCGAAATATCGTGGCACTACGCCAATCGAAAGCGCCTTGCTTAACGGCGACAAAGAGACCGGCGTATCTGTTATGCGCCTAACTAAAGCCATGGATGCAGGCCCGATTCTCGCTCAAGCAACCGTCGAAGTCACCCCGGAAGACGACAAACAATCGCTCTACGAAAAACTCGCCACCGCCGGCGCGCAAGAACTCGTGCGTGTTTTGCCTGGAGTCGTTGCAAAAACTGCCCCTGAGAGGGCCCAGAATGGCCTAGAAGCCACTTTTACCGCTCAACTCAGCAAGGATCAGTCTCAGCTTCAACCTGCCCTCAAAAGCGCCGAGACGCTCTCAAACGAAGTCCGCGCATTCGTCGGTTTTCCGAAGTCTAAGACCACAATTTGGGGCATCCCGTGCGTCATCACCAAGGCCCACGCCGCCTCTGCTGCCACCTCTGAAATTGATCTCAAATGCGCCGACGACAACTATCTTGTCATCGACCGCCTCATCCCGGAAAACTCCAAAGAAATGGACGCCGCCGGTTTTATTAACGGCCACAAAAAATCCCCTCGCGAGTAATCGGAGGGGATTTTTCTTTTATTCGCCTGCTAGAATTGCGTCTTTGTTGGCGCTGATTTCAGTCTTCAAACCCGCCAAAGAATCAGCGATAATCTGCTGATACTGTGGGCAGTTCTGGTTGAGCCACTTCGCCGTCACGAAATCGTTAACGATAGTCGCTTCGTTTGCGCCATTCTGGAGCAAACGCTGATAAATTTCGTCATTCTTGTAATCGCCAAGATTTGCGAGCAAGCCATCAACCGTCTGCTGGTCGCCGTCAATAATCTTTTCGAATTCTTCGATCTGCGCATCAGTCATACCAGCGCTCATCTTTTCGCCAATACGAATCTCGAGCTGTTCTTGAGCATAATCCAAGAAACTCTGCTTCTGTTCGGCTGGCATATTTGCTAGTCCCACCTCTTCTAGGAACTGATCGTCAAACTTATACATAGTTTTCTCCTATTTCCCCCATTGTAGCATAAAAAAGCTTAAGCTATAAAGAATTACGCAATTTTCTTGCGACGATATTCGCGCGTAAAGAATTCAATGCGGTCGCCAATTTCAAGCTGAATCTTCTTCGAAGTCTTGAGCGACATACCACCAAGCTCACCCTCGGCAAGCGATGGAACGTCGACTTTACCTTCCTGAACGTTGATAACCTCAACCTCGCCAAGAAGATCTTTCTTGCGGTAAGCACGACCAAGCATCGTCGGTGCCACGCGGCCACTCTTAACCTGACCACCAGCAATAATCTCGGTTTTCTCAGTGCGGAAGACGCCCTTCACCTCGAGCTCGCCGGTTGGCGTCTCGACCATTTCGGCATCGAGCATGTTTTCCATCTCATGCTTTGCATCATCGAGAAGTTCATAAATCACGCGGTAAACACGCACTGGCACGCCGTTGCGCTCTGCCATCTTGGCAATTGCATTTGGCACCGTCACGTTGAAACCGTAAATCACAGTGTTGCCGGCACTTGCCATATAGACGTCGTTTTCAGAGATAGCACCAACGCCGGTTGCGACGATATTAAGCGTAATTTCGCCCTGTGTATCAATCATACGAAGAGAGTCGACAACAGAGGTGACCGAACCCTGAACGTCGCCCTTCACGAGCACATTAAAGGTCTTGGTATTATCTGCAGTATTCATCATACGGAGAAGGTCGCTCGAGGTAACGTTCGCGTTTGCCGTTTCGTTTGCCTCGGCCTGAGCGTTGAGGAGCGCCATGCGGCGAGCAGTCTTTTCGTCTGCCACCTCTTCAAACTTATCACCGAAGTTCGGAAGCTCCTTAAAACCGGTCACAACCACAGGGGTCGAAGGCGTTGCCTTACCCTTTGGTTTATTCTTCCAGTCAAGCATCGTGCGAATCTTTGCGTAGGTCTTGCCCGCAACGATAAATTCGCCAACCTTAAGCTCGCCACCGGTGACGAGAAGATTCACGACCGAGCCCTTACCGACTTCCATGTGGCTCTCAATTACGAGGCCTTCAGCCGGAATGTTCACGTCCGCCTTGAGCTCATCAATATCAGCGGTCAAAAGAATCATATCGAGGAGCTGCTCGAGGTTCTCGCCGGTCTTTGCGGAAATTGGCACCATAATCGTATCGCCACCCCATTCCTCTGGGTTGAGGTTGAAGTCAGTTGCAAGCTGCGCCTTGGTGCGATCGATATTTGCACCTTCCTTATCAATCTTGTTAATCGCAACGATAATCTTTGCGTTAGCTGCCTCGGCAAACTTAATCGCCTCTGCGGTCTGTGGCTTCACGCCATCATCCGCTGCGACCACAATCACCACGATATCGGTAAGCATTGCGCCGTGCTGGCGAATCGCCGCGAAAGCCTCGTGGCCTGGCGTATCGAGGAAGGTAATCTTGCGATCCTTGTATTCCATCTGATAAGCGGAAATATGCTGAGTAATACCACCAGCCTCGCCTTCGACGGTCTTTTTCTTGAGAAGCGTATCAAGAAGCGTAGTTTTACCATGGTCAACGTGACCCATCACTGCTACTACTGGTGGACGAAGCTTTGCATCCTTCGAGAGCTCACGCTTAGCGCCTGGCAACTTTGCCGAATTTTCTTTGCGCTCAAAACGCACATTCTCAAAACCGAGTTCCTCGGTCATAATCTGTGCCGTCTCGACATCGAGGCGTTGGTTAATCGTGGCCATAATGCCGTTCTTGAAAAGCTCACCAATAAGGTGCGTAACAGATACACCTAACGCGTTTGCTAGCTCGTCTACCGTAATCGAGCCAGAAACCTGTATCACTTTTTCTTCCATTTTCTAGCTCCTTTCTCTTTAAGCAATAATAAAAAATCCACCCTTGGAAAATACTTTCATAATTGTAGCATAAAAGTGGTAAAAACGCTAATCCTAGGCCAAAATCTGGCGATAGATGTCGTTTATTTCACTCGCATCAATCTTCACTGGGTGATTTGCGAGGCGCTCCGGGTTCACGACATTCGTAAACTTCTCGAAATCCCCCTCTGTAAATTGCGGTTTTTCAAGCTCCAAGCCATCAACAAATTCACTAAACTTTTTTGATGCCGCTGCCGCCGTCTGGCAGCCCATCAATTTCGCCATTTCGCGCAAGACTCCCTCGAGGTAATCTGCCCCGCGCGGATCATTGCAGGACACAAATGCACGGTCAATCGTGAGCGGGAAAATCTGCTTCATACAAAGCGCCACTGCGTGACCATGTGCCGTGCCATAAACAGAGGTAAGATTATATCCCATCGCATGCGGCGCGGTCGTTCGCGTGATATTAATTGCCTTGCCAGCGAGATTCGCCGCCCGTAGCATCTGTTCATTTTGCTTCGGATTATTCGCAAGATAGCCAAATACGTTACCAAAAATCAGCTTAATCGCCTCAGCGCTATAACGCCGGCTCTCCTCCGTGCTCGCCACTGCCCAATACGACTCAATCGCATGACACAGCGCATCGAGCATCGTCGCCTTTCTCTGATAATCCGGCAAAGTTTTGAGTACGCTCGGATCTACCACGACCGCATCCGGAATACAGCTCTCATCTGTTACCGAGTGCTTAATCCCCTGATAATATACAATCGCAAAGCGCGTCGCCTCCGAGCCAGTCCCGGCCGTCGTCGGCACTGCGAGGAACGGAATATTGTTTGGAATAATTTCTTGCTCAAGGTAATTCTTGTTCTCGTCGAGCGTCACAAACATCTTGATACACTTCGCTACATCCATCGCCGAACCACCACCGATTGCCACCACCGCGTCGCACTGGTTAATCTTATAGACGCGCACACCCTTCACGACCGACTCGTAATCCGGATTCGGCTTGAACTGATCAAATGGCACGATTTTCACCCCTAGCCAATACGGCATATCGCGGAAATAACGGGTAATCTCAAGCGAATCGAGCGGCAAATCCGAGACCAACAAAACCCTACTGATTTTGCGCCCATTATGGAGCCGCGAAAAATACCAGTCCACTGGCATGCGCCCTTGCCCAACCCTCAAGATTTCCTGTTTCACATCTCTATTTTAGCACAATTCGCTTATGCTAATTTCTTCATATAAAGCTTGCGCAAGAAGCCGTTTGAAAGTGTCGTTTCCTTCACAAATTCCAGGCCAATCTTCTCTAGCGTCTTGCAGCTTGCCACGTTGTCAGGGTGCGCCATCGAGATAATGTAATCAAAACCCAGCTCTTCCGCCAACTTCATCTCCATCTTCTGAAGCGTCGTCGTAATGCCGCGGCCTCTGTATTCCGGCAGCACCAAGTTCCCGCCCAACTCACACACCTTGTATTCGGACAAACCAAATTCCTCTTTAAAATCCTTTAGCATGTCTTGCGAAACGTAAAGCTGCGCCATACCGACCAGCTTGTCGCCATCGTACGCCCCATAAAGCGGTGCGTAGTTAACCTCGTCAAACATGCTGTCGAGCTCCCACTGTTCATATGGGATAAAATGCGCCTCATCCGGCAAGCCCGAGAGGACCGTATCGATTAACGCAAACAGTTGGTCTTTATCTTTTTCTTCGATCTTTTTATAAACTAGTTCCATATTTTCATTATACACAACGAAAAAACCACCCCGAAAGGTGGTTTTTCCTAAAAGCGTTTGATTACTTCTTTGCTTTCTTATCAGTGAAGCTAAGAGAAATCTTGCGACCTTCTTTGTCGATGTCGAGAATCTTGAATTCCTTGCGCTCGTTGAGCGTGAAGATCTTCTCTGGGTCAACATCGCTGCCCTCGCCGAGCTCGGATACGTGGACCAAAGCTTCGACAGCTGGCGAAATCTGAACGAATGCGCCAAATGGAGTGATACGAGTAATCGTACCTTCGACCTTGTCGCCCTTCTTGAAGTTAGCGATTTCGGAAAGCCATGGGTCTTCCTGGAGCTGCTTCATAGAGAGGCTGAGGCGGTCCTTGTCGATTGCAATAATCTTTGCTTCGACAGTTTCGCCGACCTTAACATAGTCAGCTGGGTTGTTGACACGTTCCCAAGAGATCTCAGAAATGTGAACGAGACCTTCAATACCGTCAACGTTGACGAAGATACCGAAGTCGACCACACCGGTCACTACACCCTTAACGACGTCACCGACAGCGAGCTTCGAGAAGCGCTCTGCGAGACCGTCCTTGATAGCTTCCTTCTCAGAGAGAATAAGCTTATTGGTCTTGCGATCAGCATCGAGGATGCGAACGCGAATTGGCTTACCAACGAAGCTATTGAGGCGCTGAAGGATTTCATCCTTGTCAGAGCCACCGACACGTGGGTAATGTTCAGCCGAAAGCTGAGAAACTGGCAAGAAGCCGCGAATACCTTCGTATTCGACCAAGAGACCGCCACGGTTGGCGTCGAATGGTTGAACCTCGATGATTTCGCCTGCCTCGAGCTTGCTGGAGATTTCATCCCAGCCCTTCTCTTTGACGGCTTTGCGGAGAGAAAGAAGAACCATACCGTCTTCCATCTCAGTATCTACGACGGACGCAGATACGTCATCGCCTTCCTTGAGCGTACGCCCGAAAGCGACCTCGCGACGTGGAACGAGACCAACACCGCGTGCACCAAGATCAATCAAGATCTCGTGCTTCTTAACGGATAACACCTTACCTTCGATGGTGTCACCGAGTACAATAGCCTTGCTATCCTCGTTTGCGAGGAGCTCGTCCATTGTCAATTTAGCTTTTGTAGCCATTGATTTATTGTTTCCTTCCGCTGAGACTACTCATTATCTCTCGTGAGCCTCACAAAAAATAGTGAGTAGCCTCATGCTACCCACTATTCTAATCTATTTTTTCCCTGTTGTAAAGGTTAAGCGTTTTTCTTTGTAAGCGTCAAATTGTAAGCAATCAATGCACCGCTAACTGCGAGCGCGAAGATTGGCAAAACCGCATCTTCTGGACCAGTCTTTGGCATATTGCTTGCCGAGCTGGTGCTAGAGGTATTAGAAGTGCTGCTCGTGCTGCTAGAGTTGCTATTCGAAGTCGAGCTAGCATTGTGATCAGGGTTAATGTGATTCTTAATCACCTCGTCCTGAGTCTCTTTTTTGGTCTCTTCCTTCGTTTCAGACTTCGTCTCTTCCTTCTTTTCCTCGGTCGAAGCAACCGTATTTGGCTGTTCCGTAGTCGTCTCCGGCTCGGTGTTAGCCGTATTTGGCTTTGGCGAAGAAAGCGTTGCGGCCATCACGATGCCCGCGATGATAATCACGGCTGCGAGACCAAGCACTGCGCCCCAACCCCAACGACGATATTTAACTTCATTCTCAGTCATAAAAATAACTCCTAAACTAAACTTAAGCATATTATACCACACTTTGCGATTTTTTGCAATAGCATTATCCCCGGCAACCATCTGCTATAATGAAGTCATGTATCTATGTATCGACATTGGTGGCACCAAAACCCTCGTCGCCCTCGTGAACAAAAAGGGCAAAATCCTCCACTCTGTTAAGTTCCCCACCAACACCGATCAGAACGCTTTCTACGATTATCTTAGCCAACAGATTCGCATTAACTTCGTCCTCGGCGAAGTAGTCGCCTTCGGTGTCGCCATGCCAGGCATCGTCAAAGACAACAAATGCACCTGGCTCGGCAATCTCCCTTGGAAGAACTTCGACCTCGCAAAGAAACTCGAGAAAGAATTTGGCAAGCCTGCCTTTATCGAGAACGACGGCAACCTCGCCGCGCTCGCCGAGACTCGCCGCAGCCACCACAAGTGCGTCTACTTCACTTTTAGCACTGGTATTGGCGGCGGCGTCACTACCGATGGCAAGCTCACCAAAACCTACCACGACCTCGAGCCGGGCCACAACAAGTTCACCTACCACGGCGAGACCGCCGAATGGGAAGATCTTGCCGCAGCGAGCGCCGTTAATCGCATCTATGGCGTCGAACACGCCTCGGATATCAAAGATAAGGCTACCTGGAACGAAGTCGCCGAGCGCATCGCTCTCGGCCTCGCGCCGCTCACTGCCCACATCAAGCCAGACTGCGTCATTTTCGGCGGCCCCCTCGGCCTCCAGCTTCCCCGCTATCGCCGCAATTTGCGCAAGATTTTGAGCACCCAACTCCCGAAAAACGTCTCCCTCCCGCACTTCACGAAAGCCCGCTACGGCTCTTTCTCTGTAATTCAAGGATGCTACCTCTATGCAAAAGCTCATCAAAAAGCTCAGTAGCGACTATCCAGAGCTCACCATCACCGAGGGCAGCCGTTTCCAGTTTACCCCGCCAAACACGCTTTTTTATACCCTAGACAGCGAATATGAACCCGATGAAGCCAAGCTTCTACTGCTCCACGAGCTCGGCCACTACCTCATCAAGGAATCCGACTACCATACAGATATCGAACTCCTCGAAATCGAAGCGCGCGCCTGGGCCAAAGCCCGCGAGCTCTGCGCTAAATATGAAGTCAAATACGACGAGGATTTCGCCGAAGATCGCCTCGACAGCTACCGCAACTACCTCCACTTCGCCTCTCTCTGTAAAAACTGCCAGCTCGCCGGCTATCAGGACGACGCCGGCGTTTATCACTGCCCGCTCTGCGGCGCCACCTGGCGCAACAAAAAAGTCCCCCACTAAGAGGGACTTTTCTTTAGATCAAACTAATTAAGCGTTCTTTTTTGCTTTGCCGCGCTTCGAGATGCGGCCACCCTTTGCGCCTGCAATCTTCGCAAGCTCTGGGTTAGCAGCAAAACCGCCAGTGTGACCATTCTTACCACCTTTACGGCCGATTTCAGCGTAGAAATCCTTACCGTACTTGGTTTTGTTAGTAGAGGCAGCCTTCTGACCGCCAGCCTTAGTTCCAGCCATTTCTAGCTCCACTTCTGCCCACCAAATTAAATAATATCGCCACCCTTTTTGCGCGAAGAACAACTTAAAAGCAGTCACCTTCGCAGGTGCTTATGCCTATTTTAGCATAAAGCTTTTGTTTTGTCAATACGCTTTTGTCTAAAAATATGTTGTAATAACCGAACAACAGAGTAGCCAGGCCACCTCCACCCCTGTTATGCAAGCAATATCGCTTTCCTGCCCCGTTAGCGAAAAAGACACAAAAATACCCGTCTCAATCCCGAAACGAGCCTCAAATCGCGTTCTATGCGGTCTCATCTGTTATTCGATACGTTTTTTCTGATGCATCCGCTAGATCCTACCTTCTGCCACAAAAAAATAGCCCCTCTGGGCTTTAGAAAAAATGGTGGAGTGGCAAAGACCGAAGCCTTCGCACACCCCATGTGCTGGTGGGGATATGTGGACTTGAACCACAGACCTCGTCATTATCAGTGACGCGCTCTAACCAGCTGAGCTATATCCCCTTACCAGAATTATTCTACTCTATTTCCGCGGCCGATGCAAGTATAAGTTTTATCAGCAACTGTGGTCTGCACAGAAGCTCACGAACCACGATGGGCGATTCGATGTACCAATACTATTAAATAACTGCGTCATATCCGTTACATTTGAAACATCCCAACTCTCAAGCGGAGATATATCAGTAAGCGAGGAGGCACCATAAAATGTGCTATACAAACGCCTCACATTCGAAGTGTCCCAGCTAGCAAGCGCAGAGATATCCGCCAAGTCAGTAGCGAGGCTAAACATGCCGCCAATATCCGTTACATTTGAAACATCCCAACTTACATAATCCTTACCCGCATGCCGTATCGTGCGAAGGGCGTCAACATTAGTAATCATCGTAGACGCGAACATTCCGGACATATTTGTCATATTTGAAGTATTCCAACTAGCAAGTGCGGAGATATCAACTAGGACAGGCATATAGGAAAAAGTATTGCTCGCCGTTATTATGTTCGAAGTATCCCAATTACCAAGCGCAGAAATGTCGGCGAGAGAGTCGGCGTGCTGGAACATAAAGCTTATATTTGTAACATGCAAAACATTCCAGTTTGCAAGCGCAGAAATGTCAGTAAGAGTCTTAGCGCAAAGGAACATCGCCTCCATATTCTCTACGCTCGAGGTATTCCAGCTAGCAAGCGCAGAGATATTAACGAGAGACTCCGCTCCAGAAAACATTCTGCTCATATCCGTCACCTTCGAGACGTCCCAGCTCACATAATCCTTACCAGCATGCTGCTCTGTCCGAAGAGCGTTAGTATTCGTAATCTTTGTAGAGGCAAACGCATAATTAAGATCCGTAACGCTCGAGGTATTCCAGCTAGCAAGCGCCGAGATATCGACAAGAGCAACCGCATCATAGAATAGCCATCCCATATTCGTAACACTAGAAACATCCCAGCTAGCAAGCCCAGAAATATCAGTAAGGGCAGTCGCAAAATAGAATAGGTATCTCATATTTGTGACACTAGAAACGTCCCAGCTGGCCAAAGCGGATACGCTCGAAAGCGATGCGGTGCTTCTAAACATTCCGCTCATATTTTCTACACTAGAAACATCCCAGCTAGCCAAAGCAGATATGTCTGAAAGAGATGGCGTACCATTAAACATATATGACATATCTGTCGCCTTCGAAACATCCCAACTCACATAATCCTTGCCGGTATGCTGCTCTGTCTTGAGAGCGTTCACGCTAGTAATCCCCGTTCCGGCAAAAGCATAATCGAAACACTTCACATTCGAAGTGTCCCAATTTGCTATTGCGGAGATATCCGTTAAACTAGATGTATTTAGAAATAGGTCACTCATGACAATCACGCTAGAAGTATCCCAATCAGCCAATGCGGAAACGTCAGAAAATGCATCCCCCCTAAAAACGCCCTGCATGGTAAGAGTATTCGAAGTGTCCCAGCCACTCACTCCAGAAATGTCCCCGAGTGAGCGCATATTGTAGAAAGCATAATTCATAGTGACCGGGGCATATATCGTATCACTACTGGAATATAGGTAAATCACACCATCACCAACACCATCATTATTCTTGTCGTCATCGTCAAACCAAGCATAAATCGGTTCCGGCGAAAGCGAAGAGTTCGTAGAAATAATATTATCGGCATCGGAAGTGTCAAAACCGCCGGGCAAAGCATCTGCCATCCTTACAGCCTTAATATTATTATTCGAAGTTTGCCAATCTATCGTCGCGGCGTTCTCCGGATTAGCCAATCTTTTGAGCTTCTGACTTATCGTATAGCCGCTATCTAGCACCGCCATTGGGCTCCACTGCGCAAAAAGATTAATCTCGCCAAACTCCGCAATCGGTATCGTTGCCTCATCGGCATAAGGCGTACCGGTACCGTCAGCCTTCGTGTTCCAGCCAGCAAACTTATAGCCGGTGCGCGTAAGTGTACTCTTTGGTAAAACCACATTCGAGCCAACTTCGATATTAGTAACCACCGGAGTTGCACCTGAGCCGCCATTAGCGTTAAAGTTAATAGCCGCAACAGATTTATTAGTCCTACGAGATGCCGATCCGTAAGAGCGCAAATATTTGTTCGATACTGTCGCGTCCTCTAAGCTTAGAGTGTATTCACCCGTCCCATCATTAGAGAGCGTTGCCCCACTAATGCCCATCGGAATAATATACCTAAAACCTTGCATGCCAAAAGTCGATTGCGGTATGAGCACACAAAGTGGACCGTAAGCTACGAAATTCTCGTATTCAAACTCTAATCTACCAGAGACGTTTTGCCCCCAAACCTCTGCAGAGATAGATTCTCCAGAAATTACCTTGTCAGAATAGTCGACACAAATCGTAACGTTCGTAACCAAACCCGGGTTAATAACCGTCCCAGGAGCATATGGAGCCGAAGCCGCAAAAACGCTGCCTCCACCGAGGAGTCCTATTATGCCAGAGGCGACAGCACTAGCTGCAAAAAATTTTTTCCACATACTCTTGTTTTTGCTGTTTATTTTTGTTTCGACTATTTTTATTTTGACCTAGTCTTGACGCCATTATAGCGATAAATGCGCCAAATGTCAAGACGCTAACGCTTTAAAAATATGCTAAAATAAGCTTATGCAATGGGAATTTAGTTGGGGATGGTTTTTCATCGGCGTCGCGGTCATTGTCGCAGGCCTTTTGGTAGTCAAATTCCATCAGTGGATCGGCGACAACATGGCAAATGGCGTCGCTAGCTACGACAAGATCAAGCTTATTGGCATCATCGCCTGCATCGTTGGCGCAGTCTTTATGAGCAACCTACACAGCTTGTTGCTCTATTTCATCATGCACCTCGTCGCGCCTACTCGCTTCCCTTAAAGAACGTATCCAACAAAAAGCCGCCCCGAAGGGCGGTTTTTTATTCGTTATACCAGGATGGTGGCGTAGTGACCGCGGAATTGTCAAACATATTGCTCATATCCGTCACGCTCGAAACGTTCCAGTTTTCGAGAGCGGAAGCATTCGTTAATGACGATGCCCAATGGAACATATGAGACATGTTCGTCACGCTCGAAGTATCCCAGTTTTCGAGGGCGGAAATATCACTAAGAGCATCAGTACTATCGAACATGCTGGACATATCCGTTACGCTCGAAGTATCCCAGTTTTCCGCAAAGCCCATCGATTCAAGGACATAGTCGTTCGCAAACATATAGGACATATTCGTCACGAACCGCGTCTCCCAGAAATAATCGCCTCTTGTCTCAATATTACTAATACTAATCCCGTAGAATAATCCGCTCGAATCAGCATTCAAGACAATCGCTTCAATATAATCATTGCCACCATAATAGTAGTCATACCCGCCATTCCCGTCATCCTCTTTCCAGATATAAACAGGTCTGTAATAGCCATCGACGCTGACGGAAATATCATTACTGCTGGTAGGGTTGAAGCCGCTCGGCAGCTCATCCTTATACTTCAGAACTACGCCAGTCGAGCTAAATGCAGGCACGCCTAGGGCACTCAACTTATTTCTGATAGTGTTACCATCGGCTAGATAGCCAGCATGCTTTCGTAAGTACCAGCTAGGATATCTCATGCTGACGCCGCTGTCGTGGTAGAACATCTTATCAGTATTAGCCCATTGGCCGACATTCCAGTTCTCAAAGAACGTCCAATCCGTCATATTCGTGTTATAGAACGCCTCGCTCATACCACCGGCCTTATCGAGACCGATATCGCTCGGGAGCGTCAAAGTGCTAAGCGCCGTATTCTTGAATATTTTGCTGACATCCTTCAAGGCGTCGACAACAACACTCTGATCCATCTTGACAGTCTCAAGGTTGGCCATATTCTCAAACATGCTAGAGGAGTAGTAATTCATAGTAACCTCATGGGCATCGTTCTCGGCCATAATATAAACCGCATCGCCATTAATATATGCATATGCCGGCGCGCTATTGTTCGTCGAAACCAATACCCTGTTTTCTATGGCAGATGTTGGCAATGTCGACGGCAGGCTACTAACAAACTCAACCGAGCGAATATTGTTAGCGCCGCCAGCGAGCTGCACTAATGCCGCATTGAAGTCTTCCCCCTCCTTTAGCGTCGAAGCAATCCCGTGGTAATCTACCCACTGTGCGTACAGCACCCTCGTTTCAGACGTAGCGAAATTGACCCAACCTTCGTCTGCATACGAATCGCCGGTGCCATCCGCTTTCGTATTCCAGCCCGCCAACACATATCCGGCGCGCGTAAAGCTATTACTCGTAAGCTGGTAATATGTATTCGGTATCAAATTCGTCATTGATGCCATCGTGCCTTCGCCGCCATTCGCATCAAACTGAATGTCGAAGGTCGATTTCTTGATTCTACGAGTCGTAGATCCGTAAGAGCGCAAATAGTCGTTCGAAACACCTTCTATCTTTAAGCTATATTTTTCATCGTCGCTAACAGATAAGCTAGGGTTTTTCAGCCCCATCGGGACAATGAATCTCAGTTTGGTACCGCTCGGAACCGTCATCCCCAGCTGACAGCTCGCACCGCCAAAATAGTCAAAGACGAGTTGACGAGAATAGTTGTCGTTCCACACATAAGCAATGATCGGCTCGCCTGAATAGTCGGTTACATGAAGGGTGCTGGTGCAAATAGATGTCTTCGTAGTAGCAATATCGATAACTTCGCCATTATATGGAGTCTCAGCAGCAAAAACGCTCCCGCTACCGAGAATCCCTGCTATACCTACTGCGGCAGCACTAGCTGCAAAAATTTTTTTCCACATGCTCTTGTTTTTGCTGTTTATTTTTGTTTCGACTATTTTTATTTTGACCTAGTCTTGCTTATAGCTTATGCTAAAATTGCAAAAATGTCAAGAGTATTTCTTAAATAATTAGTTCAATTCTGCACGGAAAGCGTTTGTCTCGCGAACTTCGGCGCCATGGCTCTCATAGAACCCCTTTGCGCCTTCCTTTTTCTCGCGGCTCGACGAAGTGAACTCGAGGCGGCGGCAACCATGCGCCCTACCCCAATCTTTCACGGCATCGAGCAGCTTACCGCCCGCACCCTGGCCACGACATTCACTATCCACTACCAAATCTTCCATATAGACATTGCGATCAAGCGTCGCCATCACAATCGAAACAATTACCATGCCGACAATCTTATCGCCATCCGTCGCCACCAAGATATCATGATAAGGTGACTCAATGAGCTCCTCAATCAATTCCCGGCTAATTGCCGAGCCGTCATGGCGCGCACTGAGCTGCTGGCGCAACTTTCCCATCGCCTCCGCGAGCTCGACGTCATATTCTTTTACTGTGCCTACCTCAATCATGCCCCAATCTCCTTTTTAACAATATTTGCTAGATTCTCGCCAATCTCCTCAACCAGCGCCTCATCTTCACCTTCAACCAAGATACGCATCTTGTTTTCCGTGCCAGAATAGCGCACAAAGACACGACCGCGGCCAGCAAATCGCTCTTCCGCTCCAGCAATCGCCTCATTAAAGCCCGCAATCGCCTCAAATGGACGCTTCTCCTTCACGAAGAGACCCCATTGCTTCGATGGGACATTCTCATAATCTGCCCACATATCCGCAAGGCGCTTGCCGCGCTCCTGGACAATGCGCATCACCATCAATGCCATAAAAGTACCGTCCGAACCGCGTAGCCATGGCAGATATAATATATGTCCAGCTAATTCGCCACCAAGACCAGCACCGAGCTCGACGCACTTCTGCGCCACATAGCGGTCGCCATTCACGACCTTCGCTACCTTAATACCTTCGCTCTCGAGGTATTTAATCGTCGCAAGATTGCTATATTCGGTCAAAACCACCGTATCAGCCGGGAGCTTCTCCTGTTCTTTCAGATATTCAGCAAGGAGAATCACAATACGATCGCCATCCCAGATGTGACCGTCTTCGTCCGCCAAGACAATACGGTCAGCGTCGCCATCGAGCGCCACGCCAATCAAGCCCTGTTCGCGCGCTGCTTCAGCCATCTTTTCCGGATAAAGCGCGCCATAGCCATCATTAATATTCTTACCATTTGGTTCTGGGTCAATCTGATCGACCTCTAATTCAAACTCTTCAAATACCTTACGCGAGAAATCGTGACCGGCACCGCTTGCCGCATCCAAGATAATTTTCATTCCCTTAAAATCTTTGTCACCAACCTGCGCTGCGGCAATCTGTTCATAATACTTCTCAGCTGCTTCACTGTGCTGTTTTACAAACTTCACCTCTGGAGCATCTTCATCTTTCTCAAGCTTCGCCTCAAAGAAGGTTGCCTCGACGGCCAATTCCTGTTCATCGGAGATCTTATCGCCATCCGAACCAAAGACCTTAATACCATTATCGGTTGCCGGGTTATGTGAAGCCGTAAGCATCACACCCGCGTCATACTCGCCCGAGTCTTTTATAATGGCCTGCACGGCTGGCGTTGGCAAAATGCCAAAGTCTTCCACGTCCGCGCCGGCGGCTTTCAAACCGTCCGAAATTTCCGCGTTCATCCACATGCCGCTTTCGCGCGTGTCGCGGCCCAAAAGCACCTTTTTGGCGTACGTATTTTTTGCAATTGCGCGGCCCAATTCGCGCATAATGTTTGGTCTGAGTGGCGCCTCACCGACCTTCCCACGAATGCCATCAGTCGCGCCAAAAATGCGTTTTTCCATGCCCTCATTTTACTAATTTTCTAGCCAAAAATCCATACCACAAATTTCCAGAAAAAATGCAGAAAAATCGTAATTTTTTTGGCGAATACCAAAATTACCCCTGTTAATTTTGTATAACATTTTTATACAAAACCTATTGACAACCTACCGGAATGCGCTTATACTAAAAATAGCTTTTGTGTTTATTCGCAGAACATAAAAGCCGCACTATTCTTCAAAAACAAACACATTTTAAACACAAAAAACACAAACACCTTTTTATAAGCTCCGGTTCTAGCGCGACAACTATTCAAATTAAAATATGGTCGCGGTGCACTGAACTCGGAGCTTTTTATTGGCCCATTTTTTTCGCGCCTTCACCCGCCCTGCTTGCTGCATTTTTGGCCGCGCATTGCGTCACATTTTGACCACAAACCCGCATCATTTTTCGCGCCGATCGTGGCGCCTTTTTGTATTTCGCCATAACGCTCGTGCTTGCCTTATAGGCCCTTTTGTATTATTTTGGTGGTAATTATCCATTTTTATGGAATAAGGCCCTTTTAGAGCGTTTTAGAGCCATTACGCCACAAAAAGGAGGTGACGTCATGGAGTACAGAAACAGCAAACAGCAACTACTATTGTCGAAACTCCTCGCTTATGCACTGGAGTTAAAGAGGGTTCCTACCTTTGATGAGGTAAAAAATAACCCTAATATGCCCGACCCCAACAATGATTACGGCGTCGAGTTCGGAGGCTTTAGTAAGGCCGTCGACGAGATTAGGCATAAACTTGCCTGTCTCTTAGACGACGACGAGGAAGAGGTTGAGAAACCTGAGGAAAAAGTCGAGAAAGCCGAGGAGGCCGAAGATAACGCAGTCGCTCAATCTGAGCCGGAAGACGAAACCGCCGAGGATAACCCTGATGAGCAATACGAAGGCGATCCTTTCGATGACGGTCCTCTGTACGAAGGCGAAATCGCCAAACCGGAGAAAAAACCAGATTCTACAGATCAGGATTCCCCGTCAGGCGAGACGAAGAGTACTGCAGATGAGGCTGCCGACGCCGACGATGAAGAAGACGGCACGAAGGTCTATCGACCCCTGTTATCTGGCCCCATCGTCAAGCTTCTCAACTACACCCGGAACAAGCTGAAATTATCTAATCCCAAAACCGGCTCAGGCCTTATCGACGACAGCGGCTATGTCGCCGTCGCCCACGAAGCGGAGTCGCTCCTCAATTACCGTGCCCCTATTGGCGGGGTTGTCTATACATCATTCCAGGTATTCGAGGCGGTAAACAAACCGATGATTCTCTACGCAAATAACGAAGTCAAAGCAGAAAATCTAATCGAATTCCCCGCGCCCAAGGATGGCGTTCTACTCATCGTAGAACCAGAAGTCATCCAGGCGGCCAAGGATTACGGTCGAGACACAGACGATTTAATCTATGTCAAAGAGCATGAGGACAACGACGACGGAACAATTACTGCAACATTATTCGCTAGGCTCTAAAACCATCAAAAAGGATTAATCCCCGGCCAAAACCGGGGATTTCTCTCTGTCTTATTATTTTTTACAACATTTATGCGGGCCAAAATCGCCCTGCTCTACCTACAAAAAGCCGCCCCTTCGGGCGGTTTCTTGTTTAACAATTTAGCGTGCAATCAAGAACAACGCGGTTTCTTTGTGATAGCTTTTGTTGCATCTAGCGAACTAGAACTGTAATAGATCAAGCTTATATCTACTACTACAACCGACCTAGCTACACGCATCCTTGCGGATTCGTGCGCATCTTATCCTTCTCTAGAAAGGAGGTAATCCATCCGCACCTTCCGGTACG
>CAMJDZ010000003.1 GCA_946404545.1 uncultured Candidatus Saccharibacteria bacterium
GCCATCTACGCAGATAGCGGCAGCCAACAAACCTCCAGCCAAGATCCTGTCTCCATCCAAATCACCGGCGGACAAATCATCAGTTCTCAGTACGGTATCTATGGTAACTGTACATACAGTGGCTCATATACCGGCTATTGCAAGAACCGCTCCCTCTCTATGACGGGCGGACAAATCAGGGTGACCGGTAGCAGCTCTGCCTACGGTTTCTACAACATGCCAAACCTCTCTATCGTCTCAAGCGATTCATCTAATCCAATAACGATGCAGATTACTGGCAATAGCGCTTACGGCGTATATACTACCTCAAGCGGCGTAATCACAATAAAAAACACTAATATCAACGCAACAAGTACAGGCTACTCCTATGGTCTCTACATCAGCGACAGTAGCAACGACGTTACCGTAGCAAACGTCAGCATAACGGCAAGCGGCAGGGACACCGCATACGGCATCTATCTGCCGTCCGGCAACCCTGCTGCCGTAGAGTCTAGCACTATCACGGCGACTGTCACTACCACATCAACCACTTGCGGTTCGTACACGTCGGCAAGAATCGCATCCGGTATTCATGCTCGTACCGGCACTTTTAAGACCACCACTGTAACCGCCACCACTACTGGCGCAACGTCTTGCGACCGCGCCTACGGTATTTACCACACTGGAGATAATTACATCTGGTACCTAGAAGGAATGGATGTTAGTGCCTCTAGCGCCGGCAGCACCGGCTATGGCATCTTCAACACCGGCAACGGCTTGCTCGTCAGCGGCGGCAGATATTACGGCAAGGATTATGGCATCTATACGGACAACAAATGGGGCGAAATAGGTTCGAACAATGAGACTATCGACAAAGATCAGGTAGAAATCATTGGCGGCAGATATGGTCTCTACAGCGACTCTACTGGCTACTTCAAGTTCTATGATGGGACAATCCGCGGCGGAATTGAAGCCTACAAGGATGGAATCATCAAAGAAATCACCGCCAACGCGACATTATACCAGGAAGACCAGACAATCGACGGCGAAACCTACGACTCTCGTTGGCTCGTTCCACTTCATGATGTCGCCAAGATCGGCGATACCAAATATCAGCAATTGTCAGATGCCATCTCTTACGCTAACGAAGGTGACATCATAGAGCTGCTTGCAGATAATTACATCTTCACTCCACTAACCATTTCTGCGGATAAGAACTTTTCAATTTACACCGAAGATTTTGACATAATTCTAGGAAACCCAATCACCAACGAGGGCAAGGTTTACATTAAGGGCAACGGGACAATTAAGTATCACTACTCCAACTACGCAATCATTAATGCAGCCGGGGGCGAACTTGGCCTTGCGGGCATCAGTTTTGATGTTAATTATGGTGTCGAAAACAACAGTACCTTAGACTTAAGCGACATCTCTATGGACGCATCTGAAACCGCTATCAAAAACACCGGCACCCTGACCACCCAGAACAACATTACTTTAACAGGCGCAAGTAGCTACTCAATTTACAATGATGGCGGCGAAGCCTCTATCGCAAATGCCACAATTTCAGGCAGATATATCTACAATAATGCCGGCACACTAAGGCTAACGAATATTGCCGCAACTAGAGCCACAAGTACGATTTCATTAATCGACTACATTGTCAACAAAGGCACCCTCGAATTAACATCGTCATCTGTGTCATTAACTAATGTCAGCCCGCAAAGCGGCACCTATAACAGCAGCGACAATCACCGCGCGCTATATAACACCGGCTCCGTCACAATAACCGATACGACTGTCAGCCATCGCTTCGAAGCAAGCGATGGCTACCTCAAAACGGACTATTCGACACTCTTTAATGACGGCGGTTCAATCCTTATATCCAATTCCACGATCTTGTTCGACGGAACAAATGCATCGCCAAGTTCGAACAGCAGCAGAACCGCCTACGCAGTTTATAGCCCAAGCGGCAGCGTCACTATAGAAACCGGCAGCGTCATAAACCGCAACCGCACACCTTCCTACGGCATATATACCAGCTCCGGCACAATCACGATCGGCGTTCCGGAGCCAAGCAACTCGCCGAACTATGGCCGCGACACCGCCGACGTTTCTCGAACCATTCCCGAAATCACGGTCATTAATACGAATACAAATAATAGCTACAAAACTGCAATCGGCGTCAAGAATACTAGCGGCGGTAAAGTCTACTTCTATGACGGCAAAGTTTCTGGCTCCACCGCCGCCTTCGCCGAAAACCCGACTGGCACAGAATATCAATACGAAGTCTGTAACAGCACCGACACTTCCACTACGCCAAACCTCTACATGGCTCAGCTCTTCTGGATGCGCGACGGCCAGTCATCCTGCGCCCAGCAAAATAACTAACCAAAAAACTCCCCTTTCGGAGAGTTCTCTGATATTCTACTAGGCGCTCGCTCTAGTAAGCCGGGTTCTGTAACTACGCTTAAAGCGCAGCCTGTAGTCATCTATCTAGCTTCGCGATTGCTCACGAAGTCAAGCGGTGAGCGACCATCCTCGGATCAAGGTATCTAGGTCTCCTTGCAGCCGATAGAGTTTACCTCGCCTCACTGTCACCAGCAAGACCTGTGGGCTCTTACCCCACTCTTTTCACCCTTACCCCAAGGGGCGGTTTGGTTTCTGTGGCACTTTTCCTACGCTTACGCGCGGTTGCCGTTAGCAACTATCGTATCCTGTGCTGCCCGGACTTTCCTCTCGCCATTTTTCAGGCCAGCGACTACATTGAACGAGCTAACGTATATTTTAACATATATCTCGAGAAAAGACCAGGCGCATTGAGTGCTAGCTGACGTCCGAGAGAGACTTGCGGAGGCTACGGCCGAGCACGAGACGAGACGGCTGCCGCCCGTAACGACGGGCCGGCAGAACGTCGTGCTCTCGAGGGCGTTGGCTAGTACTCGCCGCGCGTGATATTCTCGTCAATTACGCGATTGACTTCTTCGTCCGCTTCTCTATTTTGCGAACGTGGCACATGCGTGAACGAGTACGAATCCAGCTTCGTCAAAAGCTGTAGCACATCATTATAGACCTGCATCAAATCTTTATTCTTCACCTTATAAACGCCATTCATCTGGTTCACCATCATCAAGCTATCGCTCACAAAGCTGACTCTGCGAAGACCAAGCTCCAACGCCTGCTCAATACCCTCTTTGAGGCCGTAATACTCGGCGAGACGCGAGTTTGACATGCCAAGAAATTCGCCGCCGCGCTTGATTTCGCGCCCGTCTGCGCCAACGATATAATAGCCAATACCGCTTGGACCAGGGTTGCCGCGACTGCCGCCATCGGTGTAAATCGTCGCCATCTCGCTCGCCGGCAAGACTTGCTCGCCACCGACCTGCATTAGCTTCGGTTTTACCTCAACACCCTTCGTCGAAGTAATCTGTAGCACCATCATCGTCGCCTCATCGAGCGGCAAATTCGTCGTTTCTGTCAGAGGCGTCCATTTGTATGACGAGTAGCGCTCTGAGGTAATTTTCACCTCTTCACCCTCGCCTAGTTTCACCTCATAAACAATATAAAGGCTACCGAGCTGCGACGATCCAACCAAATTCGTAAATGTCACGACATCCATTAGTTGCATACTCGCAGTAAGCACGCCCGTATGCTCATAAAGCACCCGCGCCATTGCCTCTTCCGGCTGCTCACCAAAGATAATCTTCCCTGTCGGGAGCTCAAAATCTATCTCTGCGCCATCGAGCCGACCGCCCGCGCGCTTCAGCATCAAAATATCACCGTCTTTCTTACAGATTGCCGTCACCCGAATCCGCTGTTTCATACTACTCCCATTTTACCATAATCGCGATACTCTCATAATCATCAAAAAATCCGCGACATGCGCGTGGATTTTTTGACGTATTAGTTCTTCTTTAGCAATTTTCTTCTTTCAAGAAGAAAATTGAGGGCGACAGCCTATCAAAAAAGCTCCTTCACAAGTTTTTCCCGTGACAAGAACACGGTGGGTAGATTCTTATGCGCCTAAACCACGGTTTAGTCGCCACGAATCCCCTGAAACATGATTATTCAGGAAAATCATGAGTGAAGGAGCTACTTTTATTATAGCACGCTTAGCGAACGCCGATAATCCAGTAAAACGCGTTCAGGATCGCGATGCGACCATTCAAGAAATAAGAGGTAAATGCCGTGCCACCAATCAAAATCAACCCATAAATAATAAAAATACCGTAGGCCTCAATCCTGCCCATGAACTCCCTCACGCCATCTGGCGCCAACGCATATAATACGCGACTACCGTCGAGTGGCGGAATCGGAATAATATTAAAAAGACAAAAACCCATATTCAGTAGCATCCCCGCCATACAGATCACGCCACCAAAACCCGGGCCATAGAACGCCCCCGAAAAATGCCCAATCAAGAAGAAAACAAACGCCAAAATCAGATTTAATAGCGGGCCTGCTATCGCGACGAGCGCAAAACCCCATACTCCGCCCTTGAGATTGCGTGTATTAATTGGCACCGGCTTTGCTCCACCGAAGATTGGCGCGCCAATCACAGCAAGTAACACCGGTAAAATCACCGACATAAACGGATCAATATGCTTCAACGGGTTTAGTGAGAGACGGCCACTCAACTTCGCCGTCTGGTCACCGAGCCAATACGCCGTAATACCATGCGCCAACTCATGTAGCATGATCGAGACAATCGACAAAACCAAAACTGCGGCAATATACCCGAAATCCATAAGAATAGTTTAGCATAAAAAATACACCCTGTTTTAGGGTGCATTTTTGTTATTTCAAAAGACCTTTTTTCTTGAGCGTACGAAGTGCTGAGGTAGAAACGTTAAGCTTAACCTTCTGGCCATCAATCACGAAAGTGCGCTTCTGGACGTTTGGCTTGAACACCTTGCGAGTCTTATGCTGAGAGAAGCTCACATTGTGGCCGTACATCTTGCCTTTACCGGTAATTTCACAAATTGCCATATCTTTACTCTTTACTATTAATTAAAAACTGTTATCTATTATACCCCATAAAAACGCAAACGTCAACAGAGTTATAGTGCAGCCTTGAACGCCGCGAGCAATTCGTCGTAAGTTTCGTAAGCCGGGAGCTCCGGATAATCCTTCTTGATCGCGTCTGTCGTCCTAAAGAGGAAGCCCGCCTTACTTGCCTGAATCATCGCCAAATCATTGAAGCTGTCTCCTGCCGCAATCGTATCAAAGCCACAACTCTGCAATGCCTTTACGGTCGTAAGCTTCGACTTTTCGCAGCGCATCTTATGGCCAATAATTTCACCATTTTCCGCAACTTCCAAGGTGTTGCAGAACAAGGTTGGCATCCCGAGCTTAACCATCAATGGCTTCGCAAACTGCTCAAATGTATCACTGATAATGATTGTCTGCGTCGTATTCCTTAGTTCATCCAGGAATTCTTTTGCGCCTGGCAATGGATCAATTTTCGCAATCGTATCCTGAATTTCCTTTAGGCCCAAACCATGCTCTTTTAGCACGCCAATACGCCACTTCATCAGCTTATCGTAATCCGGCTCATCGCGCGTCGTACGCTTCAGCTCTGGAATTCCGCTCGCTTCCGCAAACGCAATCCAAATTTCTGGCACCAATACACCTTCCAAATCCAAACATGCGATATTCATTCCCATCTTTTCCTCCTTATTTTGTTAATAACGAAAAAATACCCGGTTCGCGGGTATTTTTCGAAACGTTAGTCCATTTTCCAAATTTCGAGCGTTGCTGGCAAGGCGCCGTTCTTGATTTTGACTTTGCGGTCAGTCTTTACGGTACCCTTTACTTCTACAAAATCCATGTTTCCCATTGGGATGACAACTTTTGGCTCAATCACCGGCACAAACTTTGCGTTGTTCGTACCGAGAATATCGATTGGGCCGAGCTCATCGAGGTCTTCAATCTTTGCCGTAGCACCAACGAGACCAATCTTTATGCCTTCAACAACGACGCGATACATAATACCGCCTTCAGTAAGTGGCTTCGCAGAAATCGCAATGTCACCGATCTCAAATTCGCCTGCGCCACCAATCGTACCAACCTTCAAATCAGCATTAATTGTCGACTGTGCGATATTGATTGCGACGTTTTTATCCTTGTCGTGAATCAAAATTTCTTCTGAGTTTTTTAATTCAATCTCAAACATATACCTCCTTACAAAATTCTTTCTGGATCATATTTTTCGCTAATCTGGAGCGCGAAGACTTCACCGAGGAACTTATCACGGACACTCTTGCGATAGATATAATCATCCCGACTCATAATAGCATAGTTGAGCGGTTTGCCCTGGCGTTTTTCAACGACCTCAGCCCACTTCGTCAACTTATGCGTGCGGTCATCGCCGATAATCAACAAATCCAAACCATCCTGACCAGGAATACGGTTGGTTACAATCAAGCCAGAAATGAGATTTGCCACTGGGCGGACATATTCTTCCCAAACCGAAGCGGTCTGCTTGGCGCTCGTACGACCTTCTGCTGCTGCAGCCGCCGAAGACGAGGAGCGTGCAAAGATTTCGGTCATTGGGCGAGCAAATGGATGCTTCATATTTGCCGAATAGTATACTTTATTTTCATAGTTCTCGGTTTTTACGAGGCCTAGCGAAGACAAATTATTCAATTCACGGCGCACCGAGTTAATTTGTTCTTCAATCACGCGCGTAATCTCGCGCACATAATAAGATTTTTCTGGGTTATCAAAGAATAATGCAAGAAGCTTTGCACGAGTCTTCGAGCCGAATAATTTATCTAGTGGCATAACATCCCCTTTATTCATACTTAATATAATTTTATCACAGATTGGATAAAATATATTCACGCGCTTCACTTAGCGGCAGCCAAACAATATTTTTGTTGCGCTTAAACCACGTTAGCTGACGCTTTGCGAGATGCCAGTCGTCCAAAACGAACAAATCAATCGCCTCTTCACGAGTAATTTTGCCGTCCAGCATATCTCTAATAATTGGATAAATATTAGATTTCATCGCCTGGCTATTCTCGTCGTACTCGGCTGCAACTTTCTTATACTCTTCAACAATTGGCTGGCTAAAGAATTGTTCCGCGCGTAGCCTCAGACGCTCGCGAATTTGTTCACGCGTCCAATCGATGCCTACCACCAAGAAACGATCACTCATTTGTTCGCGGTCCGCATAACTATTTTTCGCATTTTCCGAAAATGAATAATTAAATACCAAGGCATCCACATACAACCCCGTACCGCCGGCAATTATCGGCAAATGCCCTCTCTGAATAATTTCAGAAATTTTTTGTTCAGCATACTCCTTGAAATCGGCGACCGTAAAGCGCTCGCCCGGCCCAACCAAGTCAATGCCCCAATGCTGCACGCCCTTCATTTCTTCGACGGTCGGTTTCGCCGTGCCAATATCCATGCCCTTATAAATTGCACGCGAATCTGCCGAAATGATTTCGCAGCCGTCAAAAATCCCACGGTTCACGAGCTCCAAGGCTAAATCAATTGATAGCCCGGTCTTTCCCGACCCCGTGGGGCCAATAATGACCGGTATTTTATGCCCGAAATCAGGCCACCGGTCATCATTAGTTTTATTTTTGACGCTCACGATAAGCGTAAGTCTCCGTATCAATCGAAACGACGTCACCGTTCTTAATGAATGCAGGGACCTTTACGACAACACCGGTCTCAAGCTTTGCGTCCTTCACAATCGAAGTAGACGTATCGCCCTTTACTGCGTTCTCGGTGTATTCAACCGTCAACCAAACGTTCTTTGGAAGGTTGAGGTTGATTGGCATTTCATTGTAGAACTGAATTTCTGCTTCAGAACCCTCTTTGAGGAAGTCTTTTGCATCGCCAACCATATCAGCCGCGAGCTCATACTGCTCAAAAGTAGTAGGATCCATGAAATAGAACTTCTCGCCATCGTTGTAGAGGTACTGAACGGTTTGGTTCGTCACCTCTGCTGGCTCGATTTTTTCCTGGCCCTTGAAGGTCTTTGGAAGCAAAGCACCAGTCATCAGGTTCTTTACCTTCACGTTCACGATGCTACCACCGCGACCCATAACCTTCTGGGAGTACTCAACCACCTTGTATGGCTGACCATCCAAGGTGATGAGGGTGTTTTTCTTTAAATCAGTTGGTCCGTACATAGCAGACCTCCATTACGCGTTAGCGACAAATGGCATTAATGCTAGATGGCGTGCGCGCTTGACTGCGACAGCGAGCTGGCGCTGTTGCTTTGCCGAGAGACCAGTCTTGCTGATTGGCTCGATACGGCCGTATGCATCGACATAGCGCTGCAAAGTCTTTACATCGCGGTAGTCGAAATACATATCTGGATCATTCTTGTATCTCTTCATTTTTACCTTTCTTAGAATGGAATTTCACTTAAATCGATAGGCTCATCGGAAATATCATCAGGAGCGACGTCGCTAGAAGCAGCCTTGCTGCTGCTACCGGCATTACCGCCGTCACTGGCACCACCGATGAAGTTGAAATCCTCAACGACGATTTCAACACGGGAGCGCTTCTGGCCTTCCTTGTCTTCCCAGCTACGCTGTTCGAGACGACCGGAAACCAAGATGCCACTACCCTTCTTGGCATACTGCGCGATGATTTCACCAGACTTGCCCCAAGCGGAACAATCAAAGAACGAAACGTTCTCTTTTTGCTCACCAGAGCCATCTTTGTAATTGCGATTGACTGCAACCGAGAAGCCGCAAACCTGCGTACCACTTGGTGTCGAGCGTAATTCTGGATCACGCGTAATATTGCCCACAATTATAACTTTGCTAAAACCTCGCGCCATTGTATTATTCCTCCTCTTTTTCTTCTTGCGCTTTGCGCTCTTGGCGTTTTGCCATGAGCTTCTCACGACGTGGATCCTTTGCGACTAGCAAGTAGCGGATAGCTTCGTCCGTGATGTTGAGCACGGAAGAAATCTTCGCTGGTGCAGCTGCAGGAAGTTCCAATTCGTAATAGTAGTAAACCGCGAAATCCTGACCCTTGATAGAGTAGGCGAGGCGCTTCTTACCTTCGTTGGCTTCTTTGGTAATTTTGCCACCATTGCCCTCGATCAATGCCTTGATCTTGTCGGTTGCCGGCTCAAGATTCATTTCCAAATCTGGGTGAATGAGCACGGTTAATTCGTATTCTCGCATGAACACTCCTTTGGTTAAAGCAGAAGCATGTTATTCTCTCTATTAGAGTCATCTTCTGCTGAGCTAATATTGCGATTATTTTATCACAAATTAACAGATTACGCAACAGATTAATTAATAGTAGACCGGTCCGTCGTCCGGAAATGGGTCATCAGCACCAAAATCATCGTCATCATCAAAGTCATTAAAGCCGTCGCCGTCATTATCGCGCGCACCGTATGGGTTATAGCCGAGATCCTGCAAGAAACGCGATGGGAAGTTATAATTACGGCCGCCAAACATAAAGCGCGAGTTTGCGTAACTGAGGAACAAATCCTGCATCGCTCTCGTCATACCGACATAGGCCAGACGGCGCTCTTCCTCGACATCCTCTGCCGATTCATCCATCGAGCGCACATGCGGCAGCAAACCTTCCTCGAGGCCAACCAGGAACACCACCGGAAATTCCAGGCCCTTTGCAGCATGCAAAGTCATTAAAGTTACCGCGTCTTTCCCCGCTTCTTCATCCGAAGACGACATCAAGGCCGCATCCGCCAAGAATTCATCCAAAGTCTCATACGTACCGGCTTCACCAATGAGCGCCGTCACGTTTTCATTGCGCTCCTCAGCCTTCAACTTATCGCCATCATTCAAATAGCCGCGATAGTCAATCTTACGCACTAATTCCTCGATAATGTCGGCTGGATTAACGCCATTCGCGTTCTTCTCGCGCAAATCCTGTAAAGTCTTTGCGAACTTCTCATATGCCGCCGCTGTTTTTGGCGTCAAACCGTCCATGTCGCCCGCAAGAATCTTCTGCACCGACTTCTCGCCAATTCCACGCGTCGGCACGTTTATTACGCGCGTCAGCGAAATAATGTCGCGTGGGTTCACAATGAGATGCAAATACGCCACGATATCGCGAATTTCCTTACGATCGTAGAAGCGTACGCCGCCCACCAACTTGTATGGCAAACGAAAATCCATAAAGGCTTTTTCAAATACTTGCGACTGTGCGTTCGTGCGATACAAAACGGCAAAATCCGACAGCGGTCGATGCATTTTCTTAATTGTCATCGCAACAAAATGTGCCTCATCCTGCTCATCGCGCGCCTGATGTACGGTCACCGGGTCACCCTTGCCTGACTCCGTAAAGAGCACCTTGTCACTACGCTGCGTATTCTTCGTAATAATCTTCTGTGCCGCATCGAGAATATTCTGCGTCGAGCGATAATTCTGTTCTAGCTTAATTACCTTTGCACCCGGAAAATCACGCTCAAAGTTGAGAATATTTGTAAAGTCTGCGCCGCGCCACGAATAAATCGACTGCCAGTCATCGCCGACACAGCAAATATTGCGCTCCTCATTTACGAGCAATTTGACAATCTGGTACTGAATATGGTTCGTATCCTGATACTCGTCTATCAAGATATGGCGGAAACGTTTGCTCCACTTTTCGCGGATATCTTTGCGATTCTTAAAGAGTCGTGCTACATACAGCAGCAAATCGTCGAAGTCAACCGCATCAGCCTTTACGCGCATATCTTCATAACGCTCATAGATTGCCGCAATGTCGCGCTGATTCGGGTAGTAAGCATCCGCCATCATTTCGTCCGGATCCTTACCCTCGTTCTTTGCTTTCGAAATCGCCGCCTCAACCGCTTTCGGCTTCACGCGCTTATCATTAACATCTAATGCCTTCATTGCGCGTTTAATGAGCGCTAGACGGTCGTCAGTGTCATAAATCACATAATTCTTGCTCAGACCCACATTCTCAGCTTCTATGCGCAAAATCTTCACGCAAATCGAGTGGAATGTTCCCATCCATGGCATGAAGCTAAAAGTATTCTCGCGGTCTAGCAAATGCGCCAAACGCTCACGCATCTCGCGCGCCGCCTTATTCGTAAAAGTCAAAGCTAAAATCTCGCTCGGCAAAACCCCATTCGCAATCAAGTTCGCAATGCGGTGCGTCAAAGTCTTCGTCTTGCCAGAACCCGCACCCGCCAAAATCAGCACTGGCCCAGACAAAGTCTCGACCGCCTCTTTTTGCGCCGGGTTCAATCCCTCCAAAATTTTAGTCATACATCTATTTTATCATCAAAAAGAGGCGCTTTTGACACGCCTCTTTCCAAAAGATTTATAGTTTAATATCTTTTTCGGATTCTTGATCCCAGCACTTAGTGCCCTTGAAGGCTTCTTTAAGCTCATCAGTGTCATACCGGTCGCAAGAAATCGCCTGCTGCGTGCCTAGGAAATACTTCCATTCGCCATCGGTCTTGCGATAGAACAAAGCAACCGAGTCTTCGAAGCCCACCGTAATATGCTCGTAGGTACCAGCTGGGTTTTTCTTAATCTTCCTCGTAAGCGTGCCGCCGATGTAGTTAATCGGATACTGCTTACCGTCGTCAGAGTTGTGATATGCCGCTGCTAGGTCGATAGCTAACTTTTTGTTGTCTTCGGTCAACCAATTCTCATTCGAGCAGCGATACTCAAGCCAAGAATAGCCCGTATCATTGCCAGAACCTTCGACCTTGTTCGTATTTGAAACATGACAGTAAATACCGCTGTCGCCCTTAAAGTAGTGAGTGGTATCCTGTTCCGGAATCTCTTCGCCGTAAATGCCGAAGGTCGGTACCGCAACATTCTTCAAGCCCTTCTTCTTCAAGAGATTAATAATGCTATTGTAAATCTGAGTAGCGCTACCGCTATCGGCGTATTTCTTAACATGGGCGCCATAAGACCTGGCCGACTCGGTCCAAAGCTTATCGCTCACCTTAACCGGCAGACCGTAATCATCATAAATCTTGTCGATAGAATAGCCGCCTTCTGGGAACGACTCTTCGATATCGTCGAGCAGATTCTGAACTTCATCTTCCTGGCTCGAAAGCAATGCCGTATTGCCAGTCGAACCGCCAGTAACACCGCCAGATTCACCGCCCTTTGCTGGGTTCAAAAGCAAAATCGCAAGCCAAACACCAAGTCCAGCCGCAATTAACGCGAAGACGATTGCAAGTATTACAGCGCCCTTGCCGCCCTTCTTTGCGGCTACCTGCGCAGTTGGTTCGTATTCCCCACTTTCCATTAGTACCTCCCTAAATTACTTATGCCTATTATACTACCAAACCACCAAAAAGCGCCCATTTCGGGCGCTTTTCGGTTACAAATTCTGTAAGTATTCGGCAAGCTTCTCGAGCTTCACCTTTTCTTCCGAATCGCGCAAGCGGACGGAAACTTCGCCAGCCTCTGCATCCTTCGGGCCAACAATCAAGACGCAAGGAATCTTCATCTTGGTTGCCTCGCGAATCTTCTTACCAAGGCTCTCGTTGCGCTCATCGACCGTATAGCGAATCGCGCGGTGCTCAAGCGGCTCATTAATCTCGGTCTTGTCGAGAATCTCACGAATCTTCGCGGCATAATCTGCTACCGAATCATTGATCGTAAGCACGCGTACCTGCTCTGGCGCCATCCAGAATGGGAACCAGCCAGCCGTATGCTCAATAAGCACGCTCATGAAGCGCTCAATCGCGCCAAGCAATGCACAGTGAATCATAATCGGCGTCTTCTTGCTGCCGTCTTCGGCAGTATATTCGAGACCAAAGCGAGTTGGCGTTGCATAATCTAGCTGTACCGTTGCCACCTGCCACTCGCGGCCTAAGGCGTCCGTTGCCATGAAGTCCATCTTTGGACCATACATTGCGGCTTCGCCAATACCAATAAAGTATTCGATCTTGTGCTTGTCGGCCATCGCCTGAATTGCGCTCTGCGCCTTCTCCCACATCTCTGGCGTACCAGTATAGCCGTCGCCATCATCGCGGAAGCTAAGGCGGAGTTTGAGATCCATATCAATGCGACCATAAAGGTCCTGCGCTGCGGCAATTAATTCGCCAAAAATCTGGCCAATCTGATCTTCGGTACAGAACACATGCGAATCATCCTGCGTAATCGAGCGAACGCGGCTAAGACCACCAAGCTCACCCTTGCGCTCATCGCGATAAACCATCGTCGTTTCGAGGTACTTGATCGGAAGCTCGCGATACGAACGTGGCTGCGAAGCAAAAATCTGCGAATGATGCGGGCAGTTCACCGGCTTCAAGGCCAAGTGGTCGCCAGATTCCTGGCTAACAAACTGCAACATCTCCGGGAATTTCTCATAGTGACCAGAAGTCTTATAAAGGTCAACGAGCGCAATATGCGGAATACAAACCTTCTGATAACCCGCCTTGATGCGATAACTCTGCGAGAAATCATTCAAAATATCGCGGAGAATCGTGCCACGAGGCGTAAACATTGGAAGGCCGGAGCCAACCAAATCCGAGAAGCAGAACAAATCGAGTTCACGACCAAGCTTGCGGTGATCGCGCGCCTTTGCTTCTTCCTGTTTCGCGACATATGCGTCGAGTTCTTCCTGCGTTTCAAAAGCGAGACCATAGATACGAGTGAGCATTTCGCGCTTCTCGTCGCCGCGCCAGTAAGCACCAGCAACCTTATCAAGCTTAAATGCGCCAACCTTGCCGCTATCCTCGACGTGTGGGCCCTTGCATAAATCTTCAAACTCGCCGAGCGTATAGAATGAAATCGTCTCATCCTCTGGCAAATCGTTAATGAGCTCAGCCTTGAACTTCTGGCCATTCTCCTCTGCCCATTTCAATGCCTCAGCACGCGACTTCTCGCCGTAAACCATCGGCACTTTCTGCGCAATAATCTTGCGCATTTCTTTTTCGATCTTCTTCAAATCTTCGTCGGAGACCTTCACGCCACCGAAGTCGATATCATAGTAAAAGCCATTATCAATGGCAGGGCCAACACCGAACTGGATTGTTGTTGTGCCAGCATAAATCCTCTTTACCGCTGCAGCCAAAACGTGGCTAAGCGTATGACGTTGCTTCATAACTAGTGATTCTTCTGACATCGCTGCCCTTTCATTTAAATTAGTACCCCTATATTTTACCACATTTCTATCTGGTAGAGGCGAGAATCACAAAAAGGCTTTATTCCACTATGTATGGATTCGTCTTAGTCCCCTCACCGGAAGCATATTCCGTGCCAGCCTTCAGAGAAACCACCGGGCTTATCATGCGCCTATTAAATGTCTGGCTATGACCTGCCTTATCAGACCAGCTAAATACATAGCCACCCTCGTAAGAGAAATAGCTCGGAGAACCAGTCCATAGATTATAGTGGTTATAAATATAGTTCGTATTCGCTACGTTCGTAACGTTTGTACCGGCAAGCGTTAACTCGTCCATCGTAATAAGGCCGATTTTATGCTCCAACTTGCCGTTACCGTTCGTCGTATCATCCTTCGTGAATGCATCATTCTTATTTGGACAATCAAGGCTAGGCGCGTAGTTGTTTGAAGAATTCTTTACATAGTTACGAGTGTAAGCACCCCATCTATTTCCGCTAGTTCCATTTGAGTCCTTACCCACTAACGCACCAGACGTAAAGGTGCGATCGTTGCAATATATCGCATCCTCCAAGTCGTCCTCGTAATTTCTAGTGCCATCAATATGGCCATCAAGATTTTTCTGCTCGAACCATGTTTCTACGGCTACCTTCACCTTACTGTTATTCGTATTAGCAAACCACGCCGCTTTTGCCGCCTCAATATCATCGTGTCCACCGATGTTCAGATAATAAAGTGCCCCATTATTGCCTTTGACGAGGTTATAGGCAATTTTCGAGCTATCGCAGCTAGTCGCACCATCCGTGCAAAAATAATGGTAGCGCGTCACCGCTTCCGACACGATGCTGGTCCAAACGCCAGTGATATACTGGCCTTCGTTCATATCTAGAGTATAAGTATTGCCATTGCGGCTCACATTATTTGAAAGTGTCACAATATTCTGCCCAGGATATATACTGGCATACTCTACGCGTTCGCCATACATATACCCCATATCAGAAGGAGAGGAGTTAACCTCGGTTGGTGGATAGGTCCAATCGTACGTCGTGCCAACCTTTATACCAACATCCTTCCCGGTAGCAAGACATTGCCTCACGCCATCAACCTCGGTCGGCTCGCCGTTATAAATCATCTTCGTACCGCCCGTTGCCGTCGTACGTATAATCATCCAGCACAAGTCCGCCCAAATCACATTATTATCATCGACGGCACCGCGATAATAGCAAACTTCTTGGCCATTCTCGGTGTATCCATTTACGCCATTACCGTTTGCAGTCGTCAAATCATCAGATTGTATCGCTTTTTTCGTGAAATTAATCTGAAAAGTCGGATCAACCACTCTGTCGCACACGATTGTCGCAAGCGCCCTACTCGGCTCGTTATTGCTAGCACCCTCTTGAGCGGTTTGAAAAGTAACTTTCAAGTGATACTTTGCCTTTTCGTAGTCATTGGCTGGCTTTTCGCAAACCGTGCCAGTCGCAGTATTCGTGCAGACGTTATCGGCGCCAAAGTTTGCTTGGCAGTCGAGCTGAACGGCCCTGAGGAGCGAGGTCGTCGTTGCACCAGGAGCGAGGTTCTCTTTATAGTAGTACCAACCATCATTTCTGAGTTCCCAATCACTTTCATTTTGCGTAAGAATGACCGCCAATCTGACGCCGTCTTTCTCCAATGGGAGATCCTGCGTATCGGCATCATCGCGCCACCATTCGTCAATCTTCATGCGCACCGTAACTGGAACATTGCCGGAGTTCGTCAGCGTCGCTACTTTCGGAGTTTCTTCGCATGGCGACCAGTTATCTGGGCTCGAGAAGCTCTCTTCCGCTACTGTCTTATAATTTGCGAATGCGAAATTATTGTTGAACACCGCCGTATCAAAACCATACGCAACCACCGCGCCAATCCCAGCAATAGCAATCAAGGCTACGGTCGCAATAAGTGGCAGGCGTTTTTTATTGAAAAACTTTTTCACTTTCCTCCTAATTTCGTACGCAATACTGCTTCTGCTTTAATAATACCATGTTTTTATGTTATAATCACCCTGTTATGGGTCGCTAGCTCAGTTGGCTAGAGCGCCTCGTTTACACCGAGGAGGTCGGGGGTTCGAGCCCCTCGCGACCCACCACGACTATTAAATTCCCCACAAAAAAGAGGGGTATTTTTTATGCCCCTCTTACTGCTTCTTTATTATCCTAAAAACAGTAGTAGCTGTGTTATTGATTGCACCGTCAACCGTTTCGACTTTCTCTTTTTCATACACATCAACAAAACCTAACGGCCTCAAAATCGATTCCATTTCTTCTTCCGTTTGGCAGTTTACATAAAGGACCTTCTTTCCGTTTTCTCCCAGATACGGCTCATCAGTAAACTCCTCGCCATTCCCTAATTGGTATGACATGAGAATAACGCCATTTTCCTTCAAAATATCATGCGCATCGGATAGAACTTTACGAAGGTCGTCTTTTGGCAAATGGAATAAAGAATAGACCGCAAAGACCGCGTCTACAGAACCGCTTTCAAAGTGGTTCTTTATATTCACCATGTCGTCGAGAATATACGGAAATTCGCCATGAATTCTAAAGGCCTCTTCTTTCATTTTTGGCGAAAAATCTAGCCCGATGTAGTCGTATCCCTTCTTATTAAAATAGGCATACGTTCTACCGGTGCCAGCACCCAAATCCAATATCGTCGCGCCTTTTGGCAGCTCCTTTTCAAACGCTTCGTAAGCGTCCAAATCCTCGATAAAAGTTCCGAAATCCTTCCCGTATTGCTCCGCAATCAGGTCGTAATCTTTTTTGACGCTATTTCGTTTTTCTTCCGAATTCATAACCTACTTCTCCCCGTATAGCCGCTTATACTTCCCTAGATTCGCCTTGTCGTATTTCGCCGCGCGACTCATGCGTACATAAAGCGCCACCGTCAGAAGCGCTTTTTTATAGCTCAATTCATAGCCATCAAAGAATCCCAAGAAATAGTCCTCGCTAAGATCCTCAAATATATCCGCATCGGATAGAATTGCAAAGTAAAAATCATAAAGCCTATCCCCTACTACTGGCATCGGGTCAATTACGCGAATCTTGCCATTTTGCAGCAAAAAATTATGCGTGCCAAAATCGCCGTGCATCAGATACTGTTTTGGCGCAAAATCACCAATCTCATCGACTGCCGCCAGCACTTTTGCCTGCGAAATCTCTGGAATCGTACGCGCCGCATAGTCAATTTCATCAAGTAAAAACTCACGCCACGTTGCTTTCTCGTCGCCCAAAAAGCCATACTTATCGTAAGTATATTCCGGGTAGCTTTCGACAATGCCCTTTATCTGTAAAATCGCACTTTTTGGCTCGATTAGCGAGCCATCGTAATGCTCGCCATCAATGAACTCAAAGCATTCGTAGCCAAGCCCTTCATTCCAGCATAGTAGCTTCTGAAAAACGCCATCTGGCACCCGTTCGAGGAACTCGCGCTGCGTTTGAATTGTCCGTAAATCCGAAATCTTAATCAAGTATTTCCCACCGAGGCTAAACACCGTTGCGTCCGTCGCGCCATCGCTATAAAAAACCGCTGGCAAATCATGCAAGCGCGCACCGAGTTGGCGCTCGATATCATGCACGATCATCAATTGTTCGGCGTTTAATTCCATATCCATATTCTAGCACGACAAAAGCCGGACATTACCTGTCCGGCTTTCTTGGCCTATACGGCCGTAACTCTGTCTCGGGAGTGGTCATCTTGAACTCGTTCATTTACAACAATCTCAGGAGAATCATAATCATTCATAATCTCCATTTTCCTAAGCTTGATAGCTAAATTCGCAAGCTGAATTGCCCCCTCTTCAGACCTCGCAGTCGCGAGAGTTCCAACCTTGTTTATGTATGCAGCATCTCTAATGCCCGTCTCTTTCTTGAAGTGACGTTCATTCAGGCCCCACCAATTCTCAGGGAAAAGCATACGATAACCAGTCGGCTTGCTCCTATCTACAATCGCCTCAATCGTCCACATATCTTTGTCTGTTCTATTTTGCTTCTGGTCCTTATATATAACAAACTTCAGATTAGACGATTCTTCCGGCGAACGCGCGATAGCGCTTTCCCAGCCACCGATAAACTGATCAAATACCATTATTTCAGTCTCGGCATCAGTGTCTTGGAGCAGCTCTCCAACGAGTTTTCTGCCACGAGCAATCGAAAGGCAAATCATTATTGCTCTATCGAGAATCCATCTTGCCCAATTAGCCGTCTCTACAAAACGCTCGTCCGAGAATGCATCTTTTTCGTCCCAAAGGGGATTCCCCATCGCTAAAAGACCAGATACGGTTAACGTCGAATAACTATAATTATGTTTGCCGTTATCAACCATATCTATGCCCTCTATGCAGAGGCGATCCACGCTGTCCATTACTTCTTCAAGTAAGTCTTCGGGGCACTCGTAATTGTTTTTTAGTATTTCCCTGCCATATTCTAACCACAACAAGCCCGCCGAAGCGTACTTGATATAGGGCAATCTCGTTCGTCTCATTTGAAACTCTGACTGATGATGATCGAATGATAAATATGTCGGGTCATACTGATAGCCAACGTCGAATATTACGGCGTGGCCTCGTTTCCTTTCGATGATGTCGCGATCGCGTGTCCTTAATAACACGACGTCTTCGTGATTTGGCTCTAAAAACGCGGCTATTATTACGCAGCCCATCAGATCGTCGGCATGCCACCTGCGACCGTTGTGCGTAATCGTATTAGCTGCGGCTACATTTGGAGCTAACCTTATAGTGTTGCTATATCTCAAGCGCACCACCTCCCATATAAAAATACTTGCCCTCACCACCTAACAGTAGTAGAACATACCTTGATTATAGCATACTTTTGCAAAAAAGTCAATAACTTATGCTTATATCAGCAGCACGTACGCGTAGTACATCAGGAAGATTAAAACCATAATCACCCCCTCCATACGCGTCAGCCTCTTGTTACTTCTACCGAAGATATAGTAGGCCACCGCCGCGAGCAAGACTACTACGGTGTCGACTAGACCAAATGCCGAGGATTCAAAACCACCGAAAATCAGAGTCGGCAGGCCCAAAACGATACAAATATTGAAGATATTTGTCCCGATAATATTCCCCACCGCCAGATCGAACTCCCCCTTGCGCGAGGCGCCCACCGTCATCGTGAGCTCCGGTAAAGACGTGCCAATCACAATTGCCGTCATTGCGACAATCTTCTGTGAAATTCCAATCGCCTCGGCGAGGGCTACTGCGTTATCGACAACGACCTGCGCCGCCACCGCAATCACAATCAGACTCAATATAATGAACCAAATTGACTGCTTCAGAGAATACTTCGTCTTCGGCGTACGACCGCGCTTACGGTGATGCGAGCGCACTACGAGCAAGATATAAAGCATGAAGACGGCAAACAAAATCATCAAAATCAACGCATCCGCACGCGTCAAACCGTTCCTGTGCCCCGTAAAAATCGAGTCGTTGAGCATTACAAAGAATGCGCCCGTCACAACCACAAGCATCGGCAGCTCGCGCTTCACTGTTCGTTCCTTCACTGCAATCGGTTTTACAATCGTTGCGACGCCAACAATCAGCAAGATGTTCACGATGCAGGACCCGATCACGTTCGCCAATGTCATATCGACGTTATGGCTCGCTATCGAGGTAAACGAAATCGCCAGTTCCGGCGCGCAAGTGCCAAATGCCGCAATTGTCAAAGCGATCAACATCTTCGGCACGCGCATCTTAGTAGCAAACGACGAGGCGGCGTCAACAAAAACATCTGACGCCCTCACGAGCGCTATAAGACCCACTACCAGCAAAATAATATATAGCGCTAGCATTCTAAGCTAATTTTACCTATTTCGCTAATGTTTTTCCAGTAGTCGATCAATCAAGCCCGCAACCGAGTCGACACGACGCGATTCATCAATTTCTGCCAACAAATACGGCGCCGCAGTGTCCATTACATACCCATCAAATTCTTTTATCATCTCGATGTCATTATTGCCATCACCCACTGCGATTGCGCCCTCGTCCTTAAACATCGCCGCTAAACGCTCCAGCGCTCTCTCTTTCCCTGCTTCACCAGTGACCACGTCAAGCAAACATACAAAATCGCCATCCGGTTCAAAGTTTATCAACGCCAGCGCGGCGTGATGCCCAGTATAGAACTTCAAATCGCTATACTTCTCCGAAAGCTCTGCATACATCATTTCCATCAAACCATCATCATCAAACCAAACACGAATTTTCGTCTGTGGACCAGATAGCTCATCATGCTCCTGACAGTTATTGTAAAAGGTATACCCGACATGATGACTGCCTGATGCCTTCGTGATATAATCCACAATTTCGCGACCGACTTCTTCTGAAAAAGTATATTCAAATAACACTTTTTCGTCTTTGTCGAGACAGGTTGCACCATTATCTACAACTACGTAATCAATATAATCGCGGAAATTCGGAAAATCTTCCATCAAGCTCGGCACGCTACGGCCGGTAGAAATCACAAACTTATTTCCAGCCGCACGAAAGCGCTTCACGGCCTCCAAATTGCGGTCAAAATCCCCCGGAATTTCCTCCCTGCACAAAGTCCCATCAAAATCACAGAACAGAATCATGCTCTAATTATACTATGCTATAATAGTATCCAGCCATGGGGTGTTAGCTCAGTTGGTAGAGCGATTGGTTCGCAATCAATAGGTCAGGAGTTCGAATCTCCTACACTCCACCAGGCATTTTTTTATGCCCTTTTATGCGCTTTTCAAAAACTTCCGCGCGACTAAAATGCCGCTCAAACTCAATACCGCTACTGCAGCAAATGGCAGCATACTTGTACTAATGCCAGTGTTCACCATCGCTTCCTTATTATTCGTTACCGTAGTATTATTATCCATCGCTGCCACTGTCTTCTCGACAGAAGTAACTGCAGCGCCATCGATTTCCGTTGTATAACCGTCACTCGTATCGACTTTCGTAATTGTATAGCTCACGCCCTGCGGCAACTCATTTGCTGTCACCCCATCGCTCTCATATCGACCAATTGTAATCTCCTGTCCGTGCTTCAAATATACGAACAAATCGCCGTCGCCTACTGTATATTCATCCACAGTCGCCAAGCGTCCACCCGATACGTTAGCGTCCTGGCCAGCCACATTAATCTTCGCACCGTCCGCGACACCCTCGAAATCAACCTTATATTTAAAGTATTTGTCCGTTTCGGCCGCCATACCAGTTACCATATTCGACAACGTAATATACGAATACCCCGCTTCCGAGCTAAAGTTTGCCGCAAGATCTACCTTGCCGCCCGCCTCGACATCGTAAAGATAATTATCCATCTCAACTCTCAGGCTACCTGTCGGGCTATTATTCTCGTCCACCTCGTTATAGACATGGAAATAGACCTCGTAACGCTTCAAATCGAGCGGGAAATTTGCCGGATCATTCGTCGAAATCTCATAGATTTCAAATCCGTAATCCCCCACTTTTGGGAACGTTAAACCAGTCAAATTAAACGCGCAGTCCACCGAAGCCGTTTTGTTTGCCAAAGCCCGCGTATTAGCTGCCGCCGTTACTGGCGAATTAATGCCAGTCACTTCTGCCGGATTATCATCCTTTGCCTTAAATACGAACTTATATTGCAGGCTTACGGGACCGCTCACATTTGTAACCGTATGCTTTACGGGAATCGACGAGCGTCCCGTAAACCTAACTCCTGTCGCCGCAGACGTCGAGGCCTGCGGCATCAAAAATACCGCCGCAGCGAGCGCTGCCACTGCGCCTAATTTAATAATCTTTTTCATCAACAACTCCTAATTATTTATTTCGACCAACAAAAACCATCTCATGAGCCTCTCATGTATTACCTCCAAATTATTTCTGCATCAAAAATAACGCAGACTCTTCAATCTGCGAAGCATAAGTACGATATTTTTGGCACTTTTTTGAAAAAGTGTCCTAATTACTTCTTTACAGCCTTGTCGGTCACATCGAATTTCTCGATATAAAGCCCAGTCGCGAGCCTCGTTTGCGAATAGAACGCGCACAACGACGAATACACAATCGAAATCACTGGCGCAATCGCCCACTGCAAAACCATCATAAACTTACGCGTCTTCTTGTACTTCGCCGGTTTTGGCGGCAGCATCTTCATCGACAAAATCAACGACACGAAAATACCAATCGTCGCAATCATTTCAACGCAGCCCACCACCCCTGGCAAATTGTGCGAGATCAAGTCGCGCGACTGAGAATTCACAATTAACGGCACCCAACCGCCGAACGCAATAATCGGCGCGGTTGCGGCCAAAGTTACGTGGCCGTCAAGCAAACGAATGAACTTTGGCACCAATGTCAAAAGTGACACCGTGCGCTTCTTCGAGAAGAGATAATCGCCAACATAGGCCACATCGGAAGCGCCGTAATCCCAGCGACGAAGCTGTACCCACTGTGCCTTCAAAGTCTTAAACAAAGTATCCGACAACACTGCATCCTGATAAATCGGCGCGCGAATCGGCAACACCTCATAGTCGCCGTCAAAGTAGAACAACGAGCGCCAATACTGGTGACCGTCCTCCACGATTGTACGCGTGCTCCAGAAATCCATCTCCACAAGCGCATCAAGCGGCTGCGAGTGCGAAGCAAAGTTGCGCAAAGTATGTGGACGCATTGCACAAATCAAATTCCAGAACGAGTTCGTCGAAGCCACCACGCGCGTCACTGCTGGCGCATCCCAAATATTATTCGTAAACAACGAAACCGGCTGGTAGCTAAGGCGCTTACGATCTTCGTGTACGATGTACTCATACGCCACCTGGTCAAAGTAACACTTATGCGGACGGTTATCGCTATCAAGCGTCGTCACAATCACATCACTATAGCGCATTCCCTTCTCTTTCACATATTTCTGCAAGGCCTTGCCCGCAAAAGTAATATTGCCACCCTTACCGACCACCTCATTCTTGAGGTTGCCCGGGTGCTTCGACATAATAAACGCACCAAATTTCTTGCCATAATTCTTTTCGAGCGTCTTTGCGACCTTTTCTGCCGCCTCGCCACCGCGCTCTTCGTAAGCGAGCACGAGAATCATGCGCTCCTTCGGGAAAGTTGTCGCGAGCACCGAGTCCATCGTCGGCACCAATACATCAAGCGTCTCATTATACATCGTCACAATCACCGCATGATAAACTTCGCTCGGTTTCGGGAAATACCCCTCTTCCGCCGCTGCCACCATACAAAGATTACGTAAGTGCTGCTGATAATCATAAGCATCACTCTTCGTGCCAGCCAAACGGTTATAACTCTCGGACGGATTCTCGAGCTCCGCCAAGCGCTTCGACCAATCCACGCGCACGCCGCGCTTCAAAAGCTTCCAGCCCTGCACTGTACGAATTGCAATACCAATACCCTTCACAAGGTTCATAATCACGATCAAAAGCAAATAAATCGATGCCAAAATTGGCGAGATAATCGACAAGATAATCAAAAGCGCCAGCATAATATAGCTGAGCGTCGCCGGGAGCATCTCAAAAAAGCGGTAACGAACCGTTCTCTTCCCCCGCGGGATTTCAACTACCTTCGACATCTAACCTTCTCCGACAATACTGAGCAAAAACTTAATACCAATTGCTAAAATCAAAATCGATGCGCCAAGCAACAAACGTGCGATATCTTTGCCGCGCTTCGTATGCAGACGCGCCGCGAGCAAAATATGACCAACGCCCATCGTAATCGCAATCAACGAAAACGCCAATAGATAGTACCAGTCGCTCTGCTCGTAGCCACGATAAATATCCGAATAGCGTGCCCACACTTTGATGCGCCCTGGTTTCAAATCAAATACCGGAATCAAAAACATCCACAAACTCAACAAAAAGTTTATGGCCATCCATACAAACAAGCTGCGATCCTTCTTTGCGATCGACTTAAAATCTTCGGCTAATTCTTTCATAGCTTTCCTTTATTTTACCATAAACCGCATCAAAAAACCGCCCCGTAATTGGGGCGGTGTTCTATTTTTTGTTTTTCTTATTTAGTGCACGCTCCACCAGGATAATTACAATTAAACCTGCAAGTGAAGCGCCAAAAATAACAAATAGCCAAGGCGAAAAGTCGTCGTTCGTCTTTGGCACGACCGGAGTTGGGTCGACAGGGGTTGGGGTTGGAGTCGGGGTCGGTTCAGGGCCAGGGCCAGGGCCCGGTGGCGTTGGGTCGTCAGACGCCTCGACGACATAGAAAGTCCATTCGGTCTTCGACATCAAGCCGCTGATACTCGTATCGTCGCTGCTCGACGAGTCGAAGTTCACATTGTTACCGTAATTCGCGTCGAGATAAGTATCAACTTTCATCGTTACCCGCTCGCCTGCGCCAAAACGCTTGATGAGCACCGCGTCAGTCAAATTCACGCCCTGATCACGGTAATCCAAGCCTTTCGCCTTACCATCATAGAACTGCGTGCCGTCAATCGAAATTTCCATCTCGATATACTCGAGCAAATCATCCGCCTTAACCGAGTTGTCGTCGGACGAAATCTTGAAATAAATATCATAAGCCTTTGATGTGCCATTTTCGACCGCGAGATAATCCGTGTAGCTGCTACCCGGAGTCATGTTCTCGTGAATCATAAATCGATCATCAAAGAGCGCGCCATCATAATAGATTTTGCCGTCGGCCTCATAAATATAGACCTTATTTTCGGCCGCAAAAACAGGAGTAGCGATGAAGAGGCTAGCAAATAGTGCTAATAAAACCTTCCTCATCGCTTCCTCCTTATTTAATTGCTAATTAGTGTCAGTTTCAGAAATAGTTGGAGCAGTCGTCCAAGCGTTCTGATACTGGTCAGCCTGAACCGTCTCGATGGTAATCGTCAAAGTGTAAGTTGCTTTGCCGAGACCCTTGATGCCGGTGGTGCAAGTCTTGGTGACGGTGCCCTCACCAACCGTACCTTCCGTTTCACAGTTAGTGTCGGTGGTGACGTTGGAGTTGAGCGTGACGCTCGTCAAGAAGGACTCGTCAGTCGTAGCGTTTGGTGCAAGCCTCTTGTAGTAGTAAAGATGCTCGTCATCCGTGTTGGAAGAGCTGAGCCACATCGTATCTTTGTGCTCACCATAGTTCAAAGTGACGAGATCGCGAGACCCATTCGTATAATACTGGGTTCCGTCAATCGTCAGAGGGAAAGTAACCTCGGTACCATTATCAAGCGTCCACTTCTCTGCCGTAGAAACACGGACAGCGACTGGAATCGTACCTTCGTTCAAAGTCACAACCGACTTTGGCACAGTCTGGCCTGGGAGCCAGTTATCTGGGCTGGAGAAGGTCTCCGTCGACTTGGTTTTATAAGTTGCTGTTGTGAAGACGTTATCGAAGGTCGCTTCGCTTGTGAAGTAAGCAATCGTACCGCCGATCAAACCGAGCACTGCGAGCGCGCCAAGTGCAATGATTGGTTTCTTATTCTTCATTATTATTCCTTTCTTTTTCGCTTACGCTTATTTTATCATTTTTAATATTACTAAGCAAGAATTCAAGTAGTAGGATGCCAATTAAAATTGCAAACACCCACATATGCGTATTAACAAACTGCACGCCAAAGCCAAGCACCGGAATCGCCACCCCGCCAATCTTACCAAGCACAGCGCTGTATTCGACCGGACGGCCATCTTCGACGTTGTTGTTATCGCCCTGCGTAATAAACGCGCCATTCTCAATTCTCTTCACACGGTGCGTTACCATCGTATCGCCCATCTGATAAGTCACAATGTCACTTTCATGAATCTCTTCCTTCGGGACCTGTTTGTAATAAATAATCGTACCAACCTCATAGGTTGGGCGCATCGATCCGGATAATACCACCACCGGCTTGCTGCCAAAAATCATCGGTGCGCAAACAATAGCGTACACGCCAATAATCACATAACAAAAATAGCTCAAGATATGAACGATTTTTCTTAGAACGTCCACGTCGCAGTCCCGTCAGCCACCACTACAGTTTTACCCCAAAGCTCCAACGCTGCATCAGCAGTTGGTTGAATCGCTTCAAAACGGAAAGTCAAATCATAATCGTATGCGAGATAACTATTGTTCGTAAGCGCGATGCTAGAAAGCACCTGAACTGCCGTATCCGGTTCCAAAGTTTTCTTGTAGTAATACCAACCGTCGCCGCCGTCAACGAAATCAGTCGTGAAATCATCCGTCCAAGTTTTTGTCACGACATTAACGCCGTTCACCGTGTTGCTAACTGAACCGTTTTTCCAAGATTCGCTATAGCCAATCCTCAAAAGTACTGGCATGTTACTGTCTGCGCGGTTTTTGAAGGAGATCTCCCTCTTGCCAAAACCTTCATCCGAATCCTCGATAATATCCACACTGGCTCCGCCGAGAGTTAACTCGCCGGAAATGTCCGAATTATTATGGCTCAAAGCGTACACAACAAGACCGGCCGCACCCACAATAACAAGGGCCAACACCGGCAAAAGAATCACTTTTTTGCTCTTCTTCTCTTTTTTGAGTCTTTTCATCGATGACCTTTTCTATAGTATAGCTTATGTTTATTTTATAGTCAAAAATATCGCAACAAAAAATCCCTTTCGGGATTCCTGTCTAAAATGGAGCCGTTGACTGGGATCGAACCAGCGACCTGCTCGTTACGAATGAGCTGCTCTACCAGCTGAGCTACAACGGCAATATAGGTATTATATCACATTCTTCTTGCTTTTCGTGGCATATTCCGTTATAATAAATCGAGTAAGGGCTCGTAGCTCAGTTGGTTAGAGCGCCTCCCTGTCACGGAGGAGGTCGCGCGTTCGAGTCGCGTCGGGCCCGCCATTACGAAAAAAATACGCCATCAGGCGTTATTTTTTTTATGAATTTCACACTAAATCCAAAACTTCACGGTCGGCGATTGGTTATCGTACTCCGCCACCTTGATGCCCTGCTTTTCAATCATCTCGTAAATTTTGCTTGCAAAGAAAACGTCATGCACTGAAATGCCAATGTTATAGGCCAAGATTCGCTCGTCATCCGATTCGCGCCCACGCGCGTTGCCATTCACGATATCTGCCACCTCGGCAAATTGTTTAAACTTGTCGAAGTTTTTAAAATGATGCACGTGGCCATAGTCATCGGCAAAGATCTTATCAAAGAATAAGTCGCAGTTCATAAACCCGCGCGTATGTACCGGAATCACCAGCACGCCCGGCTTGTAATATTCGTCCGGACACACATCTTCGAGAATCGACGTCACGCAGGAAATCACGACATCCGAATCCTTCACTAAATCGATGTTTGTATCGACGACCGAAAACTCAACATTACTATAATTTTCGAAGCGCTTAATAAAGTCCTCTGCCTGATCTTTGTAACGCAACAGCTTTATTTGGAACTGCCTATCAGGGTTCAAATCAAGCAAAATTTTCAACGTCGCACGCGCCGTATTGCCAAGCCCCATCATCGCAATCGTCTTATAATCTTTGCGCGCAAGTAGCTGCAGCGAATGAACGGCCACCGCGCCAGTGCGCATCGCCGTAATCCAGTTCGCATCCATCACGGCAAGCTTCTTTCCATTGCTTGCATCATAGAGCAGCAGCAAACTATCAAGACTCGGGACCTCTTTCGGATAGCGTGTCACCACCTTTACCCCGCCGCGATTCTCACTAATAATTGACGGCATCACATTACAAAAAATATCGTCCGTCGGCTTCATGCTGATTTTGCTCGGCAAAAGCGCGTCGGACTTCGTCTTGATCATTTCTGACACCCACTCAAAGCACGTCTTACTGTCAATATTTAGGTTGGTAACATCTTTAAATGATATCAGCTTCATCTTTTCTCCTATATTGGTGCGGGTAGAGGGAGTCGGACCCTCATCTCTTGCTTGGGAAGCAAACATAATAGCCGCTATACGATACCCGCAACTCCTTTAGTATAGCACAGAACGCACCTCTATCTTGACCCCGTTATTACGTTTATGCTAAATATATAACTATAAATAGGTCAAAAACAAATGAGTAAGCTCCGCATGGCAAGAAGCAAAAGCGCTGTAGCTATTTTTGGAGCATTTGCACTATTACTTATTGGCGGTGCCTTTGCTATATCAAACGACTCTAGCTTATTCCAAAACCCATTCGGAGTCGCGACTTACGAAACTACCGCAACCGAAACTTTTACTTCCCCTACAAACTGGATGACCTGCGAAACCGTCGACAAGACCATCACCGTAACCAATAATAGTTCCGTACCGATAGCCGCAAGGATTAGCCTCACGGAAAATTGGAAGGACGCTGACGGCAATGCGCTTTTTCTTACCTTTACAGACGAAAATGACAATACGCAAAACTGGGCCATCATAAACATCAATACTGACGACTGGACGAAAGATGGTTATTATTACTACTACAAAGAAGATCTTGCTCCGGGGGCCACTTCCTCGACGTTCATGACGGGCGTCACGCTCAACTGCGACGCAAATCTTGTCGGTTCAACCCATAATAATGCGACCTACACGCTTAGCGCCACCGTCCAAACAATTGCCGCCGACAGTAAGAGCGCTTGGTCTACGGCAGCCACTTTAATGCGGGGAGGCGACGTCAACACGAAGCTCAAGACTATTGCGGGGACCGCTCTATATGGAGACGATCCGACTTGGACGGAAGATTACAATATCAAATCTATCCGGCGCGCCTCGTCTTTGCCGGCCAACTTTGACACTACCGACCCCGCGCATATAATATCCGCCGATGGGTCGGAGCCTATCTACGCCTGGTTCGACAATACTGACGATGCCGGCATTATCTATCTCTTCTCTAACTCTCACACGATAAAGGCCGGCAGCAATATTAGCCACGTTTGCGACCACATGCGTGCCCTCGTCGACGCCCCCGCCCTATCTGAATGGGATATGTCTAGTGCAACCGATTTAACAGCAATGTTCCAGGGGACCTATGCTCTTGAAACTCTCGACATATCAGGATGGGACGTATCAAACGTGCGCGACATGAAGGGCTTATTCTTCGAGGCGAAGTCTCTCACTTCCCTAGATATTTCCAGCTGGGATACGTCAAACGTAGTAAACATGATGGCTATGTTCTACGGCATGGAATCTCTCGTTTCATTAAACCTATCCGGCTGGAATACATCGAACGTCTCGAATATGAGTTTTCTTTTTCATAGCACACACTCCCTAGCCTCATTAGGTCTAGCAGGTTGGGATACATCAAGCGCCACAGACATGAAGGCCATATTCTACGAAGCGCAATCGTTGACCGCATTGAACTTATCCGGATGGAACGTGTCAAATATTACCGACATGAGCTATATGTTCTATCAAGCGAAATCCTTGACCACATTAAATGTGTCCGGTTGGGATACGTCGAAAGTAACCGATATGAGCGCCATGTTCTCGGTTGGCGATTCTTATTTAGGCAACGGAAAGCTCGAAGAGATAATCGGGCTCGAAAATTTTGATACATCTAGTGTCACGGATATGACGGCAATGTTCTACGGCGCCGGCCAAATGACAGCCTACAATATTTCTGGGTGGAATGTCTCGAACGTCCAGTCGCTCCAACATATGTTCTGCGATAACTTTAAGCTCAAATCGCTCGACCTATCAAGATGGAATACGATAAGCTTAAAAACTGCCTACGATATGTTCGATGACGCCAAAGCCCTCACTACCATCGGCGATATTTCGCATTGGAACACCACAAATCTCATCGACGTAGGCGGTTTCCTAAACGGCGCCACCTCATTCGTCGGAGATAACGGTACATTTGACCTCTCCGGCTGGGACACTAGCGGCCTGATGGCCGCTGGCGAAATGTTCCGCGCCACACGCCTCACCACTGTCGATCTTACTGGCTGGACTTTTGATTCGGCCACAAACGCCACATGGCCTGGAGCTGGCAGTGGAATCTACTATGAAACCGGCAACACTTCTAGTTATAAAGGTCTCTCTGGCATGTTCCTCAACATGCCGAACCTCCAAAACGTTTACCTTACCCAAGACGGCAAAGACTCCTTTGACGCCGCCGTCGAAAGAGGCGTCAATGTCACAAAATTCTGGGAAGGTTCCCCAATCAGCGACTTCACCATCGTCCCAAACCCATAGCCTATCTTGACAAACCATAACTTTTTTGATATAATATATACTATTATGGCAGTCAAAAAATACAAACGCGATTCATCTGTTTCCTACGCTTTTGGCGCCACTCTTGTCATGGAATTGTTGAAGACCAATCCCGATATTATCGAGCGCGTTTTTCTCCGCCCTTCCGTCAAACACGGCGAAAATCTAGATAAAATTCTCAACATTCTCAAATCCAAAAACATCGAAATCATTGAATCTAACAAAGCCTTTAATATCCTCGGCGCCAAAGACAACTGCCTCCTTATTGCCGAATTCAGAAAGCAATACAAAAAACTTGATCGCGGGCTCCGCCACATCGTCCTCGTCAACCCTTCCGACTCTGGCAACCTCGGCACTATCATGCGCAGCGCCGCCGCTTTCGGATACAAGAATCTTGCCATCATTACACCGGGCGTTGATCCTTATGATCCAAAAACTATTCGTGCTTCAATGGGCGCCGTCTTCCACCTCGACATCGCCACTTTCCCTAGCATTACCGACTATATCCAGGACTACGCCGACAAGCGCAAATTCTACGCCTTCATTTTAAACCCAGGAGCTACCATTCTTGGCGACGTAAAACCAGCAAAAAACTACTCACTTATCTTTGGCAATGAAGCCGCCGGCCTACCGAAAGATTTCATTGAACAAACTGGCGCCGAAGCCATCTTCATTCCACAAAATGACGCCGTCGACAGCCTCAATCTATCCGTCGCCGCCTCTATCGCGATGTATCAATTCGCTACCAAATAAAAAAGAATCCGCTATTTAGCGGATTCTTTTTTATCTTCTTCAATCGTTTCGCCACCCTCGAGCTTGATGTATTCGTCAATTTTGTTTTCTTCGCGCAACTTCTGAATGCGGTCATCGAATTCCGTAAAGCGCACCCAAATCGAATCATAGCGCACGCGCGAATCTTCGCGCTCGGTCAATTTCACGATGTAATAACCATCACCGCTCTTCGAGATAAATGGCTTCGAAATGCCGCCAACTTCCTTAATCGTCATCGCCATCGCTGCGCGGCCGGAGTCGAGGCTCGTCACATCAACCTTTTCGCTCAAAGTCTCATAGCTAAAAATATCGTTCGTCTTGTACTCTTCGGCGATCTTTGCAAAATCAGAATTCGTCTGCAATTTCGCCTCGATTTCGGTCACCAATTTCTTCGCACGTTCATCGATTTCGGCGGAGTATTTTTTGCGCGCCAAAGATAACTTAATCATGCGGCCATATTCGGTCATGTTAAGGCCGAAGTTATCGCGCACGATACCTTCAAATGCCTGATCGCTGCGCACTTCACCATCAATCGTCTTATGCTCTTCTACAACCTCATCAATCTCCTCGTCGGTCACTGGCTTGCCCATTTCATTGAGCTTCGCAAGCGCATAGCTCTCTTCCTCAGCGCTATTCAATGCCTGGCGCCTGTAGTAGCTATCGAGCAACTTCGAATCTTCGCTATCGTCAAGTGCACCCTGCTGGCGCTCAATCGACTTAATGCTACTACGATAAAGCATCAAATAATCGCTATATTTCACACTGACATCATCAATCTTTGCAACCGGCAGACCAAACGCCTTCGCAAAACGATACATCACATCACTCGTGTTCTGCGCCTGATACAACTGGAACCAGCACAAAAAGCCGAACGCAGCCACGGCAATAATCGAAATCAAAATCGTAATAATCACCAAGCGATGCTTGGAGTACTGGAAAGGATAGCGGAACTTTTTGCCCTTCGACAAAATTTCATCACGACTTTCCTCGAGATTCTGCTGGGTGATTGCTTTCTTTTTCTTATCTTTTTTCATGCCAAGTATTCTCTAATTCATTATACACTGTCTCGGGATGGCTCACCATGCTAATCACAAGGTCACCCGCTTCGGTCTGAATCAAAATCGAACCGTAATTAAACAGCGTCGCAAAAATACCATTCACGCCGTAGCTCATATTCTGAATATGGCCAAGCTCGAGATCGACGACGCTTTTATGGAACATTCCCTTCTGGCGCGTCTGGCGCAAGCGTTCGCTCGTGACAATATAGAAACTAAAATACCAAAGTATTAGGCTGTAGCCCCAACCCAAAACACCGACGGCAGCGAAGATTAGCCAAACGACGAACATCGTGCTATTATCCGGCCAAATGAAGTGCGGCACGACACCGAGGCCCATCATAAGAACCATCCACAAAAAGCCCTTAATCGACGTCACGATGTGGCGACGAAATACGTAGATAACTTCTTCCCCCTCACGCTGGCCATCAAATTCCATATCTATATTTTACCATAAGCGTACAGATGCAAAAAGCTAACGCTAGCCAAAATGACGAAAAAATATTATAATAACCGCATTCCCCACTTTGGGGAAAATTTGTTCTTTCCTAAAGGAGGCGACCATGGACACCGAAAAGAAAGACTACAAAGGTAAACCCCGCAGCGAGCCTGAAATCACTACAAAATACGACAAAGAAAATGGGCATTTAGTATGCGTAGTCAAAGGTAAAACTAGCGGAAATTCAGTATTCGAGGACTATAAGACCTCATGATTGCCTCATAGGCCGACACATGTCGGCCTATTATTATGCACAAAAATGGTGACCCGGGTGCGAGTCGAACGCACAACCTTCTCCTTAGGACGGAGCCGCTCTATCCATTGAGCTACCGGGCCAACTCCTTATATTATACCATTTTTAAGGTGCATCAAAAATCCACACCGAAGTGTGGATTTTCTAATTTGGCTTAGCGAGTGAAGCGTTCGCTCAAAGTCTTGTAAATCTGAATCTCTTCCGGCTTAAACCAGTAAGAAACTTCCTGCTCTGCTTCAGAAGCATTACCAGAAGCGTGAATGAGGTTTGCGACACCCTCGTTGCGAGCATCGGCATAACCAAAGGAAACGTGCGCGAAGTCACCGCGAATCGTACCCATATCAGCCGCCATTGGCTCAGTCGAACCGACAATCTTGCGAACAACTGGGATTGCCTCAACGCCTTCAAGCACCATTGCAATCACTGGACCGGAAAGCATGAAGTCGACGACGAGGTCAAATGCCTTCTGACCGCGGCGCGAAACCATCTTGGAAATACCTTCATAATGATGGTAGTAGTGATCCTTATCTGGATTGACCATCTTGGTCGCGACAATCTTGAGACCGACACGCTCAAAGCGCTGAAGAATCTCACCAACAATACCGCGCTGCACTGCGTCAGGCTTAAAGATAATCAAAGTGCGCTGAATCAAACCATCAGGATTATTTGCCTTGTTGAAACCAATATTCCAAGCGTTAGGCTTTTTCGTCTCCTCGGCGACCTTATCTACCGCTTTTCCGATTTTTTTAGCTTCTTTTTTGTCAGCCATAAAAATAAACTCCTTTTCGACTATTATAACAGATTGCGAATCTTATACCTAATGATTATCGTTGCAAGTAATCGAACCGCCCTCAAGCCTGTATGCCATCGCATATTGACGCGAGCTATATCCAGTTTCGAACGTGTCATTATCGCCGCACATCGCATTGGTTGCGACTACAATCTCATGGTTGTTCGGCCAAGCGCTCATCTTGGAATCTAAATCATAATCCCATTTAAGATCACCGACATACCTAATCCGATATGTTTCGCCGTCCGGGTCACGGAACTCCGAGCTACCGACTTTGCAATTATAATACTCGACATCAGCTATCGAATAGCTATAGCTACAGTAGTTGTCGATATAGCGCGTCACCCATTTTTCGTTTGTTTTATCGCCATGCCATGGAGTCTTACCATTATTATTCGTTTGGAAATCGTTCGCAGCCGTCAAGAAACGAGAGATATCGTCCTCACGTTGCGTATTTCTTCGCGAGCGGCTAAGGCTATCTAATGTATCGCCGCCCTGATCGCCGGCACAATTGCAATCGCCCTTCGTAAATAGCACAATTAATAATGCAATCAAAAGTCCCGTCGTCGCGAGCGCTAGAATCACAATCGTGACAATGTAACCGACATTTGATTGTTTTGTATTAGGTTCAGGATTTTCCATCTTCCCTCCTTTTTAAATATCGCTATGAAACTTTTTGTGGACCTCTCTAAGTTGCGAATCGGTCACGTGCGTATAAATCTGTGTCGTCGAAATATTCGCATGGCCGAGCAACGATTGCACCGAACGCAAATCCGCCCCGTTCATCAGTAAATCTGTCGCAAACGAATGACGAAACGTGTGCGGCGTCACATGCTTCGTAATCCCTGCTGCGCGCACATATTTCTCGATAATCCGCTGAATGCTGCGTGGCGTCAAACGGCGGTAATTCCCTGAGGTTCCCTGGAGCGGCGTATTGCGCGAATTATTCAAAAACAACGCCGGCAACGAATCCTTGCGCTCTGCCAAATAATCTTCAATTGCCTCGGCGGCCGCGTCCGTAATAAACACCGGACGGTCCTTCTGGCCTTTACCACGCACCGTAAATTCTTTGCGCTTCAAGTTCACGTGGTCGCGATTCAGATTAATCAACTCCGACACGCGAAGGCCCGACGAAAACAGCAATTCCATAATCGCGCGGTCGCGCAAACCCGTTTCAGTATCGGTCGGAATCTCATTAAAAATCCGTTCGATTTCATCAACATGCAAGAATGTCACCTGCGGACGATGCGTGCGCGGCAGCTCTACCAGTGTCGGGTCGAGTGTCTTGATTCCCCGCTTCGTGAGATATTTCAAAAACCCGCGCAGCGCAATCAAATGATAAGCCTGCGTCGTCACCGACAAAGTCTTGCCGTGCCCATTTTCAATCTCAAACCGGTTCAGCCACAAACGATACTTCCTCAGCCACTCTGGCGTAATGTCCTCCGGCCTCAAATCTTTGTCCGGATAAACTTCCGCGCTAAAATCAATGATGCGCGTCAAACAGATCTCATAGTTGCGCGTCGTAAAACGGCTGCGGCCATTCTCGACTTCCAGCGCCTCTAGAAATTCGTTAATCAAATCCGCGACAAACATCTCAGAATCCGCTCACTAATCCCATAAAATACGACTCGCAGAAAAACACGACCAGGAAGCCCAGGATTAAAAACGGCCCAAACGGGATCATCGCATGTTTCTGCTTCTTTATAATCGTGACCGGCAACATAATCACACTGCCAATCATGTTCGATAAGAACAGACAGAACATTGCGAGCCAAAAATTACCAAGCATCAAAGCAAGCGGCACGCACAAAATCGCATCGCCACTTCCAACCCAAGTTTCCTTGCTCGCCTTATACATCAAATAGTAAAAGCCCGGCAAAATCAAAATCGCGCCAAGCAGGCTCGCGAACAATTCCCAATTCAAACCTGAATAATACCAAGTCTTCGCAATCGCAGTGCCGAAGAACAGTACACCAATCACGCAGCCCGCTACAAGCACCGCCGTCGGCATTTCTTTCCAACGCGCATCGTAAATAAACAAAATTGCGAACAAAACTAATTCGCCCAAGAACAATGCAAACTTCGCCGTTTCAAAAGCGTTCACAAATAATTCATTTTTGAGTGGCCAGAACGCGTAGCTGAGTACAAATACTGCCGCAAGCCCAAGCTCGGACAAAATTTCAGCAACGCCAATCTTTTTGTGACATTTGCGGCACTTCCCGCCGAGTAGCAGCCAACTAATAATCGGAATATTGTCATACCACTTCAACTGGTATTTACAGTTCATACAATGCGATCGCGGCGATTTGTCACGCTTATATACGCGCCATGCCTGGCAACAAGCAAAGGACCCAAAAGCCGCCCCGAATACCCCCAAAATAATCATAACTGCGATGTCCATATCTCCATTTTACCACGCTGACCCGAAGCACAAAAAAGAACCCCCGGGCGGGGGTTCTTCCTAGACAATTTTAGTGGTTGTCGTTGCAGGTGACAGAGTCGCCTTCAAGCACGTAGAACATTGCGTACTGGCGGATACCGTTACCCTTCAAAGCTTCACCTTCATCACCACAGGACGAGTTGGTGTAAACGCGAACGGTATGGTTTGCACTATCCCACTTCACAGTACCGATAATATCCTTGCTAGACTCGCTACCGAATTCAGGGACGCCATAGTGCTGCATCTGATAAATCGTACCGTCTGGATCGGTAAACTCGCTACCGCATTTCTTATAGGTGCCAGCATTAGTGTCCGTTTCGCACTCGTTATCAATATAGCGGGGGACAAACTTTTCATTGACTCCACCATGGCCACCGCTAGCCAAGAATGGCGTCTTACCATTGTTGTTCGTTTGGAAATCGTTCGCAGCCGTCAAGAAACGAGAGATATCGTCCTCACGCTGGGTGTTACGCTGACCACGCTGAAGAGCTGGGAGCGCAATAAAGACCATCAAGAAGATAAGACCTGCGATAGCAAGCACCAAGACCACCTCGATGATCGTAAAGCCTTTTTTATTTTTTGTCATTTTGACTCCTTTTATTTTTATTTTTGCAGATATAAAATATTGCAGTTAAAAATATTCTACATTAAACATAAGCAAAATGCAAGTGTTTTAGGCAATTTCGTTCACGAGTGCGTAGATTGGGAACAAGATACCACCAACCAGACCGCCGGCAAGAATTGCAAGCAAAATCATCATCACCGGCTCGATCGCCGAAGAAATGGCATTGACCTTCTCTTCTAGGTCGTCCTCAAACACCTGTGCTGCCTTACCTAGCATTTCATCCATCTTACCAGACTGCTCACCAATCGCCGCCATCTGATGAACGAGTGGCAAAATATACGGACGATCCTTGAGCGCATCCGACATCGCTTTACCGCCCTGGACCTGCTCCGCTGCATCGAGCACCTGCTCCTGTATGTGAATGTTGTTCGTCGATTCGCCCGCGATATTCATCGTATCGAGCACCGACACGCCGGTTGCAAGCAAAATCTGCGAAATACGCGTAAGGCGCGCCATGTAAAGCATGCGGAAAAGCGGACTAAAGAGTGGCACGTTGAGCTTGAATGCCGACGCCATGCGAATGCCCGGCTCCGTCTTGCGGAACTGCAAGAAACCAGCCACCAATGCACCCGCAATAATAATTGCAAGCCACCAGAAGCTAATGATGAAGTTCTTAATACCGACCAAGAAGAGTGTAAAACCTGGCAAAGATTGGCCCAAATCAGCGTAAAGGTTTTCCACCTGCGGCACAACCTCGAGCATCATGTAAAGAAAGACGGCAAAGATAACCACCAACGTAATCACCGGCATCACCATTGCGCCCTTGATACTACCAATCATCTTTTCGTCTTTCTCTTCCTGGGTCGCGATACGCTTCAAGCTTTCGTCGAGCGTACCGGAAACTTCACCAGCACGAATCAAAGAAAGATAGACGTTACTAAAGATATCTGAGTGCTTGCCAAAGGCGTCCGAAAGCGTTTTACCAGCTTCCACGTCGGCGAGGATTTCCTCGACCACCGCCTTCATGGCTTTGTTCTGCGTCTGCTCAGAAACGGTGCGAAGCGACTGTGCAATTGGCAAACCTGCACCGATCAAGGTTGCAAACTGACGCGTAAAGTTAATGCGGTCACGTGCAGCGACGCGGTTTAGCTTGCTCGCAATGCCTTCCTGCTCTTCACGAATATACTCTGGCACGAAGCCGCGCTCAACCAAAAGCTTACCAGCCACGCGCTCGTTTTCAGCCTGAATCGAGCCCTTGATAACTTTACCGGTGGCCTGTTCTTTCGCCTTATAGTCAAAGCGTTTCATCCGCGAGAGAGCCTTTCAAATTCTTGCAAATCAACCGCGAATTCACGCGCCGTATCATGCGTAATAACACCTGTTTGAACGAGTTTCACGAGCGTGCGATCCATCGTCTGCATGCCCTGGTCTGCACCGGTCTGAATAATTGTATCGAGCTGATGCGTCTTGCCCTCGCGAATCACCGAACGAACTGCTGGGTTTGCGACCATAATTTCTGCGGCCACCACGCGACCACCGCCAATTGCTGGCACGAGGCGCTGCGAACAGACGGCCATCAAGATATTCGAAAGCTGTGCGCGCACCTGTGGCTGCTGGTGTGGCGGGAAAACGTCAATCATACGGTCAATCGACTGCGAAGCAGAGTTGGTGTGAAGCGTTGCAAAGACCAAGTGACCAGTTTCTGCAATCGTAATCGCAGCAGAAATCGTCTCAAGGTCGCGCATCTCACCGATAAGCACGACATCCGGGTCCTCGCGAAGGGCGCTACGAAGCGCTGCTGAGAACGAATACGTATCGTAATGGACCTCGCGCTGTACGATAACACTGCGCTTGGATTTGTGCGTAAACTCAATTGGGTCCTCAATCGTGATGATGTGCGAAGCGCGTTCGGAATTAATCTTATCAACAAGCGCCGCAAGCGTCGTGGACTTACCGGAACCAGTAGGACCGGTCACGAGAACGAGACCGCGTGGGAAATCTGCAAAGCTTGTCACCACTGGTGGCATGCCGAGCTGATCGATTGTCTGGATGCTATTTGGGATCAAGCGGAAAGCACCGGCGAGATTGCCCTTCTCATGGAAGGCATTCACGCGGAAGCGACCCAAGTCGCCAAACGAGAACGAATAGTCGAACTCTTTATCCTTAATCAAAATCTGTTTCTGGTCTTCTTCCAAAGTGGCATAAATAAGGGACTCGATTGCAGGTTCGTCGAGCGCCGAATAGCCAGCAATTGGCTGCAAAGCGCCATCAATTCTCAAAATTGGTGGCAGACCAACTTGCAAATGCAAATCGCTTGCTTTTGTACGAACGCATTCCTCAAGAAGATTCTCGATGCGTACATTGCTCGATGAAGATACAGCTGGCGCCGCGTTTTGCACTGGCGCTGCTGGCGCAGCATTCTGCACCGGTTCAGCTGGAGTCAAATTTTGTGCTGGCGCCTCTGGTATTGGCGTCGCAGCAGATACCTGCCCACTTTGTTCCATACCATCATTATACTTATGCTTTTGCAAAAAAACAAGAAAAAGTCGGGCTTTCGCCCGAACTTTTTACTTCAAGTATTCGTGTAGTTTTTTCGTGTCTTTGTTCTTGCGCAATTTCGTCAAAGCCTTTGCTTCAATCTGGCGAATACGTTCACGCGTGACCGAGAACTCAGCACCCACTTCCTCGAGCGTGTGGCTCTTGCCGCCACCAATACCAAAGCGCATCTTGATGATCTTTTGTTCACGATCGGAAAGCGTCGAAAGAATCGAAGCAATCTGCTCTTTCAAAAGCTGCGTTGCTGCAGAATCTTCTGGCGAAACACGGTCTTCGTCCTCAATAAAGTCACCAAGCGAAGAATCATCATCATCGCCATCGCGACCAACGGACGCATCAAGCGAAGCGATATCCTGCTTGATCTTCATGACATACTCAATCTTTTCTGGCTCCATGCCCATCGCCTTTGCAATTTCCTCGGTCGATGGCTCACGGTTTAAATCCTGCGTCAAACGGCGCTGCGTGCGAAGCACCTTGTTAATCGTTTCAACCATGTGGACTGGAATACGAATCGTACGAGCCTGATCGGCGATTGCGCGCGTAATTGCCTGGCGAATCCACCACGTTGCATAAGTCGAAAACTTAAAGCCTTTATCTGGATCAAACTTCTCGACTGCGCGAAGCAAACCAGTGTTACCCTCCTGAATCAAATCCAAGAAGTCCAAGCCACGGCCAGAATAGCGCTTTGCAATCGAAACTACGAGGCGCATGTTCGATTCGGCCATTTTATCCTTGGCCCTCTTCTGCTCTTTTGCGTTGCCATGAATAATCTTCTGTGCGAGTTCATACTCCTCTTCCTGGCTAAGAAGTGGGATTTTACCAATTTCGCGCAAATACAATTTCACCGAGTCGTCTGCAACTTCATCATAAGCTGCCGACTCAAAATCAATATTAATATCCTCTTCGGACTCTTCGTCCATATCGTCAAAAGATGGCTCGTCCACGTAATCGTTATCAAGCCTCAAATCTCTATCGTCTTCGTCCATGAAAACCCTTGTTCAAGTTGTTATTCTTTGTTTTATTTTGTTTGTTTAACTTTAAATAACTTCATCCTGGATGGGCGCTAAAACAAAAACTGCCCGCTAATCCAGCGCATTCATCGCAAATTATAACACAAACTTACTTTTTACCCAAATTTAACGCCTGCATTTGACGCAGTAATTCATCGACTTTCGCGTCGTCGCCCGCCTCTTCGGCTGCACGAATCGCCTCAGACAATTCTTCGCGCTCTTTTTTCGCACGCTCGCGCATTACAATTCCAGCTAAATTCCCCGCTTCTTTTTCGCGCTGCGCTTTGTCCATCTTCGCATACGCCTCGTCATAAATGAGCGACAATTCATCTTCGTTCAAACCGCCCATCGGCTCAATGTCACCAGGTTCGATGCCACCAAATTTGACAATCGCCGCCAGGCTCTTTTCTGCCCGCGAAATCTCCGCAACGTCACCTTTCTTCGCGACGTTTTTCTTCAACTTTTTCTCTTCGCGTTTAACTTTTTTCGCACGGAAAGCTTCGAGCGAAATGCCGAGACGCTCCGCGACTTTGCGTTCATATTTCTCGCGCAAAACCGCATCCTCGACATCGTCAATTATCGTCTTTGCCGCGGTCGCATATTCCGAAAAACCTTTCTCGGTTTTCAGATTAAACTGGCCTTCATATTTTTCAAACAACCACTCAATTGCCGGACGATAACTCTGCACTGCCTGCTGCCATAATTTCGGATCTTTCTGAATCAATTCATCCGCGTCCTTGCAGCCATGGTAATCGTCAATCACGGACAAATAAATGCCAAACTTTGACGCCATCGAAATCGCACGCTCCGCCGCGCGCACGCCCGCTTCGTCACCATCATAGGCGAGACGAATGTCATTCGTCATGCGCGAAAAACTTTTGAGATGCATTTCTGTCATTGCTGTACCGGCCGTTGCAACTGCCTCTAAAACGCCCGCCTGGTGCGACGAAATCACGTCCATATTCCCCTCGACTACCACGACAAATTCCGAACGACGAATCGCATCTTTTGCCTGGCTCAGCCCGAAAATGTGGCGGCCCTTGTTGTATAAAATCGTCTCTGGCGTATTCAAATATTTCGGCGAGTTATCATCCTTTTCAATGATGCGCGCCGTAAAACCAATCACGCGTCCACCCACATCCATAAGCGGCACCGTCATACGGCCCTTAAATAGATCGCCACCAAAACGATTCGTGAGGCCGGCGTCTTCAATTTCTTGCTTCGTAAATCCGCGCTTCGTCAAAAAGTCCACGAGCGCCCTGCCCGACTTTGGTGCATAGCCGATGCGGAATTTCTCAACTGTCTGCTTATTCAAATTGCGTTTATAAAAAACGTAATTCATCACGGCTTTATTTTTCGTCAAACAATACTGGAAATATTTCGTTGCAAGTTCCAAAGCTTCGTATAAACGTGCCTTGTGCTGCGCCTGCTTTTTATCGTCACCCGAATAGCGTTTGAGCTCCACGCCCGCCTGCTGCGCGAGTTTTTCCATCGCCTCACGGAAAGTAATTCCTTCCATTTCCATCACGAACGTAAAAATGTCGCCGCCTTTATTGCTCGAAAAATCATGCCAAATCCCCTTCTCAGGAGATACCATAAAGCTCGGCGTCTTGTCTGTCCCCCAAGGTGAATGTCCTTTGAAATTTCTGCCGGCACGCTTCAACTCGATGTATTGCCCAATCACATCTTCAACGGCTAGTCGCGCCCGAATTTCCTCTTTGGCATTCTCCATACCCCCATTATAACAGATAAGCAAACTGCTGTGCCATAGGGCTAATTGCCTCCCGAGGGACTCGCGGAGTCTACGGACGAGCGCGAGACGGCTGCCGCCCGTAACGACGGGCCGGCAGAACGTCGTGCCCTCGGAGGCAATTAGTCCTATGACGCAGTATTTCGCTTATGCTATAATTGCTTTATGGACAACAAGTCATATCTCGATCAAATCGCCGTGAAAGGCAAAGTAAAATCTGGCCCGGTTATCACCCCTGCCACGATTAAGTTAATCGCTGCTGGCGTTATCGCCCTCATCACGATTATCATCGTCGCCGCCGTCATTAGTGGCGCGAATGCCAAAGTTACTCAGTCTTTCGAACGCGTTTATCTCCGTATTTCCAACCTTTCTTCCGATAACTACGAGAACCCTCTCAAACAATATGCCGAAAAAATCCATAATTCCGACTTGCGCACCTACGTCGAAAACCTTGTTTCTTCTATTTCGACTTCCAAAAAGAAGCTCGACGGCATCGCCAACAGCATCGGCGTAAAACCAGAATCTATCTCCAAAGAAGTCAGCAATTCCGAATCCGCTAGCCTTCAAAAACTCGCTAGCGAACTCGAAGAAGCCGAGCTCGGCGGTACACTCGACCGCGTCGTCGCAAGCAACGCCTACTATGAAATCTCTACCCTGCTCCAGTACGAAGCTGAAGCGCGCAAAAAGACCAACAACCAACAGTTCGCCGATATCATCGATGCTTCCACCAAGGATCTCAAAATCCTTCAGGAAAACTTCCACAACTGGTCAAACGCAAACTAAAAATACCCCCTCACCGGGGGTATTTTTTATTCCATATTTTTTGTTTGTTCGTAAGCGTGTCGTACGAGGTCAATCACTTCGTCGCCAGTCAGCTGGCCCGAGCAAATAATCTCAATGCCGTTGCGTCCAAGCGCACGACTCTCCATCACGCTTTCGTAGCGTTCCTGTAAAGTCTTGCTGAGCTTGCGATCGCAGCGCAACTCAATTCGCAGTGGATTAGTCCCCTTCTCGATGCACAAAAGCACACGGCCATCAAATTCAAACACGCGCCACTGCTCTTGCGCGCGTTCGCTCACGCCTTCGAGCTTAGAAACGTATTCTACGACAGACTCTTCAGATACCATTTCAACTCCTCAATACTGCCGCGAATATCGTCGAGTGCACGATGATTTTCTGGTTTCAAAAACTTCTTGCCGAGTGCATTCTCGAAATACACTTTCCAAGCCGATACGTCGAGCTGGCGGTAATGCAAACGCGCATTCAATTCTGGCCATTCACGTTCAATAAACTTCTGATCCTGATGGATCGAATTGCCCGCGAGATAAACAACCGCGTTGCCGCAATTATCCGCAACGAATTTTAACAATTCTTTTTCAATTGCAGCCGCCGACTTACCGTCTTTGTTCTGCGCCACCAACGCATCATAAGAAGCCTTGTTTTTCTCCCAGAATTCGCCGACCATACGTTTCGCGATAATCTCATCAGAAACTTTCACGACACCAGTATAGGTCGCCTTCTCTTCTAGGTCCCAGTCGGTAATAATCGCCGCCACTTCCATGATGCGGTCATGTACTGGCGACAAGCCAGTCATTTCCAAATCAATCCATAGCAGCATGGATTTTTCGTCGTTTTTCTTGCTCATTATTTCTTCTTAACGTCGAGCTTCAAAGCCTTAATAACGATGTAGATGACGAGTGCCAAAATGATGAAGTTGATCAAATCATTGAGGAATGCACCGAGCGCCATTTCTGCGCCAGTATCGCCGAGTGGAATCGTCCAACCAACGAGGCCTTCTTTCGAACCGAGCAAAAGACCGAGTGGTGGCATAAAGACGTTGTTAATCAAAGAGTTAACGAGCGCACCTGCGTGAGTACCCAAAACGAGACCTACAGCGAGACCGACAATGTTCTGCTCGCGGATGAACTGCATAAAGCCGCTACCGCCGCTCTTCAATTTGCCAAGACCCGCCTTTGCGTAATCTTTCGCCTGCTTTTTCTCTTCGGCTTTTTTATCCTCTACTTTCGTAGTTTTCTTAGCTTTTTCTGCCATAGTTTTTCCCTTAAATTACTTGTTTTTACTATACCAAACATTGACTTATTTAGCAATCTGTGGTATAATTATACGGATACTTAAATCGCACCTTAATTTTTTATGCATACATAAAGGGAGGGTTTATTATGCAAGTTTATGAAATAAAGAAAGAGCCTGTTAATGTCCAGTTCAAGCAGTCTACGGGAATGTTTCTCCCGCTGTTTGTCGGCATTGACGACATGTGTCGTTCACTCAATGGCAGCTGCGATGGTAGCGCTTTCGTCATTGTGCACTACGACGCCGCCGGCAAGAAAACTGAGCTCGATCGCAACTTTATTCGCCCCCAGTATCTCGGCGAAGACGACGATTCTCAGATTGACGCGATTCATACCGCACACCAGAACTACCTTGCGCTAGAGCAGTTCCTCGATGAAAATCGAGACTATGCGAGCTGGGAGGGCTGCTGTCAGCATAACGGCTACTGCAAGCTTGTGCACAACGATGACGCCGCACTCTTTATTCAGTGCAAAGACAGAGGCATCATCGGCGTCGCTTGGCGCGACACGATGAACAATACCGATGTCGGCCTACGTATGTGCGCATTCATCGCATATTACCTTGGCCTCATCAATTCGGAACGTGATCGCACGCTCTGGCAAGCCACCACTTGTCTTGAAAAAGACACCAGCCTTATCGCCGACGTCAAATCCGTAAAAAGTACTATCTTTGAGAGTATTCGCACCACTACCGAAATTACCGGTAAAATCAAGATTGAAGGAATCCCACAAGATTAAGTATCACTAACTCCTGAGCAACTCGCCCGGGAGTTTTTTAAGCCAATGAAAAAGCCTCGGTTTTACCCGAGGCTTTTCGTTTGTCGATTATTCCTTGTTTTTAAGCGGGCTGATGAGGCCTAACTCCCCTAATCTCGTATTCACGAAGTCGGAAATAAGCTGCGACATCCTTATCCATTATGTCGAGGCTATCGTCCTCGAGGCGTTCGTCCTCGAGGCGTTTAAGCTCGAGACCCCTAAGCTCCTCGACCGTAGATGCGTTCTGTACCTTATCGTAGAAATCAATCTCGCTTCTGCAGAGGCCGATATAGGAACCGAATTCCTGATCACCAACCATATCCGGGAAGCATTCCGCGATAGCGTCGAACTCTTTGGTCGTACTCGCTTTCATCAAGTAATGAAGGAAAATCATCGTCCTCTTATAGGACCTGTCTTTACGCTTGTCGATTACTTCGACGCCTTCCATCGGAGCGGAAGCAAACTTCTCGCCAAGATCGATTTCCTTATCGGAAATCTCAGTCTCAGCTACGCTGCCGTCATCCAAAAGCTGCGCTTTTGACTGATAGTAAGGAGATTTTTTATGAATCTTCCCTGCTTTCTTTGTGAGGTCATTCTGGTAATCATCGATCTCGGCTGCAAGCCGGTCGCTGAATAACTCAAAGAAACCCATAATCTTTTCCTTAGTCTTCTTGGTCATGGTTCTGAAAAATTTCATACGAAATCCTCCTGGTGTATAAAAGTCTTAACCCAAAGCATGACGATCTTTGGGTTAGATTCCGCTCCCCGCTGCCGAATCTAACCCAAAGTTAGAATAATGACAAACTAAAAAAGAACTGCGGTTTCAAAAATTAAAACCACAAGTCCATTATAGCACAAATTGCCCAAAAAGTCAATAGTTACATCTTGTCCGGTATCTGAATACCGAGCAAATCGAGACCGCGCTCAAGCACTGTTGCTGCGCGCTCAATCGTCCACAAACGCGCCGCTTTCACTGCCGGCTCCGCCGAAGTAATCGGCGCATTTTCATAGTAGCGGTTCAATTCCTGTGCGAGTTCAAAGCAATACCCTGCCACGCGGTGTGCTTCCAAATTATCCGCAATCGCCGCGACAAGGCCTGGGAATTCGAGCAACTTCTGCAAAATCGTCTTTTCGGCCACAAAGTCGTAATCGCCAAATTCTGCGCCCGCAAAATCCGCATTCTTCTCAAGAATTCTGCGCATACGCACGCAGGCGTACTGGCAGAACGGACCGGACTGGCCAGTGAGCGCAAAAATCTTGTTTGGATCATACAAAATACCAGTTTTGCGATCAGCAATAAAGTCAGAATACTTAATCGCACCGACCGCCACACGACGCACATCCTCATCAGAAAGTTCCGTACCGGCAAAATTCTCACGCACGCGCTTCTCTGCATCGTCGAGCATTGCTTCGAGAAGCACTACGCCCTTCCTAGAAGACATCTTTTCGCGTTTACCATCCTCGCCGACCTGGTCAATCGTACCAAACCAGACGTGCTGCATTTCGGCATTCCAACCAAGTTTCTTCGCCACTGCAAAGAGCTGTTCAAAGTAGAATTTTTGCTCAGCACCAACCGCATAAATCAAGCGGTCCGCCTTCCATTCGTGTAAACGATAATCCAAACATGCGAGATCGGTCGTCGCATAAAGCGCCGCACCGTTGCTCTTTAGCATCAACATTGGCACCTCAATGCCAAACTCATCAAGCGGACAAATCACCGAGCCATCTTCGTTCTGCACAAACTTGCCCTCGGCCAAAAACTTCTTTACAAGTTCCTTGCCGCGCTCCACAAAGAAGCTCTCGCCAAGCTCATAATCCGTCACCAAATCCATGCGCTTCATCACGCCATGAATATGGTCAAGCGAAATCTTATTAAAACGCTCGGACAATTCCTTTGCTTCCGCATCGCCGGCTTCGAGTTTGAGCAGCCAATCCTGCGCCGCATCTGCGAGTGCATGCTCACCCGCTGCCGCCTCTGCCTTCATGTCGGCTTTCATCTGAATATAAATCTCGCCGAGATCATAAATTGTCACCTCGTCGATCGACTTGCCAGAGCGTTTGAAACCGGTCGCCCAAATACCAAATGGCGTACCAGCGTCGCCGAGATGGTTGTCGGTAATCACCTTCCAGCCATTCGCTTCGAGGATGCGCTTTGCCGCCCAGCCCTGCGTGCCTGGACGCAAGTGACCAACCGAGTAAGGCTTTGCCATGTTCGTGCTCGGAAATTCCGACACGGCAATTTTGCCAGCGCCAGATTCGTTGTAGCCGTAATTATCATTCCATGCGCCATCAAGCTGCGCAAATAGCGCGCGGCCAGAAACGCCAATATTAATAAAGCCAGGACCCGCAATCGTATATTCGTATTCCGCCGGCAATTCAGCAATAATTTCTGCGGCAATTTCGCGCGGCGCTTTCCCTGCCACCTTCGCGAGACGCATCGCGACGTTGCAAGAATAGTCGCCTTCAATTTCGGCCGGCACCGGCGAAAAATCCACCGCCACCTCGGCACCATAAAGCCTCTTAATAATTTCTGCAATTTTGTTTTTTAACGCGTCCATAAAACCATTTTACCATCTTTCCCTACCCCTTGCAATCTTAGCGTAAGTATGATATACTAGGCAAATCCCGTAAAAAGACGTTTTTGCGGTAAGAACTTTTGAAAGGAGGTATTCTTATGAAGAAGAATACCATTAGTGTCCAGAAGTACGTGGAATTGAAGGCAAAGGCCAGCGAAAGCTACGACGACGAGAACGAAGCCAAGAAGGCAAAGAAGGCGTTCGAAAGCTACGAACGCAGCATCAAGTCTCTCGGCTGTATGAACACCGATCTTGAGAAAATGAGGCAGCTCCTCTATGTTGCCACAAACCTCGACAAGATCAAGTGGTACATCGAAACCAGCGGACCTATGACTCGCAGAGATGCGAATCATACCGATGGCGACACAATCTGGTCAAACAATGAACAGATAGAATATGGTGCTTACCAGGAAGAGCTCGTCAAGGCAGGAATGCCTACCAACCCGAAAGCACTTCGTGCGCTTCTCGCTCTCCGCACTTCAAATCGCAAGCGCGCTAACGCCGAGATTTCTAAGCAGCGTCGTAACGCTCGCCCGAAGAAAGCCAGAACCACTGAGCTGGACACAAGAACTTACAATGAACGCTACCTCGACAACGTCGAGAAAGCCACACTGGAGGGTGTGAACTACGGCATTGTCGACGAAAAAACCTTGGACACATATGTCGACTGTGTTGTTAGAACGGCCATGAAACAGGCCGTCAGTGTAGGTTAAGGAAACCTTTCAAAAATGCAAAGGGCAGCCCCTCATTCGGGACTGCCTTTTTCCATGCCCTGCTCTTTTAATACCAGGTCGGCTTCGTGGAAGGACCGGTCGTAAAGAACATATTTGTCTTATTAGCAGTTGGCTGAACAACCCATCCATTCAATGGCGTAAAGTCCGTTACGGCCGTACCAGAGAACATCCCCGAGAAATCTTCACCCTTCGACACATCCCAGCCCGCGATCGGACTGACGTCTTTTAGCGCAAAGGATGGACTAAACATGCCAGTAAAGGACGTATTCTTACCCACATTCCAATTTCTCAAAGGGCTGAGATCCTTAATCTTGTATACGCCGTTGAAAAGTCCGCCCATGGTTGTCACGTTGCTCACATCCCATTTCTTCAAGGCGCTAATATCTTCGAGCGCCGACATGCCACCAAACGCACTATTCATGTTAGTAACGTGGCTCACGTCCCAATCTTCAAGACCGTGCAGCGACTTGATGCTCGACGAACCGCCAAACATGTTCTGCATGCTAGTAATGCCACTAACATCCCAGCCAGCAAGCGGAGACAAATCGCTAATCCCGGAAGCACCAGAAAATACGCCATCCAAGGTCCTCAAATCACGGAATTTCCAGTGTGCCACCGCATTCAAATCTTTAATTGCATAGCTGCCAAAGTAAACGCCATCGATTGTTTCGCCACTGTAATTATTACAATTGAAAACTGAGCCAATATTTGTAATCGAAGACAAATCCCAGTGCGAAATTGGCGACCAATCTTCAATAAACCTAGAATCAGAACCACAGCCCATACCGCCAAGCGACGTAACGTTCTTCATGTCTATGTAGCGGAACCCGGAAATATCCGTAAGACCCATGCCTCCAAATATGCCGTACCAGTTGTCACCATTCTGCACTGTCACTGCGTCCGCTGTCGTATAGAAATAAATCGTCTGATCGCTGCTACTATACCAAAACTTCAAATCATATTCAGAATCACTCGCTGCCCAGTCGACCAAATACTCTTGGTCTGGCGCCGGCGCGACAAAGCTTCGCATGAAGCGCTTCGTCGGCACATTGCCGCCGCGCGTCGCATTCATAAAAGTCGAGTATATTATATTGTTCGCCTTCGCAAAGGTTTGCGGTTCAACATAATTGTCGTCGCTCGCATAAACGTCGTCCCAAGACACCGTTCCGTCCGCCTGGATAAACTGCGCCGTTGCAACTAGATGATAAGTGCCGCCATTGTATGGATCAATTCCACCGTTATATTTGCTACAAGTTGTACCCGTACTAGTAGTCGTACATAATTCATTCTCGCCAAAGTCAGCCTGGCAGTTAAACCTCACCGCACTCATAAATTCAAGCTCCTCGCCCCCCTGAAGTGCATCCTTCGAATAGTAATAGCCATCGCGCAATTCCCACTTGTCGGTATTCGAGAACTGAATTTCCGCGAGCGAAATGCCATTCACGATTGGACTCGCCGAATAACCGGCCTTGTTTAGCCATTTCTCGTCTAACTTCACGCGGGCATATGTCGGGATATTACCTTTATTTTTTACCGTAAAAACCTTCGGCGTCGTATCGCAAGGCTTCCAATCCGCTGGGCTAGTAAAATTCTCCGTCACCTCAGTCTTGAACAAACCGAGCGGAAAATCATTATCAAACTGATGCTGAGAAGCATTGTATGCAATCGTAATTCCAACTGCGCCAAGCACTAACAAAGCGCCAACTGCAATCAGAGATTTCTTGCTCTTTAGAGATTTGACCATATTACCTTCATTATAAACATAAGCGCCTAGTTTCGCAAACAAAAGACCCCCTCGCCTGGAGGGGGGTCTTCGTTTTACTTGCTTGCCGCCCGAATCAAACCGTCAAACAACGGATGCGCGCGATATGGGCGCGAGCGGAATTCTGGGTGTGCCTGCGTTGCGACAAAGTAGTCACATTCTGGCGCTTCGACGAACTCAACGAGCTTTCCGTCTGGCGAAGTACCAGCAATAATCAAACCACCGGCATTAATCTGCTTCATAAACTTCTGGTTCACTTCATAGCGATGACGATGGCGCTCAACGACTTTTAGTTCACCATACAAATCCGCAATCTTCGTACCTTTCACGAGCTTCGCCGGATAATTACCGAGACGCATCGTGCCACCAGTACTTTCCTTGCCCTTCTGGCCTTCCATAATATAGACGACATTCTTGCCTTCTGGTGCATCGAGCTCTTCGGAGTTCGCGCCGTCAAGACCGCCAATGCGCGCCGCTGCAATCACGGCCGTCTGGAGACCGAGACAAATGCCAAGATATGGCTTGTTATTTTTCAGACAATATTCAGCCGCAGAAATCTTGCCCTCGACGCCGCGCGAGCCAAAGCCGCCCGGCACTAAAATACCGCCAACTTGTTCGAAGTCACGCGTAGTCGCTTCTTCAGCGTTAATCCAAACCGTCTCGAGCTTCACGTTATTCTTCCAAGCCGCCGCCTTCAAAGCTTCCGTCACCGATAAATAAGTGTCAGTGTTATCGATGTATTTCGCAACAAGGCCAATCTTCACGGTCTTTTTTGGGCTAGACTCAATCGACTTGACGAGTTTTTCCCACTTATCCATATCAGGATCGCCGTGGTCAATGAAGCGTTCAAGTGGTGCAAGCACGCCGCCCTTCACTGCATTGAGCGGCACTTCGTAGACCGACTTTGCATCCGGCATGAGCACCACGGAATCTTCACTAACGCCGCAGAAAGTCGCAAGCTTACGTGCAACTTGTGGAGCCTTCACGATGCGGTCGACATCCATACGAGCAACCACCATGTCCGGAATAATGCCGAACTCACGCAAATCGCGTAAAGAGTTCTGTGCTGGCTTGGTCTTGAATTCCTCAGAAGTCGAAAGCCAAGGGACATAGCAAACGTGGACATAAAGACAATTCTCGCGGCCGACTTTGCTGCCAAACTCGCGAATCGCCTCAATAAAATGCTGACCTTCCATATCGCCGACCGTGCCACCAATCTCAACAATGTGGACGTCCGACTTGAAATGCTTCGTATTTTCGATAAACGTTTGCTGAATCATGCCAGTCACGTGCGGAATAAGCTGGACCGTATGCCCACCAAATTCGCCTGCGCGTTCAGCATCAATCAAACGTTTATATAGTTTGCCTGAAGTCCAGATTGAGTTCCCCGTCATCTCCTCGTCCAAGAAACGTTCGTAATGACCGAGATCCAAATCCGTCTCCGCCCCATCCTGCGTCACAAAACATTCGCCATGCTCGCGCGGATTAAGCAAACCTGCATCCACATTTAAATATGGGTCGCATTTTTGCATCGAGACTTTTAGCCCCTTAGCCTTTAAAATAGCGCCGATACTCGCCGCCATGATACCTTTGCCGACGCCAGAGATAACGCCGCCGGTTACAAAAATGTATTTCGTGTTTGTTTTCATATTGGGCACACCTCCTTTTCTGCCCTACCCTTTAATACACACCTTTAGCATAAGCTATTTTCCACAGCCCGACAAGTCTTGAAATCACCTTTTTTTCGTGATTAAATAAAAGCATAACCATGAAGGTCAAAAATATCATTAAACGCCCTCTTATTGCTGTTGCAATCTTGCTTGCGCTGTCCGGCATTGGCGTGACGGTCGCGTACCATACTTCATACGGCGTCTTCCCTAACATCTTCCAGCCTATCTTCGATCAATGGACCGTAACCGAAGAGTTCGTTAGCCCAGATAACTGGCAACAATGTCAACGGACTCCGAAAAAAATCACCGCCACTAATACCGGCAACGGCGCGGTCGGCGTCCGCGTAAAATTCGAATCATACTGGAAACTCGCTGGCAATAACAGCGATACGCACGAAAGCGACCTGCCGCTTCAAATCAACGGCCAAGACGTCGCTCGCGCAAATATTAATATATCGACCGACTGGGAGCTCCGCGATGACGGATATTATTATTACACCCATGCCCTCAAAGCAGGCGACACGACTTCACACATCATCGATTACGTCGAATACAACTGTGATATTAATATCGTTGAAGAAAACAACGATTGCATAACTACCAATGGAAGCACCGTTTGTACACGCGATCAGTATGATTACGACAACGCAAAATACCATCTCTACGCCACCGTTGAAGTGACCGACGAGCCCGAAAGCTTTGGCATCACCCAGAGAGGCGCCATCATCACAAGCGGTACGAATTTGAATACCAAAATCAAGCGCATCGTTCACAACGATTCTTCAATCAATAATACAGGCTACGTCGATTCCGAAGTTAGGGCTATCAAGATGGCCGACGCGCTACCGAGCGACTTCGTTCAAACCAGCAATAATCGTTTTAACTGGTCTAGCAACAGCAGCGAACCAGACATTTTCGGCTGGTTCGAAAGTGAAACCGGAACATTCTATTTCTATACGGAAGCGGACTACATCGAGACTCCGTACGATATGGGGTGGGCATTCCAATTCTTTGACGGCCTCACGGATATTTCCGGCGTAGCCAACTGGCGAACTCATAACACTACACAAATGAATTCCATTTTCAATAACTGCCACAGTCTGGTAAATCTCGATCCAGTGTTAAATTGGGAGACAAGCAAAGTCACGACTCTGAAATACGCATTCTCCAGCGATTACAAGATTGCCAACCTTAATGGCCTAAGGAACTGGCATACCGGCAACGTCACCGAAATGGAAAGTATTTTCTATGAAAATACCGACCTTAATAATATCGATGGTCTTTCGAACTGGGACGTCTCAAACGTTACGAACATGGGCTGGCTATTCTGGGGAGACCCAAACATTCCGAACCTAAACGGCCTCCGATATTGGAATACTGGAAAGGTTACCGCGCTAAACTCTGCTTTCAATGGCCTATCTAGCCTAACCGATATATCTGGTCTAACGAACTGGGATACTCACAGCGTCACAACTATGGGTTATCTCATGCGCCTCGTCGCAACCACCAACCTTGATGCTCTTACGAATTGGCAAACCGGCAACGTTCAGTATCTCGATAACGCCTTCAAGCAAATGCCAAACCTAAAAAATGTCAACGGTCTAAAGAAATGGGACACACATTCTGTTACTACCCTCAATTCTATCTTCACCGAAGATCCTAGCCTCGCCGACATTTCTGGCTTAGCAGACTGGAATACCGGGAATGTCACGGATATTGGATGGATGTTCGGCAACAGCCAATCACAAATCACCACCCTTGCCCCACTCGCAAGGTGGGATGTCCGAAAAGTCACCTACGCGGCCTGCGCCTTCTACGCGATGGGCGGTCACATCAGCAGCCTCGATGGCCTCCAAGACTGGGAAACCAATTCCCTCGAAGACGCTAGCTGGATGTTTGCAAACAATGGCGGTAGGCTTACCGATATCTCTCAAATTGCCGGTTGGAATCTCTCTCATATTACGACTATCAGCCGCATGTTCTCCGGCGATGCAAACGTCAACGGCTCTGCGCTCAATGGCTGGGTCGTTCCAAGCGGTGCAGACACGAGCTACGCCTTTACTGGCAACAATAAACCATCTTGGTACCAGGAGTAATCATGGCAAAAACGAAAAAACAATCGCTCAACAAAAAACCAATTGTCGCAATCGTTGTCGGTATTATCGTTACCGCGGCCGTCGGCTCCGTAATCGCCTTCCGCAGTGACATTACTCGTTTCGTTAACGGCCTGGTCCTCGGCGATAATGGCCTAAAAATGACTTACACCGAAGATTTCGTCTCTCCTGACAACTGGGCACCATGCACTACGACGCCAAAAACCGTCACCGCCACAAACAGCAGCGACGAGCCAACTATTGTTCGCGTTTCCTATTATGACTATTGGAAGAGTCGCCAGGACTCCGGTTACCTCCCACTCAAACAAGGCGGCATCGATGTTGCGGTGATTAATTTCGCCAACGAGAACGACTGGACTCTCAACGAAGATGATGGTTGGTATTATTACAAAGAACCGCTCCAGCCAGGTCAATCTACTAGCTCTTTCATGGCATCAGTTACCTTCAACTGCTCTTATAATATCGGCAGTAATACTCTCAACGCCTGCGACAGCCAAGGCAACTGTACGACACCGATCAATCCATATGCAAATGCCAAATATCACGTAGAGGTCACCATCCAAACTACTCGAGAAGGTGCCGATTGGCCACCAGAACAAGTTATCGCCGAAGGCGACCCATGCCATTCAAACATTCTCTATTACGAAATCGCCTGCCGCACCAACGGCCCAGACGACAACGTCAACTTTAGGCAAAGCGGCTCTTCAAACGCTAACGGCAGAGGCGTCAACACGAGAAAGACGACCGCCAACGACGCCAACCCAGTCTACTACTATCGCGGACCCGTAAATAATAACCTTGTAATCTGGGCAGACTATTGTTGGCGCATTGTCCGTACTACCAGCACGGGCGGCGTAAAGCTCATCTATAGCGGTCCAATCATGACCAATAGCTACAGCGGTGCCCTATACTGCGAAACCAACCCGAGCAAGCAAGGCGTCGCCTATGCTAGATTCAGCAACGGCCACTTAGCTGACAATACGACAACACCAGATGAAGCCTACTATATGTATGGCGACAACGGAGAAAATCGCAACAGCACCTTCAAGGGCACTGCATATGGCTGGGACGAGGAATATGGTGGACACTACGATTACCTAGCGCATATTGGCACTGCCCTCATCTACAAAGATGGCAAATATATGCCAGCCGGAAGCGTTGTCGTAGGCGATCCTGTTCCACTTCTATCGCAGCAAAGTAGTTATGGCACTATCCCGGAAGAAACCCAACAAACCCACATCTATTCCTGCGACGAGGCTCAGTGGGGATACAAATGGGGGACATATGAGGACTGGTGCGAACGTGGCGCTGTTCACCTATACCCAAGTTGGGCCTTCACTCTCTACAATGGTGAATTGACCATCGAGGATGCCTTCAATCACATGCAGCAGAATGTCAACGATTCGAGAGCCAAGAAAGAAATCGACAGCTGGTATGCCGCAAACCTTACCGGCTACACCAACCAACTCGAAGACACTGTGTTCTGCGCCGACCGTCGCTATAGCGGCTTCCTCAGAGATTCCGTATATGTAAATACTACTGGTAGACATTACACCGTATATGGCGCAACAGCCAACACCGACAGCCCAAGCGTCACCTGCCCAAGAATCAACGACTCGTTTACCGTCAGCTCATCCATCGGCAACGGTGCCCTTACCTACCCAGTCGGCATGCTAACTGCCGACGAAGCATTCATGGCTGGATCGGTCTGGGGAATCGCGAATTATGATTCCTGGTTGTCTTACGGTGGCACTTCGCACACAATGACGCCATATTATATTGATGGCAACGACAACGCAACAATCTTCATAGCTGGTAACGGTGGTTACCAAATTCTAGAAGCAAGCATTCGCGCATCCGAATGGTATGCAATCCGTCCAGTCGTTTCCCTCAAACCAGGTACCCGCATTATTCGTGGCGGCGACGGTACCTACACTAATCCATATATAATTAGGTAATGAAGTCTCTCTACCGCAGCTCCTATCGCTTTTTCAAGCCAGAGCAAAAACCAGAAACCATCCTTGCCTTGAGCGACATTCATTTTGACGGCCGTTCTTCTGCCGACATGCATCGCGCCCTCGTTTTTGCCCGCAAACAGTCCCCTGCCCTCATCACGATTTCGGGCGATCTCCTCGATAATCTCGACGCCATCAGCAGCCACACCGAACGCGAAAACCTCAAAGCCTGGCTCGAACAATTAGGCGAAGTTGCACCAGTTTGCATCTGCCTCGGCAATCATGATTTCTACCGCAAGACACCAAATTTTCGCTCCGCCATCAACCACAACGGCAAAGGTTACGTCTACGCTTCTCCGGCCCCGCTAATTGCCGAATTAGCTACTCTCAAAAACATCTACCTGCTCGACAACGAATCTTACGAAAACGGCCAAAACTACGTCTTTGGCCTCACGCTTCCGCCGCATCTTTATGACCGCGAAGGCAACCCGGATAGTAAGGAAAACCAGGCGTCCTTCGTCGCCGAAATCAACCGCGTCGCCGAAAAATTCGCGAAGCTCCCAAAGCGCAAAACAAAAATTTTACTCGTCCATTCACCAGTATTTCTCAAATACAAAGCTATCCGTAAACTATTTGATGGCTTCGACTTTGTTTTCGCCGGCCACATGCATAACGGTATCGTGCCGCCGCTGCTCCAAGAAGTATGGCGCGGCCACAGTGGCATCGTTACGCCAAGCAAAAAATTCTTCCGCGACGACAACACTCGCCTCGGACTCTACTACGATCACATTATCGGCCTCGGTGCCGTCACGACCGTCCAGGCGGGCGCCAAGCCATTCGGCTGGGCCAACGGGCTTTACCCTACTTACGTCGCAACTATCGAAGTCGGCCACAACATTGCCGACGAACGCAAACCCGATATCAAAAACAAATACGAAAAATAAAAAAGAATCCGCGACATGCGCGTGGATTCTTTTTCATAATAAGTTCTTTTTGTCGGACTTTTTCTTTTTAAGAAAAAGGTCCGTTACTTGGTAGGTCCGGCTGGAATCGAACCAGCATTGTACCCTTAGAGGGGGTATGTCCTATCCGTTGAACGACGGACCCATCTCTTATATTCTACCACACCGTGGTATAATCTCTCTTAGATGAAGACTTCGAAAACCGCAACAAAACCCCGTTTTAACTACATTACCGTCGCGAGCGTCATCTCGGCTTTCGCAGTCATCCTTCTTCATACCAACTCGTTCTGGAGTTATAGCAATAGCCCACGCTGGGAATTCGCCAACATCATCAACTGCGTCTTCACGTTTGCCGTACCAGTATTTTTCATGATCAGCGGTGCTACCCTCATTGATTATTCCGACCGCTACGATACCAAGTCTTTCTTCAAAAAACGCCTCAAAAAGACCTTAATTCCATGGCTTTTCTGGAGCCTCGCCGCTGCTGCGGTGCACGCTTTTGCCGCCAAAGATTTCCCGGCCGACACCTACACGCCAGCCAATCTCGTCGCCGGCATCTTCTGCTCGAAATTCATCCCGATTTTCTGGTTCTTCCCGCCTCTTTTCGGCCTCTACCTCTGTATGCCGCTCCTCACGAACACCAAGAAAAGCACCCGCAAGAGCCTTTTCCGCTACCTCATCGCAGCAATTTTCATCATCAATGCCCTCATTCCAAGCCTGATTAAAGCCGCCAAATTACCAGAAGCCTTCACGATTTCGCTCGGTATCGGCATGGACGCTTTCTTCTACGCCATCGTCGGCTATTACATCGCCAATTACAAAATCAGCAAACGCAACCGCGTCATTCTCTACATCCTCGGCCTAATTTCAGTCGCAATCGCCATCATCACAACCAGTATCGATTCTCATGCCGCCGGCGCCGTCGCTGGCATGTGGCGCGGCCTCGACAAGCCAACCTATATGCTCTATGCCCCGGCCATTTTCGTCGCTATCAAGCAGCTCGTCGAACGCTTCCAGCTCGCCAAACGCCAGCTCGTCGTCCGCTTCTTTGCCTTCTTTAGCCGCTATACTTTCGCGATTTATCTCCTTCACTGGTTCTTCCTCGCCTTCACCGAGCACTACCTTCATCCAAACACCAACAATCCACTCTACTTCATCCTCGCAAGCGTCGCCTATATCATCGGACCATGCGTCGTTGCCTTCATCGTGCGCAAAATCCCAGTCGTTCGCGCGCTCATCCCTGATTAATGGTATAATAACCCTATGAAATTATCCGAAGAGCTCCAGTGGCGCGGTTTCGTTGCCGAGCATACATTAGATCAGATATCAGACCTAGACAAGGGCCCGCGTAATTTTTATTGGGGCACCGACCCTAGCGCCGATTCTCTTCACATCGGCCATCTTGCTGCCCTCATGATGTGCGCTTGTTTCGTTCGCCACGGCTATACCCCATACTACCTCGTCGGTGGTGCTACCGGCCAAATCGGCGACCCAAAGGATACCGTCGAACGCGATTTGAAAGGCCTCGATGAAATCGCAAAAAACAAGGTCGCTCTAGCTTCCCAGATTGTTCGCGTTACTCATTCCCCTGCCGACACCAAGGTTCTCGACAACCTCGATTGGTTTGGCGAAATCAAATTCTTGCCATTCCTCCGCGAAATCGGCAAGGCGTTTAGTATGACTCAGCTCCTCGACCGTCAGTTCGTCCAAGCCCGCATCGGCGAAGGCGGCTCCGGTATCAGCTATGCCGAGTTTAGCTACACCCTCATTCAGGGCTACGATTTCTTGCATCTTTTCCGCGAACACAATGTTGATTTGCAGCTCTGTGGCGCCGACCAGTATGGCAACTGCACCTCTGGCATTCACCTCATTCGCCGCCTCGAAAACGCCAAGGCTGACGCATATAGCTGCCCTCTCATCATCGACAAGGTCACCGGCCGCAAATTTGGCAAGTCCGAAGGCAACGCCGTCTGGCTCGATAGCAACAAAACCAGCATCTTCGACTTCTATCAGTTCTGGCTCAATCAATCTGACGACGCGCTCGAAGATTACTTCAAGTATTACACCGTCGTTACCCCAGAAGAACTCAACGAAATCATCGCCAAGCACAACGAAAACCCAGGCGCCCGCTATGGCCAGCGTCTCCTCGCTTACAAAATCACCGAATTTGTTCACGGCACCGCCGCTGCAGATTCTGCTCAGAAAATCACCGCAATCCTCTTCGGCGAAGGCCAAATTTCCGACCTCAGCGCCGATGAAATCGAATTGCTTGCCAAGAGCTTCCCTACTGCCGCCAAAGGCGCCCAGCTCCTCGACATTCTCGTCGAAACCGGTCTCGCCAGCAGCAAGGGTGAAGGTCGCAAGTTCCTCGAAGGCAACGCTATCTCTGTTAATGGCGCTAAAATCACCGTCGATCAGCCAATTAACGAGCTTGCCCTCATTAAACGTGGCAAAAACAAATTTGCCCTCGTCAAATAGCCGTTTTACCCCTGTAAAACCCCAAAAATACCCCAAAAGGGGTATTTTTCTTGCTTTTTGGTTAAAAATAGTGCCATATTATTGACTTTTTAACGTGTTTGTGCTATAATGTAATTGTGTTAGGGTTTCACTACCCTATTGCACCTTACAAGAGTTATCAGAGATGTTTTCTTTCTATTGTTCATAGCGAGCATCAAGCGCAGTTATCATACCGCGTTTAATGCTCTCTATGAGCAAAATCTTATTTTCAACGAAAGGAAACAAAAATTATGCGTACACAGACATTCCATGCCGAGAACGGCACAATCATTGACGGCGCAGGACGCGACTTCGAGTACACAATCACATCCGAGGACGGCAAGATTATCGCCGTAAAGCCTAAGCGCAGAGCAACCACTGGAGAAAGCAATCAGAGCGGCGATCCCGAAGTATGCGGAATCTATGCCATGACTCATGCACTTCAGCAGGTTCAGACACTGCCCGGAGACCCCGTAGGGGCCGAAGTTATCGCCAAGGACGGCGAGTTCAAGGTGACATACGAAGCTGGTCACAAGATCGCAGACGATGCCATCAAGACGATAAACGATAGCTTCACAGCATTCGTTTATCCCGAAGGTGAATCCGACAAGAAGGACTCATCGCAGGCGAACCGCCCGCTTCCGCCTAGAGCAAAGCCCCAGGAAAACGCCGGAAAGGGCTCGTCACAGACGAATCCCCCTCTCCCCCCTAGAGCCGACGCTTCCAAGAAGGACGACGCTCCCAAGCAGGAAACTGCAAAGAAGGACCCTCCCAAGCAGGAGGCTCCTAAGGTAACCGTGACTAAGATCACAAAGGACTCTAAGGATCTGACCGAAGAAGAATGCAAAGCCCTTATGTACGGCACCGCAAAATTCTGAGAATCACCCACGACGCTTCTCATACTCTGAGACTCGAAAGGCCCTGCTTCATTTGAAGCGGGGCTTTTCATGTATAATAAAAGTATGAAAAAAGTCCTCTCTTTCGATATTGATCAAACTTTGAATATTGCTAAAACGCCCATCCCGGACGAAATCGCCGTGCTTCTCCGCGACCTCTTGGATTACTACGAAATCTGCCCAATTTCTGGCCAAAAATTCGATCAATTTCTCATTCAAATCGTGAACCGACTAAAGGACGTAAACGTCACCGAGCAGCAGCTCGAGCATTTGCATCTTTTCGTCGCTCAAGGCACGCAGTACTACCGCTACAGCGCCGCCAAACATGATTGGGATCAAGTTTATAGCTATCCGCTCACCGACGAACAGGTCGCCGAGGTTTCCAAGGCTATCCAGCAAGCCGCCGAAGAATTGGGCTACTGGGAGCAGGACAAAGTCGCCGAAGGCGATGAAATTATCGAAAACCGCCTCAGCCAGGTCACCTTCTCTGCCCTCGGCCAAAAAGCCGGCACTGAAGTCAAATACGCCTGGGATCCTGATTGCAAAAAACGCGAAGCCATCGTCGCTCGCACCAAAGAACTCGCCCCTGCCTACGAATACGAAATCGGCGGTACTACTAGCATCAACGCTTTCGTCCCGGGTATGAACAAAGTATTCGGCATGACTCATCTCCTCGAAGAGCTCAACGTCACCAAAGAAGAAGTTCTCTACTTTGGCGACATGACCCAACCGGGCGGCAACGATTATCCAGTCGTCCAAATGGGCGTCGACACCATCACGGTCCGCAGCCACGAAGACACCGCCTACGCGCTCCGCGGCATTCTCGCTGTTACGAAAAAATAGCGCCTCTATCTTGCTTGTGCTAAAATATAAGTATGAAAAAGCATCTTTTAGCACGAAGTATGCGTGCCGGTGGGAGGTTGCTACTTCTCGTTGGTGCCATTTTTGGCTTCGGCATGATAATTGTTTCTATTTATTCACTGATTTACCGTGCGCAGCATCCAGAAGCGCCCCAGGCGCCAGTTACGCCAGTTCCAGCTCCGAGCGTTAGCCAACCAGCCGAATCAAACCCAGTCACGACAATCATCACAACCATCGTCGCTGTTGCCCTTGCACTCGCGCTAATCATCGTTATCGCCCGCATGTACAACAACAGCATGCGCAACGTCATCGCTAAAATCGCGAAATTACTCAAAATCAAAATCATTTCTACCGAGCTACTCTGCACTTTCGTCACCTGGACCGTCGCGACCGTTTTACTCATCTTCGTTTTCCCAATCATCAGCATCTTCTCCCTTTTCGCATTTATTATTAACGAACTTCTCTTTGTCTTCGCATGGGGAGCCTACGGACAACCTGATTACAAAATATAAGGAGCACTATGGATAACGCACGCAAAAAATACATCATCGCAAACTGGAAAATGAACTTCACGCCAGGTGAAGCCAGCCTTTATCTCAACAAGCTCAGCAACAAAATCCAGCCATCCCGCAAGCTCCAAATTGTGCTCGCGCCAAGCATGGTTTCCCTTCAGACGCTCAGCCTTCAGATCAATCGTCGCCAGTTCAAGCTCGCCGCTCAGAACTGCCATTGGTCCGACTATGGTCCATACACCGGCGAGGTGAGCCTCACGCAGATCCGCAGCTTCGTCGATTACGTTATCATCGGCCACTCCGAGCGCCGCTATGTTTTCAATGAAAGCGAAAAGCAAATTGCCGACAAAGTTTCCGCCGCTATTCGCAACGGCGTCACCCCTATTCTCTGCATCGGCGAAACCGCCCTCGATCGTAAAGACGGCGAGACCAACTCCGCTATCAACAGCCAGCTCATGAACGGCCTTCGCCAAGTTAGCAAAGAAGATATCGACAAAGTTATCATTGCTTATGAACCAGTTTGGGCAATTAGCAGCAACAAAGGTGCTAAGCCAGCCAATCCAATCGACATCATCGAAGCAGAACAATTAATTCGTAAAAACCTCGCCAAAATCTATGGCAAAGACATCGCAGAAAAGGTTTCTATCCTTTACGGCGGCTCCGTCAACAAAGACACCGCTGCCGGCTATCTCGAGATTCCAGGTATCGATGGCCTCTTGGTCGGCAACGCAAGTTTGATTGCAGACCAATTCTGTGCTATTGTGGAGATAGCTAAAGGTGTAAGAAATGAGCGATAGTATCAATTACGACGAGTTAGACAAAGCAGTAAGTGCCGCCATCAATGCCAAGCAAGCCGCTAAGGGCGAGCCTAAGCCGGCTGCAAAACCTGTCGCGGTCAAGCCACAACCAGTCGCCAAAAGACCGGCCTCTCGTGGTATGTTCATGGATTTTGCTCCTGTCAACAATACTCGCCGCATCGTCGTCAAAAAGACTATCGAGACTCACACCATCGCACGCGTTGCCGCTAACCCAGCTACCAAGGCTACCCCAACGATCGCTCGTCCGCGTATCGCTCCTGTCGCCCGTCCAGTTCAGGCACGCCCAGTTGCAAAGCCAGCGCCAATTCGCGCTGCCGCACAGGAATTCCCTGCTCGCCCAACCGTGAAGCTAGCACCACGCCCAACTCAGGCTCAGCCAGCACTCAGAGTTGCCGAAAAGCCAACTCCAAAGATTACCGAAGCGAAACCAGTACTCAGACCAGTTGAACCAGCACCAAATGCAAATAATTATTCCCTCGGCGTCCGTTCCCCATTCCTCAACACTGACGCCAAAGTCGAAAAACGCCCACTCGGCAGTAATATTCCAGAGACGAGCGCTTCCGCCCTTCATAGCACGCGCAACGTTTATAGTCAGAAATCCGCTCTCAAAAACACCGAAGCCGCCAAAAAACATATCGTCACCGAAGGTGGCAAAAAGAAATCCGGCTGGCTCTGGGCACTTATTGTTCTCGCCGTTATCGCCGCCGGCGGCGGTCTCGGCTACCTTGCTTATCTGATTGTCTTTGCCAAATAGGCCTTTATCTGATATAATCTAACGGTACGTATCCCTTGGTGGGTATAGCTCAGCTGGTTAGAGCGTCGGTTTGTGGCACCGAAGGTCGAAGGTTCGAACCCTTTTACCCACCCCATACGTATTTTGGAAACACGCGGGTTTCATATAACGGTTATTATGTGAGTTTTCCAAACTCAACATGAGAGTTCGACTCTCTCAACCCGCACCAACAAAAAAACGACCCGAAGGTCGTCTTTTTTATTCTATTCTCTATTAGTCTCCAACTATGTATGGATCCGTCGATGCACCGGTTCCGCTTTTGTATGTAGTGCCAGCCTTAAGCGAAACAACTGGTCGAATCGCATTTCTCCAAGAATATGTCATATCGTTTACTTGATTGCTCCCAGCGTTGCCATTCCATTGGACGATTTCTGCCGGCCCAAATTTTAGTTGAGAAGAACCTGCCGGCTTATAGGCAACCCTGAAGAAATAAGGAGAAATTGTCCATGAATAGTTGCCATTACATAGATATAAGAAACATGGGCTTTCCGAGCTCCACATGCGGACACCCGCTATCATTAATTCGTCGGCAGTCAATAGCCCAACTTTATGGTTTAGCTTTCCGTTAGTGGTATTTGTTTCATTTTTAGTGAATGAATCATTTTTGCTGCCACAATCTAAAGTAGGCTTAGGAGTATCAGCGCTGCCAGAACCGTATAGCCTGGCAGATGCGGAATGTTCGCTTCTACTAACCTTTGAGTCCTTGCTCTTTAGCGGGCCCTCTCCAAATCTTCTGTCATTGCAAAATACCGTATCTTCTAAATCATCCTCATATTCATCAAGCCCCTCCTCTACAAACCATGACTCTATTACTGCCTTTGCATTACTATCAGTAGTATTCGTAAACATCGCATTCTTCACATCGTCTATATCATCATATCCGCCAATTGGGATATACCCTATCCTACTCGAGGGCAACGCATCTAATATATACCCTATCTTCGTGCCGTCGCAGACCTCAGAGCCATCGGTGCAGAAATAATGATATTTTCTTAAACTGTTTCGCGAGTATAATGTAGGAAAATAACCTTTTATATATTTTCCGGAATCCATATTCAGGCTATACGTGTTCCCATTGCGAGAAACATTATTCGAAAAAATCATCTCGGACATACTTGCCGCTTCATTCGGCACAATGCGCGTGCCATACATATAGCCAACATCAGCTGGAGAATCGGATTCAAGATTATAAGCAAATGTATTGACGCCATTGTAGGTGATAGTACTATCGGCGCCATTCGCCAAACACTGCAAAACATTCACGCCATCAACCTCAACATTAGTAGGCTCGCCATTATACACCATTTTCACGCCACCAGTCTCAGTTGTTCGCACAATTTTCCAACATTTTCCTCCCCATATGACATCGTTGTTCGTATCAATCTTCCCGCCACGGAAATAATATACCGGATAGTACTCATCTGATTTCCCCGAGAATGTGTATACAAGCCCTTTATGGTCACTCCATATTGCATTCTCAAAATATCTATAATCCATATTCGTGTCCAGGCCCTTAGTTCTACAAGCAACTTTATCGTAAATAATGTCCGAACCACAATCGGCATTATAAGTCCAGGCTGTCTTCTGATCCGCCTGGATGGTTTGCCCAGTTATCTTCAGGTGATAGGTGGCACCAGCGTATTCATAATCGAGATCCAAATCCGCTGTACAGTTGAACGTAACTCCAGTAGTCAAAGTTTTCGTCGTTTCGCCTTTTTTCAAATCAACGTCATAGTAATAATATCCGCCTGGACTTAGAGTCCAACCAGAATCCTCAAGAAAATTGATAACTGCTAATTTCCTACCGCTAGCATTAGATACTAATGGCAACTCCCACCCCTTAGCGGAAATCCACTGCTCTTCCAACTTTACTCGAACAGCAACGTCTGTATTCGCGTCATTCGTTATAGTAAAAGTTTTATCAACTGTTTCGCAAGTTGTCCAATTTGACGGACTAGTAAACTCTTCCGTAAAAGATGTTTTTAGCTCACCGACGCCGAACAGGTTAGCTATAATTGTAGAGTTTTGACTAACCGCAAAAGCAACCCCGATACCAGCTAAAACGATAATAGCGGCCGCAATAACTACTTTTCTCCCTCTCTTCATAATTCTCTCATTATTAATAATGCTACTGCTTATATTTTACCACTTATTAATCAGAGCAAAAACAAGACACAATTCTGTTTTTGTCCCCGTTGAGCTTATGCTAAGTCGGACGAAACGCGGTTCACTTCTTCCATCGTCGTGATACCGGTCAAAGCCTTCATCGTACCATCCTGACGCATTGAAATCGTGCCCTTCATCTTTGCAACACGCATAATATCGCCAGACGTTGCATGCGCAACAATCAACTTCTGAATATCGTCATCAACCGTAATCGTCTCATAAAGACCGACACGACCCATATAACCGCCCGGCGCATCTTCCGTCTCGACGCCCTTCACCATCGTAAAGCTTGGCGAGTTCGCAAGTGGCAAAGTACCGTAGCCAAGGCGCTCCGAAACCGAAGCAACTTCCGCAGCGGATTGCGGCAACATATTCCCTACAATCTGTTTAATCGCATTCGTTTCGAGCTCAGACGTCTGATAACTTTCGCGGCGTTCCGAAACGCGACGCGCGAGACGCTGGCCAATAACTGTATTCAAAGTCGAAGCGAGCAAGAATGGCTCAATGCCCATATCGAGAAGACGAGGCAAAATACCTGCTGCCGAGTTGGTGTGCAAAGTCGAGAACACCAAGTGACCAGTAAGAGCCGCCTGGACCGCAAGGTTCGCCGTCTCTGCATCGCGAATCTCACCGACCATCACTACGTCAGGGTCCTGGCGCAAGATCGAACGCAAACCATTCGCAAAAGTCAAACCCGCATCGTTATTAATCTGAATCTGGTTCACGCCATCCATCTTGTACTCGACCGGATCCTCGAGTGTGACAATATTAATCGTTTCGTTCTTAATCTTCTTAATCAAAGCGTACAAAGTCGTGGACTTACCAGAGCCCGTAGGACCAGAAGTCAAAATCATGCCGTTCGGCTGCGCAATACCAGCCACGACGTCTTTAAGCGCGCGACCCGTAAGACCCATATCCTCAACTTCCATCGAAGTACCAGACTTATCCAAAAGACGAATAACCACCTGCTCGCCCCAAACCACTGGCGAAGTTGCAATACGAAGGTCAATCTCCTTGCCGTTCACAATCACCGAGAACTGACCATCCTGTGGAATACGGTGTTCATCAATCTTGAGCTTCGCCATAATTTTAATGCGCGAAACTAGTGGCGGCTCAATCGACTTCGGGAGCTCCATCGTCTTGCGCAAAACACCATCGATGCGGCAGCGAATCACGAGCGATTGCTCGAGTGGCTCAATGTGCACGTCAGATGCTTTCGTCTTTGCAGCGTAATCAAGAATCGAGTTCAATGCCTTCGAAATTGGCGAGTCCTGCGTAATCGTCTGCGCTTCGTTATTTGCCTGCTGCTCTTGCTCTTCACTCTTCGCAGTCTTATTAATATCGCGCAAATCCGAAACATACTGCGCCATCGCGTTCTGAATACCAGCTTCCGATGTCATCATCGGGAACACTGGCAACTTCACAAGCGTGGAAATATAATCCATGCGCTGGATGTTCGTCGGATCGAGCACTGCTACATAGAGACGGCCCTTTACGACATCGAGCGGAATCACTTTCTGGCGCTCCGCAATCTCGCGCGGAATCTTCAAAAGCTTCTCTTTGTCAAACTTAATGTTGCGCAAATCGAGATAAGGCACCTTGATAACGGCTGCCGTCGCACGCTGGATTGCGTCATCAGTAGTTAAGTTATGTGCCTTTGCGACCGCGAGAACTGGCTGCCCATTTTTTTGCGCTTCAACATAAGCCTTCTGCGCCATTTGGCCATCAATAAGGCCATCTTCGATCAGAAGTTTGAGTATGTTATCTTGTTGCTCCTTCGTGAGAAGCATTATTATTCCTCCGAGTTAGCACTCGTTGGCGCTGTATCTTCGTCTTCTTCGGAAATAATTGGGCGGCACTTCTTTGCAGCAGAATCCCAGACTTCCATTGCACCACAATCACCGACATAAACCTCGACAGTTGGGTTCAAGGTATATGGGTTAAATGATTCAACATCTGGTTCTTCAACGGTATCGCTAATCGTTTCCATGTAATCAACGGTCGTTACGCGGTCATTTGGATCGCCCAAAATTGCGTTACCGAGGAAATATGAAATTGCAACCGAAACAGCGGCAATCAAGATTACTAATGCTACGTCAGTATTTTTCATTTCTTTTTCTTCCTCCCCGTACATTTATCGCTGGTGTCATCAGCACAAATCTTCTTCGTCTTCTTTTCAATCTTTACGCCAGTTGCGTAGTAGGCACGGTAAAGCGCGTTCAACTCGATGTTCTTCTCAGATGTCGCATTGCCCTGTTCGTCGTAGTTATCGACCCAAGCGATGCTTGCTGAAGCGATATCAAAGTTGCGAATCGAGCGCTCAATCAAATCAAGCGACTTCTTAATGTTATTGCTACTATCATTCAAGGAAATCGAAGCGCCAATCGGATCAACAGTCAAACCATCACCGATCGAACCGCCGCTTGCTTCACCACTCGAGATACTCTCGATGCCGCTACCGTTATTGCTCCAGTTCAAAAGCTGGTTCATACTTGCAAGCGTTGCTTCCTTGTTTAGCTTGGAAGGCAAAGCGTCTGGAATCACGCGGAGCGCCGTACAAGTACGAGCGAGCTCGACGTCATCGATACCATCTGCACTAGCGAGACCTTCCATGATTTGCTGAGTACAATCGGTTGAGCGCGTACGTGCAACTGCTTCGAGGCGTTCGCTCTGCGACATCTCGGCCACGCGACCAGAAATTGTCTTCAAGCTAGTCTGGATGCTCTTGTAATCAGCAATGATCTTGTCTTTTTCGGAAATCACCTTCGCATTAAAGGCGATAACCTTAGCGAAGTAAATACCGCCAACCAAAGTAATACCGAGGAAAACGGATACAATACAGACTGCAATCAACATGTTGCGCTGCGCTTTGTCGATCTTTGCCCACTTCGCGAATGCGACGCCTTTGCCGCGTCCATTCTTTTTCTGCTTCGGGGTTGCTCTATTTGCCATTAGTCACCCTCCTCAATTTCTTCTGGTTTCTCATCAAACATATCGCGAATCTGAATATAAGAATCCGTCACGTTCTGGCGAGTTGGCCCAATCACGCGGACATGCTTGTTCGAAGACAAGAACACTTCGCGACTCATTGGCAACGATGCCGTGAAAGACAATGCCAACTGACCATCGCTGTTTCTACCATAGTTCGAATCACCAATGTTTGGCGCGTCACTTAGGAGCGGGCAAGCTTCGAGCGTTGCTGCTTCATCGAATTTGCCGTCAGTATACTTCAAACAGCTACTTTCAAAGTAATAGCCCTTAATACCGGTCGTCTTCGTCAAATCGTCGTTACCGTTGCGATAATGTTCGATGTCACTTTCGCTGAGATAGGTGCGGCGAATCTTGATATCTTCCCTTTCAACAGCCACAGTCTGCTCGGTTTCTTCAGATTCATCTTCGGTTTCTTCTTCGCTCTCTTCCTCGACATTATCAGAAGTACTCTTCTCCACCATCGGAGCTTCGCAGCCCTTAGTGCCTCTGTGATAAATACCGTAAACAATACCGTTATTATCGGTCGTCTCGGTGATACAGAAGCTTGGAATTGCAACATATTCATCCGCTTCTTTGTCATAGCGCATGTAGTTGCCGTAATCGTAATAAGCGCGTTCAACGTTCTTCTTGAATGCCTCGAGTGCACGGAAGCCGATGCCATTCGATGCCATCGCCGATGCATCAAAGCTCATCAAGTTTTCGTCGATGTTCATACTAAGCTCGGAAATCCAAACGTGGTTTTCGCCAACTGGCAAAATCACATCAAGGATACCAAACACGCGCGAAATCTTAATCTTGTTCTGGTTGAGCGTGGAGAGATTCTTCATCTGATCCTGAATCGTCAACAACTCTTCGGCGTTCTTGAATTTCAAAACGGCCGTACCATATTGCGAACCGCAGCTGCCCTTACGAAGCGTACCATCAGCGCGGCAAGCAATCTCAGTATCCTGAGCAGCAAGCTTAATGCCCTGGCCGCCGGTAATACCAAACAAAATGACGAAAATACCAGCACAAGCCGCCACAACAATCACGCAAATCAAATAGACGAGGTTGCGAGTGCGCAACTTGCGAAGCAATTCGGCTTTGACATCTGGGACTAGGCTAATCTCGTACATATTATCTTACGTTCGTCCTTTCCGCTAAACCAATCGCCACGGAGAATTCAGATGCGACCTGCGCCAAAGCTTGTTGCTGCTGCGGCGTCACCTTGATCATCTGCCATGGATTACCCTGAATCGTCTGAATGCCAGTCTTTGCCTCGATATACTCTGGCAAGAATGGAATCACGCCGGCGTAGCCAGAAAGCACAATACCGCCAACTGGTACGTTTGGATACTTCGTCTGGAAGAATTTTGCCGATTTCGAAAGCTCAGCGGCAAAGTTTTCAAGCGTGTTTTCAAGCGCTTTGAAGACCTGGCCTTCGAGCTTATCTTGTGCAAGACCAAATTTCAAAATGAACTGACGAGCCTGGCTCTCTTTCACGTTCAAGGAATTTGCTACCGTGCGAACCAGCACAGAAAGGCCGCCTGGGAGCATGCGAACGAGACGCGGAGCGCCATAAACCATCGAAAGATCAGTCGAATCTTCACCATAGTCAATAATCAAGCGTGCATCAGTAAGTCCTGGAGGGGTCAAAGCACGAGACATCGCAATCGGTTCTGGTTCCTGAGCAACAAGATTAAAGCCAAATGATTCAACGCTCTCCATACGTTCCTCGGCATATTTTATAGAGGTACAGGAAAGCAAAACTTCGGTTACGGCTGGGTCATTTGGGCTTGGCCCGAGAATCACAAAATCAACCTTGGCATCTTCAACTGCCATCGGGATATACTGATCGACGTGATAACGAATCACCTTCTCCATCGACTTTTTATCTTGAGTAGGAATTTCGACAATCGTCGTGAAAGATTTGCTTGCTGGCAAACCCAAAGCAATATTCTTAGTCTTAATCCCTGCTTGATTTGCGGCGCTCACAATCGTCTCACCGAGACGGCGACGGCCAGCATCACTGCTATCTTGCAATACTTGTCTACTGATTGGAACATATGCAAAACGCTGCAAAGTCCAGCCATGCTGAGCATTGCCGGATAGTTCAATCATTCTTAGTGCGTCTGTGCCGATATCTAACGAGAAGAAGTCGCCCACACCATAACCTAAACTCATACAAAAATTATACCATAAGCACGATAAAGATATCAAATATTTTAAGAGATTTTATACGTTAAATTTGAACTCAACAACATCGCCGTCGCGCATCACGTAGTCCTTGCCTTCCGTGCGCATGAGACCTGCTTCTTTTACGGCTTTTTCTGAGCCGAGACGAACCAAATCATCGTAGCTACAAATCGAAGCAGCGATAAAACCACGTTGAAAATCCGTATGAATCACACCCGCTGCCTCTGGTGCGGTCGCACCTTTCGGAATCGTCCACGCGCGCGTCTCTTTCTTCCCTGCCGTAAGATAACTCTGGAGGCCCAAAGTGTCATACGCGACATGCACAAGCTGAGTCAATCCATCTTCGGTAATGCCATAGCTATCGAGAAATTCTTGCTTGTCTTCCTTGCTCATGTCAGCCATTTCCGACTCAAGTTTCGCATTCACGAACACGCATTTTTGCGGCGCCACCAAATCTGCCAGCTCTTTGCGCTTTACGTCATCAGTGAGTTCATTTTCGTCCATGTTGAACATGTAGAAAACTGGTTTTCCAGATAGCAAATCCAAACCATCGACCGGTTCAATATGTGTCTGGCCACTCTTCAAAGCCTCGAGCGCCACGCTTGCCTGCTCGGCACGCTTCGCGGCATCTTTGTCGCCACCGCGCGCTTCCTTCTGAATCTTTGGCAAAGTCTTTTCGAGCGTTTCAATATCCGCAAGTGCAAGCTCGGTTTCGACTGTCTCAATATCACGCTTTGGATCTGGACCGCCCGCCACATGCGTCACATTACTATCTTCGAATGCACGGACAACATGGCAAATCACGGCACATTCACGGATATTCGCGAGGAACTTATTACCAAGACCTTCGCCTTTCGATGCGCCCGCAATAAGACCTGCAATATCGACGAACTCGACCGTCGCCGGCACTTTTTTGTCCGACTCATACATCTCGGCGAGCACATCCAAACGCTCATCCGGCACGCCAACGATACCGGTATTTGGCTCAATCGTCGCAAACGGATAGTTCGCGGCGAGCGCGCCCGCATTCGTGAGCGCGTTAAAAAGCGTGCTCTTCCCTACGTTCGCCAAACCGACGATACCGATCTTCAGACTCATATTACTTCTTCGCCTTAACCTTTCTGACGATCGCAATAATTCCAGCCGTAATCAGCAAAATCAACAAAACGCCACCGCACACCGCCGAAATAAGCGCCGAGGCTGTATACGGAATCACTCTAATAATCTGCGAATGCCAAACATCCATCGAAACATCACCACCATCGATGAAGAATAGCGCAAACAACACGAGAAAAATGCTAATTAACCAATACAATACATAATCCACAACTTCTTTATTCGCTTTGTGAGCAAACTTGTTGCCGTACGTATAATAAATTACGCCTAGCGCAATGAAGCCGAGGCCAAAAATTATCGTTGCCAAGCCGCCTGTAAAAAGTTTAAGAACGGTGTAGGCCAACGTAAAGATTATTGTTGCTGTCAAATAAAAATGTTTTTCTGCCTTATTCATGCTCTTATTATACTCCATGACGGCCTCCTCCTTCACCGGCTTTTACGCTATAATGAGGAATAGATATCATCAAGCGCGTCATCACAATCATCTTCTGTATAATCGGTCTCGCCTGTATCGAATTCGGCTAGAATTTAGCCCATCAAAAAGCCGCCTCTCTGGGCGGCTTTCTTTTTACTCTACTTCCCCGCTTTCGACTTCGCCTTCGTTTTCGCCTTCGGTTTCACCCTCAGTTTCGCCTTCGGTTTCATCGTCCGGCGTATTGTCAGTGTCAGTTGGTGTCGAGATAACCTTCGTCAACTTAAATGACTTCAAGATTGAATTAATCAAGTCACTACCCGGCTCATCGGACTGAATCCAAATGTAGTGCGTACGATTGTCCGTCGCCTCAAAGATATACTTGAAGTTCCAAGTCTTCGTCGCTTCGGTGTAATAGTTCACTTCATAGCTATTGAACGTACCAACTTTCTTGGTTGCACTGGAAGTCATCTGTGGCTGCGAAGCGCCCTCGTTCTGCGCCTTTGCAAGCTGCATGTTCGCAAATGCTGCTGCCGTCACGACTGTGATGTCGGCAGATTCGAGACGAACCGAGGTCTTACCATCAACGCTCTTATAGAAGACGGAAGCCCCTTCGGTAGCATCAAGCCATTCTTTTGGAACATCGACATAGCCCTGAACTTCGGAACCGATCGACTTGTATTCCTGAACTGCAATTGGCGGTTCTGGATCTGGGTCACCGGAAACCGATGCTGGTTTATTGCCACCGCTGCTGCTCTTACCTTGATTCATCAACAAAATCGCAGCAACGACACCACCAAGCACGAGCACGGCAATCAATGCGATAATAATAACCTTGCTTGGGCCTTTCTTTGATGGCGCGGTCGCCATTGGCTGCATTGGGGCTGGATTATTCTGTGGGACGCTTGCAAAATCCGCAATCGTCGAACCCGCAGCGCCCATCGGTGCAGCAGCTGGCGCCGCCATTGGATCGGCGGCATAGACCTGCTCTACTGGCGCAGCAACTGGCGTCTCATATCCAGGCATCGCAGCTTCAGGAGCTGGCTGAACTGGTGCTTCAACTGGCGCTTCAACTGGCGCGACAGGTGCAGCGACCGGTGGGACTGGTGCTTCAACTGGCGCAGTAGGTACATCAACAACAGGCGTAACTTCCTCGACAGGCGAGGCAAAGTCTGTTGGCTGTTGGACTGGTTCTGGATTTGCAACTGGCGTCTCATATGCGACTGACGTTGGCGCAGTATCAAAACCACCAAGCGCTTCATCCATGCGACGCGACATTTCTGGGTCGATTTCATGCTGCGGCTCTGCTTCTGGCGCTGGCGTCGACTCCTCAAAATCAAGCGGTGGCAACTCTGTGCTATCGCCTGCACTGGTATCATAACTGGTATTTGCCTCAGCCGTATTATCGTAGGCTGCGGCCGTATTTGGATCAGGATTCCCACCCTGAACGCTCAAACCCCCCTGAAATTGATCGTCATCCATTTCGTTTTCTTTCTATTATTAAAAGGCCTAATTGCGACAATTATATCAGATATCGCTTATGCTTGTCAAAAAATTTGTTCAAAACCGCTTACGCTGTAAAAATTAACCGAAAAATTGTATAATATCCCCCGTGTTAGTTTCAGATTTTAATTACGAACTTCCCGAAGAAGTGATTGCTCAACATCCGCCAAAAGTCCGCGGCACTACTCGCCTACTCGCGCTCAATCGCAAAACTGGCGAATATTCCGATAACCATTACGCCGACTTGGCAGATTTTTTGCAGCCTGGCGACCTCATTGTTTTAAATGACACAAAAGTTATGCGTTCTCGCGTCTTTACCGAACGCAAATCTGACGGCCACCCACGCGAACTCGTTGTTCTCGAACGCCACAACGGCGAAGTCGACCACGTCATGTATCGCGGCAAACTTCACGCCGGCGAAGAACTCGTCGTCAAAAACGTCGAAACCGGCGAACTCACCAACGATATTATTACCATCAGAGAAATTATCGGCAACGGCACCGCTACTGCAACCGCCGCTCGCCCACTCGAAGAAATCGCCCAGGATTTTGGCAACGTCCCCCTTCCCCCATACATGCACCGCGACGCCGAAAAAGAGGATATTGAGCGCTACCAGACTGTCTGGGCTAAAGATCTCGGTTCCGCCGCTGCGCCAACCGCCAGCCTCAACATGACTAAAGAGCTTATTCAAAAACTTCAGGACAAGGGAGTTCAAATTAAATACCTCACCCTCCACGTCGGTCTCGGCACTTTCTTGCCGATTCGCACCGACAATGTCGAAGAGCACCAAATGCATTCCGAATGGTTCCAAATCCCAGAAGATACTCTCGAAGCCATCAAGGCCACCAAAGCCGCTGGCCATCGCGTGATTGCCGTTGGCACCACCGTCACGCGCACGCTTGAATTCTGGGCCAAGACCGGCAAAACTGAAGGCGAAGACAACATCTTCATCTACCCCGGCTTCGAGTTCAAAGCCATCGATGCCCTCGTCACAAACTTCCACGCACCAAAATCTACCGTCCTAATGCTCACTGCCGCTTTCGCGGGCTGGGATCATCTCAAGCCAGCCTACGAGCACGCCGTCAAAAACGGCTACAAACTCCTCAGCTACGGCGATTCAATGTTTATCTATTAATTAGTTGGGATCAAACCAGTCGTGTCGCTACCGAGACGCACCACGATATTCGACATCTTTGCGTCCATGAACTTCGTTGCCGTCCAGGCATTGTTGACCTTCTCGCGGCTAGCACCGAAGTATAATGGCGTGTCGTGTGTAAAGAGCGTCTTGTCGCTGCTCAAATTCTGATTGCCAAGCAAAGTCTGCGCTTTCCAGTTTCCATTATTATCAGTCGTCTTATAGTAAATCTTGCCGCCCTTACGGTAAATCATTACCTTCTTCGCGGCTGCACCTTCATAAAGCTTCTTCGCATCTCTTGCGAGCGAGCCATTCGACTTATAATAGACAACGTTGTCGCCAAACAAGAAATTGGTCGTTGCATTATCGCGACGCAAGACGAGACCGGCAAACAAATAATCGTTGCTCTCGAGTGTCGAATTCACGAGCGTTGGACGATAGCCGTTCTTGCTCAAATCAAACTCATCGATCGTAAAGGAAATCAAGAAATCCTTGCCAATATTATCATTGCTGAACAATTCAACGCCCGTATCAATATATTTATCTTCAGTATGACGCAAACAGTCATCACCAGTCATATAATCTGCCGACTTCATCTCTGCCGTCAGCGTCGTCAACTTGCCATTAAAGCTACATTGGCCAATCTGCTCAAACACGACTGGGAAATCGCCATCACCTTTATAAAGTGGATACAAAATTGTATCGTTTGGCGGCATCACAAAGCTGCGTACATTCGACGTTTCGCCATCGCTCCATTTATCAAACACTGCGCCATCGAACGACGCTTCCGCGGTCAGCTCAATCGTCGCACCAAAGTAGTATTCCCCGCCCTTATCGCGATCAGCTGCATCGACATGAGACAATTCGCCCAATCTCAACATATACTTATCGCGGGCGTATTCATACACAATCACTGTGTCGCCGTTACCACTAATCGTCTCCGTATGGAGTGCTGGCGCTACGAAGCCGGCATATTCTTTCGTTGCTGGCGTCACTTGCTTGCCAGTCGTACCGGTCAGATCCTCAACCTCTTCCTCGGCATTAACATAGTCACCGTTCGGCGTCATTTTCTTATGAATAACTTTATATGGCGTATCCGTCCTCGGAAGCCAAATCGCATACAAATCAACCTTGTCGCCCGTCGATAAATTCTTTACGGTTTGCTTATCATCGTAATAATCGCCCTTGCCGTCCGCCTGCGTATTCCAGCGGATGAAGTAGCCCTTCACGACAAACTGGTTTTCGTTCAAAGCCTCTTCATTGTCGTAGACCAACTCTTGCTTTTCCATTTCGCCAGTCGCATTTTCATTGTTGGCATGGAATTCAACTTCATAGTGTTTCGGCAAATAATTTGGACCAATTACCTTGTCGGCCGTCAGCGTGAACTTGACGGTCTTTTCGTGCGACATGTCGCTCCAGCCCGCAAAATCGTAGCCCGGGCGTTCCCATGCCTCAAGTTCAAACTCGGTGCCATAATAATATCTACCCGACTTGCCGCCATTCACATATTTTCCGTTGTAAACCGACAGGTCGAACTGCTTGCGCACGTAGCGATACTCGATTGTTTTTATCGTGTCCGCCGTAATCTGCGTCGAAATCGGGTCTGGCGAATCAAACCCTTCGTAATCGTAGACCGTCGGAGTAACAACATCGCCCTCCTTTACGGTGAAATCTTCTGTTTTTACGGTCGTATAGGATTCACCATCCAAATCCAATTGTTTATAAACGACTTTGTAATCAACATAAATCTCGACACTGCCCCGCCCCGACTCACCGGCTGGCTTTACGATATCCTTCGACGGAATATAGCTCGTCGAGCGATTATCGTCCGTATCTGGCGTCACTGGGTTAAAGTTCGGATCATCCGGGACAACCGGCTCTGGCTCTGGCTCTGGTTCCGGTTCTGGATCTTTTTCTGGCTCCGGATTAACCGGCGTCAAATCGTCCGTACGGCGCGCTACTGGCGTCTCCGGATTATTCATAACTGTTTCGAGCAAAAGAATCGGTGCTATTACCAAGGCTGCTACGACCATTGCCACCCACGGGCGGTTTGAATCGAGCTTTTTCCTTCTCGCGAAGAAAATAATCGCTACGACAACCAAAAACAACACTGCTGCCCAACGTAAAAGTCCATCAAGGGTCCCAAACCCTACTAGAGTTAAATCTGAACTCATTTTTTATATTTCACAGCCTAATGTACTTATGCCTATTATAGGGGGTAATCCTTATGCTTGTCAACAGCTCCCTTCTCTTTAATGCCAATATTTGCTAAAATAGCAATAATATGTCGCAATCAAAATTAAAATTTGAAATTGTTAAGCAAAACGGCCTCATGCGCGCCGGTGTCATTCATACCCCGCACGGCGATATCCAGACTCCAGCCTTCGTCGGCGCCGCCACCCGCGCAAGCGTCAAAGCCATTACTCATGCTCAGATGCGCGAGCTTGGCTCGCAAGCCATTCTTGCAAATACCTATCATCTTATTCTCGCCCCCGGCCCAGAACTCATCGAACAAGCCGGCGGCCTCGCCGAATTTACTAGCTGGCACGGTCCAAGCTTCACTGATTCCGGCGGCTTCCAAATGCTCTCTTTAAAGGATGCCAAAATCGATCACGACGGCGTCACATTCAAATCTCACATCAACGGCGACAAAATTCGCATGACCGCCGAAATGTCCATGCAAGCTCAGTGGCAAATCGGCGCAGATATTCATATGGCTTTCGACCAGGCAATCGATTCTAAAGATAAAAAAGAAGTCGAAAAAGCCATGCGCCGCACCCATGATTGGCTCCCGCGCAACATCAAGGAGCACGCGCGCCTCGCTAAACTCGCCGAAGAAAACGGCAAGCCTGAGCAATATTTGTATGCCGTCGTCCAGGGCGGACTCTTCGAAGACCTTCGCCGCGAATCGGCACAGTTCATGAGCGAGCAGGACGTCGACGGTTATGGCATCGGTTCCCTCTACACTACCGAAACTCCCGAAACCGCCAACATGATCAAACTCACAAATGAAATTCTTCCGAACGACAAACCAAAACATTTGCTCGGCATGGGCAGCGAGCCGCGCGATTTGTTTATTGGCGCCATGTATGGATGCGACACTTTCGACTGTGTTGCTCCAACCCGCCAAGCGCGCAACGGCGCACTCTACACGCCAAACGGTCGTATTAATATCAAGAACGCTAAATACCGCACCCAATTCTCGCCAATCGATCCAGACTGTGATTGCTATTGTTGTAAAAATTACAACGCAGCCTATTTGCATCACCTCTATAAAGTCGACGAGATTACCGGCAAAACTCTCGCCAGCATCCATAACGAACGTTTCGTCGTCCGCATTTGCGACAAGATTCGCGAGTCTATCTTGAATGACACCTTCGAAGATTACATGCGCGATTTCATGGTAAAATATTACCATGAGCAAGATGTATAAGGTCACTGTTGATACAAAAACATTTATTCGCTTCTGGCTAGTCATTCTTGGCTTTGCCGCTGCTGGCTTCCTATTATTCAAAGCCGCCACTGGCCTTCTCATCATCGGCGCAGCGCTTTTCATTGCCCTCGCCATCAATCCACTTGTTCGCAAACTTGCAAAAGTTATCCCTGGTAAAGGCGTCAAACTTCCAATCGCCATTGCCTATCTCATCGTCATCGGCTGTTTGACCGCATTCCTTGCCATCGTTATTCCGACCGTCGTCAACGAGACCGTCAACTTCGCAAAGAATCTCCCAGAGACCGTGAAGACTGTTTCCAACAGTTTCTCCTGGCTCAATGATTTCGGTGAATCTATCGGCGTCAAAGACCTCCAGGGTGAAATCGTTAACAATGTTCAAAACGTCTCTGCTGGCATCGCGAAAGATTTGAGCGCCAACTTTGCCACTAGCATCGGCGCCATCGGCGGCTTCCTCGCTGCCTTCATTCTCGTCCTCATTCTTGCCCTCTTCATGCTCACGGAAGGTCCTGCCATCGTCGAGCAATTCTGGAGCAACTTCAAGGGCGATCCGCAATCCGAGCACGCCCATCATGTCTTCAATCGCATGGCTGAAGTCGTTTCCAAATACGTCTCCAACGCCCTCACCGTCGCCCTCATCAACGCTTGTTGCACCGCAACAATGGTCTTTATTCTCGCCTTCTTCTTCCGCCTCGATCCAGGCCTCGCTCTACCGTTCGGCCTCATCACTGGCGTCTTTAGCCTCATCCCAATGTTTGGTTCGTTTATCGGCGGCGCACTTGTCGCACTCCTTCTCGCCTTCAATGTTTGGGGTGCCGGCCTCGCCTTTATCATCTACACGATTATTTATCTCCAAATTGAGGCAAACCTCATCTCGCCAAAAATCCAGGGCAAAGGCCTCCAGCTCCCTGCTCTCGCTGTTCTCGCCGCGGTTACAGTTGGCGTCTATATGTTCGGCATTCTTGGCGCTATCATCTCTATTCCGGTCGCCGGCTGTATCAAAGTCCTCATTGAGGAATACGGCAAAAGCTTAGTCCCAGAAGAAGACAAAAAACCAGAGCCAGAAAAAGTCGAAAAGAAAACCGACGAGAAAAAGCTCATCGCCGAAAAAGCCTAACAAAAAAGAACTGCTACAAAAGCAGTTCTTTTTCTATCCTATCCTTTATAGCGCCAGCGTACTTCCGTAGCGCTATCGAGCAACTCAATGCCAGCGTCCGCAATTTCATCGCGCAGTCTATCTGCCGTCGCGAAATCGCGCTCTGCTTTTGCTGCGACACGCGCTGAAATTTTGCCCTTTAATTCGCCCGAAATATCCGGTGTCGAAACTGCCAGTTCGAAACCGAATGCCTCATCCAAAAACTTCAAGAATTTCTCACTTGGCGCCTTACCGCTCTTTGCCACAGCATCAATGACCGCAAACGCACCGGCGGAGTTCAAATTCGAATTTAGATTCTCCAAAATCTCTTTCTGCTCATCGGCAAAATCTGACTGCTCCACGCCCTGCCAGCGCAATGCTGCAAAGTTTCGATAATTCATCAAGCGCGCATGTGCAGCTGAGAGAAGCTCGAATGTAAAGTCGCGCTCCGCCTGATAATGCCCCTGGTAAAGCCAGACTTTATAATCGACTGGCGAATAACCGCGTTCAAGCAAATCACTCAAATTATAGACATTGCCGAGCGACTTCGAAATCTTCTGCCCTTCAATCGTGACATAGTTACAGTGCATCCAAACGTTGCACATTTTCTTACCAAACGCCGCTTCGCTCTGCGCAATCTCATTCGTATGATGAATCGGAATATGATCAATACCACCACAGTGAATATCAATCGGCTCGCCAAGACGTTCGTGGATAATCGTCGAACATTCAAGATGCCAACCAGGATAACCCATCCGGCCACGATATTCCCACTGCATTGCATGATCTTCGCCATCGCGCACCCATTTCCAGACTGCAAAATCCGACGGGTTGCGCTTCTCGTCCGAAAACTCTACGCGCGCACCAGCACGCAAGTTCTCAAGATCCAAACGCGCAAACTCTGCGTAACGCGGGAACTTCGATGTATCAAAATATAAACCATCCGTCGTATCGTAAAGATAACCTGCCTTGTCGAGCACATCGACAATCGCCTTGTCCTGCTCAATATAATCCGTCGCACGGCAAATTTCTTCCGGACGAATCAACCCGAGCAAATCAAAGTCTTTCATGAATGCGTCGTAGTATTTCTGCGCAATATCCCAGACCGTCACGCCTTCGCGACGTGCGCCCTTCTCCATCTTATCTTCACCATCATCAGCATCGGACACGAGATGACCAACATCGGTAATATTGAGCACGCGCTTCACCTTGAAACCATTAAGCTTCAGCGTGCGTATCAACAAATCCCAATACGTATACGAAGCAAGGTTACCAATGTGCGCATACGAATAAACTGTCGGGCCGCATGTGTAGACCTTCACTTCTTTCGAATCCTGTGGCACGAATTCCTGAATCTCGTGCGCTGCAGTGTTATATAACTTCATATCTATATTTTACACCTCAGAACCGCTATCATCGTCATCGTCATCAAAGTCAAAATTGAAATTGAACCCGTTCGAGCTCGAGCTAGAGCTGTCACTGCTATCTGCATTTTCCTTTGTGCTACGGTCAATCTCTGCGCAGACTACATGCATTCCATAGCGATACTCTCCGGCGCGATTCTTGTCCGTCGGCCTAATCTGCTCGCGAATCGTACAGTAAGTGTTGGACTCGCTCGTATATTTCCCGCTCATATAGAAAATGTAGCGGAACGTGCCATCGACCACTGTATTGCGATACTTAACATTATTGTTCACGAAAATCTTATGCAAGCTATTTTCCTCGTCGAGTGGGAATTCTAGCGAGCGCAAGTCGCGCATGTCGTCTTTAGAATAGATATATTCTTTCGTCATCTCAAACTTGGAATAACCAGACAAAATCGAATAGCAATCAAACTTGTCGCTACCTTTTTTTCTCAACATGCACAAATTTGGAATCGACGCCGAACCAGAACGGAAGCTGTAATCATTTTCTTTTGCCCAGTTAGACACCTCTTTCGATATGCTCGAGTACGACGGCGAATCATAATCATTCTTGTTCTTGCTAACTGCCAGCGCAATCACGAAAGCAATCGCCGTCAAGAAAATTGTAATCACCCAAATCAGCAAGATTGTGCGCACTATCTTCACGCCTTTCTTTACTGTGCCGACCGCCACGTCCGTCTGGTTGCCCTTCACTGGATTTTCGTTCGGCTTCGAACCAGCCATGCGGCCGATGCCGAGCCAGTTCGCCATTTTCTCGCCCATCAAAACCTTATTGTTCTTGGCGAGCACACCCTTCACGACCGAGTCATTCTCGCCCGAAATACGCGCATTGCGCAAACGATTACGACGCTGCAAGAAGGTATCGGTTTTCTTCAGATTATCGACATCGGCCTTCGTTTCAGCCTCATACTTGTGACGTGCATTCATATTGCGATAACGCGCAGTCTGAATCCAATAGAAGATAAAGCCAGGCGTCAAACCAATCAAACCAAAGAGTGCTGGGTTATCATCGTCAGCATCCATCGGCACACCAAGCCAGAATTTAATCCACCACGAACCAAGGAAAATACCGATAATTTCCAAAATTGCCGAAACCAAACGCAAACGCGTCTTGTTGATCGGCACCGAACCCATCGTTTCGCCAGTACGACCGTTCACGGCCACATAGTGAAGCATGTTCCCCTTGTCGGTCTGCTGCAAATAGCTATAAAGCCACACTGGCAAATAAGCAGATTTCCAGCGCGTGCCTTTAATATTTACGTTCTCAGACGACCAGCGCGCACCACGGTTGTAATACGTCATGCTCTCTTTTACTTTGTAGCGCGCAATATCGCCAACCTGAAGGCCGAGCTGTTCACGCAAATCTGCCACGTTTGTATCGCGACGCTCCGAAGCGTAGCCGTGCAAATAGTTCGGCGTCCAATCTTCGCAGTTATCCGTATCAAACGGCATAATTGCGTTAATAATATTGTTCGTATTCTTCTGCGTATCCTGCTGAATCTTGTCGCTCGATGCCTCAATCGTCAAATCGTCGACATACAAATCAAAGTCGCGCGTCACCGAATATGCCTCAGCGTCATAGTAGCGCGTCTTATTCTTGCCGCCCGAAGTATAAGTGCGAATCAAATGTTCCGCCTCGCCCTTCATGTCGGCGTGCGCGTTGATATCGACAATCATGTACGGCAAGTACACACCCATGACATTTTCTGGCTTGAACTCGCGCTTGAAAGTCGGGTGCGCAAAGAAGCGACGTTTATGGACGAACTCGCGAATCTTTTCTTCCGCGTTACCCTTTTCGTAGCTAAATGGCAAAACGAGATCCGGCACTGCGCCATTCTTCATCTTCTCGTTAAGCGACAACGTATTGCGGCACCAGTGACAACGTGCACTCACGGCCTCATCGGTATTAATCACGACCTCGGCGCCACAAGCTGGACACTTCAAAGTCACAATCACTTTTTCATCTGGAATAATTGGCGCAGCACCATCACCGACCGTCTCGCCTTTTAAATCCTTCACGCCGCCATAGGCGTTCACTTTTTTCTGCGTAAACTCCGTGCGGCAATAATTACACTTTAGCTTGCCGGTTTTCGTATTTAGCTTTACGTCCGTCGCGCCACAATGCGGACAACGGTTCGCGCCATTTTTTTCACTTTTCTTAAATTCTGCCATTTGTTGCCCTTTCTTTACCAATCGTAACTAAAACCACTACTTGTATCGGAGCTGCCTCCGGAATCCCAACCGCCACCAGAGTCATAACTACTGCCTGAATCATAACTCGAATCATAGGAACTTGAACTTGAGCTCGAACCGTGCCTAGAGTAATCTCCTCTGATATCCTTGAAAAGCGCAGTAATGAACATTGCTAGGAACATTAAAATAAAGAACCAAGTGACTATAGTGACGAATAGGTTACTGGATTTGCGGCCCTGCGCATGCGTATAATTTGCGCCATTACGGAAGCGGCCGCGCTCGACGCCGAGCATTTCTTCACGCCCGTGCGACAACGAACCAATTACGCGCGTATCGTTGCGAAAATCAATCTCGTTCTTGAAAGATTTGCCTTTCTTGGAATATTTATCCGATTCCTTCAGGTTCTTGATTTCGTAATGCGTTTCGTTTTCGTGGTGATGGCGCGCCTCGATATTCATCCCCGACGAACCCTTTGTCGGCACGCAGCCAACCGTCTCGCCCGTGCGCGCATTCACTGCAACATAATAAATTCTGGATTCTTTTTCTGGCTTGTAGCTATAGAGCCAAACTGGCAAATATGCAGCCTTCCACTTCGAGCCGTTGACCTTGAGATGCTCGTTTTCCCAGTGCGTACCGCGATCGTATTGCGGCGCCGCCTCCTTGATATAACGACGCGCTACGTCGCCCGTTTGCAAGGCCACTACCTCTTTGAGGCTGTCCGTATCAACGTTGCGACGCTCCGACGCGTAGCCACGCAAATAGTCCGCGTTCCACGCTACCGCATTCTCCGTATCAAACGGCAAAATCGCATTAATAATATTGTTCGAATTTACATAAGTATCCTGGTTTAACCGACCAGCAGATGATTCGACTGTCAAATCATCAATAAGTAAGTCAAACTCACGCGAGATATTATATTCTTCGTAATGATACGGCGGGGTCGTCGAACCCTCTTCCGTCTTTTGCGCTTCCCCGTACGAAGTCCAATGCGTATTAAGATCGATAATCATGTACGGGAAATACACGCCGCGCACTTCTTCCGGTTTGAAATTGTTGCGGAATTCTTCGGACAAATTATTTGAACCGAGATCTACCGCTTCGCGAACCTTCTCAATCGCCTCTTCTTTTGTTAGCTTAAATGGCAAAACCAAATCCGGCACCGCGCCGTTGCTGATTTTTTCGTTGACCGAGAAAATATGGCGGCACCAGTGGCAAGATGCGCTCGTCGCTTCGTTGGTATTAATCACGACCTCTGCGCCGCAAGCTGGGCACTTAAAGGTCTGGACGATGTCGTCGCCCGGCACAATATTCGAAGCGCCCTCGTGAACCGTATCGCCCTTGAGGCTGCCCATTCCGCCCGTTGCGTTGTCGCTCTTGGCGTCAAAAAGCGTCTGGCAAAAATTGCATCGCAGTTTGCCCGCCTTTTCATCGGTCGCAATATCGCTACCCCCGCAGTGGGGGCAGCGATTGAGACCATTGTTAGTCGATAGCTCGACCACCTAGTTTACTCCGCTGGAGTTGCTGGAGTATTAGGTGCTTCTGGAGCAGCTGGCTGCTGTGGCTGACCGGCGATTGGATTCGTACCGGTATTGCCAACCATGCCCTGCATGCCGCCCATCATACCAACGCCCATGGCCATGCCATTGACGCCAGCACCATTTTGGCCCGCAGCGTTGAAGCCTTCTGCGATCTGGGTCTGAGCGTAAGCAGCGCCGACCGAGCCCTGCATCATCATACCAGTCGTGAACTTCTGGACCATATCGATAGATGGCTGATCCCAGTCGAGACCGCGTGGCTGAACGTTAACGATTGCGAGACCGTACTTGCTACCCCACTGGTAGTTAGCCTCGACAGCGTCGTTCATGCTCTTTGCAAATTCTGTTGTGCCACCCTGGATGTCGTCAATGGATTTACCGCCCTTAGTGAATGCCGAAAGTGCCGATGCGAGCGAGCCGACAAAGCCCGAGAAGAGGCTTTCCTCTACGCCGCCATCGCCTTCGCCGAGGTCAAACTGGCCACGACCCTGGCCGGAGGTGATGTCTACTGGAATAAGGTTCTTGAACATCAAAATTGGATCAACAACCTTAATCGTGTAATCACCGTTGCTGGTTACAGCGAGCATTGCACCGCCGTATTTACCATCAGTGTAACGGATAGGATTCTGGGTGCCATAGTGGAGGCCCATAATGTCCTTGAGGTTTACATAGTAAGCGTGCTGCTGATTGCCTGGCTGGCCACCAAACTTAAACTGTTTGAAGCTGGAGCCAAAGGTGGAAGCAAAGAAGCCATCACCGGCAAACATCGAACGAGCTTCTGGGATGTTCTCGGTCGTGTAGGTGTAGCCACCTGGTTCTGCGATAACGCTAACAATTGCGCCGTTTTCGACAGTAATAAGACAGGTGCCTTCTGGAACCATGAACTTAGAGCCATTAGAAATAATGCCAGCGTTTTCCTCGCCGTCATTGTTTTCGCTGCCGTTGGATTTTACTGCGACTGCACGCGCAATCAAGGTATGATCGGTCATCGTGCTTGGTGGAGCCATGTATTCCAACCACTGGTTGGCAAAGCTACCACTGAGTGCACCACCGAAAGCTTTTAGAAATGCCATTCTGGGATTTCCTCCATTAAGTTGCTATGGATATATTATACCAAATTCCCCTAATTCTTATGCTATAATAAGCATAGAAAGCAGGTATCTAGGATACCGCCTTCTACTGGGTAGATCTCACCGCCTAACGGCGGGAGATTTTTTAACGCTTCATCGCCGTAAACCGAAGTCCAAGCGAAAGCTCCACACTCCACATCGAAATGCGAAGCTAATCGAGGTCGTAGTCAAGAATCGGCTTATCTTTCAATCCGTATCCAGACCTTTGGTATTCCAAGGCCTTTTTATCATTATATTCTTCTGTTTTCTTCCGACCATGTCCACCTTCAAAAGCACTATCGCTCATCCCGAGTCGAACAGCCTCATTCTGAGAATCTACTAAGTCTGGTGTCGTAAACCGTTCCGTATTCTTATTCCAGCTGGCATACGCAGGATCTATGCCCTTTAGTTTCAATATCTCCGCATGTGCCTCTTTTACCCTTGTAGACTGCAAGATTTCATATGCTCTTTCCGTTGCGTTATCAGATTTATAATATACCCCGTTTCGCACCCTCAAGATCTTAAGCTCAAGAGCTAATTCGAACGCAGTCTTCACTCTCTCCTTCTTCGAGGAAGTGAAGTTTGATCTAATATATTCTATGGTGACCGGAGCATTATCCTTGACTCTATTCCGAAGAATAAAACTAAAATCCTTCAAATTAAAATTGAAAAAATCATTATAGTATTTACGTTTAACTTTCTTCCGCTGAAGGCTCCTTCTTTTACAGCCATCAATATGCTCTTTGGGCTTCGAAAAAGAAAACCTCGCACGAGACATCTCCTTATGAACGCTGCGGATTTCCGAATAAAGTTTTTCTGCTAGCTCCTTTTCCCCGGAATCCTTAGCTGCTCTATAGTCCGCGAATAGTTTCTCTACAGCCTTTTTATCACAATAATCAATGCCCATAAGCAGTATCCTTACAATTGCAGAAAGCCATTCTCAATATCTTCTGGAAAGCGGAAAGTTTTATAGCCATCCTTAAAGCTAACCCAGATTTTATCGCCACTTATCGTCACTACGCGGCCCTTCCCGAATTTTTCATGGTTTACAGGCGTGCCCTTTGTAATATCAAGGCTCTCGCCCATCTCCTCTTCAGCAGCTTCTTCCTCAGGTTTAGGAATGGCATCCGCTATCGAAACATTCGTCTCTGGCCTATCGACAAATTCCTCACGTGTAATCGTTTCGTCAAAGCCGCCGACCACCGCATCACCAGAATGCATATTGATGCCCGTATAGCTTAGACTTGAGTCCTCATAACGTTTAAAGTTATAGACCGCATCATTCATTAGCGCGGAGTTAAATACGCCTATATCGCAAAGCAGCTCAA
>CAMJDZ010000004.1 GCA_946404545.1 uncultured Candidatus Saccharibacteria bacterium
CTATCCTTTCCTAAAATAACGTTGCCTGCTTCTCTACTTTTTTCTTCGGTTTAGGTTTAGGCTTATCTGGCAGTTTGAGTGGCGGATGAAGTAATCCGTTCGCCACCTTCGGCAAATCCTCTATACTCGTCTGTTTTACGCCTTCACGCAGCTTTTCTATATCTGCAAAATTCCACTTCTCTAGTTCAAACCCGCCATTTCCGTCAGGAATCCAATTAATGAGATTTATTTTCTTGCGCCCAGTCAGCATATTTCCGTAGCAAATATTCGCTTTCAAAATCGCATCCATCGCCATCAAAAAGCTCGCCGGCGTTTCTTCGCCAGTCAAAAAATCCAACACAATATTCTTCATGCGCACGCGCGCTTCTTCTAGATTGTCTTGAGCGATATCTACGCCGTAAATATTACTCAACGCAATCAGAATCTTATATTTATTCTTCTTTGTCTTTTGCAATTTTCTATCCAGTATTTCCACTAGGAAGTTGCCATTCCCACAGGCTGGCTCAAGTACTTTTTTATCAATCTCAGAAATCGTAGGCTCGCACAAATCGCACATCGCTTTTACTTCGCGTGGCTGCGTAAAAACTTCACCTGCATCACGTACGCGCTCACGAGACTTAATGCCCTTCTCGAGGGTTTGTCGTGCTTGTGCTTTCTCTTTTTCTTGACCTTTGGTATCTTTTGGCATAGCGACTTCATGAATCGCTTTTGCCTCAAAACAAAAAGCGACCCAGTCGAGTCGCTACAACTTTAACAATCCGAGTCTCTCCAAATAAAAGAAAAACCAAGACTGCGGCTGGGCCGCTTTCCGCCTTCTATTTGGAGAGCCTACGTAACTGTTAGACTCTTTATTGATTGTAATGTTGTAGCATTTTTATTATATCATCACTCTCTCTGTAAAACCAAAATGAATAATAATTTTGTAGATAATAACGTAAAGTTAAAGCCTGCCGAAAAGTCAGCCGCTCTTTTTCTGGCCTCTAATGGTTTTCGAGTTGAAGTAATCATCCCTTCGAATACCCCACATAATAAAAATCCTGATTTCCTAATTAATGGAAAAATCTGGGAACTAAAATGCCCGACCAAAAACCGACGAGAAACATTAGAACGCTGTTTCAAGAAAGCAGCTAAGCAATCCGAAAATCTATTGCTAGATCTTCGCAACATAAAAGGTGTCAATAATGCCACGCTCGGTATCATCACGAACCGTTTTCACTATTCAAAAAGCATCAAGCGACTAATAATTATTCTTCACGGCAAACTATTGCACTATAAAAAATAATTACCTATAATAATTATCGAAGGGCGACTAATTGCCATTAGGTAGTTAGCCAAGCTCTTCTTTTTTTATTGCCGCAAAAATCCGCCCTCGCGAGCGGATTCCTAGTCAAAAGCCAAATTAGCTCTTCTTGTTCCAGCGCTCAATCGAGTCTGCGATTACCTTCTGTGCATCCTCGAGGCCAAAGAAGCCCTTTACATGAGTCGTGCCAGGTTTCTTGAGATCCTTGTAGTGGTTGAAGTGGAACTCAACCTGCTCAAACCAGCGCTTTGGCAAATCTTCGAGCGTCTTGTAGACGTCGCCATTATTGCGATCGTCATCGACAACCGCGATAATCTTGTCGTCAACTTCCCCGTCGTCTTCAAACTTCATCACGCCAAGAACGCGTGCAGTGAGATAAATGCCAGTCGTAAGCGGTTGGTCGGTCACAACGAGCACGTCGAGCTCATCGCCATCCTCATCAATCGTCTGCGGAATGAAACCGTAGTTGCAAGGCTTTGCAAACGCAATTGGTTCGATACGATCGAGCTTGAAGCAAGCGCGCTTGCGGTCCCACTCAATCTTGTGATTGCTACCGGTTGGGATCTCGATAACAACGTTAATCGTACCTTCTTTATAATTTCCTGGGTCAAGAACCTGATTAAAATCAGCCATTCGATTCCTTTCTTTTACTCCATTTGTTTTCCCTATTATACCACGCGCCATATGATATAATAAGCATAAGAAAAATAGCTATTTATAGGAGAGTTAACAAAAATGGTCAAACTAGCAATAAATGGGTTTGGGCGTATTGGCCGCAACGCTTTCAAAATCGCTTTTGATCGCAACGATACCGAAATCGTCGCTATCAACGATTTGACTGACGCAAAGACACTCGCTCACCTCTTAAAATACGATTCCAGCTATGGCATTTATGCCTGCGATGTCGATTTTGACGACGAAAATATTATCGTAGACGGTCAGAAAATCCGCGTCTACAGCGAAACCGAACCGAAAAATCTTCCTTGGGAAGAGCTCGGCATTGATGTCGTTATCGAATCCACTGGTCTCTTTACTGATCCAGCCAAGGCCCGCGCTCATATCGAAGCCGGCGCCAAAAAAGTCGTCATCTCTGCCCCGGCCAAGGGCGAAGGCGCCAAAACTATCGTTCTCGGCGTCAATGAAGACGAAGTTACCGTCGACGACGAAATTCTCTCCAACGCATCTTGTACTACCAACTGTATCGCACCAGTCATGAAGGTGCTTGAAGATAACATCGGCATCGAAAAAGCCATGATGACCACCGTTCATAGTTACACTGCCAGCCAGAAACTCCAGGATGCTCCTGCCAAGGATATCCGCGAAGCTCGCGCCGCCGCAGAAAACATTGTTCCAACAACTACCGGCGCAAGTAAAGCTGCTGCCAAAACCATCCCAAGCCTCCAAGGCAAATTCAACGGTCTTTCCGTTCGCGTCCCGACTCCAGTCGTTTCCCTCGCAGACATTACTGCTGTCACTAAGCGTCCAACCACCATCGAAGAAATCAACGAAATCTTCAAGAAGGCTGCCAGCGAAGATTACTACAAGGGTATCCTCGCTGCCACCGAAGAAGAACTCGTTTCTATCGATTTCCGCGGTAACAGCAACTCTGCAATCGTCGACCTACCTTTAACTGACGTCGTCGACAGCAACCTTATCAAGGTTGTTGCCTGGTATGACAATGAGTGGGGCTATAGTAACCGCCTCGTCGAACTTAGCGTCGACTTTGGCAAAATGGGAAAGTAAAACATATGCACGTATATCTTGGTGCCGACCATCGCGGCTATCAACTCAAAGGTCAAATCATCAACTGGCTCTCTAGCCTTCAAATTCCGTTCACGGATTTTGGCGCAAACGAATACGACGCCGAAGATGATTACAACGACTATGCCCGCAAGGTCGCCGAAGCCGTTCTCCGCAACCCAGGCGATGACTCGTTTGGTGTCCTCGTTTGCGGTTCCGGCCAAGGTATGTGCATGCAAGCCAACCGCTACAAAGGCATTCGCGCTGCTATCTGCCACGACACAACCGAAGCCGTTGAAACTCGTGGCCACAATAACGCCAATATTATCTGTATTTCCGCCGACACCGTCAGCGATCAATATGCCGACATTCTCGAAGCATTCTTCAATACAAAACAACTGCCAGATGAGCGTTATTCGCGCCGCTGCAAGAAACTAGACGAGGCATAAAATGGCAATTGCAACAATCGCACCAACTATCCTCTCCAACAACCCTACCGAGTACAAGGAAATCGTTAAGCGCTATTACCCTTTCGTAAAGCGCGCCCATATCGATATTTCTGACGGTACGCTCGCGCCAGAATCTGGCGTCACCATTAATGAAACTGCTGTTTGGTGGCCAAAGGGCTGGAACGTCGACATTCACATGATGACCGCCGAGCCGTCCAAGCATCTCGACAATCTCATCAAACTTCATCCGAACATGGTCATTTTCCATGCTGAAGCAAAGGACGACCTGCTCCCTATCTTTGATACTATCAAGCAAAACGGCATGAAGGTCGGCGTCGCAATCGTCAAAGGCATCTATCCGCCATCCATCAAGACTATTCTCGAACAAGCTGACCATGCCATGATTTTCTCTGGCGACCTCGGCAAATACGGCGGCGAAGCAGATTTGCTTTTGCTCGAGAAAGTTCCACTCATCAAGGAAATTCACACCAATATCGAAATCGGCTGGGACGGTGGTGCCAATATGGAAACTACCCGCCAAATCGTCCACGGCGGCGTTACTTGTGTTAACGTCGGCAGCGCCATCAGCAAAGCCGAAGACCCGAAAGCCGCTTATGACGCCCTCATGAAAGAAACTGAAGAGGAGGATCCAATTTAATGGCTCGTATCGTTAGCGTCGGCTCTGCCCTACAAGACGTTTATCTAATTGACCACGATGACTTTGGCACCAACAGTCACGGCTTTTTTAATCAATTAAAGCTCAGCGCCAAGGTCGACATCGACAAAATCAAATTCAGCACTGGCGGCGGCGCTACTAACGCAGCCACTACTTTTGCACGCAGCGGCCACGAATCCATTTTCATGGGCTGCATCTCTGAAGACCCAGCCGGCCAGGCTATTCTCAATTCCCTCGACGATGAAGGTATTGATTCTAGCTACATCACTTACGCCAAAAACACTCCGACTGGCTACTCTGTAATTATGCTCACCCCAGGCGGCGAACGCACTATCCTCACCTGCCGCGGCGCCAGCACCCGCTTTGACGCCATCGACCCGAAAGACCTCGAGACCATCTACCCAGATTGGCTCTACGTCACCACCTTCCACGGCGACATGGACAGTCTCGACCAGCTCTTCACCAAGGCAAAATCCCTTGGCGCGAAGATTATGTTCAACCCAGGCAAATTCGAGCTTGAACACAGTCGCAAACTTCTCGGCCTACTCTCGGACGTCGACGTGCTCCTCGTCAACAAATACGAGGCCCAAAAGATCGTCTCCGGTACTCTGCTTACCGAGCTCATCGCAAAGCTCAAGAACTACGTGCCGAATGTCATTATCACTGACGGCCATCAAGGCGCTATCGCCACTGACGGCAAAGAAGTCTACCGCATCGGCATCTATGAAGACGTCAAAATCAAAGACGCTACCGGCGCTGGCGACGCCTTCGGCTCCGGCTTCCTCGCCGCTTATGCCGCCGGCAAATCCTTCACCGATTCCCTCACCTTCGCAAGCGCCAACTCGACTTCCGTCATCCAGCACATCGGCAGCAAAGACGGAATCCTATCGCAAAAAACAAAACTTCACCCAATGCCAATTCAGGAGATACGCTAATGGACACTATTGTTACTAACTGGCTCGATGCTATCGCCAATCAAAAACTCGACAACGAAGACGTCGAACGCTCTTTGCGCTACGCCAAGGATCTCGAACAAGGCCTCGCCAAAATCCGCACCTTCGCACAAGGCGTCGCAATTTTTGGTTCTGCCCGTCTCGACGAGGATGGCAAATGGAGCAAACTCGCCGAAAAGCTCGGCTTCATGCTCGCTCAGAATGGCCACGCCGTTATCTCTGGTGGCGGCCCAAGCATTATGCAAGCCGCCAACAAAGGTTGTTATGAAGCCGGCGGCCGCAGCATCGGCCTCAACATCCAGCTTCCGCACGAACAGCACATCAATCCATACGTCACTGATTCCGTTGAATTCCGTTACTTCTTTGCCCGCAAGGTGATGCTCACTTTCTCGAGTAAAGTCTACGTCTTCTTCCCTGGCGGCTTCGGCACGCTCGACGAATTTTCCGAGATCCTCATTCTCATGCAGGAAGGCAAGATGCCAAAGATGCCAATGTTCCTCATCGGCAAAAGCTTCTGGAAGCCGCTCGACAAGTTCTTCGAGACCAAAATGCAAAAGATGGGCACTATCAAAGCTAGCGATCGCAAAATCTACACGATTACCGACGATATTAACGAAGTCGTCAAAGCCGCTAACAAAATCGGCCACCCAAGCATTCACGACAATATCTACAACAACTATTCGTCACAGAACGCACACATCTAAAAATATCCCCCTTGGGGGATATTTTTTATTTCGCGATAATGTTTTCGTCGCCGAATACTTCTTTTAATCCGGCAAGGACATCTTCCACTTCTACCCTGAATGGCATTCGCATGGCTTTTTTGTCTGGACCAATCACGAGAATTACTTCAGACAAACCAGGATACGTACCGCAAATCTTCTTCAAATCCATCAATGCTTTTGTATCGTCCGGATTCTCAATACGCACATAGAGTTTCTTCTGCTTTAACGGCTTCGCCTCAATCTCACTCTCCGAAGTCTTGAAATGGGTAGCCGGCTTCTCTGCACTCCTGCGGTAGCCACCGCCACCACCGACTTTCGTCGCCGCCACTTTGCCGCGCGGTTTCTGCGCCACACCCTTTGTTGGCGTCTTCAGCGTTGCGCCGGTCGATTCATAATTGTCCAACTCTTCGTCTGTAACAACCGAAATCTCTTCCGCATTAATCTTTGCCTCATCCGTCATAAAGCCGTCGCGATCGCGTGCGTTCACCTTACCAGCGATCTTCACGACCGTATCGACAAGTAGCTTGCCGCCAACCTCTTCGAAGGTCCTCGGGAACACCGTAACTTCAATCTCGCCAACCTTGTCCTCAATCTTCACGAAAGCCATCTTCGAACCGGACTTCGTAATGAGCGTGCGGACGTTTGTAATGAGACCACCAACAATCACCGAAGCGCCATCGAGCGCCGGCTTAATCTCGTTCGTCGGCATCGTCTGTTCCTGGAAATAAGTATCATATTTATCGAGCGGGTGAGCAGAAATATAGAGACCCATCAAATCACGCTCCCACATCAGCTGCTCTTTTTCGGTATACTTCGTTGGCGCCGGCGTAATTTCTACTTCTGGCACCTCTGCGGCCGCGCCCATCGCGCCAAACAAGTCCGTCTGACCTGACGCCGCATCCTTCTGCATCTTGTTACCGTAAGCCTGAATCTTATCAAGGTTGAATAACAAATCTGAGCGGTCGCCAAAACTATCAAACACACCAGTCTTAATCGCCGATTCCCAAGATTTCTTGTTGAACTTAGTCGCGTTTACGCGCTTCGCAAAATCGCAAATCGACTTAAACGGACCATTCTTATCACGCTCATCAATAACTTCCTCAGCGAGCGCCTTGCCCATACCCTTAATCGCAGCGAGACCAAAGCGAATCTTCTTCTCTTTACCGACTGTAGCGAAGTCTGCATAAGACTCGTTAATGTCTGGGCCAAGCACCGGAATACCCATGCGCTTGCACTCAGTCATCTCAATCGCGAGACGATCCGTCCAACGCATATCCGCGGTCATAAGTGCCGCCATAAAGGCGTCAGGATAATAAGTCTTAAGATATGCCGTCCAGTAGGCAACCAGAGCGTAACACGCAGCGTGGGACTTGTTAAAACAGTAGTTTGCGAAGTCGAGCAACTGGCTCCAGAAAGTCTCGGCAATCTCTTCCGTTGCCCCACCGACTTTCACCGCGCCTTCGATAAAGAGCGGTTTCATTTTGTTCATGAGGTCAACTTTCTTCTTACCCACGGCCTTACGCAAAGTATCTGCCTGACCGCCGGTAAAGCCACACCATTCCTTAGATGCCTGCATGAACTGCTCCTGATAAATCAAAATACCATAGGTATTCTTGAGCGAGTTCTCGAGTCCTGGATGCAAATAAGTAATCGGCTCTTCCCCATGTTTACGCTTGATAAAGCTCTCAATGAACTGCATTGGGCCCGGACGATAAAGCGCGTTCATAGCGATGAGATCATCAAATGCCGTCGGCTGAAGCTCACGCAAATAACGCTTCATGCCCGCAGATTCAAACTGGAACACGCCAGTCGTATCGCCGCGACGGAACAACGCATACACGTTATCGTCATCAAGCGGAATCTTGTTCATATCAATCGTCTTGCCGTGCACCTTCTTGATAATGCGCAAGGTTTGCTGAATCACCGATAGGTTCGATAGACCCAAAAAGTCCATCTTGAGAAGACCCAATTCCTCAACCTGTGGACCAGGATATTGTGTTGCAAGCGGCCCCTTGGCCGAAACTTCCAGCGGCATGAACTTCACGAGGTCGTCCGGCGCAATCACCACGCCACAAGCGTGCACGCCGTGGCTACGAATCGTGCCCTCGAGCCTCATCGCGAGGTCAATCACCTCTTTTGCGGTTGGGTTCGTTTCATATTCTTTCTTCAAATCCGGCTCGTTAACAATCGCGTCTTTCAACTTCACATGATGGCCCATCACTGGATCCGGCACGAGCTTTGCGATTCTATCTGCCTCAGCGTAAGGCACATCAAGCACGCGCGCCACATCGCGCACGGCGTTCTTCGCCATCATCTTACCAAAGGTCACGATGTTACTCACGCGGCCCTTGCCATACTTCTGTGTACAGTATTCAATCACCTCATCGCGACGGTTATCCTGGATATCGGTATCGATATCTGGCATCGAGATACGGTCTGGGTTCAAGAAGCGCTCAAAGAGAAGATCGTACTTCAACGGGTCCAAATCGGTAATATGAATTGCGTACGCAAGGAGCGAACCTGCCGCCGAACCACGGCCTGGACCATAAATAATACCTTGGTTTTTACCCCAGTTAATGAAGTCCTGCACAATCAAGAAGTAACCGTTGTAGCCCATGTTATCGACGGTCTTAAGCTCAAAGTCGATGCGCTCGAGAATTTCCTTCGAAAGCACCTTACGAATCTCTGGAATCGTTGCCTTCTCTGCTTCTTCCTTCGTCATATAGCCATAACGCTCAGCAAGACCTCTAAAAACCAATTTATCGAGATATTCCTTCTCTGTTTCTCCCGTATCAATTGGGAATTTCGGAATCAAAATACGGCCAAGATCAATCGTCACATTGCAACTCTCAGCAATCTTCTTCGTGTTGAGAATCGCCTCTGGGCAAGTTTTCTGCCAACGCGGGATCAACTCATCTGGCGTAATCACGTGCAACTGGAAATCTTTAAGCGTCATGCGCTTTTCATCTTGAATGCGCGAACCCGTACCAATACATAGGAGCACCTCATGCGCATCCTGGTCTTCGTGCTTGATGTAGTGCGCATCGCAAGTTACCACGAGTGGCAAATCGAACTCTTTCGAGAACTCCATCAACTGATTATTAATCTTGTTCTGCTCACTCCAATGCGTTGGCGAATCCGGATGGCCATGGTCCTGCATCTCAAGATAGAAGCGACCCTCAAAAGTCTTTGCATACCACTTAATCAATTCTCTAGCGCGATCCAAATCGTCGTTACGAATCGCCATTGAAATCTCAGAACCAGCACAACCCGAAAGACAAATAATACCTTCGTTATACTCTTCCATCACGCGGTGGTCGATACGCGGCTTGTAGTATTTACCGTCCGTCTCTGCAATCGTCATCAAGCGACAAAGATTCTCAAAACCCTGATTCGTCTGCGCAAGCAAAGTAATGTGGAAGCGCTCCTTGTCGTAAGCCGGATCGCGATCCTCGAGTTTACGCGCCGCCACGTAGGCTTCAAGACCCAAAATTGGCTTTATGCCAGCGTCATTTGCCGTCTTGTATAGCTCAATCAAGCCCGACATCGTGCCGTGGTCCGTTACGGCCACCGCTTCCATGCCGGTTTCCTTCACGAGGTTAATCAGCTCATCAACCTTCGTCAAACCATCCAAAAGCGAATAGTGCGTGTGATTATGCAAGTGCACAAAATCACTCGGTTTTAGCTGTATCTCCTCTTTTGCCATACAATTATTTTATCACGAAAGAGAGAACGTACTAGTTGCTTGGCGCAATTGTCGGACGAACTACGCTATCCGGAATACCATCAAACGTTTGCGAAACGCTTGGCGTCGTAGTCAATGTCGCATTCCAGTTCTCAAGCACTGCCAAGTCTTCGGTCGTCAACTTAGCATCGCTTCTAAACATACGATACATGTCACTTATTACTGTCGGTTGCCACGTGCCGAGTGCGTCAATGTCTTCCAAATTCGTAGCATTATGGAACATCTCGCGCACATTCTTGGTATTATTCATCTTCCAGCCACCAATACCGTTTAGGCTCACCAAGGCAGTCGCCCCTCTGAACATTGCCTCATAAGTTGCCACAGTAGTTCTTGACTCATTCCAGTACGGCCCATTCAAACCCGTCAAATCAGTAAGGCTCTTAGCATTCTCAAAGGCCTGATTGAAAGTCGTCACGCTTCGTACATCCCAATCCTCAAGACCATGCGTTGACGTTATTCCCGATTCATAGAACATACCTTGAAGATTAGTTGGCTTAATACATACACTATCGTCGGCCTTCTTTGCCCAACCGGACAACTGACTTATGCTGGTCAATTGCCTTGCGGTTCTGAACGTCTCTCTTAAGCCTGTCACCGAACATGGCTTCCAATCCTGCAAACCGTCAATAGTAGATAACGACGTATATGCAAACGTACCGGTCAGGTCCGTCACCTTTCCAACATTCCATCCACGAATTGGCGTCAAATCAAGGACTCCCGATCTATAGAACATATTGGACATAACTAGGACGTTCTTCGTATCCCAGTTTTGTATTGGAGTTAAATCTCTGAGTGCGGTGGTGCCCGCAAACAACGACTGCATAGTAGTAATTGCTCCGACATCAAGTTTTCTCAGCCCTTTAATATCCGACAAACTCGTACAGTCGCTAAAAATACTTGCCAATGATCTGACTTTTGGTATATTCCAATCAAGCATTGCATCAACATTCTGAAGGCTTTCTTGCGAATGGAACATGCTTTCCATATACTCCACATTTGACAAGTCCCAAGCGTAATATGGCTCTTTGCCCTCTTCTTCGACGAGCTTATATTCTAGACCCGTCAAATCGGTAAACTTACCGTTTATATAGGCGCCGGCAAACATTTCCGTCATCGTTTTGACCTTTGATGTGTCCCACTTCGACAAACCAGCAAGAGAGGTTAAACCATTTGCGCCACTGAACATCTGCGTCATCGAAGTTACATTCGAGGTGTCCCAGTTCGCAAGACCGTCCGTATTAATCAATGAGGTACCATAGAATACGCGATAAAAGTTTTCAGCAGACGACGTATCCCACTCCGACAGAACCGTCGAGTCAGAAAACTTAGTGCCGCAAAATAATGAATCAAATTGAGTTACATTCGAAACATCCCAAGTCTTATATGTCGTGCCGTCATCTCTCGTAATCGTTCTTCGCCTCAATGCCGAAAAATCAGCAAGCTTACCGTCACTATAGAACATGCCTGTCAGCCTAGTAACACTAGACGTATCCCATTTTTCGAGAGCACTAATATCGACTAGATTATCCATTAGCTGGAAGGTGTTATAAAGCGTAGTCACATGAGACATATCCCAATCCTGGAGACCATCAAGTGATGTGACCTTCTTGCTCCAGGTCAGGAACTGAGCAAACGACTCAAGTTTAGTCACATTCCAGTTTCTAACTCCAGATATACTAACCAGGTTGGCCATTTTATAGAACATGCCCGTAGCGTCTTTGAGACTGTCAAATCTCCACCCAGCTAGACCGTCAACATTGACCATACCGGAGTTTTCGCTAAACAAGTTTCTCGCCGATTCAACATTCGAGACATCCCAACCACCAATGGCCGAGAAATCCGCGATACCGCTGTGCGAGAAGGCACCGCCAATGTTCGTTACATTCGAGACATCCCAGTTCGCGAACGGTGCAAGATTGGCCGAACCAGAAGCATAAGCCATGAAAGCCTCCAGGGTCTGTACGCCCGACATATCCCAATCCGCTACGCCAGAATAATCAGTAATTGTCCTCAACCGTCTAGAATCTGAGCCCGAAAAGAGGCTAGTCGAATTCGAATTTCCCTTAATCGTATCAGCGTCAGAATAGATATATATCGATTGGTCGCTCGTATTATACCAGGCGTAGATATTCACCGGCGACGATGCTGCAGAAATCTTATTATTAGCATTAACAATCCTATCTTCGAGCAATTCGTCGGCTTTTTTGATCGCCAAAACATTATCTGTAGCCAAAGTTCTCAACTTTCTGTTAACGTTGGAGCCGGTATCGAGCAACGCGTAGCTCTCCTGCCATGGCGTTCCTTCCGTCGACTTCGTAATTGCCGGCCTACCCCACGTGCCTTCAATATAAATGTCTTCATTCCCCATAATAAAGTAATCTTTATTAAGGCGTTCTGCCGTTGCAGTTCTAATCTGCCAACCCTTAAAGGTCCAGTCGCCACAAGAAATCTGGTCATTAGCCATCCTCACCGTACTGAATACTACTTCTTCTTTCGATTGTGGAAGTGCTCCCTCAATCGTACAACCAGACGGCGCATTTGCTTCATAGTGCACCCAATACTTTAGCTTCAGTATTGGAGAAAGCGTCGAAGTCGTGTCCTCGCTAATGACTCCTTCCCCGCTCTTAACGCTGCTAATGCCCCGTGTCTTCTTACTAGTCGGGAAAAGGCCATCCTCGTCGTTTAGGTATTCGTCCTTGAGTTTGAGCCCCACCGATATTTTTCTCGGTGCAACACCATTGAAATAAGTGTGCGAAAGATCCCAAATCACCATTGGTGTGCCATCATCCGCCGAAGTCACCGTCCACAAGCCATCACCTGAAATCTTACCGGTAAGCTCAAAGTACTTATCATTGACATAATCCGTGATAATCATCGGATTAAACGCTTCGTATATACCAGTCAAACGAATCATCGTGTCCAAGAATGTCGCCTCATTGCTGCTCTCCAGCTTATCAGTAACATCCCTCATATAGTTGGCACCGCTGCCATATTGAATGCCATAGACAAATGAGTCCGGATAATTCTCTTTCAAGAACTTGTATTCCGCTATCTCTTCTGGATGGTGGTTGTTCGGAAAACCGTCCGAAACAAGCATCACGCACAAATCATTGCCTTCAACCGGATCGTAATTACTAAGTAATTGATTAACCCTTTGGTAGCCATAGTAATAATCCGTCATGCCGTCGGCGGATAGTCCTCTAATGGCACTCGTAATACTATCGCTATCATTCGTAAAGTCGGACAACAGACGGCTATATGTAGCAAAACCAACCAGAGCTACCCTACTCTGACCATCCGATAGAATTGCTTTAGCAAAATTAGCCATATCGTCCTTCGCCTCGTTGATATGATCGCCAAACATCGAACCGGATTCATCAATCAAAAGCACCAAGTCATAATGCTTATTAGAACGAGTAGGCGGATTCGCGGTAAGCTCAATATTCATATTAGCGAGCCCCTTCTTCGTCCAATACGCCTCTTTCTCGATATGCCAAGCGCCCGCATCGCCATCTTCGTAGTTAGCTGTAGCGGAACCAAAACCAACATAACGCACCGGCCCATCTGCAGCAAATGCGACGAAAATCGGCAAGACAATCGCGGCACTCAGAACGAGAATTCCGGCCAAGATTCCAAGGATTTTTCTCCTATTTTTCATTGCCCACCTCCTTTCTGTGTGCTTTGACAATTGCAACAGCAGCCCCCAAGCCCAATCCGCATCCTAAGAATATAGCGAGATAGCAAACAATATCATCGTATGTTTTTGGAGTTTCTGGTGTTTTCGGCGTCGGTTTTGGTTTTGGCACCGGCGTATCGCCAGAATCAGGTGTCGGATCTGGCGCATCCTCGCTTTTTACTCCAGTGTCAAATTCCGTCACTGTACGATATGCCGCCTTCGCTGTCGCGCTACTATTCATCACGTGATTATCTGCCGTCGCGCTCAATAGCTCGACCGGGTTTTCTATCGTCGTTTCATAATCCTCATGGACGTCATAACTTGCATTGAGAACGCGCGATTCACCAGGCGCTATATTATCGATTTGTGCCAAGTGCGCAGAGCGCAGGCTAGCACCCTCGCCCGGTTCTTCGAACGTCGTGCCCTTTTGATCAACGAACACATTCACATTTTTTAGCGTATAGCTTGCCGTATTCTTCACAGTAATCTTGAAGTTTACTTCGTCATCGGCATAGTATTTGTTCTGCGGATTTGTAATTACCTGCGTAATTACAGGCTGAAACACGCCTTGGCCTAATGACATCCACTTACCCTGAACCGTCACATTTTCTTCTGGCATTTCGAAGCCATCTTCGCTCATCCAGCCCATAAACATATATTCATCCGCACTCGGTTCAGCTGCTAGCTGAACCTTATCACCAGGATAATATGTCTGGGAAGCCGGCACTAAGCTTTGCCAATTACTCGGCATGACTTCGCCGGTAAATTCATAGTTTACCCTGTAACTAACCTTTTCAAAACTACCATGAATCGTGACGTCTGCTTCCGGCATCGTAAAGCCGCCGTTCTCGACAACCATGCGATCAAAAGTCCACCCCATGAAACGATAGCCTCTGAACTCCCAACCAGCCTGGGTCGTATCAAGCTCAACAAATTCGCCAGGCGCATAGCTACGTTCAGCTGGCGGCAAATAGCCCTCCGGCGCCTCAGTTTCAATCTGATACTTCACATTGTATTTAACCGCCTCGGTAAACGAACCAACCAAAGTCACATCGCCTTCCGGCATCGTGAACTTCCCATTCTCAATTGTCGCGTCTGAAGTGGTCCAGCCAGAGAAGGTATAACCACGAACAACCGGATTCATCGCTACGCTTACGGTTGAACCTCCAATATACTGTTGCTCAGCAGGAAGTTTTGCGTTTGCTGGCGCCGTACCAGTAAAGCTATAGCGCACAGTGTATTTCGTAGATTCATCGTCCTTACCAATCCAGTGATGCGTCAAGTTCGAGTCGACAGTCGCAAGATTGTCCATCTCTGTTGCATAATTGTAAAAGTCGCGGCGCTTCTCACCTTCGCGCAATCTTGGCGTCTTCGTACGAATGCCAACCGTAACTTCGCAGCCCGCCATCACGTTTTTAACGCGAAGCGAAACTGTTTCGCTAGCTTTATCATAATGCAGACCGTGCCAGACATACTCTGTTCCACCGGCATTCCAGCCAGTTGTATCGCCAGTATCATCGATTACAAGACCAGCACAGCCGCCCATTCCAGAAACAGGATGTGCGGCAATAATACCATTATCAGTTTCAACAAAACCTTGGAACGTTAGACCATCCGGAATTCTATCAGTCACCGTCATCACGCCACTGCGAACTTCTACGCGCGTGTTATCGCTAGAATGTGTGCCGGTGCGATCGATGCCGTCATACTTGATATGCAAATAATAGTCTAAATCGGAATTTTCATTTACACGAATGCCGTTTGCAATCTGCTCAGCCTGACTGACTCTATATACAATAATTGCACTCACGATGCCGATGCTGCCAAGCATCAAAATACCAACAAACACAAAAATCCGGAATCGATTCGCTGCTAGCTTAATCCCCCGCCCACGAGAAATAATCATTAAAAATCCCAAACTTCGCAGTTTTTGTTTTAATAACACCTCTCACACTTACTTTTATTCTAATACCATTTAACGCTTATGTCAAAGTTATTTCGTCAGTTTTACGAGCAAAACGTCTCGCTTGTGACGCGAATCTTTATCGCAGGTAGACAAAAGCACTAACTTCGCGCCAGACGCCTTATTTTCCGCATCTGCGCTCAGATACATTGCGCTCTTCTTGAAGGTATTCCAAGCCGCCGATGCGTTCCCCTTGTAGGTGTTGATATTATAAATATCCGTCTCGCCAAGATTGAGCACCGCAAAACCTAGCACTTCCATCTTGTATTTGCCCTGCTCCGTGTAAAGCGTGCCGCTCATATGGTGATCAAAGTATGCCTTATCCGCAAAACGCGTAATATCCGAGAACATAATGCTATCTTTCATCCTGTGGCCGTATATGACCGTAAATGAATCTGTTATTTTATTGTTTCTATAGTCAACGAAAGGCGTCCCAGCCGTCGCAAAGTCCCCTTTATAGTCGCGCGCGAGATATTTCTCGTTATTCTTTGCCTGCACTACTGGATAATCAATCGCCGTACCGTCCAATTTCAGCCATCCGACAATCTCCGAATTCAGCTTCTTTAGTTCGTCGAGCGAAAAATCGTCACTTTCAGATGTGATACCAGCCTTCGTTGCTACCTCTATAATCTTGTCGTCCAACTTACCACTATCGTTCACATTCTGCGCATCATAAAAAGCATATATACCGACAAAAAGTAGCCACAAAAACAGCGCCATCGTTGAAAGTTCGATGAATTTTTCCAAAAAGCCACGTACGGCCGAACCAATTTTTATGTTTTTCATTGATATATCAGTTTTAAATGTTGCGAACCTTGAGGGTGCTTATCGCCTTACCCTTCAAGTCCTTCTCTTCAATTGCGCCAAATTTGCGCGAGTCGTCATCGCAGTCATAGTTATCGTTGAGCAAGAAGTAGCGCCCAGACGGCACGCGATACGGAAAGCTACTCTTCACCTGCAAATATGCCTCTTCGTCGCTAACATCGACAATTGCACGTTCGCTCTCGATCACGCCATTAACCATTAAATAGCCGTCCTCATTCAGGTCGACTACCTGGTCTGGCAAAGCCAAGATGCGAGAGAATTCCGTCTTTCCGTCCTTTTCGAACAAAACGACGTCTTCGTTAGTATAGCTATTCCAAAGTCTCGAGAAAAGCACGAGCTCTCCATCCTTTAGGTTCGGGTTCATCGCGACGCCCACATTGCGCCCAACGCCAAACACGACAAAGAACAGAATAAATATAGCAAAAAGCAGGAATGCAAACTTTCCAAGCAGCTTCAGCCACGGCTGGAACTTCTCTGGTATTTGCACTCCTGCTAACTTTTTCATTTTTGTTTTGCTACTAATTCGATTTAAGCGTTTTTCTTCGCTTTGCTAGAGACATAGATTGCACCAGCGCCAGCGAGAGCGGCGAGGATGATGAATGGGAAGACGCTGACGAGGACACCAGTCTTTGGCGAGATATTCTTCTCGATACTGATTGGGGTCTTGTTTGCAGCGTTAAAATTGCTATCGGTCAAAGCAACTGTCGTCTTGGTTGGCGTGCTAAGCGAAGATTGCTGAACACCGTTGAAGACTGGGTTTTCGTAATCGTCTTTGCTAGTCAAAGCGATCGTATAATCAAGGCCGATTGGCATTTCATCAACTGCACCATTCAAACCGACAGTAATCGTATCGCCATGCTTCAAGTAGAAGTAATTAGTGCCACCAACCGTTGCTGTAGCAGTGTTACCAGTACAGGTCGAAGATGTCGAAACCGTATAAGTATCGCCAGCGAGCGCGAGCGAGCCCATTGCTGGGATGCTCAACTGATACTTAAAACACTTATTAACATCAGCGCTATTACCCTTCACTTCCTGGCTTGCCTCGATGTGTGTGCGGCTAGAACCGGTCGTAATTTCTGCATTCTGCTTTGCGTCACTACTATTCAGGACCTGCGCTGCAACCGTCGCAACTAGATCGCCAGTTGGGACATTGTTGCCATCAACAGCGTAACGAACAGAAACAATCGCCTTATAAGTAGCATCAGTCTTAGGATAGGTACCAGCATTCGAAGAGCTAGACTCAGCAATCGTGTAATAATAATCACCAACCTGCGTATAGTTCGTGGAGCTGAAATCCAAGGTCGAAGTTGCCGTCGCGACGTTGCTCACTGGAGCGACGCTGCTAAAAGTAATCGTGCTCGTAGATGGAAAGCCAGTCGCTGCAGCTGGGTTATCAGAATCGGCCGTAATCGTATAGCTATAAACATTGGAGACTGGATTTGAAACGCCAGAAACCTTGCGAGTAATCTGGAGCTTACCGGAATCGTCAACGTTCCCGCCGTTATAAGTTGTCGCTGCACTAGCGCTACCGCCAGCAAAAGCTGCGACCGCCGCTACGGAGAGGATGCTCGCAACTGTAATTTTCTTAATATTTTTCATTTTGACCTTTCTTTTGCCCTTTTCTGTTTACTTTTTAAATTATTTCTTCGCTTTACGTCGTAGCACCACTATCGCCCCTCCTATTGCCCCGAGTGCTATTAATGCTACGAATGGAATCAGATATCCTTGGTTGACGCCCAGTAGCGGCGGATCCTGCTCGAACCTTGCCGAGCGGAACGTCACCGTTGAACTGTATGTATCAGTATTGTCTGTATCAAGTCTGTAATTGTTCTCAGCAATCGCGCTAATCAACTCAGCCGTGTTCTGGTAATCGACATCTTCGTTACTTGGAATTGTGAACTCAGCCCAGAGAGTTGCCGTCTCGCCGGCGCCGATTTCGTTAATCTGCGCCAAAGTGTCACTACGAATCACGAAGGAACGTGTTGCGGTAAAATGTGCACCCTCGAGATCTTTGAGCTGGACGTTCACCATGCTAATCGGATAATCAGCCGTGTTCTTCACCGTAATCGTGAACTTCACCGTCTCAGTATTATAATAAGGATCTTTGCAGTCATCGATTGTTTGCGTGAGAATTGGCGCAAATACACCCGCGTTAACGCTCCACTCACCGTAAATCGTTATGTCTTCATCCGGCATTACGAAGCTTGCCGACTTGTACCAACCGGAGAATTTGTAGCCTTCCGCCGTCGGATTAGCTGCCGTCGTAACCGTCGCGCCAACTGCATATTCTTCCTGACCAGGAATCAAACTTGGTGCATTCGGCGGCAAGACATCACCCTCAAAGGCATAGGTCACCGTGTGCTTAATCTGCTCGAAGCTACCATGGAAAACCACGGCACTTGCTGGCATTGCGAAATTGCCCTCGCTAGAAACCGTTGCGTCAGTTGTTGTCCAGCCGGAAAATCTGTAGCCATCAATTACGGCGTTCGCAGCCAAGGAATCAACCTCGACCATATCGTTTTCACCGTATTCCTTTGCGTTCGGTGCATGATATGCCGCTGGCACTGCTTCGCCGTCAATCACGTAAGATACCTGATATTTTGGCTTTGCCGTGAAGCTACCCACGATATGCACTTCGCTTGCTGGCATCGTAAACTGATCATTCGTAATAGTCACATCGCTTGAAGTCCAACCGGAGAAAGTATAGCCGTCAAGACGAGCATCCGTCGCGACGTAGACTTCCATATCTTCTGGATAAGCCATGTTCTCTGGCAAGCCAGGCGCATTGGCCGGGACATCACCAGTATATTCGTAAATCACATTGTAGACCGCAATATCGCGACCAATCCAAGTGTGAACCGTATTCGAAGAATTACTGAGTGGGCCTTCGGAAACACCAGCCATATTATAGAAGTCCATGCGCTTTACGCCTTCCGGCAAAGTCGGCGTGCGCGTCACGATACCAACCGTCAATTCGCAGCCACCCTTCAAGTTCTTGACCTGGAAGTTGACCGTGTTCGATGCCTTATCAAAGTGAAGACCATGGTAAACAAACTCGGTGTTACCAGCATTCCAGCCAGTCGTATCGCCAGTATCGTCAATCACCTTACCGGCGCACGGCGTCACGCCATCTTTGCGCTCTACTGCGCCGAAGCTGCCAGACTCCGATTCGACGAAGCTCTGGAAAATCAAACCATTCGGAATCCTATCCGAAACCGAAATCGCGTCGCTACGTACTTCAGAGGTCGTATTATCATTAGACTCGACACCCTGACGATCGACGCCATCATATTTAACTTTCAAATAATAAGTGAGCTCGGAATCTTCTTGTACGCGAATACCGTTTTCAATCGTATCCGCATTGCCGCGAACCAAACCAGTAATTGCCATAATTGCCGCAAAACCGCCGACAACGACAGCAAGACCGAGCACACCAATGCCGGCCTTTCTAATCAAACCCTTAAATCCGCGCTCGCGCGAAAACAAAATCATTCCAAATTTTCCTCTTGATATTTGTGTTTTCGCAGTTGTTTTTGTTAGTCTCTCACACTTACCTTTAGCATAATGAAAAATCTCAAAATAGTCAACGCGTTTATGCTTGAATTCTATTTTCGCAAACCTATATAATACATATGGAAGTCGCGTAGGCTTCGCAGATTAAAAGTCTACGTCAAATAAAGGAGGTAAATGAGTAAAGCAGATAAGCTATTCGTCTCAATGTGTCGTGACATTTTGGACAATGGTACCGATACCCAAGGCGAAAAGGTCCGCCCACACTGGCCAGACGGCAAACCAGCATACACGATTAAGAAATTCGGCGTGGTGAACCGTTATAATTTGCAGGAAGAATTCCCTGCAATGACCTTGCGCAAGACGGCTATCAAAACTGCAATCAAAGAGATCTTGTGGATTTGGCAGCAAAAGTCAAACAATATCCACGATCTCGACGCACACATTTGGGACGAGTGGGCCGACCCAGATGGTAGCATTGGTAAGGCCTATGGTTATCAGCTTGGTGTCAAGCATCAGTATAAAGAAGGCGAATTCGACCAGGTCGACCGCTTGCTTTATGATCTGAAGCATTCACCATTCAGCCGCCGCATGCTTACAAATATTTATAATCATGCCGACTTGCATGAGATGAACTTGTACCCATGCGCATTCCAAACTATCTGGAATGTCACTCAGAAAAAAGGTGACGACAAGCTTACCCTGAACATGGTTCTCGTTCAGCGCTCGCAGGATGTCCTCGCGGCCAACAACTGGAACGTCGTTCAGTACGCTGCTCTACTCATGATGGTCGCTCAAGTCAGCGACATGAAAGCCGGCGAATTAATGCACGTCATCGCCGACGCCCACATCTACGACCGCCATGTCCCGCTCGTCGAGGAACTCATTTCTCGCAAGCAGTTCAAGGCACCAAAGGTAACGCTCGACCCTACGGTCAAAGATTTCTACAAGTTCACCGCCGATAGCTTCAAGGTTGAAGATTATCAGACTGGCGAGCAAATCAAAGACATCCCAATCGCAATCTAAGGAGGTGAAAAACATGTTCGCGCACATGCTAATCTTAATGTGCCTAATTGTCGCAGTCGACAAAAACTGGGCCATCGGGAAAGGCGGCCAGTTACTCATCAAAAACAAGTACGACTTGGAGCACTTCAAGAGCTTGACCATCGGCAATATTATCGTCTACGGCCGCAAAACTCTTGAGACTTTCCCCGGCAAAAAGCCATTACCAGGCCGCACTAATATCGTCCTGACTCGCGACCAGCATTACGCCGTCGAAGGCGCAATCGTAGTCCACAGCCTCGAGGAATTGGATGCCACGTTGACTGAAATCCAAGCAAAGCAGCAAAAGAAAATCAAAGTTTTTGTCTGCGGCGGCGCGAGCATTTATGAGCAGCTCCTGCCATATTGCGAGATCGCCTATGTCACGCATTTCGACGCGACAGCAAAAGGAGCAGACGCTTTCTTCCCTAACCTCGACGAAATGCCAAACTGGCACATGGTCACAGGCAAAAACGAGCCGCTCAAAGTTTCGTACAAAAACGACGACGGCAGCTCTATGAGCATGGCCTTTGCTACATGGCTCAACGACAACGTAGACTAAAGCTCCCTATTTATAGGGGGCTTTTTCTTGTCCTCTTGACAAAACATAAGAAGTTTGATATAATAGTCTTATTGGGTATCTTCTTATACAAAAACAAACATTGGAGAAAAAGTAGAGTAACATGGATAACACTGGCGAAATCTTACACAACAGCCCCGAGACCAAATTAGAGACCGAGGCCCGCAAAAATGATTGGGAAGATATCGAAAAAGATATCGAAGATTCAGAAGAATCCGAACCATAATCAAAAGAACAAATAATCTGCCCGTTAAAAATCCCGGGCAGATTTTTTATCTCGTCAATTTCAGATAATAGAATCGCTCAACGTTCCCGAAGCGCCCCGCCACTTCGTTGTCACGCTTCCCTTCCATCACGAAGCCATTGCGCTTCAACCACGCTTCGAACTCAACAATAATCTCGCGGCGCATCTTGTTATTCTTGATGACGCCATTTTTTAATTGCCACGGCTTCGCCTCAAACTGCGGCTTGAGCATCACGAAAAATTCCGTGCCAGGAGCCGCCAAAAACTTCCTCGCATAAGCAAGAACCTCGCGCAAACTAATGAAGCTCACGTCCGCAAGCACGAGATCTACGGGCTCATCCGGTACAAAATCAAAAATATCGGTCTTCTCATGCAGCTCGACTTCTGGCGCAAAACGAAGCGGCGCCTTCATCTGATTTGTACCCTTCTCTACGGCAATCACCTTCTCTGCGCCACTGCGCAAAGCGAACTCCGTAAAGCCACCCGTGGACGATCCGATGTCGAGCACAACCTTGCCACGAAAATCCACGCCGAGCGCCTTCGCCGCATCGGCAATTTTGTACTCTGCCCGTCCAACCACGTCTTTCATACTATTATTATAATAGCTATTTCGAAACAACCAACAGCGGTTTCTCGGTCTTCGCAATCTCGACCGTGCGCACGCCAGCAAACTTCTTGTATTCTCCCTCGGCCTGAATCATAATCTCACTCGCCTCTGGGAAAACCAAACAATCATACTCGCTCTCCGTCCCCGGAATCTTCTTCAAAACCGAGCGCATCATCATCGGCGTCAACTTGCGCAATTTCGTCATCTGGCCGGTCATGCTCAAAAAGCTCTTCGGCTGCGTGCAAGTGTTCGAACCTTTCATAATCTTCGCGACCGTGCGACCATTCACTGCCATGTAATCAGAAAGTTTCTTGCACTCAATAAACTCTTCACCTTCCCCGCCAAGCGCAAACTTCTCTGGCAAAAACTCGCGACGGCGGTTCTTCATCCACCAACGCATCAAAGTCAAAAGGCTGTAAATCGTCTTGCGACCGCCCTTGCGCAAAGTCTTGCGCGTCTTCGGCGCATCAAACACGGCGCAAGCTTCCGCAAACATGCCAATCGTAAAGTAGCACATGCCGTAACGCCAGTGCTTGCCATTAATCTTGCACTCGAGTGGATAAACCTTTTTCACCGAGCCCTTCAAGATATCATCAAGCTTCAGGCTACCAAAAGTTCGAGCCACGTCATTGAAATTGCCGTAGCCAATCACGCCGAGCTTCACGTTCTGCGCACGCGACAGCATCACACCATTAATCGCAATGTTCGCTGTGCCATCACCGCCGGCTGCAATCACGAGATCGCCATTCGTCAAAATTCGAGCGAGGCGTCGCGCGTTATCATCAACATCCGTATCGGCCACTTCAAATTTGCCAATCATTACTCCACCCAACTTATTCAAACGGTCTAAAATGTCGCGCTTCACAGACGAATAATGTGAGCTGCGTGGGTTATAGACGACAAACAATCTTTTCATTACTATTTCATTTTCGCATAAAACTACGCAATGTCATCTCTTGACATTACGAGAATATTACTCTGCGAGTTGTGGGCATTTAATTAATGGCGTCAGCGCATCTTTCTCTTCATCAGAAGAATTCTTGCACGGATTCACCTCATCGGCGGCGTTGTAATTCGCAGCCTTCCAAACCCCGTCTGCGACCTTGGAATAGAGATAAACCTTGGTCTTGCCGGCCGCATTCGACATCTGGATGCCAGCGACGCGATAGGTCTTATTCGCCTTCACGACATTAAACTTGTCGGCACTATAATCAATCGAGGAAACCGTGCCAAACTTCTGTGTAAGCAATGCCTTAATCTGATTCAAATCACTGCCGTTCAAATACTCATCGCGCGAAATCGCTTTAAGCGCTGCGCCCTGGTCTTCAACGCCAAGCGCCGCGTAGATATCATTCAACTGGTTCTGGTTGTGATTGCGTTCAGCGCTCGACTTCGTTTCTGCCACGCTCAAGGAGTTCACGAAGAAAAGCATCGCAACGATCGCAATTAGCAAACCGCCACCAATCACCATTGCGCAAATCGCGACACGCTGCCAAATATAATCAACGACTTTGCGACCGCTCACAATACCGTTCGCGTTCACCGCGTTTACTACATTCATCTGCACATTACCGGAGCGCGTGCTCGTTACATCGAGCTGATCCGGACTCGCATTTCCGACCGCCGAGAGAAAGTCATTCGTCGGCTTTACATTCGGAGATTGTTCCTGTGGATTCATAATACCTCACCCAAAATTCTTATGCTTTTATTTTAGCATAAAAATACTATAATAATTCCCTAATAGGTGGAACCTAAGCACATTTAGAGGAGGTGATAATATGCCCAATAAAAATGTCGACAACATGATCAGGCATCTCAGAGGATACTTCAATGGCGCCAGAATGACCGAAAGTCTCCGCGCTCTTAGCTACATGAAGTCAAAACACGGCGACCAAAAGAGAAAAGGCGGCGACGTTCCCTACATTGTCCATCCGCTTGGCATGGCTTGCTTCGCAGTCGCTCTCGGTATTCGCGACGACAACATGATAGCAACTTTTTTGCTTCACGACGTCTGTGAAGATTGCGGCGTTTATGTAGATGATTTACCCTTCAACAGCGCTATTAAGCATGGTGTTAAATTGATGACCATCAGGGCCTTCCCAAACGAAGACAAGTACGTCACCAAGACACGTTACTACAATGAGCTCCTAGACGACCAAATTGCAATTCTCTGCAAAGCATCCGACCGTTATTCCAACCTTACTTCGATGGTCGGAGTATTATCAGACACAGCAATCGTCAAGAACGTCGTCGAGACTCACTGCCTATTGCTTCCAATGCTAAAGGAAGCAAAAGAGCGCTGGCCGGAAATTGCAGACTATCTGCACGTTTATCGCACGATAATTGCCGACCAGATTAGTACCATCGCTTACTTTTATGGCATCGAGCTGAACGATGACAACACGGCATCGCCGAGCATCGAAGAAGTCTTGTCGCCCGATTTCAATTGGGCGCGCGGCGTCACGCAAAACACTTCCACCGACGCTGGGTCTTGAGAAAGACCCAGTTTTTTATGCAAAAAACAAAAAACGACCTTGCGGTCGAATTATTGTGGCGGAGAGAACAGGATTCGAACCTGCGAGAGCCTTGCGACCCTACACGCTTTCCAAGCGTGCTCCTTCAACCACTCGGACACCTCTCCAGCTCCCCCGATTCTACCACATTTTCTCGCTTTTTGCCAGCCCGGCAAATTCTTGCCATTAGCAGTTTTAAAATGCCAAAAAACAGCGTATAATTAAGGGCAATCGTTTAATATTAAATGTAATTATTTTTTGGGGTAAAATGTCGGACCAAAATAACGATGTCATCATCGAGCTAAAATCGGTATCAAAGCGCTACGGTTTTGGCGATGCGGAATCTTATGCGCTACGCAACTTCGACCTCACCGTCAAACGCGGCGAGTTCATCATGATCATGGGCCCATCGGGCTGTGGTAAAACCACTTTGCTAAACATCATCGGCTTGCTCGACAAGGCTAGCTCCGGTGAATACATCCTCGCCGGCAAGGATGTTTCCCGTGTTTCCGCTGGCAAAAAGGCCCGCTTCCGCGCTAAAGAAATTGGTTTCATTTTCCAAAACTTCAACCTCGTTCCGACTCTCCCAATTATCGAGAACGTGAGCCTTCCACTCATTTATTCCGGCTATCGCAAAGCCCGCCGCCTCCGCATGGCGGACAATATCCTCGAGCATTTCCATCTCCGCGAACGCGAATACTACATGCCATACCAGCTCTCTGGTGGTCAGCAACAGCGCGTCGCCATCGCACGTAGCCTCATTTCGAACCCAAGCATTATTCTTGCTGATGAGCCAACCGGCAACCTCGATAGCCGCAACAGCCACATCATCATGGAAGAGCTCCAGGACATCCACGCAATGGGCAACACCATTATCATGGTCACTCACAACCCTGCCCTCACGACTTATGCAACCCGCGTGATTAACATGCTCGATGGCGAAATCGACACCGATATCAAGACCGTCGACGATCGCGACTTGCCAAAAGGCAGCAAAAACGAAAAGGTCTCCGTCAAGGTTCTCCCAAATCGCGACAATGTCGAAATGGAAATCATTTCCGATACCGAAGTTACCGTTTCTGGCGAAAACGTCAGCATCAAAGAAGAGCCAGAAGAAAAAGCCGAAAAACCAGCTGAAAAGAAAACTTCGACCAAGAAATCTACGAGCAAGAAGAAAAAGTCCAGCACCAAGAAAGGAGGCAAAAAATGAAACTTCTCCTAAACACGCATTTCCACCTCGCCGTGGATAGCCTCCGCCAAAACCGCGGTCGCACTTTCTTGTCCGCGCTCGGCATTGCCATTGGTGTCGCCAGCATCGTCCTCATCATGTCTTTGACCGGCGGCATTAATCGCCTCGTCAGCACGAGCAGCGACAAAAACAACGCCAACCTCATCTTGGTCCGCCCAAGTAACGGCAAAGAAGTTTCTGACAGCATCATCGACGAGTTGACTCATACTAGCCAGTATTCCAAGTCCAACCTCACCCTCGAAGACGTCGAAACCATCAAAAAGGTCGAAGACGTTGAAAGCGTCGCGCCTATCGCTATCAGCAATTCCGCTATCACGGTCGGCGAGAAAGTTTACCAGTCGAACACTATCGTTGCGACTAGCAACGACCTCCAAAACATCCTCGACTTGAAGCTCAAGAATGGCCAGTTCCTCGACTACAGCCTCCGCGAAAACGTCGCGGTCGTCGGCTACGATTTTGCTATGTCGCTCTTTGGCACCACCGAAGCTATCACCAAGACCTTTAGCTACAACGGCCAAAAGTTCATGATTGTCGGCGTGCTCGAAGATCTCAACGATCCAATCAATTACAACAACGTCGATTTCGACAATGCTATCTTGATCAACATCAAGTACGCCAGCACCTTCGAATCTTCAATTCAGATTCAGCAAATCGACGTCCGCACCAAGACTACCGACGCCGTCGACAATACCAAAGATATCATCCGCGAACGCCTCGCCGAAGCAAAGAATGGCGACAATAATTTCACTCTTATCTCCGGCAACGAAGATCTTCACCCGGCCGGCTCGATGGTTTCGATCATCTCCAGCATGCTCACGCTCGTCGCTAGCATCTCGCTCGTCGTTGGCGGCGTCGGCATCATGAACATTATGCTTGTCTCCGTCTCTGAGCGCACCCGCGAAATCGGCATCCGCAAAGCCGTCGGCGCCAGCTCCAGCCACATCATGCTCCAGTTCCTCTTCGAATCCCTCATCTTGAGCGTCATCGGCGGCCTCATGGGCTTCATCCTAGGCTACATCTTCGCCTTCTTCATTTCCCTTGTCACCCCATTCGCCCCACATATTTCCTGGCAAATCCTTGGCATTACCGGCGGCACGAGCCTCCTCGTCGGCGTCGTCTTTGGCGTCTACCCAGCAATCAAGGCTGCACGCAAAGATCCAATCGCCAGCTTGAAATTCTATCGCTAAACAAAAAAGGAGACCCCGAGGGGGTCTCCTTTTTAGGGAGAATTGAATCAGGACTTCTTCTTAGCAGAAGCTTTCTTTGAAGTGGACTCCTTCTTTGAAGTAGCCTTTTTCTTCTTCGGCCTGTCACACGTTTCGCAACAATGCGAACATTCCTCAACTCTGACGGCTACTACCGAAGAGCAAAGGTCGTTAGTTTCCGGAACCGCCTGCTTGTCGCAACACTGGTTTTCGCTAAGAGACGCCTCTAACATGCTAAAGATTGTTTCGATCTCCGAACCAAACTCGACATCTTTTCCTATCAAAGGAAAGCTGCTTCCCATGAGACAGCCAACCTCTTCGATAGAATAAGAGCCTGAGCCCAAACGATTAAGTGCAATCGCTGTGCCTCTAATCGTATGCGAACGATAAGACATGAGGCCAAAATACTCCTCTATAGCCAAAGCCTGTGAATCCGAAAGGCGTGACTCGATCGCATGATCGATTACATAATCGAAATCCTGCCCTTCTGTGTAACTCAAACTGGCAATTTCGCGCAGCTCATCATAATGCAGAGCAAACACTGACTTATCCATCGTTGACCTCAAATATGCGAGGACAAAACCCAGATAACCTGACTCCTTAATCTCTTCCCAAAAAGGACTATCATTTCTTTCTTTGTTCATAAATGAACCTCCGAGTGTATATTTAACTGCCATGATTAGCAATTATCTTACTATTATAGCACAAGCTCTTTAATTTGTCAATATATAGTAGCGCTATTTACAGAGATGAAGTATAATTACACCTATGAAAATTCTTGGTATCGAATCGTCGTGCGACGAAACCGCCGCAGCCGTAATTGAGGACGGACAGAAAGTCTTGTCCAATGTTGTCGTGTCCCAGATCGACATTCATGCCGAGTACGGTGGCGTGATTCCAGAAATTGCCGCCCGCAGCCACATCGAAGCCGTCAATCCGGTCATCGAAAAAGCCCTCAAAGACGCTGGCGAAACACTCGATTCCATCGATGCCATCGCCGTCACCCACACCCCAGGTCTCGTTGGCAGCCTCATGGTCGGCACCCTTGCCGCCCGTACCCTCGCCATCACCCACAACAAGCCTTTTTACCCTACCCACCACTTGAAATCTCACATCTATGCCAACTGGCTCAGCGGTTACAATCCCGAATTCCCTCTTCTCGCCGCCGTCGTTAGCGGTGGCCACACCCAGATTATCTACATGAAAAGCCACGATCATTTCGATATTATCGGCAGCACTCGCGATGACGCCATCGGCGAATGTTTTGATAAGGTCGCCAAAATCCTCGGCCTTCCTTACCCTGGCGGCCCAAATATCGCAAAACTTGCCGAAAATGGCGACCCAAACCGTTACAAACTGCCTATCCCGCAGGTCGACGGCCTAGATTTCTCGTTTAGCGGCCTTAAAACGGCCGTCCTGCGCGCTGTTCAACACGAAGTGGGAAAAGACATTAAAACGCCAAGCTCCGAGCTTAAAACGCTTCTCACGAGCCAGCAGAAGGCCGATTTTGCAGCCAGCTTCCAGAAAACCGCCGTCCAGTTCTTGATTAAAAAGCTCCAAAAAGCCCTCGACGAGCACCCAGAAGTAAAATCCATTCTTCTCGCCGGTGGCGTTTCCGCCAACCAGCTTCTCCGCGAAGAGCTCCACAAAGCCTTCGACAACCAGTGCCAGGTATTCGTCCCAGAATTCAAATACAGCACCGACAACGGCGCCATGGTCGCATCCGCCGCTTACTACTCAATTCAGGCCGGCGAAAAACCGAGCGATCCATACGCGCTCGATATTTCCCCTCGCTCAATTATTTGCTAATTTCAACTTTGCGCACAACTTTCGTCTGACGCTTGCGGATCTTTTTCGCGCCATCACGTACAAAATTGCGCACACTGCGGAGCGCATTTAGCCCCGCTTTTTTCGTCTGATTCAAACGGTATTTTCCTGGCTGCAAAATCAAGCGGAAACCGCCAACATATTCCTCGATGTCCACGCCAAAGCCGCTCTTAAATTCAAGCAGCTTGTTATTCTCCGTAAAGTCGCCGTCGATACCGTAAAAGTTCGCGCGTTTCACGCCACGCTCCAAACAATCCTCGAGCAACCAATCCTGCAAATAAGTCATGCCATTTAGCTTCTTGTAGCGCTGCGTCGTGCCAGAAATAAAGCTCACGACTTCGTTCGGATGATAAATCAAAATACGACCGGCCACCACCGCTTTATCTTCTTTGCGGCGCGCCACGATAAAGCGCGTATTGTCGCCCCATGCGTCCCACATCCACTCGTAATAAGAGAGGTAGCGGCTCACCACGCCATTCTTGTGATTACTCTGATCTACCGACTCGGCCAGCATCGGAATTTCCGACTTATCAGTCAATTCATAAACTTCGAGTTCTGGGCTAATCTTGCGTAATTTATTACGCACGTTCTTTTTGTAGCTCGCGCGGACTTCATCAATCGTCTTAAATCCACGCAAATTTTTCACTGCCATCCAACGGTTTGCCTTATTCTCGAGCTCGACCGTTCGGCCATAATAACTAAAGCCAGCATCCGCAAAAATCTTTTCCAGCTTTGCGCCATCGAGACTCTTCACGACCTCGCCCTTGCAATCGCGAATCGCAAGCAAGGCTGGCGGAAATACTTCTAGTGATATAAAACCGTGGTTCTTTGCAAAATCAACGACACCCTTGATCCAAAACTTCACCAACTTCGTGTCGGAATAATCCATAATTGGCCCGAGCTGCACGAGTGCCTCTTTGCCACGCTCCATCAGCAAACAGCCAGCGACTACCTTTTTCTCATCTTTCACGCCCAACAAAAAGACATTCCAGCCCATTTTGCGGCGGAGTTCTGCCCTTTCGGCCGATTGGAAAAAGTTGCCACAAGCCTGCTTGCGCTCAAATTTCCTGAATTCGTCGTCTGTTAATTCCACAAAATTCATAGGTCTATTATACCCCAACGAGCACATGCGGTATAATCTACTTATGAATTATGAGGAGTCGTGTGAAGCGATTCGCAAGAAGCTTGCGACGCTTTCTGATACTAACGCTGAAGATTGGCATCTCTGTCTCAAGGCCCGTTTTGGCATGGCCTTGGTTTTCGAAGCTATCCGCGACGTCCTCGGCGACGGCGAAGTTATCACCACGCCGTACACTTGTATTACCTCAATCAACCCTATTCTCGTCGCAGGTCTCACCCCTGTTTATCATGATATCGACAAGACAATTCTTAGTACCGGCAAACCGGACGACAAGCTCTGCAAAGGTAAGGCGAAAGCCATTGTTATGCAACACACGCTCGGCATTATTGGCGATAAAACCAGTCTTCGCAAATACGCCGACAAGCACAAATTAATCCTCGTCGAAGATTCCGCTCACTGTGTTACCCGTTTTGCACGCGATAAGGACAATAAAATCCTCGCCGACATTTCCGTCCACTCGTTTGGCGTCGAAAAAGTCCTCACCGGATCGAAGTTCGGTGGTGCCATTTATATCAATCCTGAACTCAAAAAGAAGAATCCCGACCTCTATATCCGTATTGTCGAAAAGTTTGACCGCCTCAAGCAGCCAGACCATTTCATGGCCTTCCGCGTCCGTACCTACCGTCTCAATAATGCCATTATTCAACGACTCCATGGTCGTCTTCGCCGCGGCTTCCGCAACTTCGAAATCAAGGCCGGTTTACTCGAACCACCAATCTATCCATTCGAACAAGACGGCCAACAGGACGAGCCACAAGCAACGAATAAATATATCAACGAGCGCATACTCCAGCAGCTTGGCAATCTCAAGCCAAACTATATCCGCCGCAGCGCCAATGTTGATCTATATCGCAATAAACTTCAATCCAAACACTTCACGAAAGTTACCAAGATTCACGAGCCGCTCCTCGCTTACCCTATCCTCTTTAATGATGCAAATAAAGCCAACGAGGCCTACGATATGCTCTCTTCACAGGGATATTTCATCCGCCGCTGGTACACGCCACTTCTCTATCCCGGTCCAAACTCGCTTAAAATCTATCGTTATGACCCAAAAAAAGTCCCAGTTGCCGAGGACATTAGCACACGCGTACTTTGTCTCCCTACCGATTTGCCAGTAATTGAAACGACGAAAATCATCCGCGCCCTCACCGATCCAGTTTCCAAAGAAAAGAAAAAGTAATATATCACCACGCGCATAAAATGAAGCCACATTTTTTACAGTCTAGAGAATGGGAAGCATTTCAAAAAGCCGAAGGCTTCGAAATTTTTCGCGAGAAAGGCGAAAATTACGAATTTATGGCCATTTTGAAGCCAACCAGCCTCGGAAACTACCTTTTTCTCCCTTATGGACCGACTTTAAAGGACAAAAAAGCCCTAAAATCCTCAATTTCCGCAATCAAAAAACTCGCAATCGCCAAAAATTGCATTTTTGCACGCATTGAACCAACAATCCCCTTCTCCGCGGCCGAAATGAAAAAATTTGGCGCCAAAAAATCGCACCATATCGACCCGGAACACACCTGGATCCTCGATTTGCCAAAAACCGACGCCGAAATTTACGAAATAATCGGCAAAAATAAAGCTCGCGCCCATAAAAACCGCGCCCAAAAAGGCATATCCGTGCGCACCAGTAAAAATCCGGCAGAAATGGAAATTTTCTTCAAATTTTACGAAGAAGTCGCGAAAAAAGACAATTTTCAGACAAACGAGCGCAATTACCTAAAAAATCAGCTAAAATACGACTTCGCGACCCTTTATATCGCGGAATTTACAGATGAAAACGACAAAAAAATCCCAATTGCGGCAACCATCATGTATACCGGCAAAGACGCCTGCTACTATGCCTACGCCGGCGCCGATTACGAATTTCGCAAAAAAGAAGGCGGCGCCATTTTGCTCACTCAAATGCTCATGGACGCCCGCGCGGCCGGAAAGAAATTTTTCGATTTTTGGGGCATAACCACCTCAGAAAACCCAAAAGACCCCTGGTACGGCTTCACAAAATTCAAAAAATCCTTCGGCGGCCGCCAAATCGACTATGCCGGCACCTATGACATCCCAATAAATCGCAAAAAATACGCGCTTTATTCCCTGCTCCGCCCAATCAACAAATTAAAACGCAAAATCACAAGAAAATAGCCCGGAAAACGGGTTATTTTTTCGTCTTAGGCAACTCGCGATTAAAATCGTCCAGATCGAAAAGCGAGCGCTTCCCTTCATCAATAATTTTCTGCGCCTTTTTCAGCAATTTTTCGAGGCCGACCTCAGAATTTGCCGAGCCAATATGCTCCGTCCTCACGACTTCCCCTCCCTGTTTCCAGCAAACCTGCACGCCAGTCGCGCCGCTTCCAGTCTTGAACTTCCTAATAAAAGCCATATTTACACAGATTTTAACATTTAAACACAAGTTTTTGCACCATTTTGCCCTATTTTAACCATAAACATCATCATATCCTTAACAACCTCTTGCATTAGCATCCCGCTTATGCTACAATGAAACTATCAAACGAGTTGGATCGTTTGGTAGGTTAGACACGGAACGTATGGGTATACATTACGCAACATCTTTCTGATTGTGTCAAATTTCACGTGAAACTGAAAGGCCACATTTTGTGGTCATTTTTCATGTGAAAACTGCACACTAACAGGGGTGGGGCAGGGAATTAGGCAAATAAATACCTATAACAAATACGCCAAAATATAGCCTACCTTTACAGATAAGAATATGGTATAATATCACCTATGAAATTCAGCAAAGCTTATGAACCAAACCAATTTGAACCAGATATCTACGCTCTCTGGGAAAAATCCGGTGCATTTGCACCTACAAACAAAAAAGACGCTAGAAGCTACACAATCGTCATGCCGCCACCAAATGCAAACGGCAACTTGCACATTGGTCATGGCCTTACAATCGCGCTAGAAGATATTCTTACGCGCTATCATCGCCTCAAGGGCGATAACACCTGGTATATTCCAGGCGCCGATCATGCTGGATTTGAAACTTGGGTGGTTTACGAGCGTAGACTAGAGGCAGAAGGGAAGACTCGTTTTGATTATTCCCGAGACGACCTTTACGAACAGGTTTGGAACTTCGTTCACGAACAACGTGGCAACATGGAGCTTCAGCTGAGAGCTCTCGGCGCATCTTGTGACTGGGACAGTCTTACTTTTACGCTCGACCAAAAAGTCGTCGACACCGTCTATAATACCTTCGAAAAGCTTTGGAAACAGGGTCTCATCTATCGCGGCGTCAAGCTCGTCAACTTCTGTACGAAACACCAGACCGCCTTTGCCGATATCGAAGTTACTCATAAGGACGAAAAGGGCAAACTTTGGGAAATCGCCTATCCACTCGTCAAGCCAAAGGACGGCATCGAAGAAATCATCGTTTCTACGACTCGCCCAGAAACTCTTCTCGGCGATACCGCTGTCGCTGTTAACCCAGAGGATAACCGCTACAAGAACATAATTGGCGAGAAAGTCAAACTACCACTTACTGACCGCGAAATTGAAATCATCGCCGACGAACACGCTGATCCAGAATACGGCACGGGTGTTGTAAAAATTACACCAGCCCACGATCCAAACGACTATGAAGTCGGCCAGCGTCATAATCTCGAAATGATTACCGTCATCGGTTTCGACGGCAAAATGACCGCAGAAGCCGGTGCTAACTATGAAGGTCTCAGCACCACCGATGCCCGCCAAAAAGTCCTTGGCGACCTCGAAGATCAGGGCTTACTCCGCGGCGAACAGGACCTCGTCCACTCCGTTGGCCACTGCTACAAATGCGACGCCATCATCGAACCGCTCCTCAGGGAACAATGGTTCATCGATGTTAAGCCACTCGCTGAACGCGCTATCAAGACGCTCGAGGCAAACAAGATTAAGTTTCACCCGGCAAACAAGAAGCGCGCCCTCATCAACTATCTAAAGAACCTCAAAGACTGGAATATTTCACGTCAGATTCCATGGGGCATCCCAATTCCAGCATTCCAGAACGTCGACGACCCAACCGACTGGATCTTCGACAAGCGCGTCGACCAGCAAGAAATCACCAAGAACGGCAAGACTTACCGCCGCGACGAAGATACCTTTGATACATGGTTCAGCTCCGGCCAGTGGCCAGTGATTACCACTAGCGACCGCCCACAGCACTATCCAACCAGCGTCATGGAAACCGGCGCCGACCTTCTATTCCCATGGGTCAGCCGCATGATTATGCTCGGCCTCTACAACACCGACGAAATCCCATTCGAAGACGTCTATATGCACGGCATGGTGCTCGATGAAAAGGGCCAAAAGATGTCCAAATCCAAGGGCAACGTGATTAACCCAATCGAAATCGTCACCCAGTACGGCTCAGACGCATTGCGCCTTGGCCTCATCGCAAGCCGCAGCGCCGGCGTCAACCAAGCCTTCAGTAGCAGCAAGGTTATCGCTAGCCGCAACCTCTGCAACAAGCTCTGGAACGTTGCTCGCTTCATCCAAGACATGGTCGACAACGGTGCCGAGCAGGGCAACAAAGCCGCTGATAACTACGGCGAAGACTGGATCTGCCGCGAAATCAACAAGACCAACAAGGAAATCCAGAAGCTCATCAGCAATTACCGCTTCGCCGAAGCCGGTGACGCAATCTACGATCTCATCTGGAATAAATATGCTGACTGGTTCCTCGAAGGCGAGAAACTCTGGAAGAACACCGAGCTTCTCAAGACTACCCTCGAGCAGATTCTTATCATGCTCCATCCATTCGCACCATTCGTAACTGAAACGATTTGGCAGGCACTTAGCTGGACTGAAGGTATGGTCATGACGCAAACATGGCCTGAGACGCTCAAATTCGACGCTAAACGCGCCGCAAAGTTCGAAGAGCTAATCTCTATCATCACGAACATCAGAAGCCACTTCCAGAGCCTCCCAGGCGCTGGTAGCTATCCAATCGCTTTCTACGACGATAAGCTCGTCTATGATAACCAGCTCTTGCTCCAGCACTTCACCAAGGCGCCAGGCGTCCCAGAAATCAAGCCAGAAGACGCCAAGGGTCTCCACCTTGCAATTGCCGGTCACCCAAATATCTACCTCGAGATTCCAGAGGGTATCCACGCCAAGTACAAGGCTAACCTCGAGGATCGCATCTTGAAGCTCGGCCAGGAAATCAACACGCTCGAGGCTCGCCTCCGTAATCCAAACTACGTCAAGAAGGCACCAAAGGAGCTCGTCGACGAAACCAAGTCTCAGCTCGAGACCAAGTCAAAGCTTCTCGAAGACATGAAAGCAGAATTCGCTCTCGTCTAGCAAACAACAAAAGAGCAGGCCAAAAACCCTGCTTTTTTGCTGCGCCTCTTGACTTTTTATCGCGTTTGTGCCATAATCGAAGAACCATTTGAGGCGTACTTTAATGAGTTCAGGGTTTCCAGTCAGGGGGTGATAACATGAGGGAAATTTTGAATAACGCAGGAAGAACAGTAATCAAGGCATCGGTCAGCGAAGAGACCGGAACCGTAAAAGTATTTTTTGACTACCGACTCTATAAGAGAACAGCCAAAGAAGAAGCCGTGAAGCAGAAAATTGTTAATAGGCTCCGCGGCATTATGGCTTCTGGTCTGATTTCGGAATTTAGCCTTGAGAGATTGAGCGATGGAGAAATCGATATCTTCTACAATCCACTCTGTCACAAGATTGACGAGCTCGAGCCACCGCTCAATAAGCTCATCCTGTTTATCGACGAGAGTGCGGAATCCTAAGGTTCCGCACCTTTTTTAGGCACTAGCATCTTGACATTTTGCGATATTTATGCTAAAATAGAGGCAATATCTTTCACTCAATGAACAAGGAGGTGGTGTTATGGGTGAAATTTATCGCATCATACCAGTAAATGACAGGCCATATGAGTGGGCGCTCAAGCAGCTGAAGCGTTATTTTCCGAAGCCGACAGCTTTCAAGCTTGACAACCTCGATAAATTCGACGGCGATCCGGATGCTACGATCTCAATCTTCCACAAGGAAAACCATGGAAAGAACGAGCCGGACATCATTCGCGTCGTCTGGAACGCAAACGGCAGCTTCAAGTACAGCGTCCTCGTAAACTACGACGAAATCAAGGCGAAATACCCGGGAATCGTCAAGCTTTACGAACAGAATGGCCTGCAGGCATACAACGCAGCTCTGCGTCATCATGAGCAAAACGAAAAAGCAGGCTATACTTGCCTCAACGATGACTTAGAGAAATACGTTCGCCAAGAAAGGGCTACTGGATGATTTTTAGCGCTCCCCAATATAACGGGGGGCGCTTTCATTTTACTCTTGACAAAATACTTAAGGTTTGCTATAGTAGCGGTATTGGGTATCTAAAATAAAAACAACAAAACAAAAAATGGAGACATCCACATGCCAGAAGCAGAACCAAAAGTAAACAATGAAGAAAACCCAAATACCGGTTGGGACAATATGGTAGAAGGCTCCCAGTCCGCCCTTACTAACGAACAAGAAGCCGCTCAGGCTAAGTTCACCCGCGAAGTTTTCACCCGCGATGGCTTCAAAGAGACGATCACTGCTGACTCGCAGGAAGAGCTTAACGACAAGCTCGAATCCTTCCACGAGGCCGAAAACGACCGCTGGGCACAATAATCTAGCTATTCAAAAAATAAAGGAGCAGCTTGACTGCTCCTTTTTGATTAGAACGCTAACTTCGCCTGAATCTCTTTAAACTCGTCTTCGGTCAACTTTAGCGTGCGACCGTATTCCCAAGTCTCATCATAAGGCATCAGATGCACGTGAGCGTGCGGCACGTCCGTGCCGATCACCTTCATCAAAGTCCGGCGGCCGGAAACCTCTTCGAGGCGCGCTGCGACTTTTTTGACGCTCGCCCAAAGCGCATGATAATCCTCGTCCGAAAGCTCATAAATCTTATCGACCTCAACCTTCGGAATCACCAAAGTGTGGCCCTTGCTTTCCGGATTAATATCCAAGAACGCGAGAGTCTTATCGTCTTCATAAACCTTATAGCAGGGAATTTCACCCGCGACAATCTTCGAAAAAATGCTTGCCATAAATACTCCTTTCCTCTATTTTATTATTTTTTGCAAATCTTGCTCGCAATTCGCTCGAGCACTATGGTTGCCGTCAACACGAAAATCGGCACAAACACAATCAGATAGCGCGCCCGCGCCTCGAAGAGCATGTTAAACAGAATAATGCCAATCAAGGAAATCACCAAAACTGTCATATGGCGATCTTTTTTGAGGAACAAACATAGACCGCAAAGGAGCAACACTACTAGCCATACCGCCTGCTGCACTGCTGCAAGCACTGGATACTTGTTGCCAGTCTCATAAAATACGTCGCGCAAGAATGGCCCCATCTTCACATTGCGAATGTCATACATCACCGAGCCGTACGTACCCTCCGTCGCCCACGCAAATGTGCCATCATTAAACACTGTCAGCGCTTTCTTCTTGCTATGCTCGAGCAAACCAGAAACGCCAAACTCCTTCAAACGTCGCTTAATTTCCTCTTTTTGGCCCGCCGTACGCGCCGCCTTGTCCGTACCAAAGCTATCCGTGAAAATCACGTCTCTCAGAGCGTACACACCATTCGTGTCTTTATTCAGGCCCATCATCACTAGATGAAGCGGCCCCACGTCAAAGTCCTTCGTCACCTCAATCTTTGTCAGGCTAAACAACGCCGGGAAAGCGAGCATCGAAATCAACATACTGAGAACCAGCGCCGCGCCACCCTTCGCCATCTCTTTCAGACGAATCGTCTCTTTCTTCATGATACCGAAAATCACTTCGCCACCAAGAATCGCAATCGTCATAATCGCCGCGCTCGGCTTCGTCTTGTAGCCCCAATACGTCAACAAACCGATCAACGCCCACCACAGCCAGCGATGCTTCTCGGAGTCGTCCTTCTTGAGATATACGAAGTAGATAATCACAGGGAAGCAAATCGCCAACATGTCCGTATAAGGCACGTTAATCCAGCCCGACAGAGCGAGCAAAACGACAAACATTCCCCAGCCGAGATACGAAAATGCCTTCGATTTCGTCTTCCGGTAAATAATCCTAAACAGCAAATTGCCCGTAATAACAAGCAGCAAGACCTGCAAGCCAACGAGCACCATGATGCCTTGCTCGCCACTCACGATGCCGAAAATCCGGTTCACCTTGAGCAAGAACGCCTCGAGCAGTAGTAAGAACTGCTGATTCGGCCAGCTCGAGAAATACGAACTCTGAAATGCGCTCTCGCCCGGTTCAAACATTTCGTACGAAACGCGCTGCGCACTATCGAACACCGTGCCAACATCCCAACCTGGGTGGAAGCAGGTATTGAGCGTGACGTAAATTAACCCAATAAACAGCACTACCGACAAGATATTAATGCCTTTGTAACCCTTCTTTTTAAAAATCTTCAGCTTGTTCTTTTTTGCCAAAAACGCCAAGCCGCCAATCAATGCCCCCGCAATCAAAAGCAATACAATATTTGGCAACAAAAACTCTACTCTACGGTTATACTCGCAACCGCAAACGAACAAATTCAAAATCATGATCATGCCAATCATAAATGTCAGCAGACCATAAACCGCCCACTTCATCGCCGTGCCAATTCGCTCATTCAGCGTAATACTTCTACGCGATGCCTTGAAAATCACAAGCTTACTCGCGACGTAGTTCAACACAATCACCACGATATTCGCGATAATCTTAATCAAAATATCGTTCATGTGCAGACCGTCAACGAAGATAATCATAATCAGCCAGTCCAGCACACCCGTCGCAAGTCGACAGCCAAAGAACGACACTACTTCACGCGTAATTTCCTTGCGCGTCCGCGCGCGGCTCTTAAACACCCAGCGGCGATTCGTTAGATATGCGAACAACACCGCCAAGAACCAAGCGATAATCACGTACGGCACAGTACCAAGCTTGAAGACGCGCGAAAGCAGAGCATACGAAACGACATTGACCGCCGTCGTCAAAACGCCGAACACTAAGTACGGCACAACGTCTTTATGCTTCTTGTAGAGTCCTAAAATTTTATCTTTCATCACGCTTCATATCTTTTTTAAACTTGCGGAATCCGCCTAACGCGTTCCAGCCAATCTTCACAATCTTGCGAATATTGATTGAATTTTTACCACCGTTTCGCGGCTTGAAACTAATCTCTTTAAACTCAATCTTCTCTTTGTAATAGGCGAAAAAAGTCGTAAACATGATGTTTGGCAAATCGTAATCATCGTCCAAACGATCGATGTATTTCGCGACCAATTCGGTCTTCATTAGTCTAAACGGCGCGTTTGCATCTGGCACCTTCACGCCAAAATAATGCTTCAACAATCGGCAAACTACGCGCTCTACGAACGCCCGATCTTTGCCGTCTCCGCGCTCCGTGCGCTTACCGAGGATTGCATCATACTTCGTGCGCGCTTCCCAAAACGCCTTAAACTCAGCCGGGTCTGTCTGGCCATCTGAATCAGTCTGAAAAATCCAATCTGCTTTTTTACGAATCGCATATTTATAGAGCGCAATCACCTTTGGGCCATGGTATTTGCCCGTCTTTGAAAGAATTTCAATCTTTGGATATTTCTTTTTCAGCGCCAAAAGAATCTTGTGGGTTCCATCCGTACTGCCACTATCGGCCACCACGAGTCGGCTCGCCGCGTTTTTTGCGACAATCGGATACCAAGCCTTTACGGTTTCCTCAATATTCGCTTCCTCGTTGTATGCCGGCATCACGACAAATACGGAACTCATTCAGCAAAAACTCCACTTAATAACACTATTATCTTACCACGGAAACAAAAGGGCTCGCAAACGCGAAGTCTACCCGTTGACGATTTACAATCTCCGAAAATTCTGTTATGATATGCAAATCAAACACAGAAGGAGGTGATATATGTGTTTGACGTTACAATTCCACAATTAACAGATGAACAGTTGCTCGAAAAGTATCGGGCAATCAAGCCGTTGGTTCGAGACGAAGAAGACGGAAAACTTTACTGGATCGAAGGCAAGGAAAATATCGAATACCTACGCGGCGTAGCCTATGATTGGACGCCAAAGAAGATTAGGACAGTCGAACCAGGCGAACTCCACGTAGTCGACGCCTACACTTTCGCTTGTCTCCATACTCTCGCCGGCAACTTTAGGGCAACCATTGCGGAAGTCCTTTCGCAAATTAACTACCCTTTGGCCGAGCAAAAAGTCCACCTCGGCGGAACTAATGTTGTCATGGAGCTGGTTGGATTTGAGATTGTTGATTGGCCGAAAAGCTCAGACGATCTTTATAAGGACTATCTGACCGCCCACTTTACCGATCTCGGCTACCACGTATCGACCGTTAAGCTCCATTATTCAGGACCTAATTTCCACGGTTTCCCGGAAGGAGTATAATCATCTGTCCATCTAAAAACCCGCTCATGTTGAGCGGGTTTTCCTATTAATTGGGTTCAATCATTTCCAGCTGACGAGTCATAATATTGTAGCGATAGGGCAAGCCGTTCTCGGCATACCAAACCGTCATATAGCTCGTCGTATAATCGTCACCAATTACATTAAACGTATACGAACCGCCAATCCAATAAACAATCTTCGTCGTTTTTGCGTAGTATAAATTCTCATAACCGGGAACTCTATCGAAGTCCGACTGAATCTTATAGTTTTCGGCTGCCGTATCGTCGCCGCCAGATGCTGCAACACAACCGGTGAAGCACAAAATCGAAATAATCAAAACCAACAGTATTACAAGGAGCTTTTTCATTTTTTGCCCTCCCTCAAAAATCTAGAATAGAAATTATTATAATACAATTCACACAATCAGTCAATCGTCAGCCCCCCAAGAAAAACCGGCTATAAAAGCCGGTTTTGAGATGATAAGCTATTCCCTAAAACTTAAAAGAGAATCAGCCATAATCTGTCGTGATGCATCGGTGATGGTTACTTCGCAAGGCGGCGGGCCCGCATTAATCATGCCGTATATCGGCTTAGGCCGAATTCCTTGCTTCTCGTCTTCCTCGGCCTGCTTAAGATCCGCCTCGATTTGCTGCATAACATCCTCGAGATTTTCATCATCAAAGCTATAATGAATATCCTTCTTGTCCATGCTGTCACCTCCTAAGGTGCTAACTTACCAAATAAGTCCCAATAAGTAATCAGGATTCCCTTTTGACGCGAGTAAACTCGAAGTACGGCTCATAGCTTTCGTTATAAGCCGGACCATCATAACGAACTTTCCAGCCTTTCTTCTTGTAATAGGGCTCAAAATCCAGCCAGCCCTTGTCGAAGAAATCGCTGTTTTTAAACTTCTTGCCTGCCTCCTTCAGTAACTTCTTTGCACGAGCAATGATATCCTTCTGCAATATCTTTATCGTGCCCTTACAGCATTTTTCAGACAATAAGTCGTTGACGGCTTGAAACACTTCCTTCGGAATTACTTGCTCGAGATGCCTTTTTTCCGCTTCTTTCGGGGTAATTGCTAAGTTTTCTTCATTTCCCATCTGATCACCTCCTTTTGTGGGGAATGATGAATTTATCATGACATGGAACGCAAATCTAGTCAAGAGAGGGCCGGCACCCCAGCAATAATCTGTGCTACAATACTCATAACCCATCGCTCTTTAAGGAGGTGATCGAATGTCGCACGACAATTTCAACCGCAAAAATATCGAAGCCGCTCGCGAAGCATGCAAATTATTTAGAGGCCAAACTACGGTCATGCGCTTGAACGAAGGCGGCCCTAGCAAAGTCGAAATTACCAAGGAGTCTCGTGAAGAGATTTCAAAAAACGTCACAAGCGTGGAGCCCTAACATTCGAATCTCAAAAAGCCAGCGCATCGCGCTGGTTTTTCATATCATCTGATTGGCGGAAGCGAGAGGATATAAACAATGCGCCGTCGCCGCAAGCGGCCGGGCATTGACGAACCTGGGCTCGACTCCTCTCGAGCAGAATAAAAATACAACCCAGAGGGTTGTCTTTTTATTCTGGCGGAAGCGAGAGGATTCGAACCTCCGAGACATTGCTGCCCACACGATTTCGAGTCGTGCGCCTTCAACCACTCGGCCACGCTTCCGCTTCTTATCTTATCACAAAAGCGCTAAGCCGTCTCTATTGAGTTGCAAAAACGTTGAATCAACGGAACCTTTGACAAATAGTTCGCCCACATCCCGACGTAACTACTATCTTCAGATGGCTTGTCAGACTCATCGCCATAACCACCGTCCTGCGTACCGTATTCGTATGGCGGAGTACAAAAGTCGCCGGCTGCCGCCCATTCACTACGTACGCCACCAGAATTAACCGGCGCATTCGTCTCTACGCCACCGATCCAAACATGACCCTTCGTGTCCATACAGAACGTATAAGTTAATGACTTGTCCGCCGACTTATAACATCGCATATACATCTCACCATAAACGCTGCTCTCCGTTGTCCACTCGTCCACAAGCGCATTAAAGTTTGGCTCCTGCGCCCCGTGCAACTCGAGCGATTCTGGCGGCTGCTTCACGTCAGAATACGCGCCATTACCGCTCAAATCGACCGACGCTTTGCCATTAATTTCCGAGTAAAAACCGCCGCGCAATGAATCGCTCTCGAATGCTGGGCGAAAATCCCTTTCAAGTGAATCGTAGCGCTTCGCCGTTCCGTAAAACGCCTCTTCTTCCTTATTCTCATCAACAGAACGCCTCTCATATGCGGCAATACCACACAGAGCCTTTTGCATCTTTCTCGGCAAAACCAAAGCCTCCTCAGAAAAACCCTTACCAATCCAAGGTTTGCCATTATCTTTATAGGCATATTCTGGCATCAAATGCCACGTCCCCTGCGAGCCACTCTTATAGAAGCTGCGTTGCATCACTTTTCCGTCGCTCTTCACATAGCCAATTACAGCATCATGACCGGCCGCCTCGAACACTCTCGACACAGCAATCTCGGCGTTATCCACCTCAATCTTAAACATCGGAATCAGAAAAGCGTCATCGAGTTGTTCCTTCGTTAATGGGCGCTCAGATCCATTCGCATATTTCAACGGATCGCCATCGCACTGGCTCTCATGGAATATCTCCGCGCTTTCTTCGACCGGTAGTAACTCGAACGGGCGCTCCTTACTGCGCTCCGTCTCATACGCACGCTTCTCGAGACCCTTGAACGTATCGTAGTATTCCTGGCGCTTGCCGTACATTGCCGCCTTTAGATTCTCGCTCGCCTGCTTAAACTGCTCCGCCACATCCGGGTCGCTATTTGCTTCAACCCCATTCACATAATCTTCGGCATACGATTCAAAATCGGCCGGAGAAGGGAACTTCTCCAAAAAACTTGCAATATCGCCCGCCGAACAATCTGCATAATTCTCATGTCCAACAAAATTTGCGAGCATCATTAGCTCCGCATCATGACCTGCAAGCATATTCGCAAATACCGCCTTCGAACCTTGCTCGTGCGACGGAGTATCCAGCGAAGTTAGAATCTTATTAATGTCATCGCGCGTGAAATCATCACTCGCGATCTTTTCTAGCGCCGCTTCTTCGCTTTCTGCCGATATTTCCACGTTACTCTCGGCCATCGCGTTACTTTCCGGCATCAGAATCTGCGCCATCAACTGACGTTCCTGGTTTTCGCGTTTTTGTTGTTCCGCCGCCTCTTTCCCAAACTCGACGTTCGTCGAAAGGTCGCCCCACTCCGAGCCATTATCTGACTGCTCGCCCTCGAAGTTACCTCTCTCTTTTGACTTCATATTACTTATGATTATACCAAACTCAATAAAACAGTTAATTGCAAGAAAAAATCACCTAAATTTGAGAGGAAGAGCGCCAGATTGGCGTTTTCTTTGCGCGAAGCGCGATTATTGATCGAGCGAGCACAAAAAAACGCCGATATGGCGTTCTTTCGACTCAAATTATGGTACACCCGATACGATTCGAACGTACGACCTTTGGCTCCGCAAGCCAACGCTCTATCCAACTGAGCTACGGGTGCAAGTGTGGATTAATTCGTCCATAAGGACGAAATTACTCCACCGTTCAAAGATTAAACGAACGTCGCGCTCGCAAAAAACAAACGTGATAGCAACTATTATAGCACATTTTTTCAAGAGATGGTATACTATTTTTATGGCAGAGCAGAAGAAGAAATCCGGATTCAAACCAACACTTCAAAAAGCCAAGGCAAAATTTTTCAAAACTTACTACAGCAACCCTGCTAAAGATTTGAAAATCATCGCCGTAACTGGCACTTCTGGGCGGGACATTACTGCACATTTCTTGCAGGAAATTATCAAGTCAAAAGACAACCGCGTCGGCCTCATCATCGATCCAAAATCGACTTCCGACCTCTATCGTCAGCTTTTCAAAATCTGGAAAACCGGCACCGATTACGCCGTTATCTCCGTCGAAAGTAGCGCCTTAGCAAACCATATTTGCTACGGCATGCCACTTCATGTTGCCGTGATTACAGACAATATCTCCGCCGATGCTCATGACATTCTTTTCAACACTACGCCAGACTTTAGCATCGTTAATCGCGACGATCCAAATTTCGGTCTATTTGCCGAATATCCAAGCAAAACCGCTACTTTGAGCTACGGTCGCGACTATAATTCCGACCTCAAAGTCAATCCAGGCAAGATTTATAAGCATGGCGCCGAAGCCAACATCAATTTCAACGGTGAGCGCTTCGAAGTTGCCACTTATGTTACCGACGAAAAGGCCGCTCTCTATATGGCCGCTGCCGCTACGACTGCTTTTGCGCTCGGCTTTGATTCCGACCACATCATCGACGGCATCGCCGATTACGAACCAGCTCAGCCAAAAGAAACCAAAGAAGAAAAAGAAGAAAAACCTGTTCTATGATAAATCAAAAACTCCTCGTTTCGGGTGCAGAATTTTTTGCGGACGAATTCGAAATCAATCCATACTACAACAAAGATAAAATCGACGTAAAGAAGGCTTGCGCCGAGCACGCCGAAATTCTCGAGTGCTTCAAAAAAGCCGGCATCGAGCTCGTTAAAGTCGATGCACCAGTCAACTGCCAAGACGGCGTCTATACCGCCAACTGGGCGCTCGTCAAAGACGGCGTCGCCGTCATGTCGCGCCTTCCGGATGCTCGCAAGGAAGAGGAGCCATATGCAAAGGCTCAGCTCGAAGCCCTTGGCTACAAATGTTACGAAGTTCCAGATAATCATCTCTTCTCGGGGCAGGGCGATTCGCTTCGTTGCGGCAAATATCTCTTCGCTGGCAGCGGCTACCGTTCCGACCCAGTTGCGCAGGCTTTTGCCGCCAAAACCCTTGGTCTTACTTTGATTCAGCTTCACGCCAAGCCCCAGCTCAACGAAGACGGCACCGAGCATATTAATCCGTTCACTAATCACGCCGATAGCTTCTGGTACGATCTCGACCTCGCACTCGCTGTAATTGACGACCGCACCATTGCTTACTGCCCAATGGCCCTCGATGAAGCTTCCAATAAACAGCTTGAGGCTCTTACGGACATCGACAAAATCATCGTCGATTTCAATGAGTGCACCGAGGGCTTCGCTTGCAACATGGTCAGCACCGGCAAATGCGCCATCATGTCCAACAAGGCGCCAAAACTCCAGGCCGAACTCGAAAAGCGCGGCATCGCCTGCTTCACGCCAGACGTCACCGAGCTCAAAAAAGGTGGCGGCTATATCCGTTGCGTCAGTCTGTGGTTAAGCTAATGCTTATTTGCTATAATCTACCTAACACTATAGGAGCTTTTTATGAACCCAGATATTAATAACCCTAACCCTTTTAACCCGGCCGAGCCTGTCGCTCCCACGACTAGCCAGCCCGGTTATCAACCGGCACCAACACCTACGCCTACACCAGCACCAGCTCCAACCCCTATGCCAATCACCCCAGCAGCGGCACCGAAAAAATTTCCTGGTCTAATTCTCATCATTATCGCTGCAGTCATATTACTCGGCGGCGGTATTACAGCAGCCGTTATTATTGCCAACGCTAATGGTGGCAAATCAGGCAAACCGGGCAGCGCAAAGCAAAACTCCGCCGCAAAACCATACGAAAACGACGACAACTACTATGTCATCATTCGCGGCAAAAAATACACCATCAACAACAAGTTGTCCGATCTTAGCGCCTCTGGCTACGCTGTTAACGAGCGCTATGCGAATCGCACCGTCGAGCCAGGCGATTGGTCTATTCTCGGTAGCGCCTTCGCCAACCAAAAGCTCTCGTCTTCTATCTCCGCATTCGGCTACAATGATACCGATAAGGAACTTAACATTGCAGACTGCAAGCTCGGCAAAGTCGAAATCAACCACAGCATCTCTAAGAGAGCAGACGAAGAATACATGTCCATGGAATTCTATGGCGGCCTCCACCTCGATAGCAGTCGCGAAGACGTCATCAAAGTCTTTGGCGAACCTACTAGCGACAGCCACCAATCTACTTTCCGTAGCTCTGAAGGCACCGAAGTTTTGCGATACCAGGTTTCTACTCTAAAGTTCTTCCAATTCCAAATCGACGACGGTAAAGTCGCCGTCATCGGCTGGACCAATGTCGGCCCTCTCAGCAAATAAAAAGACGCTCTATTCCCGCATAAGTCTTTGGCTGGTTAGTCGTTTTAAGGTATAATAGATAGAATCATAACAAATAATAAATAGGAGTGTTTTTCATGACTGAAGGAACTCAGGCTTCAACACCTGCAAAGAAATCCAATGTCGGCATTATTATCGCAATCATCGCGGCCGTCTTGGTCATTGCTGGCGGTATCATCGCAGCAATCCTCATCATCAACGGCAATAACGGCGAAAAAGACGAGCCAAAGACTGCAGAAGAAAGCAAAGACGAAAAAGACGAAAACGCCGGCAAGCCATACAAAAAGGATGGCGCCTACTTCATCAAAATTGACGGCAAAAAGTATACTTTCGAAAGTAAGCTCGAAGATCTCGCAGAATCCGGTTACAAGGTCAACAGCCGCGTCGAGAACGAAACTGTCCCAGCCGGCAAGTATATGATCATGATTGGTGGTGGCTACCTCAACAACAACGACAATGACACCAACATCAGCATCACCCCATACAACGACGGCAAAGATGACGTCACCTTCCCAGAAGCTAAGCTCGGTAAGGTTACCGTCAGCAGCGTCACCAACGTCAAGACTCAGCCAATCTACGAAAGCATGGAATTCTTCGGTGGTATCCATCTCGGTAGCACTCGCGAAGACCTCGTCAAGGCCTTTGGCGAACCAACCGAAAGCAAAGAATACGACAACTACAAGGGTGGCAAGTACGAGAAAATCGAGTACGAAGCCCAGACTTGGAAGAAGTTCGAATTCAAGGTCGAAGAAGGTAAAGTTACCGAAATTTCATGGGTAAACTACGGCGGCCTCAACCGCTAATTAGTGCCAACAAAAATATCTCCCCTACGGGAGATATTTTTTACTTCAAGATTTTCTTCAGCGCTTTCTTAATCTCGTCTAGCTCGTAATAGGCATGCGCGCCATCTGCGCGCTCAATCGTTTTCTCATTGCCTTTACCGAGGAAGAGCACCGTATCGCCTGGCTTTGCCGTCTTGCAGGCGAGCAAAATTGCTTTTGGACGATTCTGTTCAATAAGCAATTCCGTCTTTGGCGTTTCGCGCACGCCTTCAGCAATCATCTCGATGATTTCCATACCTGGTGTATCGCGGTCATCCTCTTCGGTAAGCACCACGATATCTGCATATTTACCAGCTATCTGACCCTGCGGTTTACGCTTCGACGGATCACGACGACCGCCAGCCGAACCAAACATCACAATCAAACGTCCCTTGGTCGCCTTCTTCATATCTGGCAAGAGCTTCTCGAAGGCATCCGGCGTATGTGCGTAATCCATAATAGCCGTGAACTTCTGACCCATATCAATCTTCACCATACGGCCTTCCACTTCTTCGAGCGCATAAATGCCGTCGGCGATATCTTTGTCGGTCAAGCCCAAACGACGGCCTACCGCCACGCAGGCGAGGGAATTCGAAACATTAAACTTACCCGCAATTCGCGTCCTAATCTTCAAACCATCATTCGTCACATATTCGACGCCATCCGGCATCAATTTCACCTTTTCCGCCTTCAAGCCGCCATACTCCACGCCGTAAGTGACGTACTTATCGACGTCAGTTTCAAAGTAACCAGCCGAAGGATCGTCGGCATTAATCACGCCAAACTTCGCCTTCTTAAAGAGTTTACGCTTCGCATCGCGATAGCGCTCGAAGGTTTTATGGTAATCCAAATGCTCGTGCGTCACATTCGTCATCACGGCGATATCAATCGGGATACCGAGGTCACGATGTTGCGCCAAAGCATGGCTCGTCAATTCCAATACGAGGTATTCTGCGCCCGCATCAACAATCTTCTTAATACGCTCATTCAGGAGTTTTACATCGACTGTCGTCATGTGCTCCATCTGCTCATGAATTTCATCGACGCCCCAACCGACCGTCGTCATCACGCCAGCCTTGCGCCCAGCATTATTGAGCATCTTCCAGATCATAAACGAAGTGGTCGTCTTGCCGTTTGTGCCAGTCACGCCAATTACGGTAATCTTCTTACCAGGGAAACCCTTGAGCGTGCCAAATAGCGCCGCCTTCCCGATGTGGTAAGGAATTGTCATTGAATCATAAAAAGGAATTTTTTCTTTTATACCCATATCTATATTTTACCACGCATCAAAAATCCCCCTGGGGAAGGGGGATTTTATTTTACTCAACGCACTGGACGTATTTGCTATCAAGACCTGTATCAAAGGCCTTGTAAGTCTCGCCAAACTTCTTCTGTTCGGCAGTAGCATTCGCACAGCTAAACTGATGGCCTTCAAACTGAACCTTCCAGCCCGTATTCGCACCAACTTCCTTGTAATAGACACCAGCGTAACCGGTCTCTCCCTCGAAAATATTAGCAGCGACAATCAGATACTTGTCATCGCTCGTGAACTCAGCCTTGATCAAATCAAGCGACTTCGAAACGACTCCAGGATAATCTTTATTATCCTTATTAATCACTTTCATTAGACCGGCAATATCAATCTTGAAATCGGAATATTTCTTCTGAGTTGCGGTGCCAGTACCTGGGTTAACCGTGCTGTTTTTGAGCGATGCGATCTCTGCTTCATTTGCCGAAATCGTCGCTTCGAGCTCAGAGATTTTTGTATCTCTTTTACTAATCTCGGTCTCATTGTTCAGCATTTTATCGCCGTTCGTATTATTGCTAATGGTCATGATCGTGGCGAACACGCCAGCACCAATCAATAGCACAAAAAGGATAATCGAGGTAACCATCCACCCTCTACCGCCTTTTTTCTCAGCGCGTGGCGGTTTGTAATCGCCATTCAAGCGCGCATCGAACGAATCTTCCATTAATAATTACTCCGTTTATTGTTCTTTAAATTATACCATAAGCACTACTAAACACGCAGTGTCCATGTTGCCTGTAGCGTTATGGGCGCCATTAGCACTCCGCGCTTGACAGTGCTAATTCATCGCTCTATACTAGGGGTAGAAATAATTTTCAGGAGGAAATTACCACATGTCTATCAAGCCTCTCGCTGACCGCGTTGTCGCCAAAAAAGACGCCGCCACCAGCACGACCGCATCGGGCATTTTGCTTGGGTCGTCAAAAGAAAAATCCACCACTGCTACGATTGAATCCGTCGGCCCAGACGTAAAGACCGTCAAAAAGGGCGACCGCATCCTTTATCGCGAATACTCCGCCACCGACATCAAGTACGACGGTACGGATTATCTCATTATCAAAGAAGAAGACATTTTAGCAACACTATAAGGAGTATCTATGGCAAAGAAAGTTTTCTATGACGACGAAGCCCGCGAGAAAGTTCTCGGCGGCGCCAAGGCACTTTACGACGCAGTGAAGGTTACTTTCGGTCCAAAAGGCCGCAATGTTGTAATCGAAAAAAGCTACGGCGCACCAACCATCACCCATGATGGCGTCACTGTCGCTGAAGCTGTCGATCTCGGCAACGAAGACGATGAAACTCTCGGCTACCAGATGGGCGCTAAGCTCATTAAGTCTGCCGCGCAAAAGCTCAACAAGGTCGCCGGCGATGGTACTACCACCGTTACTGTTCTTACTTACAACATCCTCGCCGAAGCCAACAAGCTCATTGCTGCCGGCCATAACCCAATGGACCTTCGCAAGGGCATCGAAGCTGCTGGCGCCGAAATCGTAAAGGGCATCAATAAAATCGCCGAGCAAATCGAGGGCGATGATTCCAAGGTTGCCGAAGTTGCCACCATTTCCGCTGGCGACGCCGAAATCGGCAAACTCATCGCAAACGTCATTTCCAAGATTGGCAAAGACGGCGTCGTTACCGTCGAGCAAGGTCAAGGTCTCGAAATGCAATCCGAGATTACCGAAGGTTACACCTACGACAAGGGCTACGCTTCGCCATTCTTCGTCACTGACACCCAGCGCCAAGAAGCCATCTTCGAGAAACCTTCCATTCTCATCACCGATAAAAAGATTTCTGCCGTCAACGATATTGTGCCGTTCCTCGAAAAAATGGCTCAGACCGGCCGCAAGGATCTCGTCATTATCGCCGAGGAAGTTGAAGGCGAGGCTCTCTCTGTGCTCGTTCTCAACAAGCTCAAGGGCGTCTTCAATACTCTTGTTTTGAAGGCCCCAGCCTTTGGCGACAATCGCAAGCAAATCATGGAAGATATCGCTGTTCTCACCGGCGCAACTGTTGTTTCGAGCGAAAAGGGCATGAGTCTCGAAGATTCCGGTCTCGAAGTTCTCGGCCAGGCTCGCAAGATTATTGCTACCAAAGATCAGACTACTATCGTTAATGGCGCCGGCGATGCCCGCGAGGTTAAAGCTCGCATCGCAGACATCGAAGCCCAGGCAAAGACCGCACTTTCAAACTACGAAACTGAGCAATTTGAAAAACGCGCTGCTGCTCTCGCTGGCCGCGTCGCCGTTATCAAGGTTGGCGGTGCTACCGAAACCGAAATCGATGAGAAGAAATATCGCGTCGATGACGCCGTTGCTGCCACAAAGGCCGCTCTCGATGAGGGCATCGTTCCAGGTGGTGGCGTCACGCTTGTTAACCTCGCCAAGAACATCAAGGACAAGAGCGCCGGTGCTGAAATTTTGAAGGCCGCCCTCAAGGCTCCATTTACTCAGATTATGGAAAATGCTGGCCTCAACTCTCAGGCACTTCTCGCTCAGGTTGAAGCTGCCGCAGACGGGCAGGGCATTAACGTCATGGCGCCAGAAAAAGGCCTCGTCGACCTCAAGAAAGACGGCGTCGTCGACCCAGCTCGCGTCACTCGCGAAGCTGTCCAGAATGCTGTCAGCATTGCCGCAACGACGATTACGATGGGAGCCCTCATCGTCAATCTCCCAGAAAAAGACAACCCTGCCGCAGCCGGCATGGGTGGCGGAATGTATTAAACCGCATCAAACAAGAAAGAACCCGCCAAGCGGGTTCTTTTTATAGATAAGATTTAATTTTTAGCTTAAGCAGCTGGGGCTTGTTCTGCTGGAATGCCAAGCTTGTCGACGGCTTCGACGACGAAGAGAAGAGCCTCTGCCTTTTCTTTCTGATCTTCGATGCCCTTAGCGGCGTTGTAAGCGAGCTCGATGCAAGCTTTATCTTCGGTAAGATCGATGATTTCCTTGTAAATCTTGAACTTCTTACCAGCTTCAATCTCGACACTCTCGAGAATTGGGCGCAAATCAGACAAAGCCATCGATTTGACCTTATCAAGGTCAGGGTCACCGTAAACAGCCTTGGCTGGAGCTGCTGCTTCTGCTGGAGCTGCATCCAAGCCTGGAACAGCTGGAGCCGGAGCGACGCCTAAATCTACTGGTGCGGCACCAGTTGCCTGTGCGACGGCGTTTTCAACTGCATTAGAATCTGCAGGGTTAGTAATATTGTTGATTGCTTGCTGCAACTCATCTGGAGTTGCGGTATTATTTTGGTCCATACTTGCCCACCTTATCTATTTAATTACCTAATATCATATCACGCTTACGCCTAAATGCGCAAGAACTTGACCAGCTTGTCGAGCATGTCCTGCTTCACTGGCTCCATCGGTAGATGTGCACCAAAGACGTCGACGATCTGCTCGCCCTCAGTCTCCGGGAAATACACACGCACGCGTGTCGAGAAACGCTTTTTCGGCACGAGCATAATGCAGTAATGATTGTTTTCGTTCAACACGCCGAACGACTTAAAAGAATCAAAGGTATAGAGGTTATTGCCTTCTGACAGACCTTTGTCGGAAAGGGAATAATGCAATAAGCGTGGTGGACGTGCCGTATAGGTCAGCAACGCAATTGCCGCCACGATCACTAATGCCAAGAAAGTCCACTGCTGCCACCAGATAGCAATACCGCTCAAGATGAGCACCACCAATACTAGGCCGAAATACCACCCAGCATTCTTCTTATATTCGATATATTCGCGAGCTTCCCAGTTCACAATTGTCTTCTTAGCCATAGTACTTTTATTATAGCACAAGCGCAATAATCAATAAAAATCATCAAAAAATGCCCTGACTCGCAGCGCATCTTTTGGCGGAGGGTGAGAGATTCGAACTCTCGCACCAGCTTTCGCCAGTCTAACGATTTAGCAAACCGTCCCCTTCAGCCACTTGGGTAACCCTCCAACAGAGACTATTTTATCACAAAATCCCATTAATAGCCAATCCCTGCTAGCCTCATCTTCGGGAGCACAGCGTTCGCTCGGCCTGTCTTCACAGGCGAGCGCCGCTTCGTACTCGGCAGCAGCCTCCGTAAGTCTCCCTCAGACAAGGCTAGCAATCATTAGCCATCAGCGCCATTTTCCCGATTAGCTCTAGACGGAGACTCGCGGAGCCTACGGGCGAGCGCGAGACGGCTGCCGCCCGTAACGACGGGCCGGCAGAACGTCGTGCTCCGTATGGAGCTAATCGGGGAAATGGGGAATAATGGACAATGATTGCCATTATGTTGTATAATATAGTTATCTTAAAGGAATAGTTCGAACAATATGAAAAACATTCTCAAAAAAGCTGGGCAAATCATTACTGGTGCTGCCGCAGCTGCTACATTATTTGCTGGCCGCGTAATGGCCACCACAACTGCGAACCCTGCACAGGCCGGCGCTGAAGCTGCCCGTGGCAACGGTATGCCTTCTGAGCTAGTTGGCGCAGACGGCGTCTTCACCAAGATTACCAACACCGTTCTTTATGCCGTCGGTATCATCTCCGTCGTCATGCTTATCTTCGGTGGTCTCCGCTATGTTATCTCTGGCGGCGACAGCAAAAAGGTTACCGATGCAAAGAACACCATCATGTATGCTCTTATCGGTCTCATCATCTCGATTCTCGCTTTCGCAATCGTCAACTTCGTGATCAACGCAGTCGGCGGCGAAGCTAGCGTCTAATCAACTATTCCAGTCTTATACACTTCTCGCAATCACACCGATTGCGAGATTTTTTACGCCCGCTTCGCGCATTAATCTGGCCGCCGCCATCATACTACTTCCGGTCGTCCAGACATCGTCAATTAATATATAATTCTTATTCACATCCACACTTTTGAGCAAATACGCTGATTTTGCCTGCTCACGCCGTTGTTCGAGGCTTGCACCAACTTGCACTGTGTTCTTTTTGCGCGCAAGCGCATATTCAGTCGATAAGCCAGTCTTCCTGCAAATCAGACCAATATGATCAAACCCGCGTTCGCGGATATGCCGGTTGATCGTCGGCAGCGGCACGAGTGTATAGCTATCTCCAATTGCCTCCACTAGTGCCTCCGCCAATATCGGCGCCACCGAACGCACCGAGTGAAACTTATAAATCTCGATTAATCTCCTCAAAACCCCAACTCGATTGCCAACATAAAATTGCCGCGAAAAAGGCAGGGAACAGCTCGGACAAATGCCATTTTTTAGTCAGCCGCCGCAGGCCAAACAAGCCCGTTTTTCGCCGCTTTTAATATATTTTTTACAACACTCGCACAGTATTCCACCTACTTTTCCACAAGAAATACAGTAATGCGGGCAGAGCAATTCGCTTATGCAATTGAATATTGTATTTTTCACAACAATTACCTCCTTTTTATTGATTTTAGCTATAAGACCCTCTATAATAAAGCTTAAGAGTGTAAATAGTGGAGGAATGTATATAACTATGGCTCGCAAACAAGAAGATATGAGCTTAGACGATGAGCTCACTGCTGCCTTTCTTTCCGAAGATGGCAATGCTGGTCTAGCTGAAGAGGGATTGGTGGAATCCACAGAAAGCGCTCCAGCCGAAGAAGCAGTCTACGTAGAAGAAACCGCTACTGACGACAACTGGGAAGACGAAACCGAAAACCTTCCAGGTCAGCTTGCTGTTGATGTCTATGAGACCCCAACCAAACTTATTATCAAAGCTCGCACCGCAGGTATCGAGCGCAAGGATCTCGATGTTTCTATTTCCGATAACATCCTTACCATTTCTGGCGTTCTCAGCGGCGGCGAAGATGACAATGCTACGCAATGGCACATCCAGGAATGCTACTGGGGCGAATTCAGTCGCACCATCGCACTCCCAGTTCAGGTCATCGAAGACGGCGTCGAAGCTGTCCTCAAAGACGGTGTCCTTACTATTTCCTTCGAAAAGGAAAAGGTCGAAGAGCCAAAGCGCATCACTATTAACTAATAGTTGTCTTGTTAAAATATTCCTGCTCCAGCAGGAATATTTTTTATCCCTAGTATTTGCACCAACAAAAATCCCCTCACCAATAGGCAAGGGGATTGATTCGCTATTTTATCCAGCGAGCGCGCCGAGCACGAAGTTGACGATTGCGAAGGCGAGAAGCACAATGATCAAGCCAATCACGCCGTAGAGAATCGTGTCACGAGCCTTCTTGGTCTTACCAGGATCACCCTGAGAAGTGGTGTAATTGATACCACCGAGGATAATCATGATAACGGCTACGATACCGATAACGCCGATAATCGCATTAAGAATGACGCCAATCTGGCTTTCAAGACCAGTATCAGCACCAGCCGTACCAGCTACCTGATTAACCTTGTCGAGCGCATTCTGTGCGCCGGAAGTGCCACCATCACTTGCGATTAATACTTTCATTCAATATCTCCTTTATTACTTAGCGAGAGCGCCAAGGACGAAGTTGACGATAGCAAAGGCGAGAATTGCAATCACGAGACCGATGATACCGTAGAGAATCGTGTCTTTACCTTTCTTAACCTTGCCTGGGTCACCCTGGGAAGTAGCATAGCTGATACCACCGAGGATAATCATCACGACTGCAACCATACCAATGATGAAGATAACAGTGTTGATGATAGTGTTAACAACATTGTTCAAATCGCTGCTCTGGCAGGAATCTGGGTCAGAAGCAATCGTACCGGCCTGAGCACAGTCAGCGCTAGACTTACCGTAAATCGTACCCCAGTTGTTGCCATCTTTGTAGCGCGTACACTTAACTGGATAGCCGTTTGGTGCGGTACCAGCAGTAGTGAAGGTCAAGTTAGAATACTTCTTGTTTGCGCCAACACAGTCATTGATGCTTGCGGCAAACACAGAGCCGGTAACTACGACAGCCAAGAATGCTGCAATCGCGCCGCCTTTGATGATTTTGCTAATTTTGTTCATTTTTTCTCCTTTTAGAAAATTCTTAATTATATTTTAACATATTTATTAATATTGCAAATCTATTCTCTACTTTATGCTCCCCAAGACAAAGTTAACAATAGCGAATGCCAGTAGGGTAACAATCAAACCAATCACGGCATAGAGAATCGTATCGCGAGCTTTCTTGGTCTTTCCAGGATCACCCTGAGAAGTCACATAATTAATACCGCCAATGATAATAAAAATGACGGCCACAACGCCAATGATGCCAAAAACCGCATTCAAGATAACGCCAATACTGTCTTCGAGGCTTTTGCCATCACTGACATCGCCAACCTGGCCGCCGATACCTTTTGCAACTACTTTCAAAAAATTATTCATTATTTCATTGCTCCTAAGATAAAGTTAACGATAGCGAATGCTAACAGAGAAATAATCAAACCAATCACGGCATAGAGAATCGTGCTCTTTGCGCGTGTCACCTTTCCAGGATCACCCTGGGAAGTTACATAAAAGACGCCGCCAATCACAATCACGATTGCCGCCACGATACCGGTAATTCCAAACACTGCGTTGAGAACCGTACCGATTTTATTCTGCGCATCATCTTCAGTATGGCTGCCACAAATAATATCCTTATCTGGACCATTGTAGGTATTGCACATATCATCAGCATAGGCCGGCACCGCCATAAAACCTAATACTGCAATGACGCTAGCTATTACTAATGCAATTTTCTTCATTATCCGATTGCTCCTACTACCGTATTAACGATTACTGCGGCCAAAATCACAATGATAAGACCGATTGACGAATACAAAATCGTATCGCGTGCAGTTTTTGCGGCAGATGGATTGCCGACGCTTGTAACATACTGAATGCCACCCCACACAATCATAATCACCGCGATAATACCGCCCCAAACAAAGGCCGTATTAAAGATTTCCTTAATAAAGTCGCCGCCTTTAGACTTACTAATCACGTCTGCAATCGCGCCACTGATGAGGGAAGCGACCATCACGAGCGCCATACCAATCACCGCATTCGTAACCGTCTTTTTGCCCTTAGCGAGTTTGCCTGGATCGCCACGTGCCAACATATACTGGTAGCCACCCCAAATCACCATCGCAATTGCGAGGTAGCCAATCACGCCGAGTATCATACTGACGACGTTCATTACAACTGTCCAAATAAAACGACGCAAACTCGAGCCGTCCGAATCACGTACTGGCGTGTTAATTCTACAGGTGCCGTCAGGCTTCGTGCTGACCAAGCCGTCATACCAAGCCCTGATACCCAAGAAGTGCGTTTGACAGTCTGCTTTCGGCTCTGCGGCAACATTTTTAGCCGGTAAAACTACAATCCCTGCAGCCGCAATTGCCAACACTGCGCAGATACTAATAATAAATTTTCTCATGCTAGGCATCCTTCTTTCCGTTAATACTCGTTTCCGCACCCAGCATACCTTCCGTCGTATCTTCATTCTGAGGAATGAAGAAGTTTATCAATACCGCAATCAAACCCCATGCAACAATACCAATAACAATTTCAAACAAACGACGCTTTGCCGTAGTTACCTGCGCCTCATTATCGCGCGCCGTCATCATCATAACGCCACAGATAACAATACCAACCGTACCGGCCACTACAACTGCACCGGTCATCACGCCGATAATAAAACGAATGAGCTGCTTAATACCTTCGCCATTGCTGTCCGGATTATCTTTATCGCAGAAAAGACCCGGAAGGATAGAAGTACATTCGCCAGTATCGGCTGGAGATTCTTCGCCAGTAGAGCTGCTACCACCATCATCGCCCGAACCGTCTGATGGGCTAGTGCTACCACTAGGGCCAGGAACATATCCGCTCGAAGTTCCATTCGGATGATCCGTCATCCAGGTATCATAATCAACATAGTACATCCACTGCTTGTTATTATCGAAGCAGGTATTCTTGCCATTTATATAATTTGAGTTGCTTGGATTTTCCTCAACCATTTGGATAACGGTCTTACATGGATTCCAGGTACTCTCGCCGCCGGCGATAATAGCGCCAATCGCTTTTTTGACCTCAGAAAATTCTTGATCGGCAGCATACGCATAGCTAGTCGTCGCCGAGAAATTCATAGATTCGCCAATTTTGATTAAACAGTTCGTCGAATTACCCTGAGAACCGGATGCGCCACATGCATACATCATGTCGCTGTTATGATCGACCATCATAATATTCGCACAGCGGCGTTTCTTTGCTAAGCCACGGTCGCCCGTATCTTCCTGCATCGAGAAAGAGCAATACTTCGCCGCACTCGCCGTTTCGCTCAGCAATCCGCTTGCCGCCAACCCAGTCATCGCTACAATTGCTGCAATTACTATTACTATTTTTCTTTTCATATTTTTAGCCTAATAAAAACCTATTATTCTTAAGTCAATTATAACATAATAATTTTTGCAAAATCACCCCTTAAATTCCTGTGCAAAAAAAGGGCCTAAAATTGCTTATAAATACTTGACTAAAATGCTTATGTGTGCTATAATAGATACGTTATGGGCAAGTGTATTAAAAACATAGTCCTATCTGTTATGGCCGCTGTATTTGGTGCATTAGCACTATCCGGTCCGGTTTTTGCTACCCCTGCCACGGCGACTGAGCCTACTGATACTCCAGAAACTACTGTCGTTACCCCTGTTGACACTCCAACTGATGCTCCAGTCGAAACTGCTCCAGAGACAACTGAGACTACCAAAACTACTGGGGAAGGCCAAACCTGTTACGATCAGGTTGGTAACCTTGGCTGGCTCGTCTGTCCTGGTACTGGCCTCTTGAGCCGCATTATTGACGGCGCTTACGGCCTCCTTACCCAGGTTATTCAAGTCAATCCGATTCCAACTGACCAGCAGTCACCATATTATATTGTCTGGGAATACTTCAAGAACATCACGAACCTCATCTTTGTCGTCTTCTTCTTGATCGTCATTTTCTCCCAGTTAACTGGCGTCGGTATTAATAATTACGGCATCAAAAAAGTATTGCCGCGCATTATTATTACGGCAATCCTCGTGAACCTCAGCTACATCGTCTGTACGATCGCTGTCGATATTAGTAATATTCTCGGTAATTCGCTCCACGGATTCTTTATGCACGTCCAGGATGTCGCCATCCAAAATGGCACTATCCCAGCTGACGCGAAGTCTACTTCCGTTGCTGCTATTACTTACGCAATTCTCGGTATCGGTGCTGCCGGCGCCGCTGGCACTGCACTCGTTTTCGCTGGTAGCGTCGAAGGTCTCCTCTGGATGCTCGCACCAGTTCTTCTTTCTGGCGTTATCGCCGTTCTTTCTGCGCTTATTATTATGGCAGCCCGCCAGGCACTCATCTATCTCCTCGTCATGATTTCTCCACTTGCCTTCGTTGCTTACATGCTTCCAAACACCGAGCAGTGGTTCAGCAAATGGTACAAGCTCTTCGCTCGCATGATTTTGTTCTATCCAATGTTTAGCGTTCTTTATGGCGCTTCTCAGCTTGCTGGTCTCGTTATCATCGCATCAAGCGACAACCCATTCATGAAGGTTCTTGGTATCGCTGTCGAAATCGTCCCACTCTTTATGTCAATTCCACTCATGAAGATGTCTGGCACCGCGCTCAACAAGATTGACGGCATTTTCAACCGCATGGTTTCGCCGCTCACTGGCGCAGCCGCTGGTTTTGCCGCCAGCCAAAGCGCACTCGCAAAGCAAAAGGCTCTTGCTAAGCAAAACCCAACCGCGCCACATACGCGCCTTGCTCAGTATCTCGAACGCCGCCGCGCGCGCCGCGAATATGATACTGCTGCCGCATCGGAGGCAATTAAAGAAGAGAACCGCAGGTACGCCGAAGATACCATGTACTCTGGTAAGGGCGATAACAAGCGCCTCAACCGCCGTGGTAGAACGGCTTATGATCGTGGTCTCCGCCACATCGAAAACGAAAACGCCCACAGAGAATGGATGGCTGATCTCGATGAAGGCTTCGGCGATAAGGACGATAGCCGTATTCGCAAGCAAGATCGCGCTTGGGTCAAAAAGACTAATCGCGCCTACATCCATGCCGTTGACCGCGACGAGATGATTAGAGATCGCCAATCTAGTATTACACTCAAAAACGAGCGCGAACGCGCCGAACGTCTCCGTAACGCCCTTGGCGAACATGCCAATGATGGCTACGAGATAACCGAGGACGACGAACGCATCCGCAAGCAGGTCAGCAGCGTCTTCCGTATGGACGATAGCAAATCCTTCTATAAGGCACTCGACAAAGAACGTCTCAGCTTTAAAGATAAGAGCATTAAACTCACCGCTGCCGAAAGAGGCGTTCTTGATAAAAACAAGAACAGCCTCAACGCCGTTCTTGCGGGTTCTATTTCTGCTAAACGCAAAGCCGACGCTACGGACAAGAGCACTTATCTCGAACTCTATGACGATTCTCCATCTGGCCCAAGCAACGAGCACAACCTTATCCATGCTATCGAAACCGATAACTATAACTCCATGGCTGCCGCCCTCGAAATTATGGCTAAGCGCGGCGACTACGGCGATATCGATAGAGTTCTCCGCGAGAACTCTCAGAAGCTTGTTGGTTCCGAGCATCTTTACACCCAGAAGGTCCTTGGCGATACACTCATCAAGATGAAGGCGGACGATCCATATCTCTGGGCTTACGCAAAGAACAATATGATTCGCCGCAGTATTAATACTTCGACGAATGGCCTCGAAGGCTTCATCGATTACGCAACCTTCTTGTCTAACCAGAAGCAGGCTGGCGATACTGTCGAAGACTTCGATAAGGTTTCTTTCTCGCATATTCTTGAAGGCCTCAAAGACGGCAAGATCTTTGCTTCGGCCGACCGTACCGCATTCAAGGGTGTCTTGAAATCCATCCAGGAAGGCACCGTTCCTTTGGACGACAAGGGTAAACCAAAGATTCTCGTCGAACCGGTCAAGTTCGCCCGCTCATCGCTCTGTTCTGGCGCAATGGACGGTGAGGCTCTCGATAGCTATGACAACCTCTTCACGCTTGGCTATAATGCTAAGAACAAAGAAGAGCACCTTGAATTCATGCAGAGACTAAACGATCCAGACGACAAGGTAGCTAAGACTTTTGTGAAGCACAAAAAACAAGTTGAGGCTAACCTCGAAGAGTTCTTCCGTGACATGGCTGTCTCTCAGCTCGCATCTACAAAAACCGCTACGCTCGTTCAGTTTAACAACGCTATGAACGCTATGGATAACTGGGAAGATGGCACTTATGACACGTTGACTATTGAAGGTAAGGAATACTATCTCAACCATCGCGTCAAACAATTACTCGAAGACAAGGTCAAAGACCTCAACCGCCACAACATGGCAGGCACGCGCTCGAACATGAACCCAGTCGTGCGCAAGCTTCTTGATATCAACGGTCACGACGAAAACTACCAAAACTAAAAAGAGCCTCTCACCGGGCTCTTTTTTGATTGCGTTTATGCTAAAATAATAGTATGGCCCAGTATAAGGTCCCGCAAGATGTGGAAGCCGACGATAAGCTTATCGGTCCTTTTAGCTTCCGCCAATTTGTCTACCTGATGATCGCGGGTGGTCTGGTTGCTGTTGCCTTCGTTTTGTTCCAAATTTTCCCAGTCCTAGTCATTGTTCCAATTCCATTTATTTTATTCCTCGGCATTCTCGCTTTGCCGCTCAAAAAAGACCAGCCAATGGAAACCTATCTTTCTGCTGTGGTTGATTTCTATCTCAAGCCGCAAAAACGCGTCTGGATGCCAGGGCAAACCGACGCCACGATTACGATTACCGCACCAAAGAAAGAAGAGGATAATCGTACCAAAAATCTTAGCCAGGAAGAAGCTTCACATCGTCTATCCTTCCTCGCCGATATCGTCGACACAGAAGGTCATGCGATTAAGGAGACAAACCTCAATTCCGACTTTGTTGCAGAAGCCGCCAATACGCAAGACATCTTTGAGTCTGGCCAAAACTATGGCCTCGATCGTAGCCTCGAGCAAAGCACCGAAGCTCGCCATGAGCAACTCGTTCAGCAAATGCGCAATGCTATTAATAATAAGAGTATTGCCGATGCTGCTACGCCACCGACAATTTCTCACCAAATCACTACACCAATTCCAGCACCGGCTCCTGTTATGCCGGCCGCACCAGTTCAGCCAGTTGCTCCGGCGCCACAAGTCGCCACTCCGCGCACCGTCGCTGTGCCAACTCCAGCCGTCACGCCGACCCCACCAGCAAGCGCTGCAGCCCCGGCAATTGCGCCACCAATTTTCGAGGACGTAAAAGAAGGTAGCAGCGCCGTAATTCGCCCAGACGCAGATGAAATTCATCAAGCCTACGAACAAATGCGCGCCGCCAAAAAGGCCGAAGAAGAGGCCGCCGAGCAAGAAGAGTTTAACGTTCCAATCGTGCCAGAACCAGAAGTAGCCGAAGCGCCAGAAGAACCACAAATTGAAGAACCAACCCCACCGGAACCAGCACCAGAGCCAGAACCGGAACCAGAACCGCAGGAAGAACCAAAACAAAACGAAGATAATCAAGAAGTTTATATATCATTACATTAAGGAGTAAAGACGTGCAACCACAACAACCACAGCAGCCGCAAGCCAGACCAAACCCCTTCATGCAAGGGGCAGCACCTGCTATGCCGGCCGCACCACAACCAACCCAGGCGCCAGCTCAACCAAACACAGCTCAGCCACAACTTCAACAAACCCCACAGCAGCAAGCTCGTATTGCCAGCGCCGCACGTCGCGACAATCCTAGCTCTTCGCAGCATTCGCTTTTAATTTCTGAGCTTCGCGACTCGATGGTCATCATGAAAGACGGTTCTTTCCGCGCCGTCATCGCTTGTAAGTCCATCAACTTCGACCTCATGTCCGAATCCGAGCGCGAATCGGTTGAATACTCCTACCAAAACTTCTTGAACTCCTTGACTTTCACCACACAAATTCTCATCCGCTCTCAGCGCGTCGATATCGCTCCTTATATCGATCGCCTCGTCGAGCTTCGCCGCCAGAACGACAATATGCTTCTCGGCGTCTTGATGGATGATTACATCAACTTCATTGACGTCCTTAGCCAAGAAGCGAACATTATGGACAAGTCTTTCTTCATCATCATTCCGTACTACACTAACAAAGATGTCGAAAAGGCTCTCGAGCAGTCCAAGAACTTCTTCAAGTCCTTCACGAAAGACAAAACACCAGCCGTCACGCGCATCGATCGCGCTACTTATGACAAGGCCGTCACCGAAATCAACAACCGCGTCGAAACCGTCATTTCCGGTCTCTTCCAGATTGGCGTGCAATCCGTTCGCCTCAACACCAAAGAGCTCGGTCAGCTATATTACAACTTCAATAACCCAGACACAGCCGTCGCTGAACCACTTGGCGATTTCAATAAACTAGCCCACCTCTACGTGAAAAAGGGTGTTCCAGGAGAAGAGGAGAAGGAGGACTAATTATGGCAAAGAAACAGAAACAACTTAGCGCCGCCGACATCGCGGCCCAAGCACAGCTTCAAGAAGATCTCGAAATCCAGCGCGCATTTGAAGCCGGTATTACCACACTTCGCGACCTCATTTCGCCATCTAGCCTCGAGTTTAAATCTGACCACTTCCGTCTCGGCACCAAATACGGCCGCACGCTCTATGTTTACGGCTATCCGCGCTCGCTTTACACTGGTTGGCTTAGTTCCATTATTAATATGGACGAGGTGCTCGACCTTTCGATGTATATTTACCCAGTCGATACTTCAACCGTTATGAAGAACCTCACCAAAAAGGTGACCCAGCTCGAAGCATCGATGAATATCAATAGCGAACGCGGCAAGGTGCGCGATCCGCAGCTCGAAGCTGCTATCTCCGATGCTGAGGAACTCCGCGATCAGCTCCAGGTTGGCGCCGAGCGCTTCTTCCGCTACGGCCTTTACATAACGCTTTATGCCGACTCGCTCGACGAACTCCAATTTGTTCAGCGCAAGATTGAAAACATCTTCGGCCAGCAGCTCGTCTTTACGAAGGTTGCTAGCTCGCAGCAAGAGCAGGGCATGAATAGTACCATGCCACAGTGTACTGACCAACTTCAGATTCGCCGCAACATGAACACCGGCGCAATTTCCACTAGCTTCCCATTCACTTCCGCCGACCTTACGCAGGAAAAGGGTATCCTTTATGGCGTCAACATGCACAACAACGGTCTCGTCATTTTCGACCGCTACTCACTCGAAAACGCCAACATGGTTGTCTTCGCAAAGTCTGGTTCTGGTAAATCTTTCGCGGTGAAGCTTGAAGCTTTGCGCTCGATGATGATGGGCACCGAAATTCTCATTATCGACCCAGAAAACGAGTATCAAAAACTATGCGACGCCGTCGGTGGTTCTTATATCCGCCTCAGCCTCAACTCCGATGTTCGCATCAACCCATTCGATCTACCAAAGGTTATCGATTCCGAAGACGCCAACGATGCGCTTCGCGCCAACCTTATCACTTTGCATGGCCTCTTGCGCATCATGCTCGGTGGCGGTTTGACGCCAAACGAAGATAGCGACCTCGACCAGGCTCTTATCGATACTTACGCTCGCGCGGGTATTACGAGCGATCCGCTCACGCATACTTCCACGCCACCAACTATCATCAATCTCTACGATACTTTGCTCCACATGGGCGGCTCTGGTCCAAACCTCGCCGCACGTCTCCGCAAATACACTAGCGGTACTTTTGCCGGCATCTTCTCGCAGCAGAGTAATATCGACATCAACAACGACATGGTCGTCTTCAATATTCGCGATCTCGAAGATGAACTTCGCCCAGTCGCAATGTATATCGTCTTGAACCACATTTGGAACATTACCCGCGCCAACCAACGCAAGCGCATGCTTATCGTTGATGAGGCCTGGCAACTCATGCAGTATGAAGATTCTGCAAACTTCCTCTTTAGCCTCGCCAAGCGCGCTCGTAAATACTACCTCGGTCTCACTACAATTACCCAGGACGTTGAGGACTTCATGAGTACCAAGATGGGTCGTGCTATTGTCGCGAACTCCTCGATGCAACTTCTCCTCAAACAGTCCGCTTCCGCCATCGATGTTTTGTCCGACGTCTTCAAGCTCACAGAAGAGGAGCGCAAGCGCCTTTCGAGCTTCCCAGTCGGTCAAGGTCTCTTCTTTGCCGGCCAAAACCACGTCCACATTCAAATCGTTGCATCCGAGACCGAAGAATCTCTTATCACTACGAATCCAAACGCCAAAAAGTAAGCTTAGCTTCATCGACTTTTTAAGGTAAAAATTATATAATTATTACTGTATATGGTCGAAATGGCTGTTAGCCCAGATAGCCGTAAATGGCACTGGACGCGCAGAAAAAATCCATACAGGAATATGGACGGTCCAGATATCCGTCCAGATAATATTGCGCGCCAAAATCTTTCTGATGCCGAAAATTTAGCCGCCGAAGATAAACCAGAATCCAGCACAAAACGCAGCACCAGCCGCCGCAGCCCAGTCGACACCTTGCTTAGTAAAGAGCGCTCTCAGCGCAGCGATCATTTAATTCGTAATTCCGTTCGCGGTCGCAGTGACGCCGTAGCCGCTAGCGCAGGAGCCGGGAAGTACGGTTTCAAAGGCCGTAGTCGTTTTCGCCGCGCCGCTCCAGCCACTATTATCACCGGCCTTCTAGTTAGTGGCGCCTTCCTCTTTTTCAGTGCTCAATCCGCTCTAGGTCCAACCATTTCTAATCTTTACACCGAAGCAACCGACGTCCAATTTACTTCTTATAGCAGCCGCAACACGCGCCTCTTCAAATATATGCTCGACGGCGGCGATCAAATCAAAATCAACCCATTCAAGGCAAAGTATCAGTACACAACTTTTTCGCCATACATGAAAAATCGCCTCAAACAAAACGGCATCGAAGTCGGTAAGATCGACGTCGACGGCAATTTCGTACCATCAAATGGCATTTCCACCTCCAAAACCGTCCTTCGTTATAATGGCGAGACTATCGATGCCGCAAATTTCCAAAACAAATTTATTTCTGATTTAGATTTTCAAGAGGCCTATTACAAGGCTAAGCGCGGCCGCATCGCTGGTTTCTTTGACGTATCTGCTGATCGCTATTACGCACAAAAGAAAGTAACTCGCGATATTTTCGATGACTACACTCCGTCCAATAATGCCGAAACAGACAATGCAAATTTTCGTAATACTGTTTCAGAACACGTCACCGGCACCGACGCCGATTTAAACCTCATCGGCCACCGCAAGACCGAAGACGGGGAAGACGTCTATGAAAATGAGGGCGATAGCGTCCGCTCTAACAATATCGCCGCCGACACGCCAGAAGCCAAAGCTCGCATTATGGTCAACGATATTGCCGCCAAGGCTTCGCAGGGTGGGGCAGTTGCTTGCGCAGTTCTTAAAATCGGCAACATGGCTGCCGTCACGGTCTCAGCCTATCAAATATATCAATCAATCTCCTATTATATGAGTCTCATGGAATCAATCAGCAAAATGATGGCTGGCGAAGGCGACGCATCCGCAATTAATGCAGTGCTCAACTTCCTTACTACTGAAACTACTAACGAAATCTCCGTTGTTAATACGGACGGAACCATCACAAAGAAAATCGTTACCGGCTCACCAATCCAGGCTTCTGGTCCAAAATTAGTCCTCGGCAACACTCGTCCAAATTCAAGCGACGTTGCGCCATATTCTATCGATACTATTACAAAAGCCGCTAATAATATCGCACTCAGCACCGCCGACGCGACCATTGCTTGCGATGGCATCCTCGCTGCTAATGCGGTAATTTCGCTCGCTTCCAACGCTATGCCGGGCGGCACTCTCGCAAACTTCGCCGTCCGCGCAATTGTTAATACTGTTCAAAACGTTGCAATCGCCGGCGCCATCAGTGCCATCGTCAGCGCAGTGGTTCCATACGTTGCCAAAATCTTTGCCAGTAATATCTTCGAAGAATATACCGGTATCCCAGCCGGCGAACTCTTCTCCAACGGTGGTGCCAACGCCAACTTCAAACTCGCAACTCAAGGCAGTGGCTTTATGCCAGCAAGCGAAGAATATGTAAACGAGCAAAACAAACAGACTACTTATGTGCTCGCCCAGGAAGCAGAACTTGATCGTCGCCGCCGCAGCCCATTTGATATAACCAGCAAGAACACCTTCCTCGGCTCACTCCTCACACAATTCTCCTACATTTCAAACCAAAACTCATTCCTCGGCTATATGTCTAGTATCGCCGGCACGATTTCTAATGCCTTCGGCGTCTTCAACCCATCCGTCGGCGCTTATGATGGCGAACTTTCCTACACGTCAAATTACCAAGACTGCTCAATGCTCGGCAATAGTGTTTGCGATATGTACGGCAATAACATTGTCGGCATGGACTATTCAACTATCGACCTTTCGCCAGACGATCCGACCTATATTTCCGTTATTAATCCAAATCTCGACGATGAAGGCAACATTATCGACGGCTCCGAACTCTCGAAGTTTATTAATGCCTGTGTCGAACGCGAATCGCCATGGGGCGTCCTTGATGTTAACATAGTCAACGCTCTTCAAACTAGCCTCGGCGTCGTTGGCGACAATATCTATATAATTGAAGACGTTATAGATATTGTAAATGCCGCCGAAGACGTCGCCAACCAAGCCTGGGGAACCGGTGATTATTGCAAGATGAGTAGCGACAACCCGCGTTGGGAAAACGAATTCCGCTACTACCAACGCTACGTCGAAGATATGCGTATCCTCAACGGCATGCGCAGCACTCTCGAAGAGGAAAAAGTTGGTAGTACTACTAATCTCACCAACCCAGTCATCGCTTATCGCGACACCTACGAAGCCGCTCACCCAATCGACACATCCTTCGAAGGCACACTCGCTCGCATTTCCGGCTACAGCAAAGACGACATTTCCTTCCTTCTCGAATTTAGCCGCTACTCCAATCAGCTCGCAAAATACAACCCATCCGAACGCTACGCTTTCGGTTCCGAGCCAAGCTTCACTCGTTACGATTTCTCCAAAACCAACTATCCAGAAACCGCCGTTTCAGTCCGTCTACCAGAATTCTTCACCGATAAAAGGAATTACACCGTATGAAAAAACTCCGTAAAATCCTAGCCGTCTCAATCTGCGCCACACTCATTTCGCAGCCAGCTTTTGCCATTCTACCGACCGACGATATTATCGATTTTTATGGTCAAAACGGCATTTATTATTACAACCCAGTCGGCAGTGCCGGCGATTGTACCTCCGCTGCTACTAAATTGCAGGGTAGCAACACTGCCGAAAAAATCTGGAACTTCTTCTACGACAAAGGTTTCACCGACGCACAAATCGCCGGCATTCTCGGCAACGCTAAAGCCGAGTCCAGTCTTAGTCCAACCCGCGCCAGTAATGGTTATTATTGGGGTCTCTTCCAGTGGGGTGGCGGACGCAAAGAATCCCTATTCAAAAAGATTAGTGAAGCAGGTCTTTCCAAATACACCAGCTCCGAGTACTGGGCATACGATGCCGAGAAAAACATTCCACAAGACGACTTTGATCGTCTCCTCGCAATCGAGCTCGAATTTGCCTACTCAGAAGATTCGCGCAGCTGGAAAGATGAGATCAAGAAGCAAACTCTTCCAGAAGCTGCCGCCGAAGTATTCCTCACACTATTTGAACGCGCCGTTAATGGCGAATCGGAGATTATTTATTATGAACCATTCATTGGTTTGAAATACCAGGCCGCAAAAAATCGCCGCACCTATTCGCGCGAATATTACGACAAATATTCCGGTCACGGTATCGCTACTAACCAAAACGCTGGACTCGAAAATGGTAAGGATTTAAGTGTAATCGGCGACTCCATTACTGTTGGTTCAACCGAAGCTATTCTTAAACAATTCTCAGAGCTCGATCGCGCAGACATCGATGCCTTTAATGGCCGCAGCTGGTATGAGGGTATTAGCGTAGCGAAGAAAATGAAGCTTAAAAAGAATGTCATTTTTGCACTCGGCACCAATAGCGCTAGCCTCAGCGCAAAAGATATCGAGGATGCTATTAATACTATTGGAAAAGACCACAATATCATCTTTGTCACCAACTACTCAAGCGCCCTTCCGCACCGCCATGACGGCAACAACAATCTCTTCCAGCAAGCCGCAAAAACCTATTCCAATATCATGCTCGCAGACTGGGAAACCGCTGTCAGCAAGGATGTTGAGGGCTATATGTCCGACAGCCTCCATCCAAACACCGAAGGCCGTAAGCTCTTCGCAAAGACACTTTACGAAGCCGTAAACAATAATATTAACAGTGCTGGTTGTAGCATCAACGGGGAATTTACTCGCCTCGTCAAAGAATACGCTTGGCCAGAATATCACAGCGCACCATACACTAATCGTATGCCAGCTTACGCCCAAGCAGTAACCACCTCTCAAAGCGAAGGTCGTTATGTTGGCGGTTCGATTAATGGCATTCCAGGCATCGACTGTGGCGGTTTCGTCACGATCCTCGTCCAAAATTCCGGTCTCGAACCAGACTACAACTCCGAGCAGGGCGGTACTATCGCACAGGAGGCTTGGGTAAAATCCCATAACTGGACCCTCCTAAATGCCAACGAAAACACCGCTATCGATACCAGCATTCTCCAACCCGGCGATGTCGCCTTCTCGAGCGGGCACACCTTCATTTATGTTGGCGAGATTGATGGTTTTGATTCCGTAATCGCATCTGCATCCTATGGCAATAGCACCGCACGCGCACCAATGGCAGGGCACGAAGATCTTATTAAGGGCCACGGCGTTTATGTTCGCTGGTACCGCAACCCAAAGTATTCGCCAAACACTACACTTAACTATGCTACTACGCAGGAGAATAAATAATGTCTTTGCGTCGTAACCTCTCTAATCGCCAAAAGCTAATCGCTGGCGTCGTTGTTGCTGCATTTCTATTAGTTATTTTCTATGCCATCACAATTTCTATTCAGCGCGCTGGCAAAATTCGCACCACCGTCAAATACGCACCATATACTGCAACCGTAAAATTGAACGATACGCGCATTTCCAATAACGCAACCGTATGGCTCGAACCAGGCGACTACCATCTCACCGTTAGCCTCGATGAACATCTTGAAAGTTATCAGGCAGATATTACAATTAGTGCTGACTATAATAGCATCATCGGCACACTCGCCGCACTCGACGAAGAGGGTGAAAAATACATTTCAAAACATAGCTCCGATTATATTGATGCACAGGGCTATATTAGTACCGTCTTAAATCAAGAAGGCAAGAAGCTCCATGAACAATATCCAATCCTCGAGCATCTACCAATCAATAACTCGCTCTATTCAATTAGCTACGAATATGACGCTGAAGATTCACATCCAATTATCCACATTAAGTCGAGCCTCAAAAACATCGATACAGCTGTCGCAAAACTAAAAACTTTCAATGTCGATCTCGCGACGCAAGATTTAGTATTCGATACTCAATCACCGTTTAAAAATCCAAAAGCCAATCCAATTCAGGACCCAGTCGAATACATTAAGGCCGCTTATAAATTATCAAAAGACTACACTATAAAAAAGGCTGAGGAAACCGATTCTTATTGCTATCTCGTTATTAATAAATCTAGTTATGCCGAAGATTTAAATTATGCCTACTACCGCGTAATCCTTAAGAAAAATACCGAGAATAACAACTGGGAAATTCCATTCGATCCACAGCCATTGTTTACAACCTATAACACAAAAGATATTACTGCTGAGCTACTCAAGACTATAAATTCTTATTAACCTGCATATCTGCCGGCACATTCGTACTCGTAATAACCATCTGATAATCTTTAAAATTGAATATCAAATGTTTTTGACGCATTTCATCTAGCTCCGAGAAAATATCATCTAGGAGTACCACTGGTTTCAGGCCGGTCTCTTGCTCGAGAATTTTAGCCTCAATAAATTTAAGCGCCAAAATAATACTACGCATTTCACCACGCGACGCGGAACCGTCTGCATTTTTCCCATTAAACATAAACTCATAATCATCACGATGAACACCAAATGTTGTATAACCTAACGCGCGATCTTTATTAAAGCAATCTTCTAGCTCTTTTAAATACTCATTTTCAGAGATATTTTTACCCGTGTATTTAATAGAGCAACGATCATCATTCTTAGCGATACTTTGGTAATTTTCTGTAATATATTTATTAATCTTTTTAATCGTCTCATTACGAAATTCGCGTAGTTTCACGCCATATTGTGCGCATAAAATATTCCACGAAAATAAATCGTCTTTCGTCACGGTTTCGAGCTTCAGTAAATCATTGCGCTGCTTTAGAGCCTTATTATATTTACCGAGAATTACCGTGTAGCCATCATTAATCTGTTTATAGAGCTCATCAAAATAATCTCGACGTCGCGACGGGGAAGACTCAATTAAATAAATATTATTTGGCTCAAACAAAACCACTGGATAGCGGTTCTTCTTCGGCAACCGTGTCGTTTTTTTCTCGTCAATTTCAAATTCTTTTCGAAGCGGCTGCTCGCTGTAACGAATGATTATTTTTCGCGCATCATAAAGATCAATTTCTGCGCGGAAAAAGTCCGCCTCATGACGTTTAATATCTCGATCGACAGCCTTAAAGCTTTTTCCTCTCAGCGCCATATAAATTGCTTCAAGGACAGAGGTTTTTCCGCTACCGTTCTCACCAATAATCAGTGTTACCGGTCGATCACAATCCAAATCAAACTCGTCATGACAACGAAAGTTTTTTAGACGAACTCTTTTAATAATATTCATTAGCTTTTGAGTGGCATAATAATATGCGTATAATCATCAGTTTTAACGTTTTTCACAACCACTGGGGATAACTTACCGGAAATCTCCAAAATTACTTTATCTTCAGTTGTCGCATTTAGGGCATCAAGTAAGTAACGTGAATTAAGTGTTACTTTGGCATCCTCGGAAATATCCGCCTTCATTGCTGATGAGTTTTCACCAACTTCGCTTGCCACTGCAGAGACACTAAAGCTACCATCCTCTTTCTTTGCTTCACAGATAATTGATCCATTCGACTCCTGTGCAAAAAGTGCAGCAACCTTCGTCATGCGAAGCAACTCAGCCTTATCTAGTGCAACACTCAAGTTATTCTTCTTTGGAATTAACTGACGATAATCAGGGAAGCTTGCGTCAATTAGCTTTGAGATAATTTCCACTTCACCCATACGGAAACGAATCAAAGTATCCACAACCGACACCTCAACTTCTTCCATATCATCAGAAAGGGAACTCAAAACTTCACGAAAAGCTGCAGTTGGCACGATTGCTTTAATTTCACTCTTAACGTTTTCCACAAACTTTTTATCCGCCAAACGATAACCATCAGTTGCTGCAATATAAAGCATACCGTCAAAAGTATTAAGATAAACACCCGTAAGAGCAGGGCGCGTCATATCGTTACTACTTGCGATAATTACCTGATTAACCGACTCCTTAAAGAGATCTACTGGGATTTTAAAAGTGACGGCTTCTTTTTCATCAATACTCGGCAATTCTGGAAAGTCGTCTGCAGCAATACCGTTCATAATCGACTTATAGCCACCAGCTTCGATCGTTAACTTATCACCTTCGCTAGATAACTTAATCGTTTCTTTTGGAAGATTTGAAATAAAACTAGAGAGAAGCTTTGCTGGAACAGTAATAGTACCGTTCTTGCTTGCTTTTGCATTTACGTATTCAACAGTTGCGAGCTCAAGATTTGTTGCGGTTAAAACTAACTGCTTATCATCTGCTCTAAGTAAAACATTACTAAGAATTGGTAGACCAGCTTTCGTGCTTGCTGCTACGCGACTTACAATATTTAATGCTTTTGCGAGTCTTTCTTGTAAAACTTCGACTTTCATCGCTTTTCCTTTCTATTATATATATTTAGTAGTAATAGTAGAGCTATGTGTAAAACGTGCAAAACTATGTTTTAACAGATTAGATTTCTTCGAAATCCATGTATAAAAACGTTGAGAAAAACTAGTGAAAACTTGTGTGGGTTTTCCCGGGCTAATTATTTTATTCACAACTAGCGACTTTTTCACAATTATTTTGCACGAATTTTTAACGAACTTATATACAGAGTTGTTAACAAGTTTTAAACAACTAGTTTGCATTTAGTTTACTCCTAATCTCGGAAATTTGCTCACGGAGAGTGAAATCAGCCTTCATATTCTTTGCCATCACCTTTAGGCTATGGAGAATAGTAGAGTGATCCTTATTAAATTCCGTTCCGAGTTGAGGAGTACTTAAACCATCTTCGCGCAGTAGGTAGATTGCGACATTGCGCGCATTCTTAATATCTTTGAGGCGACTAGAACCAAGTAAATCTTTTGAAGTAAGATTATAATACTTAGCAACCTTGTCAATAACTTGTTTAGAGGAAAGCTTGCGGCGTGTTGGTTGGCTAATTGGTTCGAGTGCACCAATAATTTCACGCGTAGAAACACCGCGTACTTCAGCGAGGAGAAGGATACGATTTAATTCACCCTCAAGATCGCGTACGTTCGTCTTAATATTATCAGCAATATATTCGACGGTTTCCTTATCGATTGCGCCGTTAATCATCTCAGCCTTTGCTTCGACAATTGCGCAGCGCGTCTCAAAGTCTGGTAATTGAATATCTACTGGAACGCCCATCGTGAGACGGCTAGCGAGACGCGGATCAACATCCTTAATTTGGCTCGGCAAACGATCGGATGCAATGATGACCTGTTTATTGTGGCTATACAGTTCATTAAAGGTGTGGAAGAACTCAGTCTGAGTTGCATCCTTTTTCTCGATGAACTGGAAGTCGTCAATAATTAAAACATCAATATCGCGCCACTGTTTCGACCAGTTGTCGATTTTGTTTTTCATTGAGCTTACGAAGCCCTTATAAAACTCCTCGATAGTAGCGTAGCGCACCTTCATCTTTGGATTACGCGCCAAAATCTCATTACCGATTGCCTGGATTAAGTGTGTTTTACCAAAACCGGATCCACCATAGAGGAAGAGGGGATTATAGCGGCTACCTGGGTTTTCGATAATATGCTGTGCGGCATTAACTGCTAGGTCATTATTACTACCAACCACATAATTACTGAGGCGGAAACGAGGATTTAAGCCATTGTCTTGCTTAGTACTCCTGTCGTCAATAGTTTTAATGCGAGGAGGAAGGGAAATGGTGCGAGGGGCTTCGGGCTCCTCAATTATTTCACGACCGCGCTTTACAGTTGTCCCGTTTCCTTTGTCATCTTCTTTGACGCGGAATTCCTTACACTCAATTTTTGAAGCTTTAAGTGCTTTCAAGATGACGGGCTGGTATTTCTTTTCGATCTGGGTGCCGATAAAAACATTTGGCACGGTTAAAACGACTACGCCGCCTGGTTCTGAGTTGAAGCTAACTTTTCCGAAATAAGTATTGAAGGCCATGTCGGAGACATTGCTTTTAATCTCGTCCAAAACTGTTTGCCATTGATTAGGCATTGTTCTTTGACCTCCTTACCTAAAAACAATTATACAAAAGTTTTCCACAGTTTTTCTAAAAAAGCCAAGAAAAATAAATATGTTCTAATACTTGCAACGAAATAACAGATTAGATTTTTCCACAGGCTTTGGGTTAACGGGGAAGCGCCTTGTGGAAAAATACTTGAAAAATGTGAAAAAAATCACTATAATAGACATAATCTATTCAATATTACAATAATTAGAAAGTCAGGAAAGTAATTATGCCAAAGCGTACTTATCAGCCTCACAAGCGCCAACGCAAAGTTGAGCACGGTTTTCGTAAACGCAACGCTACGGTCAGCGGCCGCAAGGTTCTCGCTCGCCGTCGCATTAAGGGTCGCGCACGCCTTAGCGCCTAAGCGATGCTAGCGAAGAAATTTAGATTTCATTCTCGTGGCGGGGTAAGACATACTTACCAGCACGGCAAAACAATCAGGGATTCTAAAATGTCCCTGGTTTTTGCTATTAATGGGCGTAAAAAACAGCGCTATGCTGTCGTAGTGAGTAAAAAGATCCTCAAGTCTGCCGTAGGGCGTAATCGTATTCGCCGTCGCGTCTACGAAGCACTTCGCCTTGAGCTACCAAAAATCCAACAGCCAGTAGATTGTATCTTTATTATTAATACTAAAGAAATCTCGACTATCGACTTCAAAGAGCTCCAGTCTCTTATTAATGATTTACTTATTGAGGCGAAAATTATATAATTAACCCTATTAGGGAGTGTGTAAAAAATGTTTGATTTAATTGATATGATTATCGTGCGCCCGATCGTGAATATCTTTTTTGCGATTTATTCTCTTGTCGGCGACTTTGGTGTTGCGATTATCATCTTCGTTGTATTAGTAAAGATTCTTATGTGGCCAATGATGAAGCGCCAACTTCACCAGACCCGCATTATGAAGGAAATCCAGCCAGAGCTTGCTGAGATTAAGAAACGCTGCAAGGGCAACCGCCAGATGGAATCCCTCCAGATGATGGATCTCTACAAGCGTAAGAACGTGAAGCCATTCCGCTCCATGCTTACGATTTTGATTCAGCTTCCACTCTTTATTAGCCTCTTTACTGCTATCAACGT
>CAMJDZ010000005.1 GCA_946404545.1 uncultured Candidatus Saccharibacteria bacterium
AATCCTATCCGAATATTGCGATTAATGCGAGCGGCAAATGGGTCGGCATTCCTGACGGCGACATGGGCAACAGCGAAGTTGGCCATAACGCGATGGGCGCGGGCGAGATTGTTTTGCAGCGCAGCGCTGCCGTCGAAGAATCGATTATGGGCGGCAAAGCCTTTGCTGAGCCGGTTTGGCAAGACACAATCGCGCGCGTGAACGGCAATAATTCGACGCTCCATTTTATGGGTATCTTTAGTGACGGAAACGTCCATTCGCATATTGCACACCTCGAGAAAATGCTCGAGCAAGCTCACAAAGAAAATGTCAAGCGCGTGCGCATGCATATCCTGATTGATGGCCGCGATGTTGCGCCAAATAGCGAACCGCGGTATATACAACGCATTGAAAAATTCGTCAAAAATCTTGGCGAAGCTGATTATAAAATCGCCAGCGGCGGCGGTCGTATGGTCATCACCTGCGATCGTTATGAAAACGATTGGGGCATGGTTGAACAGGGTTGGCGAACGCATGTGCTCGGCGAAGGTCGCCAGTTCGCAAACGCGACCGAGGCTGTCGAAACCTACCGCAAAGAGCAGCCTGGCCTCCAAGATCAGTACATGCCAGCCTTTGTAATTGCCGAAAATGGCCAGCCAATTGGCACGATTAATGATGGCGACGCAGTAGTTTATATCGATTTTCGCGCTGACCGCGCTATCGAAATGGCTCAAGCCTTCACTTACAATGATTTCCCGCACTTCGATCGTATTCGCCGTCCAGACGTGCGCTTTGTCGGCATGACGGAATACAATGAAGATCTTCATGTTCCGCAGTACACGCTCGTCCCGACGCCACATTTTGAACGCCCACTCAGCTTCCATTTGGCTGACCTCGGTATTGGTCAGTACGCTATTTCTGAAACCGTCAAGTTTGGCCACATTACCTACTATTTCAACGGTAATTCTCATACAATTCCGGCCAATGAAGTCGAGGAAGAGGTCCCGTCCTATACGGAGCCGTTTAATACGCGCCCATGGATGAAGTCGGCAGAGATTACCGACAAGCTCGTCGAGGCGATTGAGGGTGGTAATTATGAATTCCTACGCGTTAATTATCCGGGTGGCGATATGGTTGGCCACTTCGGCGAACTCGAGCCGACCGTCATTGCGATGGAGGCAATCGACGTCTGTTTGAAACGTATCATTGATGCAGTTAATGCGCGCGGCGGCGTCACGATTATCACGGCCGACCATGGCAATGCCGAGGAATTGATTGACGAAAAGGGCAATCCGAAGACCTCTCATACTACGAACAAGATTCCGTTTATTCTCGTGGACGAAACGGAGAACGCGAAGAAATATCATTTCAAGAAAGGTGAATTTGGTCTCGCTAACGTAGCGGCGACCGTTGCGGATTTGCTTGGCGTTGAGCCGGCCGATAACTGGCGAGAATCAATGCTGGAGATAAAAGGTGAATAATATAATCGCCGTTATTGTCGCTAACGTTCTCGCGGTATTTGTCATTGGCTGCGCGATTAAACTTTTCGATATCGGCAGCAGCTTTGCAGCCTTGATTCAAAAATACGGCGTCTACCTCGCAATTTTGCTTGGCGTCGCTGCGGCCTTTGCGCTGATTCTGCCGGATCTCATCGAAATCGCGGAGCCAAAAGTTATCGCCTATACTGCGATGGTGATGGTTTTGGCCTGTAGCTTCCTCGCATACGAATTCAGCATTTTGCGCAAAATGTTCCTCGAGCCAAAACGCAAAAAATCCCGCAGAAAAGGCCGCGCTTCGCGCTGGTCGGTTGCATTCGTGACGGCGATGGACGTCGTCTCTGGCTTGATGGTTGGCGCGACGGCCGGCATTTGCTATACGCTCAACTTCGGCACCGGCATTATGGTGACTTGCGCAATTATCTTATTCCAGACTCATATCAAAGTCGACCTTATCGACCGCTATTGGAAAGCTTTCTTTACGCGCGGCGAAAACATCTTCATCCTCGTCGTTTCTCTCCTCGCGCAACTCGCGGCCGCCTTGTTGGTTTATTTCTATGCCGATCCGCGTTATCGTCTGATGGGCGTCTTTATTTCGGCCGGCTTCGGCTACTTGCTCTACCTCTGTATCAGCCGCTTCTTTATGATTGCGAAATCCCGCAAAAGCAAGTAAACTATAACTATGAAAATCAAGAAAGCTATTATTCCGGTCGCTGGCTGGGGTACCCGTCGTTTGCCTATTACTAAAGTTATTGAAAAAGCTATGCTCCCAATCGGCAACCGTCCGCTCGTGGACTATGTCGTTGAGGACTGCGCCAAGGCTGGTATCGAGGACGTTTATATTGTCATCGATGAAAAACCTTTCTCGCAGATTAAAGCTTATTATGAAGAAAACGCCAAGCTCAATAATTATCTTATTGCGCGCGGTAAAGCAGATCGCCTCAAGCTCGCCGACACGAGCCGCGAAGGCCTAACGATTCATTTCTTTGTCCAGAAGGATGTCGATAGCCGCTACGGTTCCGCCTGCCCAGTGGCGCAGGTTGTTGAAGAATTTGGCATCGATGAGCCAACTGTCGTTTTGATGGGTGATGACCTCGTCTATAATGCCGATGGTTCTTCCGACCTCGCTCGTCTTATGGAGCTTATTCAGGAACCAACCGATTCCGCGATGCTCGCAACCGAAATCGATCCAAATGACGTCGAGAAGTATGGCGTCTTAAAGGTCGAAGATGGCAAACTCGCCGGCATTTACGAAAAGCCAAAGAAAGAGGAAGCCCCAAGCAACCTCATCAATATCAGCAAGTATATTATGTCGCCTGCTTTCCTTCAGCGCATCGTAAAATATTGCCACGACAACGACTTTGGTCCTGGCGATCAGGAATATCTCATTACCGATCCAATCATCGAGCATATCAAGGCTGGCGAAAAAATCTACGTCATGCCAATCAAGGGCGAATATCTCGACGGTGGCTCAGCCGAAGGATGGCTCCACGCAAATAACGTTGTTTGCGGCGGTAAATAATGCGCATTTCCGTTCGCGTTAAGCCCGGCACTAAGGGCGCGACGCGTCTCGAAAAACAGCCCGACGGTAGCTACATTGCCTTTTTGCATGCTCGCGCGCACGACGGGGAAGCGAACAAAGCTTTGCTCGAGTTAATCTCGGACGAATTCAAGGTCCCGAAAACCAGCATCACGATCGTCGCCGGCGCTAAGTCCCGCGACAAAATTATTGAATTATAGCAATCAGAACACATTGTGGAGTTGAGAATCCGGAGTCGGAAACTCAAAAAATCTACCCGCCGCTAAGCTAAGGTAGATCTCAACCGTCGAGGTCGGGAGTCCTAGCCCCTGACCTACTGCGTCTATTATATCACGGAAACCATGAGTGACATAGTGGCACTTTTCTTAGCAAAAATTACAACAAAAAAGCCATAAAAACTTTGCCGCAAATAATCACGAGCGTGATAAAATAAGCATTAGTAAAGTAAGTGGAGTTACTAATGAAAACATACAAGCGCCGTAGTGCATGGCGAAGCAAGTTTTATGCGTTGTCCGCATTCATTTTTGCGGTCAGTTTTGTTGCTGCGCTAGCACCATCGATTACCGCTTTTGCGGCAGGGGCAATTTTTGCAGTTAAGGGTGCAGAAATTACCGAAATATCAACCAACGCAACTGGAACGATTACCAGCTTTGACGATTCGACTATCGTCAGCGAAGTGACCTTCCATAAGCTCGGCGATTCTGCCACCTATAAAGTAACTCTTCAAAACATAGACAGTGAAGACCATACTATTAAAACCATTTCCGACGATAACAGTAACGCAAACGTTTCTTACTTATACGAAAAGCATGAGAACGAAACGATTACAGCCGGTTCGAATTTAGAGTTCGTCTTTACTGCGAAATATGTGACCGCAGTCACGGATACGAGCAAGCGCGCTCAGAGCTCTAATGTGAAATTCAGCATCGAGTTTGCCGACATCGAAGAAACTGCAGACATTGTTGTTTCGCCAAACACGAACGACGATCTTGGCGCCAACATGATTGTTCTCGCAATTTCCGCAACCGGCCTTATCGTTTGCGCCGTAATTTACGTCAAGAACCATAAGAAATCTGCTAAGGTTCTCGGCATCGCAATCGCTCTCGTTGCGGCTACTGCAATCACGGCAGGCGTCAACGCTGCTTCGACTAGCTCAAACTCTTTCACGCTTACTACGAACTATGGCTTCTATGACAAAGTTGTCGTCAGTTATGCTGGCAACGATTATATTGTCGACTACGGCAAGACGCTCGAGGAGGCTGATGAAATTGAAGCGCCAAGCGCAACCGGTCTAACCTTTGAGGGCTGGGAGGATGAGGATGGCAACGAGATTAATCCTACCGCTCCGATTACCGAAGATATAAAGATTATTGCCGTGACGACCGCCAATCGCTATTCGATCGTTTTTGATAAAAACGAGACCGCTGCAACCGGCGAAATGAATTCGCTGAATGCTACGTATGGCACGCCAATTACTTTGACGAGCAATGCCTTTGAATGGGCCGGCTATAACTTTGTTGGCTGGGCTACTACTCCGACTGGCGACGTCGTCTATGAAAATGGCGCAGAGGTTAGCAATCTTACTTCCGAGAATAACGGCGCAGTTACTCTCTATGCGAAGTGGGAAAGACCAAACCTCACTCTCCACATGATGGGCAACGGTCGCAAAATGGGCGACACCAATTCTGAACGCAATACGATTAAGCTGGATAGTAGCTGCCATACCGAGCCAGTTCCGATTACGAAGACGGTGCGCTCTAGCAACTTGGATAAAAATGGTGAAAAACTCCAGATATACGATTCTTTCCTCCGCACGAAGGATGTTGTTTCGATTAGTGGAGCTTCCAAGCTTGTTGCGACCGTTAAATTTGGAACAGAATCTGGCAGCGATCCGCTTTATGTCTTCAGCGGCGTCTATGACGGTGAGGTGACCGACTCTTTGACGGGCTACGTTCAGGTATATTCCGGCTGGGTCAATAGCTTTACTACTAGAACCGTCGAAATACCAGGCGATACGGCAACCTTTGCTTTCTATACCGATGAAGGTCTGAATGGCTATGGTTTCTATGCAACCATTATTGGCTACGATGCAGATGGTAACGAGATTACCTGGGACAAGTCCTTCTGTGATCGCACGACACTCTCGGGGGAATATATGGATTTAGCGAGCGGTAATTATAGGCTTGAGGGGTGGTCTGAGGATCCTAACGCAAAAGAGCCTACGTATGAGACTTACGACGAAGTGCTTGCTCACTTGCCGGGCGATAATGGTGAAACTAAGACCGTGTACGCGGTTTGGACGCAAAAGTATCACCTCACCTATGACGGAAACGGCAGCAGTGAAGGCGATATGACCATGGTGAGCAACGATGGCTATGCGGGAGACGAAACGAGTTTGTACGCTCCAAATTATCTACGCACTAATTACGGCTATATCGGCTGGAGCATCGATAAAAACGCGCAGCCAAACGGCAGTTCCGTTATCTATGGTCCAAACGAAATCTTGTTCTTCGAAGGCGACCTCGTAAGTAGAGCAACGAATGACGGAGAAATAGTCTTGTATGCAATTTGGGTGCCAAAAGAAACCGCCTATACGCTGCAAACCTTCAATGCGTCAGCCTTCGAGATTACGAATCCGGGCAAGACTATTACTGCATTAGAAGATACTCGCGACGGGCAACCTTATGCTGTCGCCAAGCTAGCAGACGGTAAATGGTGGATGATTGAAAACCTTCGTCTCGATCCCGCCGGTAAGACTCTTGATAATACGAATACTAATAATCCGACCACGGCATTCACTAACCTAGCCAAGAATCGTACTAGCTCCTCAGTGTCTACTTGTACAGATGACTATAATGCATCTTGTATTAATACATATTCGGTAGAAACGTCTGGCATGACTGGCGCAACGGTTTCTCCTACGGAAAATAATGCTAAATGGCTCTCTTCCGGCATTTATTATAACTGGCATGTTGCGACGGCTGGGAATGGCACATATAGTACCGGTGGATATACGAACGTTACGGGTGATATCTGTCCTGCCGGCTGGCAATTGCCATCCATCTCGAATAATGGTTCTAACTGGTATACAGGCGACATTACAGTGCTAGACTCGGCGCTCGGTGGCAACGGCTTCCCTGTCGGTCAATATAGTAGACCGGAACCGAACAGAGGCCTGCAAGAGTTCAGGTTCCCAGTTAACTTCACGGTTGCTGGTCGTGCCGGCGATACTGGAACCTATTCGCGTAATCGTCAGGGTAATTACTGGTCTAGGACTAGCGGCAATAGTTCGGATTACTCTATGGCGTATTATGGAATAAGAAATTATCGTAGTGACTATGGCTATCTGACTAGGGAGTTTAGCCCTAGCATGACGGGTCTATCGAAACGCGATCTCCATTTGGTGCGCTGCGTAGCAAAATAAAACACCCAAACTCCAGCCCTTCGGGGCTGGTTTTTGTTGGTCGGATTTGAGCTATAGAATCTTTTCGTCTTTAATTTCGTCCGGCAGGTAGTTTTTGTCGAGTTTGAAGCCGGCTTCCCATTTTTGGCCTTCGCCAAAGCCGAGATCTTTCATGAGTTTCGTCGGGGCATTGCGGAGCCAAATCGGCACCGGCAAACCCATCGTGCGACGCGCCAAATCCTGCGCCTTATACCAAGCATCGGTCGTCTCGCGTGACTTCTTTGCCTTGGCTAAGGCTGTCACAACATGCGCGAGAATCAGACCGCTTTCTGGCATACCAATTCGCTCAACCGCCATGAAAGCATTGAGTGCGAGATCGAGTGCGCCGTTGCCGGCTAGCCCGATATCCTCGGAAGCAAAAATCACCATGCGGCGCGCGACGAACTTCGGATCCTCGCCAGCACCAAGCATGCGCGCGAGATAGTAGAGCGCCGCATCGGCATCGCCACCACGCATTGACTTGATAAACGCGGAAATATTGTCGTAATGATTGTCGCCTTTTTTGTCGTAGCCCGGCACTTTGCGACCGGCCGCTTCGAGTACTTGCTCGACGCCGACTTTTTGTGAGAGACTAAGTGCGAGCTCGAGGTCACCGAGCGCCGAGCGGGCATCGCCACCAGAAAGCTCGGCGAGATAATCGATCGCTGCAGCAGAGACTCGCTTTGTGGCCTTCTCGGCCCTAATCGCGCGCTTGAGAACCGTAATAATATCGTCTTTACTAAGATGCTTCACGATCACAACGCGGCTGCGAGAAAGCAGCGGGGAAATCACCTCGAAGCTCGGATTCTCGGTTGTCGCGCCAATGAGAGTAATTAGACCGGATTCGACGTGTGGCAAAAAGGCATCTTGCTGCGCCTTGTTGAAGCGGTGAATTTCGTCCACGAACAGCACGGTGCGTTGCTTGAGATTCCAGTTGCGCTTCGCGGCTTCGACGACTTTTTCGACGTCTTTTTTGCCGGCCGTCACTGCGGAAATCTCGACGAAATCCGCCTTAAATTCGTTCGCGATAATACGTGCGAGCGTTGTTTTTCCGGTTCCTGGCGGGCCCCAGAAAATGATGTTCACCGGCTCTTGCTTGCGCACGATTTCGGTCAAAATCTTACCATCACCAATAATGTCTTCTTGACCCACCACCTCATCGAGCGACTTCGGTCGCATCCGCTCGGCGAGCGGGATTCTATTGTCCATATTGCTCCTTTAATACTTTGCGGGCGGCACGCAAAATCGCGAGCTCGCGGGCGGTGAAGAATTTTGCCTGATAAACCATATTTGTTGTGTCGACTTTTTCGACCGCGGCGATTGCATCATCAATCGAATCAAACCATTCGAGCTCAAAGCCATCCTCGGCTTCGTCTTCCTCGAGTTTGTTGCCGACGAATTCGGTCGCACGCGCGAGGAATGCGTAGGCAATATTGAACTGTTCAAACTTGTGGCGCGTTTCGTGAGTGTAGCCGAGTGTCGCGAGTGGTTCGATTTTCCAACCCGCCTCTTCGATGACTTCGCGGTGCAACGCCTCGGAGATTAACTCGCCTTCGTCGATGCCACCGCCAGGCAACTTATAGTAGCCGCGATTCTTCGCATTCATTAACGCTACGCGGTAATCTTTGTCGATAAGAACCGCTCGACTTCCAGAGCGCGTGACGAAAGTCTCCTCGTCGCCGTCCTCTGGCAAACCAAAATCTTTGTCGCGAAAACGCGCAATACATTCGTCCGGCACGATATCGATATGGAAATCCGTAAATACATCATGTTCATTGAAATTGAAATAGGCATCAACGACCTTGCCGCGGAAGACTTCTGGCATCCAGTGCTCGTCGTCGCCCCACATTTTGTTGTAAGGCAGGGAATTAATATCGTACCAGCCCGGCACCAACTCATCTGATTCTGCAGGCTCGCCGTCGAAATCTTCGCTCATATAGACATGTGTAATAGCAGTTTCTGGCTCACCCTTATAGTAGAGATTGCGAAAAATAATCGTACCAACTTTGTGCGCGCTATGTATTTTGACGCCGACTTCTTCTTCGGCCTCGCGGATCGCGGCCGCCTTTGGTGTTTCGCCCGGTTCGACTTTGCCGCCCGGCTCAACCAGTTTTCCGGCACCAAAACCACGCTTCTTGACCCCTAGGCAAGTCTTGTTGTCGCGTTTTAAAATCATTAAAGTCAGATGTCTAGCCATACTCTTATAATACCACAAACTATCAGGGGTAATTATTGACTTTTTGGCCAATCTGTGGTATAATGTAGATATATTTGACTTTTGTGTCAAAAATACATTGTAGGAGGTGTCCTATGTCCTTTTTCAGTAGATTTTTTAAGAGAAGGAAACACGTATCGGACGAATACGGCTATCTCTGCCAGAGAAACAGAGAGTGGCAAGCGCTCGAAGATGAGCGCGATAAAGCCATAGCGGAACGCAATGAGGTTTTAGCGGAAAACGAAACTCTGCGCGCAGCTTTAGCCAAGTATGAGCCGAGCATTCCCTTGGTCAGACCTGGCTCACGTGCTGAACGCCCGGAGCTTAAGCCCGAGCCTCTCCCGTTGAATGGGTTGATCTTTGAGGTGCCCGAACCTGAGGAACCCAAAGATGAAGCACAGGCCTTCACTTTCGTTGAAGCGCCCCATGCTGTTAAGAAGCCCGCCATTTCTAACGGCAAAGCATTCCACATCGTCATCGATACAGATGGTACGGTACACGAAAAGGATACTCCGGAGCCCGTAGAAGAGTCGGAGCAGAATCACGAAACCCCCACCACCGAGCAGGCGGCAAAGACCGCCATCACTCCGCTCCATCTACGCCAGAATCAGACAGGCGTCGGAGAGGGATAGTTTCCTTTTCATCAAAAAGACCCCCGTGTAAGCGAGGGTCTTTTTTCGTGGTTTACTTCAAGATATTTTTGAGCTCGTTTGGCAAAACGATGACCGTCTTCTGGGAAGGATCGGACGAAATTTTCTCGAGCGTCTGAAGAGTACGAATTTGAATACCACCTGGCGTGCGAGCAAGCAAGGATGCAGCGTCGGCCACGCTCTTTGCGGCAGATTTTTCACCTTCTGCCACAATGATGGCAGCGCGGCGTTCGCGCTCCGCCTCGGCCTGCTTGGCCATGGCGCGCTTCATGTCGCCTGGAAGCTCGATGTTCTGGAGCTTCACGTTCTCGATGTCGATACCCCACTTATCGGTTTCCTTGTCGACGATTTCCTTAATCTGAGCGGAAATCTCGTCGCGCTTAGAAAGAAGCTCATCGAGCTCGAAGTTACCGGTAATATCGCGAAGAGCTGCTTGAGCGAAGTTGGTCGTCGCGTAGATGTAATTCGTCGTCTCAAGCAGCGCTTTGGCTGGATCAAGTACGCGGAAATAAACAATTGCATCGACACCGACCGTGACGTTATCCTTGGTAATCACTTCCTGCTTTGGCACGTCAATTGGTGTCGAACGGACGTCGACGCGCTGCATTGTCTGGAAGTATGGCACGATGAGGCGAAGGCCTGGATTCTTGATGCCGCTAAATTTACCAAGCGTAAAGATGACGCCGCGCTCAAACTGGCGCACGACGCGGCAGCCCGGCAAAATCAAAAAGATTAATACGAGGAAAAATACCCCGACAAATGCCCCTAAAATTTCTAGTGTATCCATAAAACTCCTTTTTAATTATTATACTATTTTGTGACGAGACCTGCATTAAGCATGAGCTTGACTTGCTCCCAGTCGTTGTCGGCGTTCCAGGTGCCGGCCATGCCGGAGACGGTGTACTTGTCGAAGACGAAATACGGCAAACCCTGGGCGGTATTGTAGGCGCGGCGCGTGTTGTTGTCGAGCTCCTTCGCGGTTTCTTCTTTTTCGACGCACTGAACGAACTGATCTTTATCGAGCTTGGTGCCGTCGGCGGCCTCATAGAAGTAACTGAGCTCCAAGTTTGGAATGTGGCGCGGGCTGTCGCGTTCGGCGCCGATGCCCTTGGAATGGTAGTCGTCGTAGAGCTTGTTGATGAGATTATAGTAATAATCCCAGAAATTGTTTTGCTTGGCGGCGCAATAAGCGGCGAGGCCGGCCGGGCGGCTATTGTTTGAGTGGCCGTTCTCGTAATTCATATCGGTCACGCGGATTTCAAAGAGGATTTTCTTGTCCTCAATGTAATCTTTGTCGAATTCTGCGAGGTGGGTGCTGACAGCGTGCGAGAACTTGTCGCAGTACGGGCAGAAAATGTCGGTATACATGATGTAGTGGTGTTGCGCGATCTTAGGATCGCCCTTTGTCATGGCGGCATTCCAGGTGTTCATGTCGTTGTTTTTGCCAGAATTTAGAACCATTAATGCAACCAAGAATCCCACTGCTGCCACCAAGGCTCCGATTCTAATTGCTTTTTGCATGCGTCTCCTTTGCTTTTTTACTGCCAATAATGATGTAGTCGATGTAGCCTAGACGAATAATCGTATAAACCATCAGGATAAAGGCAAGAATAATAAGGATGAGCCCGATTTGTTCGGCGAGTACGGCTGCGCCGGTGCCAGCGATGGCGGAAAGTAGGGCGGAAAGTAGGCCGACGCCACAACTCGGACAGCCTAGCGTGATAAACCCGAGAATCGCGGCGATTGTGCCGGTGCTCGCACCATCAATTGCTTTGTCGCGTTCGCGGTTCTTCCAGGTAAAAACGAGCTGCATAATAATCGTACCCTGGAACAGCGACATAAAGATGATACTGATGCCGTAAAGCGAAGTGAAATTATCGAGAATGTCGCGCCAGACCCTCCCGAGCACGCCGAGCTTGTCGCCGAGCGGCAGGCCGGACCAGATTAGCTGCCAGTTTGAACCGCCATCACGGAAGAAGGTGAGGAGGTAGAGAAAAACGAGGAAAGCTAAAATCCCGACAATGAGATAGCGCGGCTGCTTAGCGAGCTCCGCAAGGCTGAGGAGTGCGAATTTTGTGCGGTCAGCGACCGTCTCGGCTATTTTTCGGATTGCCATAGCCCGTGAATATTACAGAACGCGTAAGCGCGAACTTTGCCGTCCTCGGACATCTTTGAAAACTTCACAACTGGCGGAGTAGTGAGACCGAGCTTCTGAATCTCGACACGGGCGCCATCAGTGAGGGCGACCCACTCAATGCGATGCTCAGGAGCCATCGCGTGAAGCTGTAAGCCGACCTGAACGGTCGTATCATTCTGATTAATATCAATGATTGGGGCATGTTTTTCGCTACCTTCAGTGCCATGGACGCAATCCAAGATTTCCATACCAGTGCCGCAGCAAGTTGGACGGACGTCCGGATCAATCATCACCATAAAAAGGTTACCGCAGGTATTGCAGCGATAAAATTTTAAACCTTCTTGTTCTCCCATAAACCTCCTTAATTAATTCTATTTTAGCGTATCGGGGGCGTTTTTTCTACTCCCAACCATATAATTATTTCACAATGTTTTCGAAAAAAGTAAATAGATTTTGGCGTCTCCACCCCTGTTGTGATGGGTAAATATAATACAATGAAAACCAAAAAAGTCAATGTTGACGAAAATAACGCTTGCGCATAAAATAATAAGCAAGAGGTGTTTGTCGGACAAGGCGTTGAGAGTCTTGCCGGACAATTTAAATGAGTCTCATGCGAAAGGGGCTTATTTTTTTGCCTCGGGGTATGTTAAAATATAGCCATGGTGCGTTGGCGGAGCAGTTACGCAGAGGTCTGCAAAACCTCGTAGACCAGTGCAACTCTGGTACGCACCTCCATTTTTTAGAAGCCCAAGTGGCGGAATTGGTATACGCGGCGGACTTAAAATCCGCTTCCTTTACCGGATTATGAGTTCGAGTCTCATCTCGGGCACCAATAATATCAAGCGGTGTTCCTACCGCATTAATTTTTATCAAAGGGAATTATAAATGGACAAAACTCCAGCCCCAGCGAAAGCTGATAAGAAAAATGAAAAACTAACCGGTTGGCTTGGTGCCTTCGTCGGTCTCACCTCTCTTGGTGCAGCCTGGACGGTAATTAATCTCTTCCGCAACAACTTCGACATGCTCGGAACTTGCGGCAAAGCAAGCATTCTCTTGAAGGCTTTCTGTAAGGATGTTACGCCACCACTTATCGCCGAGATCATCGTTGGCTTCATCTTTGTTGCTCTCGCTATCTTAGCTGTCGTTTTGGTTTCTAAGCGCAAGAAGATCGCGATTCCATATGTTATCGCATTCGAATCGGCTGTTTTGGCTTGGAACATTATTGACTTTGCAATCGCAAACGCCGTTCTTGGCCCATGGGCTGCAAAGACTAACGTTAATATTACTGGCACGCTCGTCGTTAGCCTCGTAATCTCTGTTATCCAGGCTGGTATCTGGATTCCTTACTTCATCCTTTCGAAGAAGGCGAAGCAGGAACTCAACCAATAGTTTCACAAAAGACCTCCTCGGCGGAGGTCTTTTTTGTGTTTTGAAAATGAAAACCGTTTTCAAATTCGAATAAATGCACTATAATAAAAATATGACATATAACACACGCCAAAAGAATTCCATCACCGAGCTCATCTCTGAGCAAAGTCAGGAATTTGCCGTCAAAGATATCTATAACGAGCTGATTCGCCGCGGTGAAGATCTCGGCCTTACCACGATTTATCGGGTGGTCGACGAACTGACCGAAGCGGGGAAGCTACGCAAGAATGTCTCGGCGGACGGTGCGGTGCGTTATCAGTATCTTGCCGACTGCAACCATCTCGGCCACTGTTATTTAAAGTGTCAGCACTGCGGACGCCTCAAACATGCGGATTGCCATTTGGTTAGACAGCTTACGGATCACGTGCGCGACGAGCATGGCTTCCAGGCAGACGAAAAACAAATTATTATTAACGGAACTTGTGAGAGGTGCATAAATGAAAACTAAACATATTGCTTATATTCTTCTCGCCGCGGCAGCGGTTGTGCTCGCGACGATTTTCTTCTGGCCAAAACCAGCCAAAGAGCGTGGCACGATTATTTCGTCCTCCTTTATCGGCACGGATTTTGCTACTGCCGTCACGGGTGAAGCGACCGCCGTTTTGCCTCTTTTGCCTCCTAATGCCGATATGCACGATTACGAGCCGACTCCGCAGGATATTATTACGATTCAAAAAGCCAAGCTCTTTATCTATATCGGTGGCGAATCTGAGAGTTGGGTTGAGCGCTTGATTAAGGATAATGAAATTTCGGCCGACAAGACTCTTCGCCTGATGGATTTTGTGGAGCCTAAAAAAGAGGAGCTCAAAGAGGGTATGGAAGCCGAAGAGGAAGAGGGCGAAGAAGACGAGTATGATGAGCATATCTGGACTAGTCCGAAAAACGCCGTGCGTCTCGTGAATGCGATTCGCGACAAACTCACGGCCATGAATTATGCGGACGCGAAGACTTTGGAAATAAACGCAAAGAGGTATACCGACCACCTCGAAGACCTCGACAAGCGCTTCGCTACACTTGCTCAAAACGCAAAGCGCAAGACAATCATTGTCGCCGATCGTTTCCCGTTCCGCTACTTTGTCGACGAGTATGGTCTCGATTATTATGCTGCCTTCCCAGGTTGCTCCGAGCAGACTGAGCCGAGTGCGGCCACGGTGGCAAACTTGATGCACCGCGCAGAAGAAACCGGCACCACGATTATCTTTAAAACAGAGTCTAGCGACGGTAGACTCGCGCGGACGGTTGCCGAAGCGACTGGCGCTCAGGTACGCGTGCTCAAATCTGGACACAATATTACCGCCGAAGATCAGGCTTCGGGTAAGAGGTATGTCGACATGTTAGAAGATAACTATTTTGCGCTCAGCGAGGCCTTGAAATAATGGCGCTTTTAACGCTCAAAAAAGTCCGCCTCGGCTACGGCGATAATGTCGTCATTAATGATGCGAATTTTTCCATCGAAAGCGGCGATTTTGTCTGTATAGTTGGCACAAATGGCTCTGGCAAATCGACGCTCGTGCGCGGCATTCTCGGGCTAATCAAACCGCAAAAAGGCGAGATTATTTACGGCGATGGCCTCGATCGCACTCAAATCGGCTATTTGCCGCAGGAAACCAGAGTCGACGCAACTTTTCCGGCTACGGTCGAGGAAATTGTGCTGACTGGCTGCCTTGGCCATATGAAAATGCGCCCATTTTATTGCCATGGCGAGCACAAACATGTCCATGAGAGTCTCAAAAAGCTCGGCATCGACTCGCTCGCAAAGAAGAGTTTTGTAGATTTGTCTGGCGGTCAAAAGCAAAAGGTTTTGCTTGCGCGCTCACTTTCGGCGACGCGAAAGCTCCTAATTCTCGATGAGCCGTCAAATAATCTCGACTACAAGTCGCGCAAGAGTTTTTATGCGGCGCTCGCGAAGCTCAATCGGGAGCATGGCCTTACGATTATTATGATTACGCACGATCTTGATGCGGATGATTTGATTGGCAATAAAGTTTTGGCGCTCAAAGAGGGTAGCGTAACGCTTGAAGATACGCAGAAATATTTGGAGGCCTACAAATGATTTTCGAAATGTTCCAGTACCCATTCATGCAGCGCGCCTTGCTTGTTGGTCTATTTGTCGCAATTTGTGCGGCGCTCGTCGGTGTTTCACTCGTTTTGCGCAAGAACTCGATGATTGGCGACGGCCTTAGCCATACTGCATTCTCAGCCTTTGCGCTTGCGGCCGTTTTTGGCTTTGCGCCTCTGTATTTCGCGCTCCCAATTGTGATTTTAGCGAGCTTCTTTGTCTTGCGTTTGAGTCGTAATCGCAAGATTCACGGCGACGCGGCGATTGCGGTATTGTCGGCCTCGAGCTTGGCGCTCGGTACCTTCGCGATTTCTGTCACAAAAGGTGTAAACATTGATCTCAATAGTTATCTTTTCGGTAGCATTCTCTCTGTTAGCTGGTTAGACGTCTGGCTTAGTGCCGGTCTTGCTGCAATTGTCGTGATTCTATATTTCTTTGCTTATCATCGCATTTTTGCGATTACTTTTGACGAAGAATTCGCGCGTTCGGTCGGCGTCAAGACTGGTCTTTATGATGCAATTTTTGCGGCAATTTGCTCGGTCGTGATTGTACTCGGTATGCGTCTGCTTGGCTCGCTTTTAATCTCGAGCCTCATCATTTTTCCGACCCTTACCGCAATGCGCTGCGCTAAAACTTTCAAGGGTGTCGTGGCGGCTTCGGTTATTATCTCTGCCGTCGCCTTCGTGACCGGTTTGGTTTTGTCGTATTTCTGCGCCGCGCCAACTGGTGCGACGGTGGTGCTCGTCAATCTCGCCGCCCTAATCTTGGCGCTGTTTGTCGAAAAAATCCGAAAGGGCTAGCATTTCGCCCGCGGCTGTGATATAATCTAATGCAGTTGCGGGTTTAGCTCAGTTGTTTAGAGCGCTTCCTTGCCAAGGAAGAGGTCGAGAGTTAGAGTCTCTTAACCCGCACCATTTTTTTATACCCCGACCAGGGGTTATTTTTGTGCCCAAAATTGACTTTTTGGGGCATTTATGCTATAATTATAAGATAGTTTTAGGACTGCACATTACAAAGAAAGGTGGTGACCATAATGGGCACAGCAAAATCGGACATTATTAAGGAATTGTCGACAAGCAGAACAGAGCGCGATAACGCAAAGGATGTGTTGGCGCAAAAGGAAGACGTCTTTGAGAAAGTTAGAGAAACGTACAGGAAAGAACTAGATGTTTTTAAAGATGATCTACGAAATTGCACCGAAGCGCTTCTGGCTGAGTGTGGAACAAAACCGCGAACTCTTGCGGTGATGAGCGGTATCGTAATTAGATATCTAGAGGATGGCTCTAAATATCGTTATGTCTATCCCTTTGCAGATCTTTCATCGTCTGGCAAGGAGTTTATTAGTTCAATTCCTGTCGCTACAGTCGAAAGGTCGTATGAAGAACTGCTAAAAGAGTTTGACGCGACTTTCGCGAAGGGGAGCGCTATAATTAAGTACCCCAGGCACCGTGGCGGACGAAATGCGCGAAGCTGGGAAGGCGAGCTTTTGCGCTCGATTGCCTTTTTCTACTATCATTGGGAGCTCGATCTAATAGATGCAATCAATAAGGCAAAAGATGTTATCGAGCAGAATGCGTATCTGGCCGAGGATGGTTATTACGAATCCTTGACCGAATATCTTTTCTGCCTTGGCGACGCAGAATCCACCTAAAACAATACCGGCCCGCGTAGGGCCGGTTTTTCATTGGCTAGAATTCTTTGACAATAATAGAGAAATATGGTAAAATATACACAGTTTTAGGACGCACTTTGCAAAGAAATGAGGTGATTAAATTGGCAAAAGCAAATGTTGTCAAAAATCTCAGTCAAGAAATTTTACAGGAACTGGCTACTATTGCTGAGCTGGAAAAGAAAAAGCCGACTCAGAGAGCCGAATTGATGGAATCACTAAAGGAACGCACGCAGGTTTTGCTGAAGAGGTACGTAAACCATGATCCGGAGCTAGCATTGCTGGACTCAGTCTTTATAGGGGAATGGCATATTTACCCATGTAAAAGCGCCCGTATTTATCGGCGCGCCTTCGTCATAAAATGGGATAAGAAAAAGCGCCGTTACTATAATGCGGTAGGAGAAACTATTGGTAGTAACTGCGGCTTAAGTCCTTCGTTTGATGAAAAGGAACGCAAATTAACTGGCGACGGAGTAGTAATAAAACTCCGGCCCAGCACGTATTACAAGGACCGTTTCCAGAACAACCTCACGATGATTCTCGCGTATTTTTACGAGCGGTCAGGCAGTATCAAACAGGCCATCGAAGACACAAAGAAGCTCGTTGAGTCACTCAGGGATCCTGACGATATCAACGACTACAATTACTTTCTGGATGCTTTGTTTAAAGATGGTGAGTGAAATCAATTAAACCTGAAACTAACACCGGCCCCCAAACGGAGGCCGGTTTTTGCGCCCAAAATTTTCCCAGCTCAACCTTCAATATCGGCGCGCAAAATGTTATAAAAGAATTAGTTTTAGGTAGTACTTTTCAAAAGAAAGAAGGTGATGGCTATGGGGGACATTAATCACCCGACAGACCCAGAAGAGCTGCTAGAGACTCTATGGTATTATCGGCTGCCGATCCACCTCAAAAACTATCAGCAATTTCTGTATGATCGCTACGTGGAAGAATTTGGTAAACCGCCGCCAGAGTACGAAGAAGTCTTCGACAACCTCATTAATAGGGAGATCTAAAACCGCACCGGCCTATGGGCCGGTTTTTTCTCGCTTATGCTTGGCCAAAACCAATAATTCTTTATAATTTGAAGTAGTTTTAGTATGCACATTACAAACGAAAGAAGGTGACGAAAGATGTTCGAAGAATTCAAAAAAATCCGAAACATGAGCGCAGTCGAGATTGAAAAAGAGTGCGTAAGGCTCAGAAAAGAATTAGACAAGCCTGGAGCAAATGAGGACGAAAATTACGCAAAGCGACGCATGTATGCCTACGCGCGCGAGATTCGGTTCAGTGAATTCCGCAGTGATTTGGGAGATTATATTGTAGATTTTCGCACTAATAAAGGCGAAGAATTTAAAGAACTCCTCAGCAAGCTTGTCGTCCGGCAGGTCGTAGAAATCAAGCCGAACGATTACTATTTTGGCTGTAGGAAATTGAAGTTTTACGCCTATTCGCCCGTTTCTCGTTATTTCGAGATACTACAGAAGGACTGGAAACACGCTGCTTGCCAGTCGTATATCTGGCAAGACGATCCGGACTTCGAACGATTAGAGAAGGGGCTCGTCGACGGCAAGGTTGTCATTGATCTCGAACTCGTCAACGAAGAATCCCTGCATGTGCTGTGGAGTGAAACGATTAAAGTATTCGCCTTCTATTATCGGCGCGACGGCTCATTTGAAAAAGCCGCGCTCGGTACGAAAGAGTTTATGGAAATACTGGTTGTCGCAGAGAAGTATTGGTCAGTTAAGGTTGACGAAGAGCTGTACAGAATCTCGCTGAAGCCGGCTTCCTAAAAACTACACCGGCCTTCGGGCCGGTTTTTCATGCTCATGCTTTGACAAAACTAACAATTATTATATAATTAGGATAGTTTTAGGACCGTACATTTACAAAAAGGAGGTGGTCTGATTGGCCAAAAAGAATGCAGAACTTGAGCAAGCAGTACAGGAGCTCAAGGAAAAACAGGGGACCGTTCGAAAACTTAAGCAGAAAGAGGAAGAAAAGTTTTCGGAGTTCTGGAGCGAACTAGAAGATTGCGCTGAGGAAATTATGCGAGCTTGTCTGCGCAAAGAGACGAGGATTAGCGGTCTCAACAAGGTAATCTTGAAGCGTGACGTTTGCGACGACGAAAAATGGAGCCACGCCGTATATGAGAAGGCTTTTTGTTTCAAGATGGTTGTTGCCTCTGGCATGTGTCAGAATGAAATTGTAGAGTGCGCGGAGATCAAAACGGCCAGCCGCAGTCTTTTTAACCGCATGGAGTCGACTATTGTTGGTAGTGGAACCCTCATTGATCTTGGAGATGGGTTCGTCTATGACGACGGGTCTCATATGAACCTTGATGAAGCATTGATGCTTATCTTTGCGTATTTCTATCGTCAGGATCATGATGCTACTCGTGCAATTAGTAAGCTTAAAGAAATCCTCGAGACGAACAAGAAATTGAAGTCATACTGCGACTTTGGCTTTGACGAACAAGTCGCTAAGTACCTTTATAACTTGTCCTAAAAACTACACCGGCCTTCGGGCCGGTTTTTCATGCCCGTGTTTTGACGAGTGATGCAGATTATGGTATAATAATCTCATTGTTTTAGGACCGCACATTTACAAAAAGAAATGAGGTGATTTGTTTGGATTTAGCAGCAGCAAGAAAACTTGAGGCAGATTATAATTCTGCCGCAGCGCAGGTCAGTTCCGCAGCCGAGGAGCTCCGCGAAAGGGAAAACGCCTTCGAGAAGCTCGAGATCAAACGGAGGAGTTCGATCGAGACATTTTGGCGCGAACTGGAGGCATACTTCAATCGCGTTTTTAAAGACAAGATGACGAAGGATCCTGCCGTAACAGAAGCGTTGGGTAACGTAATAATCAAGTGGGCGGACGCTGATACGTTTGTGTCGCAGGCTTGGTATTGGCGTTATCTCGACTTTTTAACTCCGGCAGAGTCAATTCTGAAGGATAGAGACTGGAAATATGACGGTAGTAACTTTGTTGTTATTAGCAAAGATTATCCGAAATTGAAGGAGTGCGAGCTGTCTCTTTATGCGGAGCGCATTCTCGTATGCTTTCCATATCTACGCAGCCACTCCTGGGATAACCTTATCTACGATAAGAACAAAATTATGGCTTTCTTCTATCGCCAAACCGGGGGAGATGCCGTGTTGGCTACCGAATTGTTTAGGGATTTTATCGAAAACTCAGCAAAAAATCCTGACTATTCGATAGAAAAATGCAGTCATGAGGGAAGTTTGGCGTATAAGGGCGACCTGTATGCCATCGCTCTTGCAGATAATTCGCTTGAAGAGAAATGAGGTGATTTGTTTGTTAGACAATAAAGATGCTATTGCTATCGAGGAGCAGTGCAAGAATAGTGATGCTGAGCTCGCGAAGCTCGAGGAGCAAGTTGCTGCAAAAAAGCAGGAAAATAAGATAATAAACAAGCAACGCAACGAAAGTATCAGTAAATTTCGCGAGGATCTTATTAGTTATTCGGAACGTTTCATGGGCGAAGTGTTGAATGTAGATGGCGGACGGGAACTCGGCGAATTGAGCACTATCTTCGTGAAGAGAGTTGAGAAATGGAAAAGCTCTAGAAGCGACAATAATGTCGTTCATAAATACTACCCCGCTTTCTATTTTAGATACAAGGACGGTTCACCCGATAATGACACCGGCTTATGGGGCCAGTATAAACCGATATCTTATGTCGTTGAGGGCGACCCCAACTATGAGGCGCTCGTTAAGGCAATCATTGGCGAAGGCAAGGTAATAGAAGTTAGCGGTTATTGCGATGAAAATCTCTTCGTTTACGTTTTCTGTTATTTTTATCGTCAAAACAACGACATGAAGCAGTCGATTGACGAGATGATGAAGATTTTTGCCGGAAGAACAGAACTGAATAGCGGCACCATCATTAATGACGTACTTTATGGCTTATATTTAAAGCAGTAGTCCTAAAACAGATAATCCGGCCCGCGTAGGGCCGGTTTTTCATGCTCATGCTTTGACAAATAGAATAATTATTATATAATTAGGACAGTTTTAGGACTGCACATTACGAAAAGAAAAGAGGTGATTTGTTTGGACAAAGCAGGAAGGTTGGAGCTCGAAGGTCTTTTTAATAAGACCCAGGAGGAGCTTGCGTCTCGTAGAAACATGGTTAGAGAGAGCGAGAAGGCCCTGGAGGAAAGAAAGGCCGCGCGTCGCAGCGAGATTTGCGAATTTGTGGACGAACTTCGCGACCTCGCCATTGAACTCAGGGAAACGGCCGATAGTACTCCATCACTCAAGGGCGCATTGAAGTCAGTTTATTTTAGATTTGATAATAAACCCGGTGAATATGTGTACTTCAATCTTTATGACGACTTTTGCGATGTCGAGCATAATAATTGGGGCGAGTATGGTTTTATCCGAATTAGCAAAAAACATCCGGAACTCAAGGAACGCGAAGATGCCTTGTTTGCGAATAGGACGCTCATATGTATCCCCCGCTACTCTGATGCAACATCCTATGTTATGGATGCGGTTTGGTCAATTGTGGCATGCTTCTACCTTGTGGAGGGCAAAGATGTCGATAAGGCCATCGCAAAACTCAAGGAGTATATCGAATCGGCAGTTTGGGATAGGTGTTTCGGCGATGACGATAGCACCGATAAGGAAATTGAAGCTACTGTATATGGCGAAGATCTCTATAATAGCTATTTATCGAGCGACTACACCTAGAACAATTTAAGACCCCGCGGTGCGGGGTCTTTTTTTATAGTCACCCCCGTAAAAACAAGCATCGATCCGTGGTATAATAATGCAAGCTTCATGCCATTGACTATTTGTAGTGATTATGCTATAATAATGTAAGCTTTTAGGCGCACATTACGAAAAGGAAGGAAGTGATTCTCTTGAAAGGAAAAAGAGCAATCGAGGTAAACAGCTTGAACGATTTCGAGAAAGATCTCGCTATCCAGGCAGAGACTTTTATGTCGATGTATTTGGATGGCAAGATTAGGGTTCCCGGATTGTATGATATTCGTTTACTGGAGTCGGTTTATCGCCGTTTTGGTCGCGGTAAGGAACAGTATTATGATCACTACATCAGGGCGTTCTCGTTTAAGCAGAGAGGGTCCGGCGAGGTTCATAATGACGGCCCGCACGACGATTACTACGCTCCGATTCGTCCCGAGATTGGCGGAAAAGTCGAAAAACTGGCGATTGGAAGAACTTGCTATATCGACATCGGCCAAGGCCTTGGCGAAGGGATGAATTACGATTCTGTGGTAGAAATTTTTGTATTCTTCTGGATGAGATATGAAAAGGATCTCGCCAAAATCATTAAGGCAACCGGCGAAGTAATTCGTAAACACGAGCAGTTGCCCTACGCTGAGCAGCTCTATAAGATAGCGTTCAAAGCTTAATCCTTCAAAAAGGCCCCGCGGTGCGGGGTCTTTTTTAAAGGTTTTCGACGAGAATATCGAGAAGCTTCTGGTTAGATTCGGTCGTGTTGCCACCCCAAACTGCGAAGAAAGAATCAATATTCCTATCTTCGTCGAGCGTTTGCTCGATGCGTTTTGTGGCCGCTTCTGCCTTAGACCAATTGCTGAAACTTATCTGCCGGTCTTTCTGAATCAGAATCTTGTGATAGTCGCTAATGTGATGAAGAAACTGCTTTTCGAAATCTTCAGTCGCACAAAAGCCAACCATTCTAGATTCGGTATGAATGAATCGGTGATTGCGGTTTCGGTCCGCCTTATCCTTAGGCACGTCTAGGACATGAAATGACAGAACGGCTCCGTCGATTTCATTCTCCTCGCACATTTTTGTAGCCTTGGCCACTGCTTGCTCCATATTCTCGCGCACTGCTGCAATGAACAACAAATCTTTATACATTTGTCTACACCCCCTCGAATATTGTATCTATTAATTATACCACAGAATGGCTCAAAAATCAAGAATCACCCCTGTAAAAACGAGCATCAATCTGTGGTATAATAATGTATATGGCGACCACAATGCGCAAGCAAATCGCGCAGAATAAACGCAACACTATTTTGATTATCATTGTTTTTGTGGCTTTCATTTCGCTTATCGGCGGAATTTTTGCTTGGATTTATAATCGTCCGGGCATTTTAATTACGGTTGCAATCGTGGCGGCGGCCTATGCCCTTATTCAGTATTTCTTTGCTGACCGTATCGCCCTTATGGGCACCGGTGCACGCCAAATCGAAAAGACCGAAAATCCACGTTACTACAAAATTATCGAGCAACTCGCGAGCGAAAACAATCTCCCGATGCCAAAGGTTTATATTATGGATGAACCGGCACCGAACGCCTTCGCGACTGGTCGCGATCCGGCCCATTCCTGCGTCGCGGCAACCTCAGGTCTGCTTGAAATCATGGACGACAAGGAACTCAAAGCCGTGATGGCGCACGAGATGTCGCACGTTAAGAATTATGATATTCGCGTCGGCATGATTGTCTTTGGTCTTGCTGCAGTCGTTGGTATGATTTCCGATCTCGGCCTCCGTATGTTGTTCTGGAACAATCGCGACGAAGAGGATAACTCGCCAGTCGGCGTGCTCTTTGCATTATTTACTATTATTCTTGCGCCAATTGTTGCGACGATGATTCGTCTCGCCGTTTCGCGTCAGCGTGAATACCTTGCCGATGCCAGCGCTGCGAGTATGACTAGTAATGACGATATGATTAATGCTTTGCGCAAGCTCGATACTCACCATCGCCCAATGCGTCAGCAAAACGTTGCGGCCGAGGCGCTTTTCATTGACGGTCCACTCAAAAAATCCGTAATCAGTAAATTGTTTGCAACCCACCCGTCTTTGGATGCGCGTATAGAAAGGCTCGAAAATGGAAAAAAGTAAGACGAAGAAACCTCGCAAAACAATGAAAGAGTCATTCCTTGCGACCCGCGAGAAAATCTGGGACAAGAAACGCGCACGTCTGAAATTACATCATTCTTTCAAGCGCAGCTATCGCGAGGATTATATGCGTCCGCTTCGCACGCCAGGCCTCGTTTCGCATGCTTGGACCACGCTCAAAATTATTTGCAAAAACTGGAAACTCTTTGGTGGCTTGCTATTAATTATTGTTTTCTTGAACATGGTGTTTGTTGGTTTGATGAACGAGAACACCTATCAGACCGTTCAGGACAGTATCGATGAGACGAGCGAATTATTGCAGTATGGCGAGATTGGTCGTGTGGCAAAATCTGGCTTACTTCTCATTTCGACCGTAGCAACCGGCGGTCTCACGAAGGGCATGAGTGAGGTTCAGCAGGTCTTCGCCTTCCTCTTTACGGCAATTACAATTCTCGTGGTGATTTATTATTTGCGCCATTTGCTTGCAGGCAATAAGCCGTCTGTGCGTGACGGTCTTTACAACGCGCTAACGCCGCTCATCTCGGTGATGCTAGTGATGGTTTTGCTGTTTGTCCACTTGATTCCGGTATTCTTATTTACGATTCTGTACTCGACCGCAGTCGCAACTGACTTCTTGAGCACGCCACTTTATTGCTTCCTCTTCTGGCTGCTCGGCTCGCTTCTCATTTTGCTTTCGGCTTATCTCGTGCCAGTTTCACTGTTGTCGCTCGTGGCGGTGACAGTGCCGGGCATTTATCCAATGCAGGCCGTCCACGCTGTGACCGACATGATTCAGGGGCGCCGCACCAAGTTTATTATTCGCGTACTATTCTCGATTCTATTTGTCGCTGTGATTTGGGTGATTATTATGTTGCCGCTCATCTGGCTCGATCTCGTTTTGAAGCAAAACATTGACTGGCTCGCAGGCTGGCCAATTGTGCCGTTCTTGCTTCAAATCATGACTACCTTCACGGTAATTTATCTCACATCGTACATCTATCTCTACTATCGAAGGATGCTCGATGATCCCGAATGATGTCCGCGAGCGCGTCGATAAATTGCGCGCGCTGATTAATGATTATCGCTACCACTACCACGTCCTCGACGAATCAATTATGTCCGAGGCGGCGGCGGATAGTTTGAAACACGAACTCGCTCAGCTCGAAGAAAAATATCCAGAGCTCATTACGCCAGATTCGCCAACGCAGCGCGTGGCGGGCCAAGCGCTCGATAAATTTCAAAAAGTCGCTCACGCTGAGCGCATGATTTCGCTGGCCGATGTTTTCTCGGAAGAAGAAGTGGCCGACTGGCTTGACCGCATCGCGAAACTCGGTGCGATTAATCCGGAACTTTTTGTCGACATCAAGATGGATGGCCTCGCGATGGCGCTCATTTATGAAGACGGTCTTTTGAAGCAGGCCGTGACGCGCGGCGACGGCAAAGTCGGCGAGGATGTCACGATGAACGTTCGCACAATTGAAAACGTCCCGCTTTCGATTGACCAAAAAGAGCATACTGAAGTTCGCGGCGAAGTTGTTATTTTTAAGGCAGATTTTGAGAAATTAAACGAAGCGCAGCGCGCCAAGGGTAAGCCAGAGTTCGCAAACCCTCGCAACCTTGCTGCTGGCACGATTCGCCAGCTCGATCCAAAAATTGCCGCTAGTCGTCCGCTCAAATTTATGGCCTACGATATGGTCGCGCCAAATCTTCCGAAGAATTCCGAGGTCTACGAACGCCTCCAGAAGCTCGGCTTCCGTATTTCTGGTCAGCAACATATTTATAATAATCTGCGCGACACGATGAAGTTTATTAACGACCTCAATGAAACGCGCCAAGATTTGCCGTTCGGTACCGATGGCGCCGTGATTAAAGTGAACGACCGCAAAGTTTATCAAGCACTCGGCATCGTCGGCAAGACTCCGCGCGCGGCAGTGGCATTCAAATACCCAGCCGAGGAAGTTGCGACGACTGTCAAAGATATCGTGATTTCGATTGGCCGCACCGGTGCCGCAACGCCAGTGGCCGTGTTTGACCCGGTGCAAGTTGCTGGCTCGACTGTTCGTCATGCCTCGCTTCATAATGCCGACGAAATCGCGCGCCTCGATATTCGCATTGGCGATACCGTGATTATTTACAAAGCCGGCGATATCATTCCGCAGGTCAACCGCGTTTTAACCGAGCTTCGCCCAAGCGATTCTAAGCCTTTTGATTATCTCGAAGCCTTGCACGAACAATATCCAGAGCTTGAATTTGAGCGTCCAGCCGGGGAAGTGGTCTACCGCGTGAAGGGTAGTAATGCTGGCGAAATACTCAAGCGCGCCGTCGAATACTACGCATCGAAGCCTGCACTCAATATCGAAGGTCTTGGTGAGAAAAATGTCGTTGCACTCATTGACGCTGGTCTCGTTGGTTCGATTGCGGACCTTTATACTTTGACCGCCGGCCAAGTCGAAGCACTCGACCGTTTTGCAGAAATTTCCGCCCATAAACTCGTAGATAACATTCAGGCTAGCAAGAATCCGCCACTCGCGAAATTCATTACGGCGATTGGTATTCGCCACATTGGTACACAGACTGCGATTGATCTCGCGGCACACTTCAAGAGTTTCGATGCGCTTCGTGATGCAACTGAATCTGAATTAATCGAAATGCCAGGCATTGGTAAGATTGTCGCCGAATCGATTCTCGCTTTCTTTGCTGACGAAGACAATCTTGCTTTGCTAGACAGACTCAAAGAACTCGGCGTCGAGCCGGTTTATCAGGATACTTCCGGCGGCAAATTGAATGGCCTGAGCTTTGTAGTCACTGGCACGCTCGACTCGATGGGTCGCGATGCTGCAGCGGAGAAAATTCGCGCGCTCGGCGGAGAATTCCACAGCTCCGTTGTAAAAACAACAACCTACCTCGTTGCCGGTCATAATACTGGCAAATCCAAGCTCGAAAAGGCTGCCAAGTACGGCACCGAAGTTATTGACGAAGAAAAATTCCTGGAATTGTTAGGAGAATAAATGAAAATTTGTGTTTGTTGTAGTTTGAGTTTTCCAAACGAAGTCAATAAAGTTGCCGACGAATTGCGCGCGCTCGGCCACGAAGTGCTTTTGCCGCATGGCATTATTATTCGCGCGATTGAACAGCCGGATTTTGATCCAGTCGCCGCAAAACATGATGGTGGCTACGATGCGATGAGTGCGCACTTTGCGAAGATTCGCGAGTCTGAAGCGATTTTGGTTTGCAACTTCACGAAAAAGGGCATCGAAAACTATATTGGCGCCAACACCTTCCTCGAAATGGGCCATGCTTACGCGCTCGAAAAACCAATCTATGTCCTAAATAAGCTCCCAGACCAACCATTCATTAATGATGAGCTCAAAGCCTTCGGCACGATTGAGCTCGACGGTGATTTGGCAAAGATAAAATAAAACCCCAGCGGTTAAGCTGGGGTTTTGTCATGAAAAGTTTGGCATAATTCTGTCGTCGGAAATCGGCAATAGCGGAAGAGGATTGCGAGACCTCAGCTTTGACCTTGCCGAATCTTTTATCTTTCGAGCTTCTTCCTCGCTTATGCAGAGGGCGCTAGCAATTTTCCTATCGAACGTGTCGAAAGCCATCCCGAGATGGCCGCTAAGCTCGAGCATTACGACTGCGCATTCTTCGGGGGTTAGACGAGCTGCAATTGCCATTCTCAACTTAGCGCACTCTTCAGGAGTCAGCGGATTAAGATTTTCGTAATTCTCATTAGCTTCCGCAAAGGGATTCCCGATGAATCCGTGGCCGCTAGGATTGAATATCGCCTTAAAATTCGTAAAAGATGTAGTACAGCCTCGATATCCAAGGCTTTCATACAATTGCCCAATGCGGAACAGCTCACCGAGGTCATAACGAACGAGATCGTTAGCTATTATCCTGTCTTTTAGTACCCCGGTCTTGATACGCGTCAGACTCTTGTCTTTGCGGTCATCTCCGATATAATGGTGCTGTTCGCTACCTAAGTACACTGCGTATCGGCCTTCGAAAATAATTCTTTGGACGGAACCAAAAGCCTCTAATAAATAATTACCATCGGCCTTCTTAAATCCTAAGTCGGCGATAGTTTTGAATTCCTTTGCCTTTCTCATGTTAGTTTTCCTCCTTTTAATAGATGGAGGCGAGTACACGGGCGGAAGCCCAAATCTTTCATGATTTTAATGTACTCGCCCAAAAATGCGTATAATAGTCTATTATAGCATAAACTTAATAAAAAGTCAAGAAAACAGGGGTAAAAATGATGAATTAGCACTCTTGCATTCCGAGTGCTAATTGTCTATAATAGGGGTTATGGTAGACGAATTTAGTGAAATTATGAATCATCTCAGCGAAAATGCGCGCTTTGCGTTGCAGAAAGCTGACTATTATTCCAAACGCTACAATCAGGGCTACATGGGCACCGAACATCTTTTGATGGGCATCATGGCGCAAGACACTTCGACTGGCGCAAAAATGCTCAGCGCGGAAGACGTAGATCTTAATCAGATTGAGCGCGCGCTCAACAAGCCGGCATCTGATGTCCCGGCCGCGCCGATGGCAATGATGTCGCTTTCCGAGGCGACCGTCCTCACGCTCCGCATGGCACTAAATTTCGTCAAGGAAAATGGCCTCGACATTGTTGGCACCGAGCATATCCTTTATTCGCTTTTGCGTCAGCCAAATTCCCGCGCGACCGTGCTTTTGAACCAGCTCGACGTCGATGTTGAAAAAGTCGCGAACAATATCGAAGATTTAATTGAAAAGCAGGCCGAAGAAGCCAAAGTTGAAGCCGAAAAACGCAAAAATGGTAAGCGCGCAACTTTCCGCTATCTCACGAAATATGGCACCGAACTCACCGAAGAAGCCCGCCAGGGTAAACTCGACACCGTGATTGGTCGCGAGCAAGAAATCGAGCGTGTCGTCACGATTCTTTGCCGCCGCACGAAGTCAAACCCAGTTTTGATTGGTGAAGCGGGCGTTGGTAAAACCGCCATCGTTGAAGGTCTTGCGACACGCATCGCAAAAAACGAAGTGCCGAGTGTCTTAATTGGCAAGCGCATTTTTCAAATCGATCTTAGCGCCGTTGTTGCCGGTACGAAATTCCGCGGTGAATTCGAGGAACGTATTAAGGGCATTATTGACGAAGCCGTGAACGACGATTCGGTTGTGCTGTTTATTGACGAGTTGCATTTGCTCGCTGGCGCCGGTAGCTCCGAGGGTAGCATGGACGCGGCGAATATCTTGAAGCCAGCTCTCGCGCGCAACCAGCTCAAACTCATCGGCGCAACCACGCTCGACGAGTATCGCAAAAACATCGAGAAAGACAAGGCACTCGCTCGCCGCTTCCAGACCGTCATCGTGAACGAGCCGAGCCCGACTATCACGCTCCGCATTTTGAAAGGCATCAAGAAGCATTACGAAAAGCATCATCAAGTTGCGATTAGTGACGAGATTTTGGAAGAAGCAATCAATCTTTCCGAGCGTTATATTTCCGATCGCTTTATGCCGGATAAAGTTATCGATGTAATCGATGAAGCGAGCGCCATTGCGCGCGTGGCCTTTGACAAAAAAGGTGGCGCAGCCTACAAGAAACTTAAAATCGAGCTCGAAGATCTGACAAAGAAAATCGAAGACGCCGCCGAGGCGGAAGATTACGAAAAAGCAGCTGAGTTCAAGACGCGCGCCGCGCAGGTCGAGGAAGAAATTAAAAAGCTCGAAAAAGAGCACAAGGATGTCGATAAAACCCCTGACGTCACGAGCGAAAATCTCGCCGCGGCAATCAGTCTTAAAACCGGCATTCCGGTCACCCGCGTGCGTGGCTCCGAGCAGGAACTTTTGCTCAATCTCGAAAAGCATCTCCAGAAAGAAATCATCGGCCAAAACGCTGCGATTTCCGCGACGAGCAAAGCGATTCGCCGTGGTCGCTCTGGTATTTCAAATCTCCATCGCCCAATCGGCTCCTTTATCTTTATGGGTCCAACTGGCGTTGGCAAGACCGAGCTCGCAAAAACTATCGCGCGCGAGGTATTTGGCGGCGATGACGCTTTGATTAAAATCGACATGTCCGAATTTGGCGAGAAGCATAATGTCAGTCGCCTCGTTGGCGCGCCAGCCGGTTACGTCGGCTACGAAGACGGCGGCAAACTTACCGAGCAAATCCGTCGCCATCCATATTCCGTTGTCTTGTTTGACGAAATCGAAAAGGCTCATCCAGACGTCTTTAATATCCTGCTCCAAATTCTCGAAGACGGCGAATTAACTGACGGCCAGGGCACGAAAGTGAAGTTTAACAATTCGATCATTATTTTAACTTCTAACCTCGGCGCCGAGGATATGTATCGCGAATCCGAAATGGGCTTTGCGGTCAAAACTAAGCGCGACGAAAAGGCTCTAAAGGCTGAGCACGATGCAAACGAGGAGGCTGCCATGAAGGCTCTCCGTAAACTCATGCGCCCAGAACTTGTGAACCGCTTTGACGCGATTGTGACTTTCAATGCTTTGAGCCACGAAAATGTCGAACGCATTTTCGACAACATGATTGCTGATCTCAAAAAGCGTTTGTCCAAGAAATCGATTGGCCTCGAGCTTACGCCGTCTGCGAAGAAACAACTCATCGCGCAGGGCTATGATCCAAAGAATGGCGCGCGCCCACTTCGCCGCACGATTGAAGACAATGTTGAAACTTTGCTCGCCGACAATATTCTCGCCGGCAAATTCGAGAAAGGCGACATCGCCAAAGTCGATTACAAGAAGGGCGAATTTACGGTCGTCAAAGCCCGCGAATAGTCTGATATAATATAGCCATGTTTGAACTTCAGAAGCGTCTGGAAAATCTTCGCGCTGCATTTGAAACGATTTGGCAAAAACTCAAAGTCGACGAACGTCTCGAGCAACTAAAACAGCTCGAAGACGAGGTTGCGGTGCCGGAAATTTGGAATAATCCGGACGTCGCGCGCGAAAAAACCACCAAGGTTGCGCAGCTCCACGACGAGCTCGACCCGTGGACTTTGCTCAAAACCCAAATCAATGATTTATCTGAATTAATGCAGCTCGGCGACGAGAGTTTGACGGAAGAATTTTCCGAGCAGCTCGACGCGATGGAGCAGAATCTTGAATCCTTGCGCCAGGAACTACGCTTTACTGGCAAATATGATCACAATGGCGCAATTTTGCGCATCACGGCTGGCGCCGGCGGTACCGAAGCGATGGATTGGTCTGGCATGCTCGAGCGCATGTATTTGCGTTGGGCGGAGCAACATAAAGTTTCCGCGACGATTCTTGACCGCATCGACGGCGAGGAAGCCGGTATCAAAACTAGTGTGATTGAACTCAAAGGCACGAATGTTTACGGTCAGCTCAAGTCTGAGCATGGTACGCATCGCCTCGTTCGCCTTAGCCCATTTAATGCTGACCATTTACGCCAGACCTCCTTCTCGCTCGTCGAAGTTTTGCCAATTATTGAAGATGATTCTGAAGTTCAAATCGATCCAAAAGATTTGCGCATTGATGTTTACCATTCCGGCGGCCATGGCGGCCAGTCGGTCAACACGACCAACTCTGCTGTGCGCATTACGCACTTGCCGACCAATATTGTCGTGGCAATTCAAAACGAGCGCAGCCAGCTCCAAAACAAGGAAAAAGCGATGGAGATTTTGCGCGGTAAATTGCAGCAAATGATGCAGGAGCAAAATGCCGAGTCGGTCGATAAGCTCCGCGCTGGCGAATCGGCGAGCTGGGGCCAGCAAATCAGAAATTATGTTCTTCATCCATACAAGCTTGTCAAGGACACGCGTACGAAGTATGAAGAGAATGATGCGGATGCGGTTTTGGATGGAAAAATTGACGGATTTATTACGAGCTTTTTGGACAATCAATAGCGCTTATGGTATCATAGTTATATGATATTCCTGGACAATGTTTCGAAATATTATCCTCACGAAAAAGTCCCGGCGCTCGATGAAGTGACGCTTCATATTGCGCCGAAAGAATTCGTTTTTATTGTTGGTGCTTCCGGTGCCGGCAAATCGACTTTGATTAAAATGCTCACCCGCGAAGAGAAGCCAAACTACGGCAAGATTATCGTTGGTGGTATTGATTACGATTACATGAAGAAGCGCCATATCCCGCATATCCGCCGCCGCCTCGGTGTTGTCTTCCAGGATTTCAAACTTTTCCCAAATCGCACGGTTTATGAAAACGTTGCCTTTACGCTCGAGATTGTTGGTGTGCCGACAGCCGAGATTAAGCGCACCGTGCCAAAGGTTCTCGAGCTCGTGGGTTTGAGCGGCAAGGAAGATAAATTCCCAAGCCAGCTTTCCGGCGGTCAGCGTCAGCGTGTTGCAATCGCCCGTGCCATGGCTCGCCAGCCAAAGATTCTCATCGCCGATGAGCCTACCGGCAACCTTGATCCAGACAATTCTTTGGAAATTATGCATTTGCTCGAAGAGATTAATAACTTCGGCACCACGATTATCGTGACGACTCATGACGAAAAGGTTGTGAACATGCTCAAGAAGCGCGTCGTTACGATTCGCGACGGCAAGATTATTGGCGACCAGATTAGTGGCGGTCATTACGATCTCGATGCATCTCGTACTAAGATCGAAAAACGCTCCCTCGGCGGTCCAGCTACAAAAGCCGCACCAGCCGCAGCGACTACTCGTCCAGCTCTAGTCCCGAATGCCCAGCCGGCCACACAGCCAGCCGAGCAACCAGCACCTATTAAACATGCTGCACCAGTCGCTACTCAAGTTGCTGCAATGAAAGCCGCAAAGTCTACCGCAAAAGCGCAGCCAAAAGTTACCGTTGCAAAACCAGCCCTCAAACCTGCTAAATCTTCCGGCTCGGCCGTACTCGAACAGATGCGTCGCGCCAAAGCTGCCGATGATGCAAAACCAGTAGCAAAGAGAAGGACTTTTATTCACTAGTATGCCAAGCAGAAAAACTACCAAAGAAGAAGAAAAAGCTATTGCAGAGATCAGCAAAGAGCGTTTGCGCCGCATTACTAAGGTGCATCGTCATCATCTCCGCACGAATGCGCGCGTCCTCAAATATGGCGCCAAGAGTTTTGTGCGCAATACTTGGTTGAGCGTTGCCGCGATTGCAATCATGGCGGTGACTCTAGTTGTGCTTTCCGCTACGATTATTGCTACCCATGCCATGGGCACGGCCATTAACAAAATCGAGCAGCAAGTCGATATGTCTGTTTATATCAAGCAGGGCGCAACCGAAGAGCAAGTCGAACGCATTATTGGTCGCATGACTCAGCTCGAAACGGTCGTGAGCGTCGCCAAGACTTCGCCAGACGAGGCGAACAAGGAGGCAATCCAGAAGATTCTCGCTAGCGTTACTGGCATGTCTGAGGAAGAGAAAAAGGTTTACGAGCAGAATCTCTATGATGCGCCAAACAAATTGCCTTGGACGCTCAATATTAAGTTGATTAACTTGAATGACACGAGCGAACTTGAGAATTTCGTCGCCAAAGACGAGTCGATTACGAATATGCTCGATGCTCGTCCACCTAGCTATTCGACTGGTCACCGCGAAACAATCGATCGCATTGCTGCAATGATGAATCGCATTGAAATGGTCGGTTTGATTGCTGCCGGTGTCTTCGCAATTATCGCTATCCTCGTCGTCTTCAATACGATTCGTATGGCAATCTTCAACCGCAAGGAAGAAATTTATATGATGCGCCTCGTCGGTGCAAGTCGCTGGTTTATCGTTGGCCCATTCGTCGTTGAAGCTTCATTCTATGGCGTCGTTGCGGCTATTATTGCCGGCGTTCTCTCTTATGGTATTGTCTTTGCGTTGAAAGACAACTTCGGCTCTACGCTCGCGCCAACCTTCGATATTATGACCAAGTATTGGTACTTCGTTGTGGCAGCTTTGCTTGTCGCGGGTATCCTTATTGGCGTGCTCTCGTCGCTCCTCGCGATTCGTAGATATCTCAAGCAAAAATAATCAAAATAGAAAGGTAGACAATCTGGCGGGTGGCTTGCAAAACCGTCCCGCTTATGCTATTGTAAAAATATGAAAATCAAGCGCAACATCATCTGTCTTTGCCTTGCATCTGCGCTTTTAGTGGCAAATTCTTTGCCGGCTCCAAAGGCTTTTGCTTACACTCAGCAAGACCTCGTCAATATCAATTCCAAGATTAGTAATCTCCGCGCTGAAATGAACGGCTACGAAAAGCAGGCCAACGCGCTTGCGAACGAAGCTCAGTCAATCCAGAACGAGATTAATGCTTTGCGCGTTCAAGAAAACAAGCTCAAGGTCGAAATCCAGCTCAAAGAAGCGGAGCGCCAGAAGCTCATCGCTGAAATAGAAACGATTACCAAGCGTATTAGTGATAACTCTGAGACGGTTGGCTATACGATTGCGCAGTATTACTACAACAGCGAAGTTTCGACGCTCGAGCGCATTGTTTCGTCCGATTCCTTCTCGAGCTTCATCGATGAAGAGATGCAGCTTTCGAGTATTTCCGATACGCTTTCGGCGATTATTGAGGAAAACAAAAACCTCAAGGCTGAACTTGAGCAAAAGAAAAAGAATGCTGAGTTGATGCTCGAAGATTTGAAAAACCAGAACGCTCAGCTCGTCGCCCTTGAAAACCAACAGGCGGTTTTACTTGCGCAAACCCGCGCCAGCGAGGCAACCTATCGCGACATGAAGAATCAAGTTGCCAGCCAAAAGGCTGCACTCGAAGAAGAGCAGCAGAAGATTCTCGCCGATTTGGCGCGTCAATATAACGTTACAAACGTGACTGCCGGCGATCCGAACAAAGGTGGCTATCCATACAGTAGCCGTTGCCCAGCTGCTAAGATTAACAACCGCCAGTTCTCCGACCAGTGGGGTATGTATATCTGCGAATGTGTTTCTTATACCGCTTGGAAAGTTTATAGCACCTACGGCTACATGCCGTATTGGGGCGGCCGTGGCAACGCGAAGCAATGGATTGGCAACGCACGCGGTGCGGGCTACAAAGTTTCTAGTATTCCAAAACCGGGCACGGTCGGTATTTCGACCAGCGGTACCTATGGCCACGCCGTTTGGGTTGAGGCCGTTTCTGGCACCCGCGTTTACATCTCTCAGTACAATTATCGCAACGCTGCAACCGGCTACCAGCCAGGTCAGTATTCTGAGCAGTGGGTAGATCAGGGCATGTATCAGTATATCTATTTTGGCGGATAGCGTTTAAGCTAAGAGTGCTATACTAGATATATGGCTAAAAAGAAAACTGCAACTCAAGAAATTTATTACCAAAGTCCTGCAACTGAAAAGAAAGTTAGTCTAACGACGACGATTATTATTGCGGCGCTCGTTTTTCCGGCCGGCCTCATTCTTGGCCTGAACTGGACGAACATTGTGAACGAATTTGCGCCAGTGTTTGGCGCGAAGAAAAGTGTCGGTCAGCTAGATTTTTCGTCGCTCAATAAGGTCTATGAACGCCTCGCTGAAAACTTTGATGGCGAGCTCGACAAAAAGACTCTCGTCGAAGGCGCTAAGCGCGGTCTCGTCGAAGCGGCAGGCGATACTTACACCTACTACATGAATGCAGTTGAAGCCCAAGAATTTGAAAAAGATTTGAATGGTGACGTTGGTGCCGGCATCGGCGTTGAAATCGGTCAGCGCGACGGTCTCGTCAAGGTTTTGCGTACTACCCCAGATAACCCAGCTCGTAAAGCGGGTGTGCTCGCCGGTGATATTATTTACAAAGCCGACGGCGAAGACATTTCTGCCAAATCTGTCGACGAAGTCGCCAAGAAACTTCGTGGCCAGGCTGGCACGAAAGTGAAGCTCACGGTCATGCGCGACAACAAGGAAATTGAATTTGAACTCACGCGCGAGACGATTAATAATGTTTCGGTCTATTCCGATTACAAAGATAAAACCGCGATTATTACGATTACGCGCTTCGATCAGGATACCGGCCGCCTCGCTCGCGAGAAAGCGCGCGAAGCAGTCGATCGTGGTTGCGATAAATTCATCATTGATTTGCGTGGCAATGGCGGCGGCTACGTTAGTGCCGCAAAGGAAGTTGCATCGCTCTGGCTCGATGGCAAGCTCGTAGTTGAGCAGCGCTCCAGCAACGGTGTTTACGACGAAAAGACTTATTCTGATCGTGGCCAGGCGATTCTCGCCGGCAAGAAGACAATTGTCCTCGTCAACGGCTCTACCGCTAGTGCGAGCGAGATTGTGGCTGGCGCCCTCAAGGATTACGAAATGGCGACAATTCTTGGTGAAAAGACCTACGGCAAGGGCAGCGTCCAGGCGCTCGAGAATTTCCTTAGCGGCGAGATGCTCCGCGTGACGGTGGCGAAGTGGTATACGCCAAATGGCAAAAATATCAACAAAGAGGGCATCGAACCAGATGTCAAAGTCGAGCGCACGTTCGAGCAGATTAATAAAGAGATTGATCCGCAGCTCGATGCCGCCCTCAAATATTAAGATGTGTTAAACTAAAAGAATAAAAGGAGGAGTCATGTCAGAATTTGATGTTTTTCAGTGGGCAAACAGCGTCGATGAAATTAAAAATAACGTTTCAGTAGAGTTATTCCTATTCAACAAGAATTACACCCCGTATAAGGTGCGCTATTCCGATGTATTGATGCAGGCCATCCGCAGCATGTTCATGCTCGAGGCGGTCGAATACGTCATCAAGGAAGCAGATAAGGGTCTCGAATGCCGCGATTACGAAATGAGCGACGGCGAGGATAAGGTTATCTATCGCATTGGTCTCGACAAGGTCGGCCGCGCCGAAACCCTCATTCATCTCATTGAGAATGAATACAAAGACATCGCTTACTTTACGGATGATGAATACGAATTCAAGCGCATCAAGGGTATTATTGCGAAGTTTAGCTATCCTGGCGACGACGGTCAGAAGACTTTCTATATTGCCAAGAATCTCGCCGCTTCCGCTGCGCTCAAGGGTAAGCTTAGCTGGGAATTGAACGGCGAAAGCTTCGAACCGCTCACAGCTGATCTCGCAATCAAGGTCCCAGAAGGCAATGAAACCGCAATTGTTGACGGCACGATTGTTATCTTCAACCAGAGCAAATTCGAGAAACTCTTCCAGTTTGATTACAAACAGCAGGTTATTTCCGAGCAAAAGGCCAAGGAGCTCGAAGAGGCTTATAAGCTTAGCTTCCCAGAAGGCCTCACTTTGAATGCTTTGCTTGAGGATAAGAAACCGCTCGTCAAGAAACTCCAGGCGGTTGAGATTGGCGAAATGAGTCAAGAGCAGCTCCTCGATTACGCTGACGAAATGAAGCTCGAGCTCATGACTGACGACCAGAATAAGATTATCATCATGGACGACCGTGATCTCAATATGTTTGTAAACTTGCTTAGCGAAGACTACTTCGTCTCGCCAGTAAATGGCCGCCGCTATGAAATTAAGAGCAAGAAACTTCTCGACGAGCCAGAAGGTGAACCGCCACGCGGCTAATATGCTAGTCGATACTCATACGCATATTCATAATCCCGAAGATTGCGCCGATAGCGCTGACGGGATTTTTGCGCATGCCCACGCCCAGGGCGTAGATAAGATTATTACCATCGGTACTAGCCCGGCTGATTCGTTGATGGCTCGTGATTTTGCCGAAAAATACGCCGCTAAAGGCGAAAAAATCTTTTGGACCTACGGATATCATCCGAATTGTTATGACGAAAACGGCCGCCAAACTCTCCAGAGCGACTTAAAAGTGGCCCTAGAGGCGATAAAAAGCCCGCAAAACGTCGGTATTGGCGAAATTGGGCTCGATTACCACTTTGACGGCTATAGTCCTGAAATGCAGCGAGAATTGCTATTGAGAGTGCTCCAGATTGCCCAAGATCAGAAAAAGCCCGTTTCTTTCCATATTCGCGAGGCATTTGACGATTTTTGGCCGATACTCGACAATTTCAAGATTCCTACCTCTGTTTTGCACTCGTATTCTGACAGTAAAAAGAACCTGCGCGAAGCTCTTAACCGCAACCTTTTTATAGGGGTGAACGGCCTAGCAACCTTTGCCGACATTGCGCACGCTCCTCTCGAGAGGATTATCCTTGAGACGGACGCTCCCTACTTGACACCAGCGCCATTTCGTGGTACAATGAATAAGCCGGGTTATGTGAGGAACATAGCCGAATGGGCAGCCGAATTTTATCAAGTTGACCTCGGTAAAGTGGCGGAAATCACCACGAAAAATGCCGAATCAATCTTTAAGATATAGGGAAGGTTAATAATGTTTGAATCAGATAACGCAGAGGAATTCCATCTGCCAATTCAGCCAACGACCAAGGCTATCGAAACAGTCGCGACCAAGCCACTGCAGTATAGTCATACTTTTTCTGCTTCCGACAAGATTAGCGACCAGGCTCTCTTTGATGAATTAAACGCGATTTCCGAGGAAGTCATCTCATGCCGAAATCACATCTTAAGCAAAATCTCCTAGGCTTTTTGCGCAAACAGCCAGATGCCGACGCGCGCAGAGCTTCTGTAGAGAATGATCTAATCAATGCAGAATCCGCTCTTGGGCGGACACTTTTCGGCGATGTGGCGCCAGGCCACCAGCGCGAATTTTTCATGCACAAAAAGAACGTGTGGATTTGGCACGAAGACGGCATGACGATTCGCTATGAAGTCCGCAGTAATGGCGTTTTCAAGAAAGTCAACGACAGTGGCTACCACAAGGTGACTGGCGAGGAGCTCGCGCATTTTCGCGCTGCCGCTAGCGCCTATTTGAAACTTGTGAAATCTCGTATTTACGAGTAAAAAGCTATACAATATAAGCATGAGCATTCCTCGTGCTACTTTGCGCACGCACCGAATTATTCGAACGGTTGCTAGCCTCGTGATTATCGCCTCGATTTTTGCCGCTTGGCGTTTCGTGAATTTCTCGGTTCTTTTTGATACTGTGAATGCGAACGGCTACGATCCGTCGGTGGAGTTGCAAGACATTATCGCGAACATTCGTCTGACTCCGGCGGGCGACCGCATCATGCGCGGCACGCGGGCAGAATTGCAAGACGCCGATGCATTTAATGCGAGCTGTGAACGTAGCGAAGAAAAGATTATTTTGCTTGGTTGTTATGCAAACAACCAGATTTTTGTTTACAATATCGACGACCGCGATTTGAAGGGCGTACGTGAAGCGACCTTGGCGCACGAATTGCTACATGCGGTCTGGGCGCGCACGCCGGCGTCCGAGCGCGATGCTCTCAAAGTTTCGCTAAAGTCGCTCTATGACAAAAACGAGGATCTGCAAAAGCATCTCAAGCTCTATAACGAAAGCGAATTCTATGATGAGCTCCATTCAATTGTCGGCTCTCAGATCGATAATGATTTGCTGCCGGCCGATTTGAAGGTGCACTATGCGAAGTATTTTCAGGACCAAAACCTCATCGCGAAGTTTTATCACAAATATAACGATAATCTAACCGCGACCGAGAAGCGCCTGGATGAGCTCGAGAAGATAATGGAGTCTAGTGGCGCAGCCTTACAGACGCGTCTCGACGCTTACAATATGGCCAACCAGAAGTTGTCGGACGACGTGGCTGCCTTTAACTCGAAGGCTTCGAAGGGCACGATGACGGAAGAGGAATATAACATCGGCTACGCGGATTTGACGAAGCGCAAAGAAGAAATGCTTGCCGAATACAATGCGATTCAGGCGGCGATCGAAGACTATAACGTTTACGTCACCGAATACAACAAGTATGTTGTGTTTACGAAAAAAATCTACAACAGTATGGATAGCAAAGCCAAAAAACCAGAGGCAAATTAGCACTCTTGCATTTGGAGTGCTAGTTGTTCTATACTGAAAATATGAAAAATTATTTAGTTCCAACAGTTGTTGAAGAAAGTAATAAGGGTGAGCGCGCCTATGACATTTACTCGCGTCTTTTGAAGGAGCGTGTAGTATTCTTAGGCGATCAGGTTACGCCGGAGACTGCGAATATCGTGATTGCGCAGCTCTTGCATCTTGCCTACGAAGATCCAAAAAAGGATATTAAGCTCTACATTAATTCGCCGGGCGGCTCTGTCTATGATGGTCTCGCGATTATTGATACGATGAATTACATCGAGCCGGATGTGCAGACGATTGGTATCGGCTTGCAGGCTTCGATGGGTGCGATGTTGCTGTCCGCTGGTGCGAAGGGCAAGCGCGTCTGTTTGCCAAACGCTCGCATCATGATTCACCAGCCAAGCTCTGGCACCGAGGGTAAGATTACTGATCAGGAAATCGCTCTCCGCGAAGGTGTTTATCTCAAGCAAGTGCTCGCCGAAATGATGGCGAAGAATACCGGTAAGTCGCTTAAAGATGTCGAAAAAGCGATGGACCGCGACTACTGGATGTCCGCCGAAGAAGCCAAAGAATTTGGCATCATCGACGAAGTGATAAAATAGAACTAGATAATTATTGGAGGTGCCATAATGGCAAAAGCTAAAGCAAAATTTGTTTGCCAAAATTGTGGCACGAGCTATGCGAAGTGGGCGGGCCGCTGCGAGAATTGCGGCGAGTGGAATACGCTGCTCGAGCAAGAGGTTCCGACCGAAGCCGAAGCAAAATCCGCCCTCGCACGCGGGGCAGTTTCTGGCAAGAAACTCGCCGCCGTTTCGATTAATGAAATTGAGCCGTCCGACGCTGGCAGCCGCCTTAAGACTGGGTTTGCCGAACTAGATAATGTCCTCGGCGGCGGGATTTTGCTGGGTGGCGTGGCGCTTCTGGCCGGTCAGCCAGGTATGGGCAAGTCTACGATTCTCATGCAGATTTGTGCGACAATCTCTAATAATGGTCGCAAGGTGCTCTATGTGTCCGGCGAGGAATCGGCGGGGCAGGTCAAGATGCGTGCGATTCGTCTCGGCGCAAGTTCTGACCAGCTCCATTTTGCGAGCTCATCTTCCGCAAACGATATCGCAAAAACCATCGAAGAGGACGGCTATGATCTCGTAATTGTCGACTCGATTCAGACGCTCTCGATGGCGGAGATTAGTTCGGCTCCTGGCACGGTCAGCCAGGTCAGTAACTGTGGCAACCTCATTATTCGCGCCGCGAAAAATAGCGGCACGGCTGTTATAATTGTTGGCCACGTTACGAAGGAAGGCACGCTCGCCGGTCCGAAGGTACTTGAGCATCTCGTCGACGTCGTGTTGAATTTCGAAGGCGATCGCTACGGCGGCTTCAAGACGATTCGCGCGGTCAAAAATCGCTTTGGTTCGACCAATGAAGTTGCGATTTTTGAGATGGCCTCCGAAGGTCTCGTCGAGGTAAAGAATCCGTCTGAGGCTCTCCTTTCTGAGCGCCAAAACACCGACGGCAGCATCATTATGGCGACGATTGAGGGTACGCGCCCACTCCTCGTCGAAATTCAGGCGCTCGTCAATTCGACGAACTTCGGCTATCCGAAGCGCACCGCGTCCGGCTTCGACCTTAATCGCCTTAACCTCTTGATTGCAGTGCTCGAAAAGCGCACGAAACTCAAACTCCAGGACAAAGATATTTTTATTAATGTCGTCGGCGGCATGAAGCTGAATGACTCCGCGGCAGATCTTGCGATTTGTATGGCGATTGCGTCGGCCGCGGCCGGTCGCAAACTCGACGACAAAATCGTGGTCTTTGGCGAGGTTGGTCTCGGCGGAGAAATTCGCTCCGTGATTGCGCCAGATCGTCGCATCGCCGAAGCAAAGAAGCTTGGCTTCAAGAACGCTATTGCCCCAGCCACTGTCAAAGACAAGTTTGTTTTGCCGGTCAAAGACCTACGCGACGCACTCATTAAATACATGAACAACAAATAATTTCTTCATTTTTTACCAAAACTAACCACGAGCGTGTTAAAATAAGCATAAGTAAGTGGAGTTATTAATGAAGGAACTACAGGGACGCCGTAGTTGGCGCAGTCGAATTTGTGGCTTGACCGCTTGTATTTTTGCGGCCAGTTTTTTAGTTGCACTCGTACCGACGATTGCCGCGAATGCAGAAGGAACAATATTTAAGATTCAGGGCGCAGAAATTACTGCGATTTCAGATAATGCTACTGGTGCTATCGCGAGTTTTGATGACTCCAAAATCGTTAGCGAAGTTACCTTCCATAAACTTGGCGACTCCGCCACTTACAAAATAACTCTCAAGAATACAGACAGCAAAGACCACACTATTCAGAGCATTACCGATAATAACGCCAACTCTTACATTTCTTATTCCTACGATAAGCATGCAAACGAAACTATTACGGCCGGCTCGAATCTAGAACTCACCTTTACTGCTAAGTACGAAACCGCAGCCGATCTGGATGCGCGTGTCCAGAGTTCGAATATCAAGTTTAGTATTCAATTCACTGACATCGATGAGCCGGAAGAAGTGGTCATTACTCCTAACACTAGCGATAGCCTCGGTGCTAGCCTTGCCATTCTTGCGGTCTCTAGCGTCGTCCTCATCATCTGCGTCGTCGTCTTTGCAAAGAATCATAAGGCTGCACGCAAGATTGTTGCTGTCGTTATTGTCGCTCTCGCCGCTGCTTTTGTCGCTACTGGCGTTAAGGCTGCCACAATCGAAGAAAATTCTTTTACTCTCGTAACTAACTATGGCCTCCGTGATAAGGTTGCCGTCCGTATTGATAGCGAAGAAAATGTCATCGATTACGGCGACACTATTGAAGATACTATTACGGACCCAGAAAAACCGGGCTACATTTTCGACGGCTGGACCGACGAAAACGGCGAGGAAGTTGACCCGACGAAACCGGTTCATGAAGATATTACTATTACGCCAGCATATTCTGCTATTAGCTATAAAGTTCGCTTCAATGCCAACGGTGGAACTGGCGAAATGGCCAACCAGAGTTTCACATATGATCTAGCCCAGAATCTTGCGGATAACACCTTCGCCTATGTCGACCACAGTTTTATGGGTTGGGATACGCAGGCAAATGGCACCGGTGTCCACTATGACAACAAAGAAAGCGTCAGCAACCTCACTACCGAGAACAATGCTGTTGTCGACCTTTATGCTCAGTGGGCTCATGATCCATATACGGTCTCGCTTGTCGTGAATAACGGTACTGGTTCTGATACGAAGAGTGTTGATGTCGGCGAAAGTGCATCCTTTACTGGCATTACGCCAAACGCAACTTATCACATGCAAAGTGAAGTAAGTTGTACGAATGGACAAACTGCTGCTTACGAAGACGGTACGATTACCGTAAGTGGGGTAACTGCTCACACTACCTGTACGATAACCGCGGTTCCAACAATTCATACGATTACGAATATGCAAGAAATGACCTCGGCTATCTGCGCGGCGACTACTACTCCAGATTCCAGTCTTGATACCAAAAACTATGATGACTGGGACGGTTCGCACCATGGCGACATAAACTACATTCCGAGAAAAGTTTTGGTTGACACTCGCGATAACCAAAAGTACCTCGTCGCCAAACTCGCAGATGGCGAATGTTGGATGACGCAAAACTTGAACTTAGTCATGTCTACGACGAAGACTTTGACGAAAGATGATTCTGATCTTCAGACCATAGATTCCTATACTCCGAATCGTAATACCGAGACATCTTTGCCAACATCTGGCTCCCCGTATGGCGATTTTGCGACGGTTTCTGATATTCAGCTATCTTGGTATCCAAGGAATAAATACTATGTCAGCAACGAGCAGTATCCGAGCATTGGCGTTGTCGGCTCTGCAACCCCAACGAGCGACTCTGATGAATACCTATGGCAAAAAGCGGGCATTTTCTACAGCGGCCTCGTCTTGTCTGCTGGCACCTATCACTATAATGGCGGAAGCGGTGTTCATTATTCCGATACTATTTGCCCTAAAGGATGGACCTTGCCAGAAGGCAAAGCAAGAGCAAGTGCGGAGTCGGATCCAAGGGAAAAATCTTTCGATAAGCTCTATAGCACTTATGTGCCAAGCAGGGATTATATGGAAATAGCCAGCTTTAATCAAACTAGTATTTTTAGACTTGTATATCCGGGGTATCTCAGGACCTATACTAGTGCGGGTCTCAATTATGAAACGTGGGCTACGTACTTCGCTTCGAATTATATTGCCGATTATAATGGACAATCGAACCGGAACTCTATAACTAAGGCATTCTATTTGACTAGGGACTCCGCTATTAACTCCTATATCGCAGGGCATGCCGCCTACGGCTTGAGCGCTCGTTGTATTGCAAGGTAATCTCTTGCATCTATCTCTAATCTGTGGTAAAATACGACACAGTATGATTACAAAAGACAACAAAGCCAAGGCTATTAAGAAGCTTGCCCGCAGCGACAAAGATGTCGGTTCTCCAGAGGTTCAGGTTGCTATTTTGACTGAGCGCATCAAGGAAGTTACCGAGCATGTCAAGGCTAACAAGCACGATTTCATGGCAAAGC
>CAMJDZ010000006.1 GCA_946404545.1 uncultured Candidatus Saccharibacteria bacterium
ATGGTGCCCGAGACTGGACTCGAACCAGCACGCCGAAGGCATATGCTCCTAAGGCATACGTGTATACCAATTTCACCACTCGGGCATGACAAAATTATAGCAAAAAGCCGGCAAAAATCATAATAGTTATGCTAAAATAAATAACAGATGTTAAAGGGTGGTTTATGAATCGCATTGCGATCTATCTGAACAAATGTTTGGACGGTGTTGTTTATTCGGCGCCGGGTATTTTGGATGACTATGCGACCGACCGCTCGCTTCTCAAAATTCATCCACGCGTGGTGGCTTTGCCGGAAAATACAATGGACTTGCGCCGCCTCGTGCGTTTTTCGCATCAGCTACATCAGAAGAAAATTAATCTCCCAATCACTATGCGCGGATCTGGCCATAGTAAGACCGGCTCGGATATCGGTAGCGGCATCGTCGTGTCGACCGAGCGCATGAACGCGATTCAAGAAGTTGATATTCGTCAGCGCCTCGTACGCGTGCAATGCGGCGTACGCCTTGGCGAGCTCAAAAAAGCCCTCAGCCTCTGTGGTCTTGATTTACCAGTCATGGGTAATCCGTTCGAAACGATTGGCGGCCTGATTGCAAAGGCGGCGAGCGCCAGCAACAATACCGATCCAGGCACAATTAGCGACTTTATCGACCGCGTAGAGGTTGTTTTGAGCGACGGTAGTGTGGCGGAATTCCGCGCTTTGTCGCATCATTTTGCGCGCCGCATGACAGTTGGCGACAAGTTTGAGAATGAGATTTATGCGAAAATTTCTGATTTGATTGAAGAGGAAAGTGACTCGGTTGGCAAGATTATTGATAACAAGCTGAATCGTTTTGGCTATTCTGGCCTCGGCAGCGTGAAGCAAAAGCACAGCTTCAGCCTCGTGCCGCTCATCTGCGGTTCTGAAGGCACGCTCGGCATTGTTTCTGAGGTGATTTTACGCGTCGAACCAGTCTTTGAGAGCCCAGACTACGTCGCAATCCCATGCAAGACCGCCACGATTTACAAGTCCGTCTGCACGGAGCTCAAGCGCCTTCGCTTTACGGATATCATCGTCTACGATACGGAGCTATTTAACGAAGTCGAAACGACCGGCAAATTCAGCCGCTTCTTCCGCAAGGTTTCCGATGACGGTTTCCTCGTGGTTGCAAACGCCAAGGATGACTCATTGCGCGATCGCAAACGCAAGTTTACTAAGCTTCGCCGCGTGTTGCCAGATAGCATTTCGATTATTCGCCAGGACGAGAGCAACGAACGCGACTTTATCGAGCTCGACCGTATCCTTGACGCCTATTTGAACGATAGCGCTGCCGGCTCTTATCATTTGCCGCTCGTGGATGGCGTCTATATTCCGCCAGCCAACCAGGTCGAATTCTTCAATAAACTCAATGATCTTTCAAAGGAACTAAAACTCAAGCTTGCTATCTTTGGCTCAGCCGACTTTAATACTTTCTCGGTCCGCCCGGGTTTCAAGCCTTCCACGGCCGAAGGTCGCAAGGAGATCATTCGCTTCCTTACCTCTTATCTGAAACTCATTTCGTCCGTCGAAGGTTACCCGTGCGGCGAGGCGCCAGAAGGCCGCTTCATGGCGATTTTTGCTAAGAAATTTGAAGATGAACGCACGCTCGACCTCTATCGCCGTATCAAGGAAATCTTCGATCCGAATGGCATTTTGAATCCAGGTATCAAGCACGAAACTGACGTTCATAACACGCTCAAGCATTTCCGCAGCGACTACAACCAGGGCATCGAAGAAAAGGAATAAGCTAACGGTTGGGGTTTTTCTCTGTTCGTGGTATAATTTACCCCATGAAATTTACTACTACTAAGCAGAAAAGCTCTGTGTCCTTCGATGTGGAGTTTGTGAGCGCAGATTTTGAGCCAGCCCGCCTCAAGGCACTTAGCCGTCTCGCGCGCAATGTCAAAATTCCGGGCTTCCGCAACGGTAAGGCTCCTGCCAGCAAAGTTGAGAGTCACGTTGATCCAAATGAATTAGCAATGACCACCTTGGATATTCTCGTCCGCGAGGCTATTCCAAAGATTTATGATGAAGCAAAGGTGCAGCCACTTTCCGCGCCTCATGTCGACATCAAGAAATTTGTTCCTGGCGAAATGGCAGAGGTTACGATTTCTTCCGATATTATGCCAGAGGTCAAGCTTCCAGACTACAAGAAGCTCAAGGCTAAGTATGTCGCACCAAAGGTTGCCGAAAAAGATATCGACGATGTCTTGAAGCGTATCGCTGAGAGCCTTGCTGAAACCAAGGCCGTCAAGCGCGCCGCCAAAATGGGTGACGAAGTTATTATCGACTTCAAGGGCAAGAAAGATGATGTCGCCTTTGAGGGCGGCTCCGCCAAAGATTTCAAACTCAAGCTCGGCTCCGGCCAGTTTATTCCTGGCTTCGAAGAGGGTGTTGCTGGCCACGAAGTTGGCGACAAATTTGAGCTTAAGCTCAAGTTCCCAAAGGATTACCACGCAAAGGATCTCGCTGGTGCCGATACGGTCTTTGAGGTTCTTTTGAAGCAGGTCAACGAAGTCACGGTTCCAGAGATTGACGACAAGCTCGCCAAGAAGACTGGTGCTTTTCCAACCCTCAAAGAGCTTCGTGCTGATATTAAGCAGAATCTCGAATTGCAGGGCAAAGACAATGCTGATCGCGAATTCAAGGACGCAATGCTCGATGAGCTCGTAAAGGGTTCCAAGACGGTTGCTCCAGAAGAGCTCGTAAAGGAGCAGGCTGAGGCAATCAAGCAGGATATGCTTCGCAATATTGAGGCTCGTGGCGCTAAGCTCGAGGATTACCTCAAGCAGGTCAAGCAGACCGAAGAACAGTGGCTCAAAGAGGTCCATGATGCTGCTGAACAGCGCGTTATCGGCCACCTCGTCGTCGCAAAGCTTGGCGATGAGCTCAAGATTGAAGTTACTGAGGAAGAGATTCTCGACCAAATCGACGGCCTCCGCGAAATGTACAAGAAGGACCCTCATATGCTCAAGGAGCTCGAGGATGAAAAGACTTCTGTTGCGATTCGCAACCGCCTCCGCATCAACAAGACGATGGAAAAACTTGCTCAGCTTAACGGCAAGAAATAAAATCCCCTAAAACCGCCCCTTAACGGGGGTGGTTTTTTGTGCTAAAATTTTCTCACTGCACCTTACAAAAATACGTTCGAAATGGAGGTGGTAATCATGGGTGTAAGTTACAGATATCCGTCACCGTTGGAAGATTGGTATTTTCACTGTCCCGAAGATGCTTACGAGGACGCACGCGATTGCGAGCCGGGAGTTCTTCCTGATTTGTTGCGCGAGTGTATAGACCTTGGCAGTTCTCATTTGGTTGCATCTGGCGGCCCTACCAAGGAGTATCAATATGTCCTCAGGGCGCCATCGCTTGAATGCGACATCATTATCCAGAAGTGGATCAAGGCGAACAGCGTTTGTTTTCTTGAGGGAATATACGGAGACAATTCTAGCATCGAACGCCGCGTCCAGCTGGTTGTGACGAACAGAGGAAAAACCATCTACCTCATAGAGTAGAACGGGCCCGCTTTTGGAGCGGGCTTTTTGTTGCCTCACCCATGTCTATATTGACATTTTATCGCGCTTGTGCTATAATATAAATAGTACCTTACAAAAATACTTCAAAGGGGGCGAATAATATGTCGAAGTATGTAATCAAATCATTGGATAAGTTGTGCTCATGGAGCATCTTGGCGCCAGGCTCGAAGTTTAAATCTAGCCTGATTATGGTAGAAGCCGTCAGATCGTTTATGGATAATTCAGAAATCTGTAGTTATATCGATTTTCCCTCTCCTACGATGAACGTTCCGCCGCAAGTTATTCTCCAGTATACATTCAAAGAGCCGCCGTACCTTGACGGCGATAGAGATTTCACCGATTATGTCGATCAATACGAAACTACGATCGAACGTATCGTAAACTGCGGCGGTGGGGCATTTATGCTCCTTGCGCTTGACGCAGGGTACCAGTTCTTTTATAAGGACGGAGAAATCTATCAGATAGCAGCTTGAAAATGATTTTTGCCCACCGTAACGGTGGGCTTTTTGTTGCCTCACCCCCTGTCATGATTGACATTTTGGCATAAGTGTGCTATAATAGTATTCATGTACATTTAGAATATTTTAGCTCGAAGGGGGTATCAAAATGAAAGCTAAAAAAAGAGTAGCAATAAAAGCAGATGATTGGTGTGTGAGGTTAAAAGACCAGAAGTTTGAAAACCATGAGATGAATCTGGAGGTCAAACTCTTTATCGCATCCGCCAAGAATGGCGAAAACCTCATTATTGAAGGTGACGATGTGGTCGTCGAATGGGTGCTCGAGTCTCCGTTCTATGACGAAGAACCAAGCGGGCTCATTCTTGATCCTGAAATCTCGAACGAGAATCACTTCTCAGCAACGCTCAATAAGGTTATTTCGTGCGGTGTATTCATCTTCATCGCGACCCACAAAGGCAAAGAAGTTCAGCTCGTTTTGGACGGAAAAACTCTGTATATTTGCTAACGAAAGCCCGCATGTCGCGGGCTTTTTCATTGCTTTTTGGCGAGATGCCAATGGTTGCCATATTCACATTTATAGGTCGTCAGGGAATTGACAGGCAGGCCATGCTCGTATTCGACGAGACGCGCCGAGGCTTCGGCGGTTTCTTCGTCCGGATAGCAAATCTTGTGTTTGTCTCCGACCCAGCATTTCTCTGGCTCGTATGGCTGCGGTTTATTCGCGCGCGACATTTGGCTGTCCTTTCATCCTATAATTATGCCACACTTTGCGAAGCGACGAAATCATGTTATGATATAAGCATTCTAGCCGAAAGGATGGTGATGTTCATGGGAGAACAGCCAGGGAAGAAACCCAAAGAAAGTAATACTGCGTTCGGAGTAAGTTACGAAGAGTATTTAAAAAGGAAAAGAAAAAACCAAGCACGAATCTATAGGCATTACGACAAGGACTACAGCAATCCCGAGCTGCAATTTCCTGAGCTTTGCGCGGAATGTGGCGGAAGCTGCTGTAAAAACTGCGGTTGTACGTTCAGTCCGGACGATTTCGAGGATTTATCCTTTGATAGTCTGAAGGCCGAAATCGAGAAAGGCTATATTGCGATTGATGCAGTAGATGGAGACCAGTTCGCCATAGCCGGCATCTACAAAATATTGCGGGTACGCAATGTTGGCGAGCCAGTCTATGGCGGAAGGAGGGGCGGACCTTGCGTTCTGCTCGCCGAGAATGGTTGCAAGCTGGACTTCGAGCATCGTCCTGCTGGCGGCAAATTGATGGTGCCGGCGGAGGCGACGTATTGTCCGACGTACTATCACACCGATCAAGCCATTCGCGAATGGTCGAAGTATCAAGAGGTACTCGACCGACTTGCTGGTTATTTCTACGAAAAAGAAATCGAATGCACATTGTAAAAACAGCCGCCCTATTCAGGGCGGCGTTTTAATTCTAAGAGGACCGTTGGCACGGCTGGCGGCGGCGTGAAGTATTCCGGCTTCATTGGCAGTCGGATACGTGGCGCGTAGTGCACGAAAAGCTGTTTGCCGAGTTGTGAGGTATAGTGGCGGTCGTTATTGAGGAGTTTAAGCGCGAATTGCTTCTGAAGAATTAGATAAATTGCTGTCGGTGGATTCTCGGCCTCATCGAGCTTATGAAGAATCGCGGAGCTGAGATGGAATGGCGGGTTCGTAAAAATTTTATATTCGCCTGCTGGCAGCTCCATCTCGAGGAAATCTTTCTCGACAATCTGGACATTTTCGCACTTCGCGACGTTTCTGCGGAGTTTTTCGGCGGTCTCGTGATCCGGTTCGATGGCAATTACTTGTTTACAGCGGCGGCTGAGCGCGGCGGTAATCACGCCAGAGCCAGCGCCGATATCGAGCACAGTATCGCGCTTCCTGATGTTGCTATGGCCAATCAAAAATCCTGCGAGTTTTGGCCCGCGTAGGAAATGCTGAGAGAGCTGGTATTTACGCATCTGACAAAAGCCCCAAGCGGCGCACTGCTTCATACATCGCGATAGCGGAAGCGCAGCCAACGTTAATTGAGCGCGTCGAGCCGAGCTGCTCGATATAAAATGCCTGGTCGGCCGCGTCGAGTAGCTCCTGCGAAATGCCATCCGATTCGGAACCGAATACGAGGATAGAATTTGGCACGAGTTTTACGCCTGCGAGCGGCTTGGATTCCGGGCGATTGTTATCGACGGCAACAACTTTCATGCCGCGTGCATGGGCGTCGGCAATAAATTCCTCAACGGTAGCAAAATGATCGATATGAAGGTATTTGTCGGTCACCATTGCACCGCGGCGATTGTATTTGCGCTTGCCGATAATATGCACGCGCGAAACATTAAACGCGTTCGCATTACGGACGACGGTGCCGATATTGAAATCATGCGCCAAGTTTTCGATAGCGATTTCCAGCGGAATGCGAGACTTATCGAGCTCGGCGACAATCTCCTCGTTTGGGAGGCCTTTGAATTTATCGATTAGATTTCTTGTGTCGTTTTCCATTTTTGCTCTCTTTTAGGGCCTTCACGAAGCCATATACTGACGCGACGCATAGGACAGCCTCTAATACTACGCCAAAGAATGAACCGACGAAGCCGTTATAAATAATCCAGAGGATGCCGACCGGCACACCCATTGCCTTATAAACAAGCGTGTTCTTTTGCCATATGGAATAGGTGTAGGCGATTGTTGCGAAGACGGACATTAGACTTAAGAAACCATCATAGGTCGGGATAGTGACGGCGACGATTGCGACAGACGTAACAATGAGTACGACGATGTCGCGGGCGGTCATAGTCTTTGACTGACCATGGTATTTTTCGTCCCAAAGGGAGTAAATGGAGCGGAGTAAGGCAATCCCGCACATTGCGAGACCAGTCCAGGCGTGCAAAAAGATATACGCTAGGCTGTTTAGCAAGATCGCGACGATGCTGGCAATCAAAATGTTGCGACGCTTTTTGAACTGATAGCTAGCTATCAAGACAAGATACATTAAAATGGTAAATATTTGTGATAAGACGTATTGAAAATCCATATTTTTATTCTAGCAAAAATACTAATGCTTTTTGATAGCCTTTTTGCGGGTGGTCTTTTTCTTGGTGGACTTTTTTGTCGGCTTCTTTTTGGCAATCGGGCCAAGAATGGCAGTTACGAGAGTGTAGAAAACTACATTCATACAGAGCGAAGCGATGGCGACGAGCGGAACGATTAGTAGCGCGGCGCCGGCTGGCTGGTTAGCGAGATAAACGAGCGTCGCAATGACAACAAAAATCAGTGCGATAGCCGAATAAATCCAAGTCAAAAGTACGACTTGCTGCTTATCGCGGTAAAGAGAGAGAAAATAGTCCTTGAAACGCTTCATATCCTATAATTATATCACGAAACGGCTAAAAAGTCAACAAAGCACAAGTATGGTATAATTTAAGTACATGACTTTAGCTTTTAAACTCAAGAAAAAATTCTATTTTGTGGCGGCTGGCTACTTCAAGTTTTTTGCCAACCACTCGCTCAAGCGCTGGAAGCCACGCGTTATTATCGTTACCGGATCGGCCGGCAAAACTACGATGCTCAACCTCATCGAGTGTCAGCTTGGTGACAAGGCTCACTATTCGCACAATGCTAACTCCGCTTTCGGCATCGCTTTTGACATCGTCGGCATGCACGGCATTACCGGCAGCAAGCTCTATTGGCTCGCTCTGATTTTCGGTTTGCCAATTCGCGCGCTTTTCTACCGCCGCAAAGAGAAATATTACGTGGTCGAATGTGATGGCGAGCGCCCGCATGAGGCTGAATTTGTTGCCAAATGGCTCAAGCCTGAGGTTTCGCTCTGGGTTAGCCTTGGCCGCTCACACGCTGTTTTCTATGAAAACGAGGTCAAAAGCGGTCGCTTTATCAATATCGACGAGGCGATTGCGCACGAATTTGCGCAGATCCCAAAGAATACCAAGAAGCTTGTTTTGATCGACGGCGACAACGAGGCAATGCGTGAGAAATGCGAAGGCCTTCTTGCTGACGTGGTTGGCGTTCATAAGAGCCAGCTCAAAGATTACGCAGTCGTGCCAAATCAGGCTACCTTTACGATCGGCAAAAAGAAATTTGTCTTCAACGAGCCGATGCCGCGAGACGTGACGACCCAGCTTTTGATGCTCGATAAGCTCGCCGATTATCTCGGCGTGAAGGCGAATACGGATCTCTCGAATTACAAAATGCCGCCAGCTCGCAGCAATTATCTCGAGGGCAAAAACGGCATTAAGATTATCGATTCGAGCTACAATGCCCACATTATCAGCATGACGACCGTGCTCGACATGATGAAAGAAATGAAAGCGCCACACAAGTGGCTCGTGATTGGTGATATTATCGACCAGGGCGCACTCGAGGGCGACGAACATAAGAAGCTTGCCGATTTGTTGCTCAACGTCAAGGCGGAAAAGATTATCATGATTGGCCGCCGTACGAAGAAATATACGGCGCCGCTGCTCGAAGGCAAATGCGATTTTGAGTCCTTCGATAAACCGCAGCAAGCACTTAGCTATCTTGAGAAAAATCTCACGTGCAAAGAAACCGTGATGTTCAAGGGTAGTCAGTATCTCGAATGGATCGTTGAGAAATTACTTGCTAATCCGGAAGATGTCGTGAAATTGGCGCGCCAAGACGCTGCGCATAAAAAGCGTCGTGCAAGTTGGGGGCTCAAATAGATGAAAAAGTTATATATTTTGCACGGTTGGACCTACAAGCCAGAGCCGTGGCTTGATGTCATAAATGATCTTAAGGCACAGGGTATTGACGCGGAATTATTGCGCGTGCCGGGCCTTGGTAAGCCTTCCAAAAAATCATTTACGATTGAGGACTACGTCGCCTGGGCAAAAGAGAATTTGCCGAAAGGTAGCATTGCGCTTGGTCACAGTAACGGCGGCCGCATTCTCTTGAATTTGCTGAGCAAAGAGCCGGATTATCTCAAGGGAATCATCTTACTTGACGCCGCTGGCTATTACGAGAAATCTGCCAAGCGTGACATTTCGCGCGGTCTCTCGAAGGCGTTTTCGCCACTCAAAAAATCCAAGTTTGCCCGTAAGTTGGCGCACAAGATTTTGGGCGCAAGCGACTATGAGAACGCGCCAGAGAACATGAAGGTCACCCTTACTAATATGCTTGATTCCGACAAGGCTCTCGATATTGCAAAAGTCACGACGCCGACGCAGATTATATGGGGCTCAGATGATAATATCACGCCGCTTCGCCAAGGCAAGAAAATTCACGAACTCATTAAGGGTTCCGAGCTAACCGTCAAGGATGGCTGGCGCCATTCGCATTATCTCGTTTCGACCAAGGAGCTCGCCGATGTGATTGCGGAGAAATTTGTCAAGCTCACAGGAGACAAGAAATGTTAAAAGTCGTTGCAATTGAGCCGAAAACGCTCGATGAATTTATATCGAAGCAGCACCCGGAAATGAACTTTTTGCAAATGTCAAATTGGGGCAAAGTACATGAAGTAGAGGGCGAAAAAGTCAAATATCTCGGCCTCTATGATGGCGAGAAGATTATTGGCTCCGCCGTCGTTATTCGCAAAGACGCGCGCCGTGGTCGCTATTTTGAAATCCCAGGCGGTCCAGTACTAGATTGGGATGGCCCAATCAAGCCAATTCGCTTCTTTATCGACGAGATCAAAAAGCTCGCCGCTGCTGAAAAATGTGTTTTCGTGCGCATTCGCCCGAATATTGACAACACGCCAGCGCATCTCGCGACCGCCAAGAAAGTCGGTCTCGTGCCGGCGCCAATGTTACTTCACGCCGAAAATACTATCGTGCTCGATATGAGTAAATCCGACGAAGATTTGATGACCGAAATGCGTCGCCAAACGCGCTACGAAGTGCGTCGCTCCGCGAAACTCGGCATCAAGGTCAGCTACGAAACGACCAAGCAAGCTTTTAATGATTTCTATGATCTTCAACTTCAGACTGCTGAGCGCCAGGGCTTTATTCCTAGCTCGCGCAACTGTGTTCTCGCGCAGCACGAAGTATATGGCGACATGGCTCGCATCTACACCGCAGAGCTTGATGGCAAGAAGCTTTGCCAGGGCTTGGTGATTTTTAGTGCGCCGGAAGCAATTTACCATGAAGCCGCATCAACCCCAGATGGCCGCAAATTCCCAGGCGCCTACGCATTGCAATGGCAGATCATTCAGGACGCAAAGAAGCTCGGCATGAAGCGCTACAACCTCTTTGGCATCGCGCCGCCGAACTCGCCAAATCATCGCTTTGCCGGCGTTACGACTTTTAAGACTGGCTTTGGCGGTGAGCAGATCGCTTATCTGCCGGCGCAGGATATTGTCGTAAATAAACTTCGCTACAAGCTCGTATGCGCGATTGAAAAAGCCCGCAAAAAGAAACGTCACCTATAGGAGAAATATGAAGATTATTGATGCAACCGACCAGAAGAAATGGGATAAATTCATTACGAGCCATGATGATGCAAACTTTTTGCAGTCATGGGCATGGGGTGATTTCCATGAAGCGCGCGGCAAAAAAGTCGTTCGCCGCATTGCGCTCGATAATGATGAGAATATCATCGCAGCCTATGTTGGCCAGGTAGAAACCGCTAAACGTGGTACCTATATGGCAATTGCCGGCGGCCCAATTATGGACTGGAGCAAGAAATCCCTTCGCGAAGCGATTTTTGCCGACATTAAGGCACAGGCTGAAGCGGCAAAATGTGTATTTGTGCGTATTCGCCCACAAATTCTTGAGACCGAAAAGAACCGCAAGCTCTTTAAAGACTTAGGGCTAAGGCCTGCTCCGATCTATCTATCGGTTGAACTTGCTGGTGTTCTAGATATTTCGAAGCCAGAAGAAGAAATCCTCGCGAATGCTGCGCAGGGCCTTCGTCGTAAGATTCGCAAGGCTGAGAAAAATGAGATAACCGTCTCGACCAGCACGGATCCAAAAGATATCCACGAATTCTATCAAATCGAGCTCGAGACCGCGAAGCGCCACGGCTTTGTCGAGTTCTCGGAAAGCTTCCTAACCAAGCAATTCGAAGCCTTCGCAAAATACGACGAGGTAAAACTCTATACTGCGAAACTTGGCGACGAGATTCTTGCCCAGAACTTCATGATTTTCTACGGCAACGAAGCGAGCTATCACTATGGTGTATCAACGGCGCTCGGCACGAAGTATTCTGGCGCGCCACTTCTTCATATGCAGGCTATGCGCGACGCCCGCGAACGCGGTATTAAACGCTACAATTTCTGGGGCATCACTGGCCTCGATGAGACTAAGCATCGCTTCTACGGCGTCAGCCAATTCAAGCGCAGCTTTGGTGTTGAAGAGCTTCAATATCTGCATGCGCACGACATGGTCATTAAGCCGGCAAAATATCGCCTGGATTATGCTGTCGAAAAGCTTCGTGCTAAGATTCGCCACGTCTAGAAATTCTTGAAAAAAGCTTATGCTTATTGTATCCTTAAAGTAGAAATTAAGGAGCTTTTTCAAGTGAGCAACACAACGAAAAAATTTATTGAAAGTCATTGGCTTACATTTGCCATGAAGGGTGCGGTTTCGGTGGTGGCAGGTCTCTGCCTCATGTTCTCGCGCAACCAAGATACTCATTATCTAACCCAGATTCTCGGCTGGACGATGTTTGGTCTCGCCCTCGTCGAGCTAGCAAACGTCGTTTATCGCAAAAAACGTTCGCACAACTGGGGCTTCCCGCTATTCTTGGGCTTCTTGGAGCTCGCAATTAGCGTCGCTCTCCTATACACCGTCGATCCAAACATGACGGACGAAAGCCTCGTCGCTTTGCGCATTGCAATTCTCGCTGGCTACGTCGCCTTCGCATCGATTGTTACGATTGCGATGGGTTTCGTAAGCTTCAATAATATGACCGACCGCTTTATGTGGATTGTTAACGGCGCAATTGGCGCAGTTCTCGCATTCCTTATGCTCGGTGGCGCAACTAGCGGCTCCGAATCGGTTGGCGCATTCTTCAATACAAAGGTTCTCGTCTTTGGCACCTACCTCATGGTGAACGGTCTCACCGATCTCTTTTTCGGTGTTCATAGCAAGGATGAAAAGCTCGAAGACAAAGCTGTTCGCAAAGCAATTAGGAAGGCAAAGAAATAATGATTTTTGACGCCAAAAGCAAGATGGAGCGGTATTTTCGCCGCAATCCACAGGTAAAGACGATTGTTATTGCTGGTTCTTTCGGCCGCAAATCAGCGATTCGCTGCCTCGGTATGGTTCTTGGCCAGGTCTTTACGGTAACGATGGGCGTCAATAAAGCCGCCGATCCGGACATCGTGTTGCTCGATTATAATTCGATGGTTATGTTCCCGGACATTGACCCAGATATCGTTGTCGTGACGAGTTGCGAGACGGAAGAAGAAGCGCAAAAGTTCTTTGCGCTCGCGAATCGCGCCAAGCACGTCTTCGTGAACTACAATGACGTACCGCAGAAATTTGCCAAATATCTCAAGAATGCCGAGATTACTACTTATGGCGATGAGTTGCCGGCTGATTTCTACTTCGAAAATCACGATTCTGGTCTCGATGGTCAAAAAGGTGACATTGTTAACCCGGAGCGTGAGCATATTCCGGTTACCGTCAAGCTTATCGGCGAGCATAACATGCGCCCAGTTGTGATGGCTTGTGCTGTCGCAAAACTCTTCCAGGTTGACCGCGACCATATCCTCGCGGGCGTCGATGCAATTCGCCCGGTCCATGGCCGCATGTCGCCAGCGAAGGGTCTTCATAATTCGATTATTCTCGATGATTCGGCTAGCACGTCCAAGACTTCGATGAAGTACGGCCTCCAGGCGCTCTATAGTATAGACGCGCCGGATCGTATCTTGGTGACCGATGATGTCCGCAAGCTCGCAAAGGTCGATTATGACCTCGTTAGCGAGATTCTCATTCTCGGTGGTCAGCCGACTCAAAACGACAACAAAAAGATCAAATTCTTTGCCGCCGATATCGACCTAATTAACCATCTCGGCCAGAGGTTGGACGAAAACTGTCTCGTTTTGCTCGAAATTCCGATTCCTGAGATAATTGAATCTTATTTGTGGTAAAATAGTCTTATGGCAAAGGTGATTACCGTTACCAATCAAAAAGGAGGTGTTGGCAAGACAACTACGTCTGTCAATCTAGCTTTTTATCTCGCAAAAGCCGGCAAGAAAACGCTGCTGATTGATTTTGATCCGCAGGGTAATGCTAGCTCTGGTCTTGGTGTTAACGAAAAAAAGTTCGCGAAGACTATTTCTGCTGCGATGACTGGCGAAGCTGAAATTAGTAAGATTATCGTTCAGCCAGACAAGAAAAAGGCTAAAAATCTCTTCCTTATCCCGACGACTGTCGAGCTTGCCGATGCTGAGGTTGCGATGAGCGATGTGGCGGTTCCAGATCGCTTCTTTGTGCTCAAGCAGGCAATCGCGGAAATCGCCGACAAATATGACTATATTATCATCGATAGCCAGCCAAGCCTTTCGCTTCTTACGATCAACGGCATGGCGGCCGCAGATTATGTTTTGCTTCCAGTCCAGACGGAGTTTTATGCGCTTCAGGGCGTTACTGAGCTTCTCAAGACAATTAATGAAATTCGCAAGAAGGGCATCAATCCAAAACTCAAGCTTCTCGGCGTGCTCGCTACGATGTATGACAAGCGCACGACGCTTAGCTCCGACGTGCTTGCGAATATCAAGGGTTATTTCAAGAATCACGTTTTCGAAACTACTATTCCGCGCAATGTTCGCCTCGCTGAGGCGCCAAGCCATGGTGTAGCAATCGGCCAGTACGACCGCTTCTCGAAGGGCGCCAAGGCCTATAAAGCACTCGCTGATGAAGTTTTGGAGCGTACGAAATGAGTGCGCTCAAAGGATTAGGTCGCGGCCTCGAAAAGCTGATTCCAGACGATTTTGACCCGGTTTTTGACCCGACTGCAGAGGCGGACCGCAAGGAGAGCCAGCTTTCTGAACTTCCACTAAATGATATTGTTCCAGATGAAGACCAGCCGCGCCGCAAGTTCGACCAGGCGCAGCTTGATGCGCTTGCCGACTCGATTCGTGAGCATGGTGTTGTTCAGCCTATTGTCGTTTCTAAAGATGGCAACAAGTATAAGATTGTCGCCGGTGAACGCCGCTGGCGCGCAAGTAAACTTGCTGGCCTAGAAAAGATCCCGGCCGTAATTCGTACACTCGATGCGCAGAATCGTCTCGAGATTTCCTTGATTGAAAACGTTCAGCGTGCTGACTTGAATGCGATTGAGGTCGCTACGGCTTATGCGAAGCTTCATGACCAGTTTAATCTCGATAATGCCGCAATCGCTAAACGTGTCGGCAAGAGCGAGACGGCCGTCATTAATACGCTCCGCCTCCTCAATCTTCCAGACGAAGCAAAGCATGCGATGCTCGAGCACAAGCTTTCCGAAGGCCAGATGCGCCCGCTCGTAACGCTTACTCCAGCTCAGATTAATGCAGTTTTGCCAAAGATTATCGAAGAAGGTTGGTCTGCTCGTCGTGTTGAGCAGTACAAGGCTGACCTCGCAAATCGTGCGAGCACGCCAAAGACGCCAAAGTCTGCTGCAGCTACTTCTTCGACTGAACCGTATGTCAAAAATATCACCAAGAAGCTTGGCGTAAAGGTCAAGATCAACACCACCGCTCGCGGCTCAGGTGATATCGTGCTAAAATTTAAGAATAAAGAGGAGTTTGAGAAGTTATGTTCGATACTAACCGCGTAAAAGCCAAGATGACCGCTACGGTCGAGCGCTTTAAAGAAGAAATGAAAAAGGTTCGCACCGGTCGTGCGCACCCTGATATGCTTGCCAGTGTTAAGGCTGAGGTTTATGGCCAGTTTATGCCGCTCAATCAGGTTGCAAACATTACCGTTCAGGGCGCAACCATGCTTTTAATCACCCCGTACGATGTCGCAAATATCGCCAAGATCGCAAGCGCGATCCGCGCAGATCAGGCTTTGGGTCTAAATCCAGCCGATGACGGTCGTGTAATCCGCGTTCCAATCCCACCGCTCACCGAGGAACGCCGCAGAGAAATCGTTAAGACTGCCAGCGGCAAGGTCGAGGAAGCCAAGATTTCCTTGCGCCAGGCTCGTGAAGATGCCCGTAAAGAGATCAAGAACCTCGAGCTCGCTGAGGACGCCAAGAAGCGCGCCGAAGCCAGCATTGATGACATGATTAAAGATTTCAATACTGAAATTGATAAACTATTCGCCGAAAAAGAGGCGGAGATTATGAAAATCTAAGCCGATTTGGCATAAAAAGGGAAGGCATATGGGCGAAGAAGAACAGCAGGATAATCACAGCCACATTTCAACTAACTACGTAAACTACAAGATTGTTTTGTCGGCAATTTTTAGTGTCCTTCTTGGCGCGGTTGCTGTTTTGGCGCTCGTCAACTTCGGCATGAACGTTCAGCGCAAGTTCGACGGCGAAGTTGAAGCCGAAGAAAAGAAAGAGCACATCACTGAGATTATTGCCGTCGACTACCAGGCTGATACTTTTGGCTATACCGTGCTCGAAGGTAGTGAATCGCTACTCAAGAAGCTTGAAGTGGGCGAGAATGAGAGCTCTTATACTGTGATTAGTAAGGATGAGCTCGGTAAAGTGACCGAAGCGATTGCTGGTTATGGCGGCGCATCTCCGTTCTATCAGATTGAAGATAGCTTCTTTAACTCCAGCTCGGTAATCGTAGTGCCTCTTGAGACGGCTGGTCTTACCGACCTCCAGGTCAAGAGCGTTACGCGCGACGAGAACTACAACATTCAGGTTGATCTCGCTTCGACCAAGGACAAGTCCATTGCGGACGTTTCAGGCCGCGTTGTGTTCGTGAAGCTTAGTAATATCCAGCCAAGCTACGTCACAATCAATATCGATTAAGCTATAAAAAAACCGGCGTTCAATTAAGAACACCGGTTTTTGTTGAGATTATGTCGCGTTAATACTTAGACCGCTACTTTTCTGCAGCGTAAATGAAGCCTCGGTATCCACTTTTTCTGCAATTCGGCCCAGCTCTTTATGATCGGGCGAAGAGCGATGCAAATTTCGCGTTCGCTCATCGTGTTTCTGCAACAAACTAGCAAGACGATATCAAGTGACGTCTTGTTCGTTTCGTGCTCGTGGACTGGATAGCAAATACTGGTGCCGTAATCGGAAATATAGAGATGATCCTCATTGTGCAGCTTAATTACCGGTAAACGCGCCGTATTTGTCGCAATCTCGTCGAGCACTTCATTCGGGATGTTTTCCAGGAGATCCATCTCCTTGTTTTGATTGAAATGATAAAGCCTGATAGACGACTCTTGAGGCTTTCCTTCGCGAATCCACTCGAGCGCAGGTGTAGTATGGGCTCTCGGGCAGATTAGTAATCCACCGTAGTCTATGCCTTGTTGCTCGGCGAGCCGGATCGCTTCTTGTCCAATCAAATCCGCCAGTTCGTTGTACGTACAAGTTGCAAAAGTACTCATAAAGAAGTACCTCCTTCAGATAGTATAGTCGGGCAATTTCTCAACAAAATAAAAAAGAACTCCCCGCGATTGGTCGATTATATCATGGGGAGTTCTAGAGGTCAAGCTATTCGGTCTTTAGGTATTCCTGAATCTTCGTGATGGCCGCGTCAACGGTCTTTTGGTCTGGAATCATGACGTAGAGCTTCTGGCTGCCGCCGCTATAAGTAGCCGCGCTAGAGCCTCTACCGTCAACGCTAATGGATTCGATTTCCCATTTACGCATTGTATTGAGCTGCATCTTTGCGAAATTGGTGATTTCGTCATAGCTAAGGCTGGTCTGGAAGGTGCCCTTGATTGCGTCGAGCAAACGGTTGTAGTTCATGATGTACTTCGTGGAGGTTGCCTTGTTGAAGATGGCAGTCAAAACGGTTTGCTGGTTCTGGATGCGATGACGGTCGCCGCTCGCGTAGGAGTGACGTTCGCGGGCGAAGTGAAGGGCGCAGCGGCCATCCAAATGGACGTTGCCCTTTGCGATAATGCAATAATCGCTACCCCAGGTCCTTATTCTCTGGTCAGAGTAGATGTCGATGCCGTCTACTGCGTCAACGAGCTTCTCGACGGTCGTGAAGCTTACCTTGATAGTGCTATTAATCGTAACGCCGCCAAAGAGGTCAGACATCGTGTTTTTGCTCATATCGATACCGTAAATGCCGGCATGAGTGAGCTTGTCTTTTGTGCCAGTCGTACCGTGGAGTTGGACGTAGTAATCGCGCGGCACGGAAACTAGCAAGATTTTGCCGAGCTTTGGATTGACGACGGCAAGCATATTGACGTCGCTACGAGCGGTCGCACGAACGCCATTGCGGGAGTCGGTACCGGAGATATACATGACGAATGGCTGATTCTGGATGTCGACCGTAGCCATTTTCTCGTCTTCCTTCTCGACCTCGATATTAAAGGTATAGACAATCTTTAGTTTCTTGTAATCCTCTGGAGAATCGTCCTTGAGGATATCGAGGTAGCTAGTAGCGAGAACGATACCGTCAATAGCCTTGCTCTCGAGATTCACGAAGAGATTCGTGAGGTTTTCATAGTCAGTGCCAGTATACTTTATCTCATTGCTGAGTGTCTCTTTTGTCTGTTTGAGATGAAGGTCAGTTAGCTGGAAGCCGAGCTTCTTGTTGGCGAGGTCTTCTTTCGACTTAATTGTGCTATCCTTGAGCACAGCAATCGAATATTCGATCTGCTCAGTGTTATCTGCGGTAATTTCCTCGATAAAGGTCACGACGTTATTGATATGATAATACGCGTAGCCATAGGCGCCGGCGAGCAAAAGTGCGAGAACAATGCAGAAAATGCGGGTACCTTTCAAAGCTTTGCGCTTGGTGAGTTTGCGGAGAGTGAAAAGGAAAATCAGCGACATTGCCACGATAATAGCGTAGTTCTGCCATTCCTGAAGAATATTCAGCTTCAAGAGACCATAAATAAGGAGACCACCTGCGCCGGCTTCAGCGGGGAGGGCGATAATCGAAAGAATAATCTCGATTTTACCGCGAGGCTTTTTGGCCTTGTCGAGCTTCTTTTTGTCCTTTGATATTTCACGAATATCGTCCATCTTGGTTGCGTCCGGATCAGACTCTTCTAGGCGGTCGATTTCGTTCATAATTTCATCATTCTCGCTGGACGGGAGATCGGCTGGCGCTTCAGCTGGTGCTGGCTCGTCGTTAATAACGATTGGCGCGCTGGTTTCCTTAATAGCGAGTTTCTTCTTGAGCGGAGCAGGTGTAGTAGCCGGCTTCTTAGTGCGGCGTACATCTACTTTAATTCCGTCTGTAGTCTTGGTTGCAGACTTCTGTGTCTTTTTGGCAGCGGGCTTGTTTGCCACTCTGTTTTTTGGCGTGCCCTTAATGCCGTCAACCGATTTAGCTGATTTGCTTGGCATGACTCTCCTTATTTTTAGTCAATGTTTCACTCCACAAAAACAGTCGCAGACTATTAATGCTTATTATTATTTTACCACATTACGGCGTAGTTTACCGCTGATGAAGGCTGTAAACTTTATGATTGCCGGGAGTATGACGTAGTTATATAAAATGGCTAGAATGACAGTCGTTACAAACATACCAAGCGTGCGGACGCGACGGCTCTGATCGCCGAGAACGGAATATTTATTGAAGATACGAATGATGACCTGGTGCATAATATAGAACGAAAATTGGATTGCGCCGAAGAGGCGGAAAATCTTGAGCCCCAGAACCTTGCTGATAATGCCGGCATCGCAGGCCATGATGATAATCAGCGGTACGTAAATGCAGAGATAGTTGCCGACGAGCCAGGAGCTTCTGAATCCATATAGGACTGCGACCGAGATAGCGATAATGGCCAACTCGAGGGCAGAAGCGGTTAAGAGGCGCTTTTTTGGCGCAAGCGCATCGAACTTTGCTTTCAGCCACTTCCAGACTGGTACCGCGAGAATACCAAGGTAGAACTCGCAAGCGCGGACTGGCGGGAAGACATGCGAACTGACCGTGAAGATTTCGTTCGGATAGTGCTTCATGGTAAATTCGGCTGCAATGCGGATGATTACCGTGATAATAATCGCGATAATGATATGTTTCTTGCCGCGGCGAATCGTTTTGCAGAGTAGTGGCGCCATGAAATAACAGAACAGTAATGCCGAAAGGAACCAGGTTGCGCCGTTAAATGAGAAATAGTTCGTCGAATCTGGCTGCCAGGCTTGGAGTAAAAGGAGATTCAAAACGAAGCGAATAAAAGTGGTGCCCGAGAAAATCGGTACAGTAAACAGGAATAGCATTACGACTGCGCAAAGCGCATGCAGGAGCCAGACTTGTTTGAATTTCTTGAGAAAATAACTAATCGAATCCTTCCAGGTTGGTTCACTAGGATTTTTGACCTTTAGGCTATTGTAGCCAACGAGAAAGCCGGAGGCGACAAATAGAAATAGACAGGCCTGGGCACCCAAGTCGATTGTCGGATTAATGATTGGCGAATGTAGCCAGAAAATGGCGAGCATCGCAAGAACTTTAAGGCCAGTTAACGAGTTAATCTTTGGCAAAGCCTTCGTTGCCACCGCTTTGCGTGATTCCGTCATAGGTTCTTCATCTTTGCTTTAATGTCGGTTGTGCTGATGCCCTTGGTGTATGGGAAATACTCAATCGAGGCGCCGAGTTTGGCAAATTGCTCTTCTGTCTTTTTGTAGCGCTCGGAACCCTTCCAGTCGTCACCGGAGAAGAGTACGTCAAATTTGAATTTCTTGAGCGCGAGCATCTTGTCGTTGGTCGTCTCGATATCGACCACCTCGGCCTTATCGACGACTTTGAGCGCTTCAATGATTCTGGCGCGCTGATCGGCTGGGAAAACCGGCTCTTTTTGCTTAATTTCGCGCACGTAGCGATCGTCGCAGACGCCAACAATCAAAATATCGCACATTTCTTTGCAGCGCTCTAGCAAATTTAAGTGACCGACATGGAATACGTCGAAAACGCCACAAGTATAACCTACATGGTATTTCTTGCTCATAATAACTCCACTTTTCTTTATTCTATTTTAACACACCGAGTTTTTGACTAAAGCCAGTAGTCCTCTTTTTTGATGCTACCGTTACGTAGCTTCTTGAGGACTTTTTTGTAATCTTCGGTGGTGGAGAAAAGCACGCCATTATGATCGGACGAGACTTGTTTTGGTGTCATGTAATCTTTGCCGTAGAAAAGCGTCAGGATTTCATCGGCGTTGGCTGGGCCAGGCAAAGTCGTATTCTCAAACTTCATCTCAATCATGTTTTCAAAATAACTCTCAGGCAGCGCCTTGCGGTACTCGCTGATGTCTGGGTAAAGAGAAACTTTGGCGAGCTTGTAGGATTTCTTTGGGATATTGCGAATAATTTTCTCATACTCTTTATAAAGTTTTACGCAATCTAAATGGAAGATTCTGAGCGCAGAAACAGCGGCATTTTTGACGAAATTGCCGCGTTTGCGCGGATCGACCGAGGCGCGCATAAGCATGCCGAGGGTCTTTAGCTTACGAATAATCTTTTTGTTGGTCTTTGGGTTAATGGAAATATAGTCAATCGGAAAAATGTCGACGAAGATGCCCTGATGGAAGTCGAAAGCGTCGCCGTTGTCTTCGAGAATCGCGGTCGTGCCGTCGAGGCGAAGCTGTGCGTGCGGATGATAATAGCCCTTGTCGGTATATGGAGTCTGGAAATGGAAAGGCTTCTTGAACTCCTTTTTGGCGATTTCTTGGAGCTTATCGTAATCCTCGCGCATCATCACAAAATCAATATCGTCGTCCCAGGGAATGAATCCGCCATGGCGGACGGCGCCAAGTAGTGTGCCGCTATCGATAAAAATCTTTAAGTTATTTTTCTTGCAAACGCGGATGAGCTCTTTGGCGAGCTTCATTTCGGCGTTCCAAACGGCTTTGCGTTTCTTGGTAATCTTGAATTCTGTAGTTTTGGCCATGTGGTAATTATAACACGCATGAATAAAGCCCCGGACGACGTCGCCCAGGGCTTGAGGTGCTAGCAATACTCGTTCAGGCTGATTGTATAGTGCCCGAAGTTATTGCTCGGATCGTTCACGATTCTCGTTGCGTAATTATTGGCGCCATTCGTGGCTTCCTTACGTGAATGCGCGAGAATTGGACAGTTGGGAATCACTTTGAGTGGTTCCGTACTTGTTTTTGTCCTAAAGAACGATACCTTGAATTTGAAAATTTGATCTTTACGGCTTGCTTGCATCTGCTTTTCACCTCACTATCCATATGTATCTATATCGGACGGGCTATGCGCCCGGAAAGCGGTAGTTAGCTATCCCAACCCATATCGAGGGCGATCAAACGTGGAATCAATTTTATCATGTTTTAAAAAGGAATGCAATAATTAATGCCAACAAAAATGGAGCCGCCTTCGAGATTTGAACTCGAGACCCCTTCCTTACCATGGAAGTGCTCTACCACTGAGCTAAGGCGGCAACCTGTCATTGATTTTAGCATAAACTCTGGCGAAATTCAAGCGTAATGCGCCACCTTGAAAAATGTCCGTAAATATGCTATAATAATAGTATTGAGTGGTCGCAAAGTGTGGCCAAGTATTTTTCAGAAAGAGGTGATTTGTTTGAAAATTAAACTTAGGGTTGAGTATAAGCAGCCGTTTAATGGCGACAACAATCAGATTGCGAATAGAATAAGCGAAATCGAAGAAATCTGTTGCGAAGAGTTGGCAAAAATTCGTGCAAACGTGCCTGAATATGACTACTGTGTCGACGTTGGCGTTACGGGAAGTCCCGAGATGGTCGAGAATATGGACATGTACGACGCGTACAGTGCGAGATTTGCGACGGTCGACTATGGCATAAATTCTACCCGGAAGGACAGGATTACCGGATGTCTCGTTGGTTCCGACAATTATGCTACCTTTGATGGGACTGTACTAGTGGATGTCTATGGGCTATGTATCGAGGTGGCCATTCAGTGTCATGGTTCACCATCCCCTAGCGACATAGGCAAGATGAAGAGTCGTCTCGAGCGCCTCAAAAACGCTCTTAAGGACAGAATTTTCGGCGCCTAAGCCTCATATAAACCCGCTACAATCGTAGCGGGTTTATTGTTTGTTCAAAAAATCAATCGCGGCTTCGGCGGCGGCGGCGCCATCAGCGGTTGCGGTCACGATCTGACGCAATGCCTTGGTGCGGATGTCGCCCGCGACGAATACGCCCGGAATGCTAGTATTGCACGATTCGTCCGAGACAATAAAGCCGTCCTCGCTCTTATCACCGCTAAAGAAATCACACTTCGGCTCGCGGCCAATTGAAACAAAGAGTCCATCGACGTCGACTTTGCGTCCATCGGAAAACTCGACGCCTGTCAGGCGATTATCGCCAAGCAATTTATTAACTTCCTCACCAAGTAGTATTTGTACTTTCGGATTGTCGCGTAGTGCGTCTACGGCATCGCCAGCGGCGCGCAATTTGTCGTGATGGTGAATTAGGTAAACCTTTGAGGCAATATCGGCAAGATAGAGCGCGCTATAAACGGCGGAATAGCCGCCACCGTAAACAGCGACCGTCTTATCTTTGTAGAAGGCGCCATCGCAGGTCGCGCAATAAGAAATGCCGCGTCCAATCAATTCATCTTCGCGCTCGATGCCAAGTTTGCGCGGAGTGGTGCCGGTTGCGACAATAATCGAACGAGCAGAGTATTTTTCGTCTTCGCCAATAATCTCGAAACCGTCGTCGACGGGTTCGATCGCAGTGATTCTATCGAATTCAATCTCGGCGCCCAAATCGGTGACTTGCTTCTCCATATTTTGTGCTAATTCCGGGCCGGAAACAGAGGCTAGGGCAGGATAATTTGTAATTTTGTCGGTATTCAAAATCTGGCCGCCACAAGCAGTCGCCTCGAGTAGCAGTGTCTTTTTGCCGGCACGGCGAGCATAAATCGCTGCCGTAAGCCCCGCCGGTCCGCCCCCGATAATTGCGATATCGTACATCATTTCACTCCTAGAATCTTCATTAAGCGCTTCTTTGGCTGCAGACCGACTCGGCGTTCATACTCTGCGCCGTCGCGAAAAAATACGAGACAAGGAATCGAAGAAACCCCATAAGCGCCAGCGAGTGGCTCTTCGGCATCAACATCGACCGTCACAATTTTGCATTCGTCTGTTTCGTCGGCTAGATCTTCCAAAATCGGGTGCAGCGCTTGGCACGGTGGGCACCAAGTTGCGTTAAAATCCACTAAAACCGGCACTTTCGCGTCGAGCACTTCGGCCTCGAAATTATCCGCCGTCCCTTCTATAATCTTCATAACTCCATTATATCAGCCGCGAACTGTTGCGGTAACATAAAATTTGTGCTAAAATAGTACGCAATATGGCAAAGAAAAATAATACCAAGCGCAAGCTTGTCGGTCTAGTTTCTGAGGAATCTGGTATTCGCCTTTATTACACGAAGAAGAACACCATGAACACTCCTGACAAACTCAGCCTTCGCAAGTACGATCCAGTACTTCGCAAGCACGTTGTCTTCACCGAGACCAAGAAGAACCTCGGCCGCAACGAAGTCAAGGAAAAGAAACGCTAAATACGCCCATCGCCTCTTGCGGGGCGTATTTTTTATTGCTAAAATTATAAGCATAAGGAGAATCACTTAATGAGCGATGAAGAAAATCGTTTTGTCCGAAGCCAGGGCGGCCACGACGCAAACGAATTGCACAATCATGGTGGGCAAGATGATGCTCGCGAAGATAAAACCGAACGCGAAGACCTCGAAGATGCTATTGAAGCGCTTGATGAAGATGAAGGCCGCGTCGAGGTGAAGTCTACTAAGAAAATTGATGTCTTTGACGATGATATAGAAGTTCCTGTCGACCCAGCAGACATTGAGCCGGAAGTCGACCCGGAGGACCCGATCGAAGAGAAGAAGATTGCCGAAGCAAAGAAAATTGAAGCCGAAAAGGCAGAAGAAGCTGCCGAAGAGGCCATCGAAGAAGATGCTAAGGCCGAAGAAGATGATTGGAAAGACAAAGAGGAGAACAAAGCATATATGAAGATTGATTCCGTAGAAGAACCGAAAGCAAAGACCGGCGCAGGCTGGAAAGTAGCAACTATTATCTTTGCATTACTCGCCATCGCTGGCTGTGGTGCCGCTGCATATCTATTCCTATTTGATGGTACGACTAAGTTCCTCGGTCGCGAGGTTGTTTCGAAGGTTGAAGGCACTAAGACGCCGGCTACCCCAGGTACGGCAGACCAGCCGACCGATACGCCAATCGCAGCTCCAGCTAATACGCGCTATATCTATCTTGATGGCTACGATTACGCGCTCAAGGTTCCTGATACGCTCACCTACTTGAGCTTCAATTACGATCAGTTCAACATGGGCGATGCTAGCAGCAGCACCTTTGATGGCAACTACAGTACGCTCACTGTCAGCGCCGCTGTTACTGGCGTCGACCATCAGAGCGCGCCTGAATTTATCGAAGATGGCGTCGAGGATGAATTCGTAATTCTCGGTTCCATTACCATTGGTAGAGTTAATCCAGCCTTCAAGGATAACAATCTCCTTGGTGAGCCAGTCCTTACTGGCATCGGTTCTGACGGCGGGCGCAACGTTTATTATGATCATCCTCAGCAGCTTCACAGCACAAGCAAATGGTCGGCCGATTGGGAAACCAAGACTATTACTGAGATTGAAAAGTGGCTTACTAGCAAAGATAACTACATCAAGCTTAAATAGTAAGACAAACAAAAAGTTCCGGTTATACCGGAACTTTTTTGATACATCTAGATTAGTTGTAGATGTTTTCGACCTGGATGCTTGGACCCATGGTGGTGCTGATGAAGACGGACTTCACGTACTGACCCTTGATGGATGCAGGCTTCTGGCTCTTCAAGCTCTCGATGAAAGCGTTGATGTTTTCGGCAATCTTGTCAGCACCGAAGCTAACCTTACCGAGACCAACGTGGACGATAGCTTGCTTGTCGACGCGGTATTCAATCTTACCAGCCTTAGCTTCCTTGACGGCCTTCTCGATATCGGTGGTAACGGTACCAGCCTTTGGATTTGGCATGAGGCCCTTTGGACCGAGCAAGCGAGCGTACTTACCAAGCTTTGGCATGTACTGTGGGGTAGAGATAAGAACGTCGAAATCGAGCTGTTCTTTATCGAGGCGTTTGGTGAACTCTTCATCCTCTGCGATATCTGCACCAGCAGCCTTTGCAGCCTTAGCAGCATCAAGTGGAGCAAACACTGCGACGCGGACGGTCTTACCAGTACCAGCTGGAAGAGTGACCGTAGCGCGGATGTTCTGATCGGCCTGACGTGGATCGACGCCGAGGCGGAAATGCATCTCAACGGTAGCGTCAAACTTTACTGGGCTGGTCTCGATAGCGAGCTTGATAGCGTCAGTAAGGTTGTAAACTTTGCCTTTCTCAATCTTTTCGATGGCCTTGCGGTAGTTCTTGCCGCGGCGTTCGAGGCGAGAGCGAGTAACTGGCTTTGGACCAGCTTTCTTTTCTGGTTCAGCAGCCTTTTCAGCCTTGCGAGCCTGGCGCTCTTCTTCGGCCTTGACTTCTTCTACGTGTTTCTTAGATTTTTTACCAGCTTTTGCGAATTTTTCTTCTTCGGCTGGAGCTTCAGTTTCGACTGGAGCTTCTTCGACTACAGGGGTTTCGACCTCTGGAGTCTCAAGTTTTTCGGCATCTTTCTTAGTTGCCATGAAATTCCTTTCGCGGTACAAACGGCTTTTCGCCTCCCGACCTTAAATTTAACTTGTTCTAGTATATCAAAATTACCTCTGATAGTCAAGGACCACGAAAAAGTGCCGTAGATTACTTCCACGGCACCATGATAATGGTGAATAGAACGATATTTAAAGATATCGAGTCCATTCGATCGAGATAACCACCGTGACCACGGATTGGATACTCGATTAGCTTAAAGACGGGCATATTCCGAATCCCGTCGCCGCTATCTTTGACCTGGAGCTGACGCTTAGTAGCGGAGCCGAGCAGGTCGCCAATTTCTGACGCAAGGCCACCAAGGAGGAAATAAACGATTAAAGCCGGTGTGATTGCAATCTTTAGTAAGAAACAAACCGGTATTGCGAGCAGGGTGAAAACGATGCCGCCAATATATCCTTCAATGGTCTTGTTGGGTGAAATTGCTGACGTGAACCACGCCTTGTGTCTGCCGAAAAGCTTTCCGCACGTAAAAGCGCCTGTATCGGATAATGAACAGACGATAATGATAAGGAGAAGCTCTTCTTTCTTCAAGAGAATGCAGAAAATCGCAGCGAAGTAGACGATTGTGTATTCGAATCGCCATGCGTCGTGTGGTTTACATGCACTCGGTTTAACCTGGTATGGCTTGAGGTCGGAAATCGCAGAGATTTCGGCCAAGCACATCATCAGGCAGACGCAGAAGAAGAATGGGAACCATTCGCCATTGAGCCCAAAGTAAAAGATAGCCAAAGCTATAATTATCCAAAGAGCGCCAATCAATCTACCTTTCATGAAAACCACCTCTTTTCCTAAGAATTTCGTAGACGATTCAGATTGGCATATTATAACAAAAAAGCACCCCTGTTGTCCAGAGGTGCTTTTCTTGTCTTAGTCGACAACTTCGACGCCCATCGAGCGTGCGGTGCCGGCAATAATCTTGCAAGCGCCAGCTTCGTCGATAGCGTTGAGCTGACCTTTCTTGACCTCAGCGATTTCCTTGATCTGAGCCATGGTAATCTTACCAACTTTCTCAGTGTTTGGACGACCGCTGCCTTTTTCGAGCTTGATCTTTTCGCGGATCAAATCGTCAACTGGCTGGCCAAGGCACTTCCAATCGAAAGTGCGGTCATCATAGACAGCAATGTGAACAATCACATTCTTGCCCATGAATTCTTTGGTGGCTTCGTTGAATGGGTTAATGAAGTCCATCATATTGAGACCCCACTGACCGAGCGTGCTACCTACTGGAGGACCGGCCGTCGCCTTACCACCAGGGATGCGCAACTTCAAGTTGCCAATAACCTGTTTTGCCATGTTATTAATTTTCCTTTTGCCGGTATTTGAAGCGCTTCACCGGCGATTACGATTAATAATCGTGCGTAACGCGGTCTATTATACCGGATTTTGGCGTTTTTTGCAAGGAGAAGGTGCCCTATTGAAAAAAATAGCAAAATATGGCATAATAACATCACTGTTGTACATTACAAGAAAGGGGGATTTTATGGTTAACTATCTAAAGCCGTATATCGAAACACGTTACGAAGAGGCCGAGCCGGATTCCTGTCAAAGGAAGTCGGCTGCGATGAGGATTTGTGATTATCTCAAAGATCCTTCAGGATCAAAGAGAGTCGATTATTACAAAGCCTGCACTGAACTATTAAGAAAACCGGAAGCAAGGCGCCTTGCGCTGTATCTTCCACTTAGTACGCTCGAAGCGGCGCCCAGGGAATTTATAGATGTATACCGCGATGCATGGTATGAACTCTTGTATGTCTATGACGTGCGGGAAAATTTCCATTTTGGCGACTGTTTCGAAGTCGATGCGCGACCGGAAGAAGGTTTGCAGCGAGTATCGAAGTCTGCACACTTGACTCCATGGTTGCTCAAGAATAGCTACATTTCGGCGTATGAGCTTCAGACAATCATTGAAGGGGCTAGTCGCAGAAATAACTACATCATGTTGCAGAGCTTCAAAGATGTGATGACCTACTGTGTCGAGCAGAATCTAATCAAGCAGAAAGACCGTATTGAGAAAATTCGCGAGATACTGTGCTATTTACCCAATCGTACACGCCAGGAACCGCTCTACGTCTCAGAAAGCCGTAAGAAGTGGCTTGACGAGAAAGGGCAGCCATTCGTGGCTCTCACGCCATGCGCGAAGCTGGAAGGACCGTTCTCGGATAATCTGCACATCATAATGCCTAGGCTGGAAGAAATCGCGTCTTCGCTTGAGCCGGAAAAAGTCGTGTTGGTGAACGGTTCGCTGATAAAGGGTTACGCCAGCGTAAACTCTGACATCGATCCGTATCTGCTCGACGATTTACTCGTAGTCGGGAAGTACTATCCCGGCAACTCAGAAGGCATTCATATCTACTATGATAGTGTTTGGTTGGGAGGTTCGAAGGCGCAGGAGCGCATGGAAGTCGCAAGACGCGCCGTCATTGCAAGATATAAGGATATCGACGAGTTTGCTCGTCGTCGCTGCATTGAAAGGCTTGAGAGTGATCTTTTGCTGTATCGTCTGCTCCACAAGGGATTCGCTAGATTCTACAATTGGAAGGGAAATGGCATTCCTAAGGAAATGGACGGCGATTGTCCGTTCTATGACGATGAATACCGTAAAATCGCCACAATGCTCTTTGCTAAATACGTTTGGCTATAAAAGGGCAAGAAAAAGACCCCCGTACTTGGGGGTCTTCTTTTGCGTTTTGATTTTACTTTGGAAATTACAGAATATCACTGCCGGTGATGCTCTTTCCTCCTCTGCTTCTCTTGAGGCCGAGAGAATTCCAGTCAATCTGAGAGCCGAGGCTCCAAAGTGATGCCAAATAGCGCACTTCAAGATCCGGCGAAACTTCGTCCAGCTTCACGAATGCGAGAACATACTGTGAGAGAGCCTGCTCGAGGCGTACGTAGGAACCAGAAACGTCCAAATTGAGCTTCTTGAGCATATTTTCGCGGTTTTCTGCGCCAAGTAACTTCGGAAGACGATTATCGTTAAGACGCGAGAGAATATCTCTGGCGACAAGGGCTAAGGCGGAAGCGGACTGTATGCCGCAGCCAGCGAATGTCTTGTTAATTTTGTTTACGAACTCATCTCTTGCTGCGCGCAATGCGGCAGTATCCGGCGGCTGCATCATGCCGAGACCTGCGTTTCCTCCAGTGATGACGGCAGCAAATGCCATCATATCAGAGAAACTATCCTTGTATGTAGAATACCAGCTATCGAGGGCGCGGAAACTAGTAACAATCGCCGGCAAGAAGAACTCATCGACTCTCCGGAGGAACTGTTGACGGCGCTGCTTATTGATAATTGTTCCATTGCAACCCTTGATGGTTGCGAAGATGTCGGAATAATCATGGCGCGTCAGCATGTCGCAGAAGCTATAGAATACCTCAGTATCTACAGGTTCATCGATGGACAAAGAATATTTTTCCATCTCATCAATAATGGTGCTAGGAGCATCGTATAAGCCAACCTTTGCGGCTAATGCGGCCTTGATTGCAGCGATATACGTAGCGTCGTTGACTCTAAGTACACCGCCCGTCTTCAGGCTTTCCAGCCACGCATCATCTGCCGGTACGGCCGGGAGAATCGCGCTTACTGCGCCGGGGAAGACAAAACCTGAGGCGGCATTGGGTGTCGCTGCGGGCTTAGCTTCGGTCTGGAAATCACTGATAAGCTTACGTGCTTTAACGAGCTTCATGCCGGCTCCTACCAGGTCGCTATCGTTCAGCTGCTTCAGGTCATCGACGGTTTCAACGCCGAGATCGAGAATCTTCTGAATCGTGGCACTGTCTGCGCCGTACTCTGTAAGCTTCTGTTCAACAGGGCTTGCTGCAGTGGGCGTCGGTGCCGGAATTGCGGGTGCCGGTGTAGCGTCTACGACCGGAGCATCGGGTGTTGCGGGGTCTGCTGCAACTACTTCTACTACAGGTTCTTCTGCTGTTGTGTTCTTAATCTCTTCACTCATGGCTATACCTCCTAAATGAAATCTTGGGCGCGTAATCTGTCGCGCTCTGTTGGGCCAATTGAGAGTAATTCTAGAGATAAACCAATGCGCGAATCGACGATTTTCTCGACGAAACGCCAAAGGTCTATTCCGGTTAGTTTGGAATCGATCGGGATAACGTCGTCGTTGATTTTCCAGCTTCCCATTTCGAGAATCTGGTCAAACCAAGTCAGGCACAACCCATCGAAACTCGTGTCTTTGCATGCCGCGAGGGCATGCTGGATGAGGTTGATGTCGAGAGGACCGGCACGTACTTCGCCTTGCCAGCGATTATTCGCTTTATGGCTATCGGGAAGCATTTGCTCGGTAAACTCTGGGTCGTATGTCGGCATTGGGCCAGCACCATGCCTAATTTCATAGGCGCGATGTACGGCATAATGCCTAATTCGACCGGTAAAACCGGCATTTCTCATCATCTCTTCTGTGAATTTCGGTAGGGTGCGAATGGCGCTAGTGTGCGGCTTAAAGCCCTCTACTGCGTCAGTTAAAACACCGTGCGAACATTCTATTACAGCAGAACCATCGTGATTGTTGATTGCTTCAGATAAGGATGTAATGCTAAGCATTTGGCCTACTTTCTCAAATTCATTGATGTTGTAGTCCAAGAAGCCGTCATCATTAAGCAAATCGAAGCATTCCGCGACGTGTTCCGCGTCTTCGTCCAGATAATTTTCGGGCTTGTATTGATAGCAAGCTCGGTAAAATTTGAGTTGTGCGAAAAGTTTATCGGCAATCTTATTGTGGTCAGTCAATTCGCGGGCGCGAATTGACATTTTGTCTCCAGATTGCTGAAACATGCGGTAAGCCTGGCCAACGCCAGTACCGATTGTGCCGCGCGGATTCTTTCCTCGGAGAAGCTCATTCAATCGTGAGGATATCCAGTGGAAAGGGGTAGCGCAGATGCATTCTGGGTCGCAGCTGAGAAGCCGGAAAGGATCAATAACCCCATCGTGCTCTAAAGCTCTTGACTCATTAATAAGGCCAATAGGCATGATAACGAGTTGCGGTGACAGAAATGTCGGAATCGCTTCAAAAGTGCCACATCCCCATTGGGAAAAATTAAAATTTTCACCGTTGGAACAGCGAACACCGTGCGAACCTTGTGCTCCGCCACGCTTAATGACTAATGAAATGTCATCTTCGTTGCAGAAAACATTTACGACCTTGCCTTTACCGCCGTCACCCGGACCGAGGTCTGTAACGATACTTACATCATTAAGCATGGGCCTTCACCTCCTGGCGGGGGTTAAAGATACTTGATTATGTCAGCTACCGTTTCCTCGGCTTCTTCATCTTCCGTGAGTTCACCCGGCTGAATCGGCCAGAGGTCACCCTTCTTTGCGAAGATGTCACCGGCCTTTGGTACTGGGTGCTTCGTAGCATGTCTCAGCTTCGTCTGTGCGCCGATCTCGATATTGGAGAGCTGCTTGATCAGTTCAGAATCCATATCGTCTCCGAAACGTTCTTTCAGCTCTGTTATCTCGACAGTACCTTCAGTAAGCCCGATAATCGCTGATAATATCATCGGCAACTTCTCAGTTGAATCGATGAGGATTACGGATTTTCTGCCATAAAGGTCACGATAGCAATCGTAGGCTTCACCTGAATGACGATGGTAGCGGTTGTTTACGATTAACACGAACGCATGAGCTTTATCCTTGAGGTCGCTAACGACGCCGTTGATTGACTTTATCGCGCCCTTCATTTCTTTGAGCTCTTTATCAAAGATATTTTCGCCAAAGATACGCTTAATTTGCCTTTCGTCAATATCGTAATGGCAGGGCTCATCAGTAATGATGAAATGGTAGCCCTTCAGTCCGATGTTGTTCGTGTATGCATTTGTAAGATAAGCGCGCGCGAACATAGAGTACTGAGGATCTTCGCCGCCATTACCGCCTCCGGCTCGTTGCGGAGCCATTGCATTCAGATATCTTACAATCTTTGGCGCCTCCATCTCGAATTGTGGCCTGCACAAAACAAAGTCATCCTCGCAGTCTCCAAAGATGCCTAAGCAAAGCTGTGGGTCGCATCCCGGAAGAACCTTCGAAATCGCATCATACATGTCGGGCAAAACCCTCATTTGATTATCGACTTCGTCTTGCATTGAGCCAGTAGTATCGCAGCTCACCTCGATATCCATCGGACAGCCGAGCTTCGCTACCCAATGTTTCTTTTCGGCTACTAGCCTTATCATCGAGTAACGAACCGGCTTAATGGCTGGATCAACAATTGGATTCAGCTTACCGGATTCGCGAGCTTCTAGCTCCGCCGTTGCGGTAACACCGTTATCGTCCGTAATGCCTAAATCCTCACGTGCTTGCAAATAATCGCTTTTAGAAAATACTCTTTCGCCCATTATTCTTCCTCCTCTTTTTGTTTCTGCCAGGCGATTGTTCCGCGGACGCGGTAAGTAAACGGATAATACACTCCACGTCCCCAGAGCTCACTAGCGAGCGCATAGAGATCGGAGTGTGCATCGTAAAACTCACTGCGACCATGTTCTGAAAAATCTTTGAGCAGATTGTATAATCTCTGCTCGGCTTCATCATTAACGACTATCCATTCGAGGAAAAACTTCGCAATTGCCTTGATATGACCGTCGGCAATCGAGTCGTCATCTCCACCAGAATAGTTGTAATAGATTACGCGGTGGCGTTCTGGCCCGATGAGGAAATCCTCTGGGTAGAAATCCGGGTATCTGGCGACGGTCTCTTCTCCATCCATTTTGTCCTTCTCGAACAAGATATAAAACTTCAGGATTCGTCCCATCATCCAGACACAGCTGCGTGCGTCGATTTCGTAATCAGCCTTTAGCTTCGAAAGAGGAAGCAATTTGCTGAGCTTCGTATCTGGCGCACGGTAAACATTGATCCTTCGGTCACCTTGAGACGCTTCGACAAACGTCGACAAAAGGCTGGCAAACAGTAAGTCAAAGCGCGAACGTTTCCCGCCACCAAGGCTGGTTTCGTACTCGTCTATCTCCTGACTGTTCGCGGCTAAGCGAGTAAATGTCGCCGCATCTTCATTGAGAACGTCGTTATCCTCAAAAGTCTTGGCAACTTTCAGAATAACGGGCCCATCTTTGTCCGAATTACCAAGGTAGACCCTAAACCTCTTCGTTTGTGCAAAGAAGTCGTTCGGGTCGACTTCGATACCTCGAATCTTCATGTTGCATCACTTCCTTCCATATGTAAAATCAAAACTGTAAAATAACAAAACTCCTCTTGAGGAGTATCTCTATAATTATAACATATTTTTGCAGATTATGCTATACTATATCCGGACGTCGGGAAGGATTTTTCCTGATGTACTTTAAAACGGTTACAGGAGGTGATTTATTTGCTGAACAAAAAGATCTGTAAGTTTGTACTTACGGGTGGTCCTTGCGGTGGCAAAACGTCGGCGTTGAGCTGGATCTCGAACTTCTATACGAAGCTCGGCTGGAAGGTTCTCATAGTAAACGAAGCAGCCACGGAACTCATTACGTCGGGAATAAAGCCGACACATTTCAAGGATCCGCTGTATTTTCAGGAGATGATTCTTAAGACCCAGCTCGCAAAGGAAGAGCGCATGACGCAGGCGGCACTCATGATGGAGAACGAAAAAATCATGATTGTTTGCGATCGTGGGCTTTATGATAACAAGGCCTATGTTAGCCCAAGCGAGTTCGAACAGGTCGTAGCTCGTGTTGGGCGCGGGGTAGTGTCTGCCGCAGTCGCCGAGTATGATGCCGTATTTCATCTTGTCACGACAGCCGATGGCGCAATTGAGTGTTACACGTTGCAGAATAACGATGCGCGCTCAGAGACGCCCGAAGAGGCTGTTAAGCTTGACGTGAAGACGCAGAATGCCTGGGTTGGCCATCCGCACCTGCGCATTATCAAGAACGAAGGCGATCTTGACACGAAGTTGAAGACGTTGTTGAAGCAGATATCCGTAATGCTTGGCGAGCCGATGCCCTATGAAATAGAGCGCAAGTATCTGATCAAGATGCCTGATCTCGACTATCTGCGCGCGCTGCCAAATTGCCAGGAAGGCGAGATTATGCAGACCTATCTTAAAGGCGACTTATTTGATGACGAAGTTCGTGTCCGTCAGCGTGCATATGGTGGAGATTTTATCTTTACCAAGACCATCAAGCGTAGCACGAGCGACAAGGCCGTCAGAATCGAGCTCGAACGTCGTATCAGTCGCGAAGAATATGTTAGCGAACTGATGAATGCGATCCCGGGACTGAACTCGATTCACAAGAATAGATTCTGCATCATGCAGCGCGATTCGGGTCAGTATCTCGAGATAGATATTTACCCGACCTCTGATGAATTTGCGATTCTCGAGGTAGAATTTGTATCTCCCGATGGCAAGCTGATTGCGCCCGATTATCTTGAAGTCATCAAGGAAGTTACCGATGACGAGAGGTATTACAATCGCAATATCGCCGCCAACGGCAACTGTTTACCGTAAAAACATTAAACCCGCTCAATTTGAGCGGGTTTTCTGTTGCTGATGGGGGTTAGTCGTACTTTTCGCGGAAAGCTTCCTTGATTTTCTGTTGTATATAAATAGAATTAACGATACTTACTCCGCCCAACTTGTCGGCTTTCTGATTAGTCTCGTAGCATACTGTTATATCTAATAAAACTAATGGATCTTCGAGTCTGACGTCTTCGCCTTCGTCGAAATTCGGGGCAATACGAATTGTATTTATGCCGCCATTCGCGAAGAGTTCTTCAAGCCTCCTCGCGAGCCTTCTTGTTTTGCTAGTACTAATATCTCTGTAGTTCGTGAGATAAGTACAGAACAACTCGGTTGGAGCTGCAGCTAAATCTGACCCGAGCCTATATTTTCCTTTTACAATGATGATAGTTTCTCCGTCATCATTGATATTCCCGAGTGTTTCTGAGATAAGATCAATCGATTTTTCCATAATCTTGTCGCTAGCTTCGCTGTATTGCGAAGATAACGACTCGGTATTCATAACATGTAGTTTCATACGGAACCTCCTAAGGTACAAGATAGTAATATTATAACACCCCCAATCAGAAAAGTCAAGGACATCAAAAAGCCACCAACTGAGTGGTGGCTCTTTGGTAGACTAATTAATCGTCAATCTTCTTGACCTGAAGAGCGTCAAGCTCGACAGCGGTTTCGCGGCCAAACATGGAGACGAGAACCTTGAGTTTACCCTTGTTGGAGTCAATCTCAGAAATCGTACCTTCGAAGCCCTTGAATGGACCATCGGTAACGGAGACGACCTCGCCAGCAGAGTAGTTGACGGTGAACTTTGGATCATCAACGCCCATGCGCTTCTTGATCTTCTCAATTTCCTTCTTGGAAACTGGGGTTGGCTGAGTGCCAGTACCGACGAAGCCGGTAACGCCTGGGGTGTTGCGGATAATATACCAAGTGGCATCGGAGAGCTTCATTTCGACGAGCACGTAGCCCTGGAAAATCTTTTTCTCAACGATACGGCGCTTGCCGTTCTTGATATCAATTTGCTTTTCTTTTGGTACCATTACGTCGAAAATCTTGTCGGCGAAATCGATACTGTCGAGGCGCTGGCGAATCGAGTCAGCAACCTTGTCTTCGTAGCCGGAGTAGGTGCTCACAGCGTACCAAGCGCGCGTACCATCATAACGGTTAACGGCCATAAATTATTTTCCTCCCAAGAGTTGGTTAAAGATTAATTGTAGAAGCGCATCGAGCAGCATGATTGCGACTGCGAGGATGACGACATAAATAATAACCGAAAGGGTCATCTTCCAAGTTTCTTTGCGATTTGGCCAGCGGACCTGGCGAAGTTCGCGGAAAGCGCCACGGAAGTAGCCAACTTTCTTATCTTTGCCTTCAGCTTTCTTCAAAGACTTCTTTGCGTCTTTGTCGGCAGCTATTTCGGCTTTTTTAGCGGCGATTTTTGTCTTTTTACTCTCGCTGTTCTTAGCTTTGACGCTAACTTTGCGAGTAATTTTCTCGGCATCTTCAGACTTGGTCTTTGGACCGTCGTCTTTTGCCTTGATTCTGGTGACTTTCGTTGCCATATTTACTCCATTAAAAATAGTCCTGTACGGACTCTGTCAAGAGTATAGCATACTAAAAGAGATAATTCAAATAATCTTTCATCATTCTGGAGCCAGAAATAATCGCAAGATAAGCGACTAATTCCTTGCGTACCCAATATTCGAGATCAAAATCATTGTTCCAGGCTGCAGCGGCGGCTTCCATCTGGCGATAAAGCTCGGTGCACTCTTCGGCTTCAGTCTTACCTTTAATGCTGAGATAGTTATCGGAAGGCATATCGGCGACACCGCCATCGTGGGTCGAAATGAGGAGACCGAGGTTGGCAATATCCTTCATCCAGCTCGTACCGCAGGCCTCAAGGCCGACAATCGGCGTATTAATGGAGCTATTAGCGCCAACAGATAGTGCGAAGCCTAATTCTTCGTCGTAATCTGGCAAATAATGTACGCGCTCACGCAAAACCGGATGCTTATCGATGAGGTGAAGAAGCTTCATGAGACGGTCAAACATGCGGTTGTCGCCCATATGGACGCGGCCAGCAAGGATGTAGTGCGCATTATTCTGCTCGAGAATCTCGGCGAGTCGCTCTGGGTTTTCAAATGGCAACCATGGACGCTTGTAATCGACGAAGCGACGCTTGAAATCAAAGAGCATCGCGTCTTCTGGGATTTGGACAGGTTTACCGTACTGATCGGTGCGGTTTGCGAGGATCTCGTTGAGCTTTTTACGGCCGGCGAGCTTTAGCTTGCGAATATCGGCGGCGGAAACCGCATTTACGGCTTCTTCAAGCTTTTCCTCTGGTGGCAAATCGAACTTATCGAGAATGTTCTTATCGTAGAAGTACTCCATGATTTCCGGAAGCACCCAAGTGCGCATATGAATACCGTTCGTGACAGATTTGAACTTAATCTTATTGCCGTTAATATCGTGGTAATTTGCGACCCGTGCGTGCAATTTGCTCACACCGCTGCGAAGCTCGGCAATTTCGACGGTCGGCGTAGAGAGTTGAATACGGCCATTCGTGAACTTATCCGAGAGCCAGCGCTTGACGGCGACACTCTTGATATTCGGAAAAACGTACTGCTCGAACTGGGAATAATTGAAGCTCGCTTCCGCTGCCTGCACGAGCGTGTGGTTCGTGTAGAGCGTGTGTTTGCGGGTATAGACTACTGCTTCATAGAAATCCATGCCGGAGCTCACAAGCTCATCGAGACGGGCTACGGCGGCAAAGAAAGTGGCGACTTCGTTAAGTTGAATGACGGCTGGGCGCAAACCGACGAGCTTGAGTGCTTGATAGCCGCCAAAACCCAGCGCCACCTCCTGATAGAGGCGATGATCGGAACCGGATTCGCCGGAATATAGCTCACCAAAATTCGGCTCAGTGATGCAAAGGAAACGGGAAGAGCCGAGTTGTTTTTCGATTACTTCGAGCTCGACAGCAGTTGTTGAAGTCTTGATGCGGACCGTATCGATAAATTCAAAGCCATAATCTCGGTAGTGCTGCTCGGTATGAAAATCAATCTGCTTCATGTCTTCCATGCGCTGATGTGATTCCCACGGATAGAATGGGGTAACGAGCACGAATGGCACGGAAAGCTGCTCGGCAACACGGCGCATATCTGCTGCGAGTACGCCTAGGCCGCCGCCACCACGAATACCGTTGCTTTTATCATAAGTCTCAATCGTCCAATAACAATAAGGGCGCTCTGGCGAGAGCTTGTGGGTCATCTTTTCGCGCTTAATCGCCGAGTAAAACTCCTCGACGTCCTCAACGCTCTCTAATGGTTGAAATCTTTCCACCCTTTTCCTTAACGTTATGCTTAAAAACTATCCTTATTTTAGCACGAAAAAAGGCCGCAAAACAAGAATTGCGACCTTTCTATCAGCCAGGTTTGACGATTCGATCTTTGGCTTCGTTGACTTCGAATTCGTACGCGATACGCTTCATGAAGCTACGCTCAATACATCTTGCGTCACACGCCGCTTCACGCGCCTCGAGCTCTTCTGCGACCGTCTTTGCGCCAATCTCTTTACAGATGATGAACTTGTAGTTCATGAGCAAATTCAGGCCTCTCGTGGCGAATTTCGGCGGGATGATAGCAACCGGCACGAAGCCAAATTCCTCGACGTTCAGCTTGACTAGCTTCAGCGCAAGCATCGACATTGTCGCCGGCGAAATCGGCTTCTTGCCGTCGGAAATAGCTTGGCTTTCAAACAAGTATTTCTTGCGAGTTGCGCTAGGCGCTACGAGCACAATCTGGCCATCCTTGACGAACTCGGCGCAACGATCGACGTAAGCGCCGGTGAAAGCGCGTGTCAGGATGCTTATCCGCGCCCTCGCCTCGATTGTCTTGGCGTGCCTCAGTAGCTTGTTCTTTGCTGACGGTGTAATAATCGGCGTCAACTCAAAACCGTACTGACGGAGCTCGTCAATTACCGGCACTAAAGCTTCGTACCAGATGAGATTTACTGGGAAAAGGTAAGTCCGATCCGGATAATAAGCCATGCAGAGATACATCAAGCGGATAATCTCGCCAAGTGACGGATGATTGAATCCAATTACGAGACCGTGCTTAGACTCAGGAAAATCCGTCTCGCCTATGATTACCAAAGGCGCGCCGCTCTTAAAGATGCGACAAAGCGTGTATTTGTTTGCGTCCATCTCGTCGATAGCTGGATCTTTCTCGCGGATTTTTTGGGCTTTCTTTTTGGTAATGCTAATAAAAAAACGGCACGCCAACCGTACCCAGAAATTCGCGAAATTCAACGCGCCGCAACCGAAACTTCTCAAAAGGGAGAAACGGGCCGCAGCGAGATCGCCAATCAAATCACGAGGTTGTATCTGACTGATTTCTAAAATTGAGAGCTTTTTTCTCAATTGACCCACCCCCTTTCAAAGTACTTCTTGTGGATACCGCTATTATACAATATTTTGCATATTTTTTCAGCTCGTGCTATAATCCTATTTGTCCGTTGGGGATTCGCCAAGTGGTAAGGCAGTGGGTTCTGGTCCCACCATTCGGGG
>CAMJDZ010000007.1 GCA_946404545.1 uncultured Candidatus Saccharibacteria bacterium
TACCGTAAAAAACTCCCTTAATCGTCTCCCCCCATAACAGGGGAGACATTTTCTTGGTTGTGCTATACTTTAAATATGAAGAAAATTAATACGTCGCCGCTTTCCGGCATGCAAGAACTATTACCAACCGAGCAGGCCATTTTTGACAAGCTCAAACAAAACATCAGCGACGTATATCACCATTACGGCTTTTTGAATATCGAGACGCCGATTATAGAGCGCGCCGAGGTTCTCCTCGCGAAAGCTGGTGGCGATACCGAAAAACAAATTTACATGGTGAGCAAGACTGCCGAGTCTGCCGATAGCGCCGATCAGGCTTTGCGCTTCGACCACACCGTACCACTCGCACGTTACGTTGTCGAGCATAATAACGATTTAAGCTTCCCATTCCAGGTCACGCAGATTAATCGCAACTTCCGCGGTGAACGCGCCCAGCGCGGCCGCTTCCGCGAATTCTACCAGTGCGACTGCGATATTATTGGTCGCGATAAACTACCAATTGCTTACGACGCAAAGGTTATTGCCTGTATTCACGACGCGCTCAAGACCTTTAATCTCCCAGAAATGAAGATTCGCATCAGCAACCGCAAAGTACTCGCCGGCTTCCTTTCCGCAATCAACGCCACCGACAAGTCCGCCGAAATTAGCGGCATCATTGACCACGCCGAAAAAATCCCAGTCGAAGCCTCCCGCGAACAACTCGAAAAGCTCGGCTTGAGTAGCGAACAAGTCGAAAAAATCATGGCCTTCATGTTCACGAAGGGAGATTATGCAACCGTCGAAGCGAAGCTCGCTGAGATTATTGGCGACCTCGCCCCAGTCCGCGAAGGCCTCGATGAACTCAAGCAAGTCTTTGATATCCTGAGCGCCAAAGAGGGTATGAGCGACCTCGAAATCGACTTCATGATTATCCGCGGCCTCGATTATTACACTGGTACCGTTTACGAAACCTTCCTCAAAGATTACCGCGAGATTGGTAGCATCTCGAGCGGTGGCCGCTACGAAAACCTCGCCGGTAATTTCTCCGACCAAGCCTTCCCAGGCGTCGGCGGCAGCATCGGTCTCACGCGCCTCTTCTACGTTTTGAATGAGCAGAAACTACTCAATACTGAGACGACCGCGCCAGTCGATTACGTCTTGATGCCGCTGAGCGAGAATGAATTCGCCTTCACGATGAAAGTCGCCGATCAACTCCGCGCCAAAGGCTATAATGTCGACATCGACTTCGACGAGCGCAAGCTCGGCAACAAATTCAACCGCGCTGGCAAAATCGCAAAATACGCCGTCGTTATCGGTGGCGACGAAGCTGCATCTGGTAAACTTCAAGCGAAGAATCTTCTAACGGGCGAAACCGCTCCATTGGAGCTCGCCTAATATGGCGGGCGTCATTGTCGGGCGGGTTTATAAACATTACAAGGGCGACCTCTATGTCATCGAAGGCGTCGCCAAACATTCCGAGACTCTAGAAGACATGGTAATTTACCGCCAACTCTATGGCAAAGGCAAACTTTGGGCGCGTCCACTTTCTTTATTCCTCGCGCCAATTGACAAACCGGGCATCGACCAAAAATACCGTTTTGAATTGCAAGATATAAAGAGTAAAGCAGGGCATTAGGAGAAAAATGGCACAGTTATATTTTCGCTATGGCGCCATGGGCTGCGGCAAAACTATGCAGCTTTTACAGGTCGCTTTCAATTATGAAGAACGCGGCCAGAAGGCTTGCGTTATTAAACCGAGCACCGACACAAAAAACGGTACAAAACTCCTGACGCGCATCGGTCCAGAGCGCGAGACAGAATTCACATTCACGCGCCGCGACAATATTTTCAAAAAAATCGCCAAGGAATATAAAGACTTCGATTGTGTCCTCGTCGATGAGGCGCAATTTCTCACGCCGGCCCAGGCCGATCAACTCATGGACGTTGTCGTCGAGTTAGATATTCCAGTTATTTGCTATGGCCTTCGCCTAAACTTCCGCCTCAAAGACGGCGGCTTCGAAGGCTCTACGCGCCTACTTCAAATTGCGCACAAAATCGAGGAAATCAAAACCATCTGCGATTGCGGCCGCAAGGCCACACTCAACTGCCGTTTCCTCGACGATAAACTCGTTACGGACGGACCGGATATTTTGATTGACGACGGCAAGACAAAAATCGAATACCGCGCCATCTGTCAAAACTGCTATCATAGACTAAAGAAGGAGGAAAAGTAATGTTTATCGTCATCGAAGGTCAGGACGCCACCGGTAAAGACACGCAAGCAGAAAAACTAGTAGAGTATTTTAAAGCACAGGGCAAAAACGTCGTGCATTATTCCGAATCCGGCACTAATTCCGACAACCCGTTCATTCAACAAATCGCCCAATTGAATTACGGCTCGGGCGAAAGCAATATTGATCCGCGCACCCGCGTTCTACTTTTCCTCGTCAACCGCTACGAACAATGGAAGAAGCTAGCTGAACCGGCCCTCATGAAAGGTGACGTCGTTATCATCACGCGCAACTGGCTATCGACCGTCATTTATGAAGGTTTTGGCACCGGCGTTAGTCGCGAAGTTATTGCAAAGCTTCACCATACCATGATGCCAGAGCACTACTTTAAACCAGACAAAATGGTCATCCTCACGCTTTCTGACGAAGAACGCGCCAAACGCCTCATTTCCCAAGGCAAGCGCAGCAAAGAATTCTTTAAGTCCAAAGATGGTAAATTCCAGAAAAAACTCAACGACGCCTATCTGAAAGTCGCAAAAGACTATAAAGTGCCAACCTTCGACACAACCGGTACGCCAGACGAAGTCTTTGAGCGCCTTAAGGCTTTCTGGAATCTATAATGCACGAATCCTGGAAGCCAGTTCTAGATGCGGAATTCAATGAGCCGTATTTCAAGGAGCTCGCCAAGTTTTTGCATGAAGCCTACGAGAAAAAGACGATTTTTCCGCCCAAGCAGCAGGTTTTCTCGGCATTTACGACCGATTTAAACAACGTCAAAGTCGTCATCATCGGACAAGATCCATATCACGGACCAGGCCAAGCACATGGTCTCGCTTTTTCGGTACGCGACGGCGTCCAATTGCCGCCAAGTCTCCAAAACATCTTCAAGGAAATCCATGCCGAAACCGGCGCGTCAATTCCGACTTCTGGCAACCTTCAACGCTGGGCGGAGCAGGGTGTCTTATTGCTCAATAACGTCCTGACCGTCGAGGCTCATCTCGCCGGTAGCCACCGCGGCAAGGGCTGGGAAACTTTCACCGAGCATATTATCAAGTATCTAAACAAACATTGCGACCATCTCGTATTCTTGCTCTGGGGCCGCGACGCCCGTAGCAAAGCCGCGCTTATCGACAAAACCAAGCATCTCGTCCTCGAATCCGCCCACCCATCACCGCTTTCCGCCCATAACGGCTTCTTTGGCAATAACCACTTCGTAAAATGTAACGAACAGCTCGAAAACTGGGGTAAAACGCCAATTATTTGGTAATACTATTGACTTTTTAGCAAAAGTGTGCTACAATGTAATTATTAGGTTAACCACACGCAGATGCTACGCTACCAAGCGTAGCATTTCCGTTTCTGGGCAAAAATCCAAATACTAACCCACAACATATCCACTGGTCGAAATCCGCTTTTCCACGCTATTACCCAGCAAAAAATCTTGCATTTCAAGACTAGCATAAGCGGAATTGGCAATATATAATGAAATCACGATAACACACTTCGGTCACTGTTATCGGTAATGCGCATCGTCGTCTGCATCTCGTCATTGTGCGGGCGGCACCGAGCCGAAAACCATGGCTCACATAAATGACTCCAAAAAATCTAATCAATTTCAAGGAGTAATTTATGAAAAACAACATTAACAACCAAGCAAAGAGCGAGAAAGTAGAGGTCATGGCGCTGTTCAACTACAGTCGCATACCATGCCAGCCCCTATACTTCCGCAGGCAAGGGGAGGGCGAAGTCGAGATCACCGAGACACTCGGTGCTCGCATCAAATTCGTCGGCAATACTGCCAAGCACATCTTCCAATGTGTCGCTGGCAAACTAAATTGCCAACTCGAATTCGATTCTGCGTCCCTAGCTTGGACGCTAATCGAAGGCTGAGGCCTCGTACTTCTCGAAAGATAGCCCATCGGGCTATTTTTCATTTGTGGTATAATTTTAAGAGTAAAAATTATGAAAAAGCTAAGCATCATTCTCGGTAAAACCGTCCAGAAAGTTACCCGTTTGCGCGGCAACGGTGGCTCTGCATTACCAGGCCTCGTCGTCGAACGCACGAACCGTAATTTTGTCCGCGAAGTCCTCGGCAAATTGCCGCATGGCGTCGTCGTTGTTTCCGGCACAAATGGCAAAACTACGACCACCAAAATGATTACTGAGCTCTTCGAGAGCCAGGGCCTCAAAGTCTTTACCAACAAGACCGGCAGCAATTTTGTCCGCGGCGTCATTTCGGCCATTTTAAAAGACATCAAAATCAGCGGCAAATTCGATTACGATATCGCCGTGCTCGAACTCGATGAAGCACATGCCGTCAAATTCAGCGAAGTTGCACCAATCGATTATGCATTGCTGCTTAACGTCATGCGCGACCAGCTCGATCGCTTTGGCGAAATCGACCACACTGCCGCCTATCTCCAGAAAGTTGCCGCAGCCGCAAAGAAAACCGTCATTTTGAACCGCGAAGATCCACGCGTCAGCAAAATCGAAGCCAAGAATACTGCGTTCTTCGGCCTTTCTGATAGCCTCATCAAAGAATTCCCATCTGACGACGACTTACTTACACACGACAAGAAAAAAGCATCGAAAAAGACTGCGCTCGTTACGCTCGAAAAGCTCGACAGCAAGGCTACTTTTGCTATCGACGGCAAAAAGTATACAACCCCGCTCAAGGTTAAGGGTGTCTACAATGCCTACAACGCCGCCGGCGCACTCGCCATCGTCAAGACCGTTCTGCCAAAAAGCAAAACCGACGATATTATCAAGGCGCTCGCCAATATCGAATCCGCTTTCGGCCGCGGCGAAGTTCTAAAAATCGGCGAGACTGAAGTCGAATTGCTACTCGTCAAAAACCCAAGCGCCTTCCAGCTCAGCCTTACGTCATTCGTCGACAAAGACCACGATTACATGATTGCAATCAACGACGAAATCGCCGACGGGCGCGATGTCTCCTGGCTCTGGAATGTAGATTTCACTAGCCTCAAGACCGTCAAGGTCACCAGCGGCACCCGTGCTACAGATATGACGCTCCGCCTCAAATACGACGAAGTCAAAACTGACGCGACCATCGAAGACCTCAAGCAGGCGCTCGAAAAATTCGTCGCCACTGGTAAGAATCCAAAGCGCATTTTTGCAACCTACACCGCAATGCTTGAACTACGTAAAATTATCTCCGGAAAGAGCCTCGTATGAAACTAAAGATTCTCCATCTATATCCAAAAGAAATGAACCTCTATGGCGATCACGGCAACATTCTGACGCTCGTTAAGCGCTGCGAATGGCGCGGCATTAAAACCGAAGTAATCGCGCATGAACCGGGCGATCCAATTCCGGACGACATCGACATTATCTTTGGCGGCGGCGGCCAAGATTCAAACCAAAACACCATCGAAAAAGACCTCCACGCCATCAGCTCGCAGCTCAAAAAGATGGTTGACGCCGGCACGCCAACACTCGTTGTTTGTGGCCTCTATCAGCTCTTTGGTGAATACTTCCAGACGGCAGAGGGCGAAAAGATTAAAGGTATCAGCATTCTCGATCTCCATACGGTCGCCGGCCCAAACCGGCTAATCGGTAACGTTGTGGTCAGTACGCCAGAATACGGCGAAATCGTCGGCTATGAAAACCATTCCGGCCTCACCGAACTCGGCGAAGGCGTTTCGCCATTTGGCACAGTCATCAAAGGCTACGGCAACAACGGCAAAGACATGATTGAGGGCGCAAAGTATAAAAACTGTATCGGCACCTACCTTCACGGCCCAGTTCTGCCAAAGAATCCACGCCTTGCAGATTTCTTAATTACGAAAGCTATCGAGCGCCAAACGAAATCCAGACCAAAGCTCGAACGCCTCAACGATACGGTCGAAAACCGCGCTCACAAAGTTGCTACAACTCGCCCGCAATAAAACCGCAGTGCTATAATTAAGACATGAAGAAGCCAGTGATTTTTGCCGGAATTGGCGTCGTTCTCGTTGCGGCGGCAACCTGCATTGTTTTAATTAGTGCAAATACAAACAATCAAACCGAGCAGCAAAAACCAACCGAAACGCCGGTCACGCCTCCAGATCCAAAAATCACCCAAATGGACGCTAAATATCTCTTTGTTGGCACCACTTTTTGGGGCCGCAACACCAATAAAAGCGCCCGCGCTTCCGAACTTGGCGTCAAATACCCATTCTCGCAGCTCGACACTTTGAATCGTGAGAATTACCAAGCCTGGATTGGCGGCCTAGAATGTCCTGTCACTGACAAAGGCCACAATTACAGCGAAGAAGACAAGATTTTCAAGTTTAACTGCGACCCAGACTATCTACCAGAAGCCGCAAAATACTTCACCGCATTTCTCCTCGGCAATAATCACGCCGGCAACCAGGGTCTCGAAGGCCTCCGCGCCACACGCAAATATCTAGACCAAAACGGCATCCAGTATTTTGGCACACCAAAGCGCACCGCCGCCGATCGCAACGACACCGAATACCGTAACGACGAAACCGACATTAACAACTGCGGCGTCGTCGTTTTGCCAGTCAAAGCCACCCTCGATAACGGGGAGACAAAAGAGCTCAAATTCCCATTTGGCTTCTGTAGTGCTCACGGCGTCTATGGTGTTCCTGGCGAAGACTTCCAGCAGAATATTAAATCATATGCCGCCGTTATCCCGACTATCGTCATGCCACATATGGGCGTCGAATATCAAAAGGTCCACGACACTTTGCGCCAGAATATTTATCGCCGCTTTATTGATTACGGCGCAGACTCCGTCATTGCCGATCACCCACACACCGTCCAGGATAGCGAAGCCTACAAAGGCAAGCTCATCGTCTACTCGGTCGGCAACTTCATGTTCGATCAGACCTTCAATGTCGAAGTACCGCGCAGCGCAGCAATCGAAGGTAATGTCACAATTACCGCCGGTGCTGACGAGCTCGAAAGATGGAATGAACTTGGCGAAGGTTGTCTCAAGGACAAAACTACCTGCTTTGATAAAATCACCGCCGCCAAACTCGCTAAGCCAACCACAAAATGGACTTACAACTACCATGCTACGACGAGCGCAGGGAACCGCATTACGCGCCTTGCCGGCCAAGCCGACCAAACCTCAATCGGCCAGCGCCTAAACTGGAAAACCACTCTTTCCGGTCTCGAAAAATAACTACTCGAATTTATTTTCTCCTTACCAGGAACACGATTAATACTGCCGCCGCCGACATCACGGCTAGCATGATTTTTGCGATATCAAAACCGCTCAAAAAGCTAAATCCTTTACGTGATTTTATCTTCGCCAAGCCATTAATAAACTCGCTCGAATCAGGAATTGGCGCCAACGGCTCGCCAGCATTTTGTGGCGATGGAGGCCCAGTATTCGACACATCATCGGATTCGTCGACGCTATCCGTTTGGGCGGGCGCAGCATCTGGCTCGGAGACCTCGTCAGACGGTTCAGGAACCACCGGCTCCTCCAGCGCCACCGGTTCATCAGGCGAAGCAGTAGATGACGAAACGCCCGGCTCTACCGGCGACAGGACAATCGCACGCTCATCCGCCGCAACCTCAACCAGCACAGCCTCACCCAATTCACCATCTTCCGCCATCGCGAGCACGCTCACGTCGTTGTCTTCCGACCAGTCAACATCCGTAATCTCAATTTCGCCCGCCAACGTCTCAATGTAGCCAAGATCGAGGCGATTTAAGCGAATCAACAGATATTTCGAATCGACCGCCGCCGCATCCCAACGCAAACGGATTTTATCGTCGTATTTTTCCATTTTAATCACGTTTGCAGGCAGCTCGGCCGCGGTCAACTGCACGCTGCTCGTTACGGCGTACGGATTAGGTGTCAGCCCGCCAGATTTCTTTATAAATTCCGCAAACAGCGCCTTCATATTTCCTTGCATGTATTCTACGTAACGCGTATGACCGCCATTTCTTAGCGGGTTATGCGAGCTGCCGCAAATATAATCATCGCTCTCACAGAACAACGAAAACTTACCATGCATATTTTCTGGCTCATAGGGAATCCGCGCCCCGAACACACCCTCGCTCGTCCGGCAATTACCGACATAACGCCGCCAAGTCGAATAATTACGCCTAAAACAGGCGTCAGGAAATAGACCATAGCCCTCCGGCAAATAAGTCTCCGGATCGCCAAACAAAACCACGTGCTCAACATGCTCCGACCGGAACGTCTTCGACGCCTCAGCCATCACCATTGCGCCCTGCGAATAACCCATCAAAATCCAACCGGTATCCGGGCAACGTCGACTGATATTTTTATAATGCGCGCGTAACCCCTGCACGCCTTGCCGCACGGCACGGCCGAATTCATACGCCTTCCCAGCCGAAACATATGCACGCAACATCCTTAGCGGCGAAGACATATCGGGCGCCGGATAATCTAAATCCGAAAACCGCACCGTATAGCCATGCGTCGCAAAAATCGACTCGCTCGCCGCTTTCAGCTCATAATACTCGCGCGTATTTTCATATTCGCCACCCGACCCGCGCGCATAAACAACCTCCAAATCATAGCAATTACTATCGCCATCATGCACCGGCAAATCATTCATCGCCGCGTAGCAATTCATGCCCGGCAAAGCCGCGATAACCATAGCCGAAACTAACAATATTTTTTTCATAACTCCGATTCTACGAGGCCGCGCCAGAATGTGAAGCATAAGCATGACAAACTCTCTGTTAATGCGCTATAATTTAAGGCATGACAACTAAATCAGACAACATTATTGAAGTCGAGCATTTCAAGATTTCGTTTGCTGAAAAACCGGTCATCAAGGACCTATCTTTCGTGGTTCGACGCGGCGAAATTTTTGGACTTCTTGGCAGCAATGGTTCCGGTAAAACCACTACCATCCGCACGCTTCTCGGCCTCTATCGCGCCGACAGCGGCACCATCACAATAAACGGCAAACAATTCGAGCCAGGCGACAAAGTTCGCATCGGTTATCTCCCAGAAGAGCGCGGTCTCTACAAAAAAGAGTCCGTCTTTGACGTGATGATGTATTTTGCACGCCTCAAAGACCTTAAAAATCCAGCCGAGTGGATCATGAATTATCTCAAACGCGTCGGCCTCGAAGAGTTCGCAAAAACCAAGGTCAACAAACTCTCTCAGGGTATGCAGCAGAAAGTCCAGCTTGGCATCTGCGTCATGAACGACCCAGAGCTCCTCATTCTCGATGAGCCGACTAAGGGCTTCGACCCGGTCAACCGCCGCTTGCTCATGGACATTATCGAAGAGCAGCACAAAAAGGGCTGTACAATCATCATGATTACGCACTATATGGACGAAGTTGAGCGCCTCTGTGACGACATCTTGCTCCTAAAGAACGGTGTCGCGCGTGCCCAAGGCCCAGTCAAAGACGTCCGCAAGAAATTCGACAACAAGACACTCGATCAAATCTTCGTCGACATCTACGGCGAAAAAGAGGAGGGCAATTATGAATAAGACGCTAGAAGTTATTCGCTTTGAAGTAATGCGCAGCCTCAAGAAGCCTAGCTTCTGGATTGCCGCCATTCTCATTCCGCTCGGTTTCGCGCTCTATATTGGTTTTGCTGCCATGGTCGGCTACAACACCGGCGAAGCACTAGAGACCGCCACCGACACCTCGGAAATGAAGCTCGGCCTCTACGACGAGTCCGGCTACATCAAGAGCGACAAAATCGTCAATGCTAAACAAGAAGAGCAGAGCTTCGAAAAATACAGCGACAAAGACAGCGGTATCGCCGACGTCAAAGCCAAGAAAATCGACGTCTTCTATTATGTTCCGGCGGACTTTGCCGAAACAAAAAAGGCCGAGATATACACGAAGCCAGATGAGCGCAGTTTAATCTCCGATTACTCCACGCCACTTCGCGTCGCACTCAACACGACCGCGCTCGCCAACGTCTCGCCGACCGATATCGCCGTCATTACGAACGCCGTCAGCTTCGATACTACTACGTTCGATAGTACCGACGACCACGTAATTGACCAGGGCGAAATCATCCGCGCCATCGCCGGCCCAGTTATCGCGCTCGCCTGTTTCTACATCCTCATGGTCGTACTCGGCAACCGCCTCACCGCCGCTATGGTCGAAGAAAAGGAAAACCGCATCAGCGAGTTGATTCTCACCAGCGTCAAGCCAAACACTTTGATTGTCGGTAAAATCATCTCCTTAATGATTGTCGGTATCATCCAGCTCATCGTACTTGTCGTACCGGTGCTACTACTTTACAAGATTGCCGGTAACCTCAATATTTTCCCAGCCGGTTTCCAACTCAGCCTCGACGCAATCAACATCGCGCAGTATCTCATCTACCTCGTTGCCGCCTACTTCCTCTTTACCGCAATGAGCGTATTTGTCGGCGTCATCTCGCCAACCGCCAAGGACGCAAACTCCTACTCCGGCTTCATGATTATCATGGTCATCTTGCCAATCTTCTTCATTAACGCTTTCATGGGCGAACCAAGCGCGCTCACTTACTTCTTGAGCTACTTCCCACCAAGCGCCCCAATTTCCATTCCGCTTCGCGCCGTCTTTGGCACCCTCGCGCCATGGGAATTCTGGGTTGGCCTCGCGGAAATCGTCGTCGTCGGCGCATTAATCGCCAAGCTCGACGCCAGCATCTTCCGCCGCAACGCCATCGAGTTTACCGCTAAAATCAACTTCAAAAAGCTATTTAGCACCCCTCGCAAAACCTGGAAGAAATAGGAAACAAAAATACGCCGGCTAACCAGTCGGCGTATCTTTTTGTCTCTTGTGCGTAAATGAATTTATGCCCAGTCCTCGTAAGGATCGTAATCTACTGAGTAATCCCAGTAGTTGCCTTTGCCATCGTTAAAGTGATTCTGTGAGCCATCGCCCCAGAAAAACATGTAACAACTTGGCAAAACGCGTCCTTCGTCGGGCTGACCTGTGATTTGTTCTGTCGCCCAACGCGTGAGGACGTCTTCTGCTATCTGGTAATCAAGATCAGAATAGCTACATCCGGAATACCAAGCGAACTGACCTGGTTCCTTAATCGTGCCCGCAATCGATGTGCAGGACGAGCTATAACCGTTATCCATACGATTTAGCACCGTCCACGCAACTGCTGCGCGGCGGTTTAATGGGTAGACACTACCGGCCTCGGCATGTATTAACTGCGCCATCATCACAATGTCATCTTCGCTGAAATATTCCCTTAATTCTTCAAATGATGACATTTCCTCGACGACAACCTCTTCGTCCGTTACGGTAGTAGTTTCAGTAATTGACTGACTCATAACCATAATGGGCATCTGAGTTGGAATTGGGGTTGGCGTCGGCGTCGAAGTCGGCGCAGTTGTTACTGTCGGCGCTGCCGTAGTCTCAACCGCTACTTCTTCTATACTATCTTGGGGGTTAGCTTCGAAATGAAGCGTGCTTGCGAATACGGCTCCATGAAGAACCGTAAAAGTGAGCATGATTGCCACGCTGATAATTAGCGAGGCACGTCTTGATTTTAAAATAATGCACCTCTTTCCTACACACAAAAAGACATTTTAATGTTCGGCCCAAAGCCTCATACAATTATATCACTTTTAACGCGAAAAGTCAACATATGCTAAACTATAAGCATGACCATTACGGAGTGGATAAACGCAGCAACTAGCAAAATTGACCGGCTCGACGCCGAGCTAATTCTCGTGAATTTACTCCACGTTGGCGACCGCAGCTACCTTGTCGCCCATGACGACGAAATCCTATCTTCGAATCTATTAGATCTCGCAAACGCACAGTTAGAGCGCCGCGCCGCCGGAGAACCGCTCGCCTATATTTTGGGCTGGCGCGAATTCTATGGCCGCCGCTTCAAAGTCACCCGCAGCGTCCTTATACCGCGCCCAGAGACCGAGACTATTATCGACCTCGCTAAGAAGGCAAGACCAACCAAAATCCTCGACGTCGGTACCGGTTCCGGCTGCATCGCCATCACTTGTGCGCTCGAAATGCCAAAAGCCTCCGTCGACGCTATCGATATTTCTCCGTCCGCTCTCGCTATCGCCCAGGCCAACGCCAAATCTCTCGGGGCCAAGGTAAATTTCTTCAAATCCGACCTCCTCGACGACTACGAACTCGAGCCAGACACACTCATCATCGCAAACCTTCCATATGTCGACCAAAATTGGTCTTGGATCAACTTGAATACGCTTAGCTTTGAGCCAGGCCTCGCGCTTTACGCCGAACAAGAGGGTCTCGCCCTAATTTATCGACTCATTCAAAGCATTAATACTAGCTGCAAACTATTGATCGAAGCCGACCCGTCCCAACACGAAAAAATCATCGCTTTTGCGCGCGATTTTGGCTTCAAAAATACCAACCAAAAAGACTTCATTTTATCTTTTAAAAAATAGCATAAGCGTGCTACAATTAAGATAAGCATAATCAGGGTCAAATTTTTATATGAGCAATAAAGAGTTATCAAATCATTATACTGAGACGACCGAGGATTCCGAATGGGAAAACCTCGCAGCAGAGCTTTCCGAGGACATGCAGGAAGCTGCCGAACTCTCCGATCAAGAAGCAGACGAAATCGAGCAAGACAGAATCGAAAAAAATGATCTCGCAAATCTTCATGATGCCGAATATTACCGCGAGCACGAGGACGAAATCAACGATTTAGTTCGCGACATTATCCAATTACGTGGCGCAAGCTCCGTCAAAAAAGGCGAATGGAATCAAGAACAGAGAACTCATCTCGACAAAAACGGCTTACCTACCGATTATGCTCATTTGGTACGCTACGCCAAAGAAAACCCTGATTCATTAGAAACTCTTACTACCGAATACAAAAACCTCAAGAAAAAAGAAGCCGAAGCATTGACCCAGGCCGGCTACAACGCAAGGACGAACGAAGGCAGCACCGCCGGAGAACGCTGGCAAGAGCAATGGGATGAAAACCTCAAAAAATACTTTGGCGACGACCAGACCGCAATCGAAATTGCAAATGAATCCCCAATCCAAGATGGCGAAAACGTCAAAGATTTCGTTGCTCGTGTCTGGAAACTGGCTATTATGCGCGACAATGCCGAAAAAATCGGCGGACCAGCACCAGATGAAGCCCGCGACGAATATGGCAAGCGTGTCAACTACCTCGCTCAGTTTGATGTCGATAAGCCGATTTGGGGCCAGATGGATGATGAGCAAAAGAAAGAGCTTCGCGAACGCTATCCACGCAACCAAAACGAAAGTTATGATGCTTGGCGCGCTCGCGTTGAGAAGAATCTCCGCGTAAAGGTCTGGGAAGACACCCCAGGAGCCGGTTCTAATGATTCCGGCAACGGTCCTAAGGGCCCAGAAACTAGCCCAGTAGATAATCCTACTGACCCAACTGATCCGACCGACCCAACCAATCCAACCGGTCCGGGCAAGGGTCCAGACGGCAAATGGTACGATCAAGGCCGCGACGCACGTCGCGACACCGCCGCAAAAGGCCAAGCCGAAGCTATCAAGGCTGCTGCTGAAAAAGACATCAAGAACTTCGACAAAGCCATCGAATGGTACAACAACGAGCTCACCGATTTCGACCGCATCATCTTTGCTTCCGGCCACGCCGACTTACTAGGCGCCGAAGGTGACAAGACCTTCATGGAAGAGTGCGTCAAGCCACTTATCGAAGCTGGCTTCCCAGTCGAAAACCCACCGCTTACCCAGGAGCAGCTGCTCAAGCGCTTCCCAGAAAACGCTGAGCAAATCCGCAATGCCTTTATGACATCCGAGGAATTTGAAGCCGCCCACAAGAACGACGGCAAGGCCGAAAAGAGAATTCCGCTGAGCGAAATGAGCGAAGTAGCCAAAGCTACCGACGAAAAACTTCGCCAAGTCTATAGCGAGAGATGGAAATGCACAATGGACCTCGAAAAGGCCGACGCAGAGATCGAAGACCTCCAATCGCAGATTGATGCCCTCAATAGCAAACGCTTTGTCTTTGGTAAAGCTTCCAAGATCAAGAAGCTCGAGGCTCGCATCGCCAACATCAAGGCCGGCATGGATGCTCGCGTAAAACAATATACCGAGCTCGAAGACAAGTTCAAGTCCGAATATAGCGCCGCATTCCTCACCGACGGCGAAGTCGCAAACATCAAAGACTCCGAGGCAAAGATGGCCGCAAGCTGCGGCCGTGGTGCCGGTAGCGATTTTAGAGCAGAATTAGCAAAATCCCAAAAGCAAGTTGATATCTGGACCAAGGGCTATGAAAGCTTCAAGAGCAAGGGCGATAAAGCCGGTATGGCAAGAGCCACGGAAATCATCACGGCCGCCCAAAGAGACGTCAAACACCACGAAAAGGTGCTCGAGCTTCAAGAGCGCTATGGCTTCGGTTCGATTATCGACGCAGCCGAAGCGGAAGGACAGGCTGAGGGCGAAAAGACCTACGAACAACAGGTCGCCGAATACCAGAATGCTATTGGCGCCGCAAATAATTATCGTAACGAAACCAAGGAGAAGAGCAAGGCGATGCCAGAAGACAAGCGCAGCGACTACGTTGATTCTCGCCTCGAAGGGTTCACGAAGCTTCTCATGAAGATTGGCGAAGCAAGCAAACCAATCAGCCTCGCTGCCGCCGAAAAATGTACGACGCCGGAGCTTGCTGCAGAATGGAGCGAACTAGTGTCTAAGGCGGACGCGACCGAATCATTCCGCCTTATCCGCAACGTTACGGAAATGATTCCAGGTATTACTTCCGGCAACGCTGCTGCCGCTAAGCGCACCTACGAGAAGATATACAGACAAGAAGATCGCGTTAAGGCTGAGGAGTATCTCATGAAGTACTTTGGTGCCGGAATCGACTTCATCGCCCAGCTTCGCGGCAATAGCGGCGAAGAACAGCGCGGCGCAGCTTAAACTAAGCGCTAAAAAATATCTCCCGCCTGGGAGATATTTTTATTGCTGTTTATAACAATAAGAAAGGAAATAAAAAATGGTGGAGCGTGAGGGATTCAAACCCTCGACCTCCTGCTTGCAAAGCAGGCGCTCTAATCAGCTGAGCTAACGCCCCACAAAACATAGTGGAAGTAAACGGGGGGGCGCTTACTTCCAGCCCTTATATTATCACAAATGAATAAAATATGCAAGCATTAGAGGACGCAAAGCAGAACCATCAGGCCCTGACAGATTGCTCCGCCAAGCACCAAGGCATGAAATAGAATATGGCCGTGTTTTGGTTCTTGTTCCGGATTCGCGATCATCGAGGCAACCGCAAATGCAACCGCGCCCGCAAAGAGCAGAATAACACCAATCACCGGCAACACGCGCATCAAGTTTGGCAGACAGAGAATAATGCACCAGCAAAGGCCCAAGAAACAAGCCATCGTAATATTCGAGAAGCGCTTCAAATTCACAAGGCTCAAAATCGTGCCAATAATCGCCATTACCCAAACCACCGCAAACAGCACCCAGGCCGTTGCCACGTCGACGCGCATCAAAGCAATCAATGCGACTGGAGTATAGGCTGCCGCGAACAATAAAAACACCGAGCAATAGTCGATTGCACGCACGAAGTTCTGATCTTTGCCGAAAATATGATGAAACATAGAAGCGAGGAACAAAACGAGCATTACAACCGTAAACGCCAATCCCGCCAACACGCCTGCCGCGCCATATTCCGCTGCGCCGCGCACAATACAAAGCACAAGAATCGGCACTGCAAAAACCGCACCCAAACCCTGCAAAATTACCGCCGTTAAACGTTCCGCTTTTCTGTTATGCTTCATGATTTCATTGTATAATTATAGTAATAGATTTAAAAGGGAATTAAGATGGGAAAAATCGAAGTAAAAGAAGCGAAAAAAGTTCGCAAGTTCTCAATGCCGATTTACATGAACGTCGTCCTGCTCGCGCTCGGTATTGCATTAGTTATTTGGGCAGACAAAGTCACTAGCCTTATTTCAATCATTATCGGCGCAACTTTCCTCGCGCTTGCAGCCTATAATCTCATCGCCTACTTGCGCGTAGAGAACCGCGACGCAAAGGAATTCCCAAAGCTCGTCACGGCAATTGCACTCGGCATCGCCGGTGGTTTCCTTATTATTCAGAACGGCCTCATCAAAGAAGTAATCTCAATCGTCGTCGGTATCTTCTTGCTCGTCGAAAGTATCTTCCGCTTGCAGGATGCACTCGAAAGCAAAAAGTCTAATCCTAACTACAAAAACCCTCTAATCCTTTCCGTCATCGGCATCGCCCTCGGCATGCTTTGCATCTTCGGCAAAGTCATCATCCCAGATCTCATGCTTCAGGTCTTCGGTATCATTCTTATTATCTTCTCAATCGTCGATATGACCGGCGGTGCCATGGTCAGCCAGGCTACCAAAAAAGTCAAAGCCAAAGTTATTGAAGAAGAAAAGAAATAACCGCCAACTAGCCGCTCGCCTCAGGGCGGCTTTTTGATTATTCAGAAAAATATGCTATAATATAGTCATTGCAGCACGCTGCAAAATCTTGCTCTTTAGGAGGTGGCGCTCTAATGAAAGTCATTACGAACAGATGGAAATGTACGGAAATTCCGTACTCGGAAAAACTCGCCGTATTCAATTCGCAGCTTAAAGACTATCTTGAAACGCGCACGAAAACAATTCCGAGTGACTCATTAATAGTAATAAGCTTTTCGGCCGGAGAAAGCGGAACCCGCGAACATGTAACATACGACCTCTCCGTAGCGGCAGATGGTTACAATAGTTGCACCGTGCATGTAATAGGCGAGGCAAAGTTGAACTACAAGGAAGAGTATTTCTTCCGCGTCCCTAACGGTATATACAACTGCGACTGCACGGCAAAAATGCGCGACGGAATGCTCAAAGCCAAACTCATCACGAGATTCCCCTTAAGCGACGAAAACGACAAAAAGGCAGATGCTAAAAAAGCATTGACGCATGATATTCTCGCAGATATCGTCGCCACCTGCTTTGGCATATTGAGCTCTACCGTTGACACAAGTTACTTTTCTCCGAAAGACGTAGAAGAATCAGAAGAACTCGAGAAAAAGCCGAACGGCGAAGACGAAGAGTAAGCCCAACACCACCAAAAACCCAGCTTTATAAGCTGGGTTTTCAGTTTTCTAATTAATCGCCGCAGGCCAGCATGTCGCCGTCGTCGCGATCTGACTCGCTCAATTCTTCATCGAGCAACTGCAAATCTTTCTCGTCTGCGTCTTCCATATAATTTCTTTCTATTATGGCTGGGCCTGCAGGATTCGAACCTGCGAATGACGGGACCAAAACCCGTTGCCTTACCACTTGGCGAAGGCCCAATCTGCAGAATATTTTAGCATAAAAATGGGCTATAATAAAGTCAATGATAGATACAGACAAGCCCTACGTGCCACCGGAAAAATATCGGCCAAAACCATTCAATCCGAACAAAAAGCCAGAAAAAGTAAAAGGTTTCACGCTTGTTAGTTTCTTTGTTCTACTAGGAGTTTTCCTTGCGAAATATTTTCTCGATTTTCACTTGCTGCCGGCCCTTTTTCCGGACATCTATCCATTTAGTGCACTCGCAATCGTCATCTGGGCTGTCGAGACAATCCTCGTCTCCGTAATCTCCATCAAATTTATCAGCGGTTTCGGCTATTTCTACATTCCGGCCTGCTTAGTCTACGCCATCGCCGTCGCAATCGCACCAAACGGCCTCTTCGGCTTTGGCGACACTATACCGGCAATCGTCGGCGGCTTAATCACCTACATCCTAACGCGCCTAATCCAGCACATCGTCCTTTGGATCTTCATCGGCTTAGCATTTATAACCATGTAGATGGTATAATTATATGGCTATGACAAATTCACTTTTATCTACTCATGGCCTAAAGAAGGTTTACGGTAAGCGCGACACCGTTTTTGAAGCGCTCAAGGGCATCGATATTGAAATCAATGCCGGCGAGTCTGTCGCAATTATCGGTAAATCGGGTTCGGGCAAATCGACCCTCATGCACCTACTCGCCCTCCTCGACAAACCTTCCGCAGGCGAAATTCGCCTTAACGGCAAAAACACCAGTAAACTTAAAAACCGCAAGCTCAACCGCCTCCGCAACAAGGAGTTCGGCTTCGTGTTCCAGAGCTTCTTCATGAACGCAAATGACAGCGTTTTAAACAACGTCATTTTGCCGCTCAAGATTGCCGGCATCGGCCGCCGCGAGCGCCGTCGCCGCGCCATGGAAGCCCTCAAGGTCGTCGAGCTTGACGATAAATTCAAAAATAAAGCCAAGGACCTTTCCGGCGGCCAGAAGCAGCGCGTCTGTATTGCCCGCGCCATCGTCAACAATCCAAAAGTTATCTTCGCTGACGAGCCAACCGGCAACCTCGACTCCGCCACGGGCGAGAAAATCGAGAAATTACTCTTTAGTCTCAACAAGGAAAAGGGCATCACGCTCATTGTCGTCACGCACGACGAAGAGCTTGCGCAGAAATGCAAGCGCCAAATTCGCATCGCCGACGGCCTCGTTGTCGCAGACGAGAAAACCAAGAAAGGAGCCAAGAAATGAAAATTGTAGATATTTTCCGCGACGCGAACGCCAACCTTTGGCGCAGTAAGCTCCGCAGTAGCCTCACGATTCTCGCGATCTTCGTCGGTAGCTTCACGATTATTCTAAACTCCGCCATCAACGCCGGCGTCAACGATTTCATGGACAAGCAAATCGCCAACATGGGCGGCGAAGGCTATCTCGAAATGATGCCAACCGAAGCCTATGAGAGCGTCATGAATATGGTCGGCAATAATGGCCCGCAGGAATATACCGAAGACAAAGATAATACGAATGCCGCCACCTATATCAAAGATGAGCAGATTGAAAAAGCTAAGAAAATCGACGGCATCAAGGTCTTCAATGTTCTGCCGAATTCGACCGTAGATTACATTACGAGCAAGAAAACCGACAAGCGCTATCGTCTCAATATCAATCTCGTCGTCGAGGGCATCTCTTTCGACATGAGCAACGGCGTTACACCAAATACTGATAAAAATGCCGATTACGAAATCGCCGTCAATGAGGATCTCGCCAAGGCGCTCGGCTACGAAAACGTCGCCGATATCGTCGGCGAAACCGTCCAGATTGCCGTTCCAAGTAACCTCAAATGCTACACCGCAATCAAGCGCAGTGAATGCCAGACCTTAGTCGACGCCAAGGTTTCCGGCACGCAGGCCCCAGGTATTCTTTCGATGGGTGGCAGCCGCGCCAATCTAGCCCTCTGGAACCACATCAATGCCATCAACTACGAAGGTATGCCGGCAGAGACTAATCGCAGTTATCAGGCAACCGCCGACGTTGAGCCGGAAAAAATCAAGGACGTCCAAAAAGCCCTTGAAGAAATCGGTCTAAAGGCGATGTCTGTCGAAGACGAAGTCGGCATGTTCCAGGTCTTCTTCGACGCCATTCTCATCGTGTTTAATATCTTTGGCGGCATCGCGCTCGTCGCAGCCTCCATCGGCATCATCAACACGCTTTTCATGGCCGTCCAGGAACGCACTCGCGAAATCGGTCTCGACAAGGCGCTCGGTATGAGCAATGGTAAAGTCTTCTTGAGTTTCTCCGCCGAAGCCATCATGCTCGGTTTCTGGGGCTCGCTCTTCGGCATCATCGTATCGTTTGTCGTTGGTCAAATTGCGAACGTAGTCGCAACTCAGACCTTCCTCAGCGATTTCCCAACCTTCAAGCTCACTATCTTTGAGCCTCTCACGATGATTTCAATCGCACTCGTCATCATGCTCATCGCCTTCCTCGCCGGCACGCTTCCAGCTCGCCGCGCCTCGAAGAAAAATCCAATCGACGCATTGCGCTACGAATAATCTAAGCCAAAAGAAAAATCCCCCGGGAAGGGGGATTTTTTATGTGGGCGGATTCGGATAGGGGATAATTCTAACTAATCCTATACCGGCTAAAACGGCGCCAGTAAAAGCGACTAACAACAGAATTACGACAATCGAGAAACTTATACGAAATACAAACTTCTGATTTAACTTCTCGTTCATCGTCAACTTATGAACTGCGAAGCTCGCAAACGGTGCCAGCACTAAACCATAAATCATGTAGTGCGCCAGGGTAAGTAAAACCACTAACAGAATCCAACCAAACCACTTAAAGAACAATACCATGCCGATCACCTCCAGAGCATGAGCGTGTGCAAGCGATATCTTCCAGATACAATTATATCACACTTATGCTAAAAAGTCAATTCAGGCGATCTTTTGGCGCTTTTTCGAAATAATATTCGTCACAATTACAATCGCAACCGTGAAGCCAACCAGAATAATCATATTGAGGATAATTGGCCATAACGACGCAAAGTCAAAGCTCTCCAAATTCATCACGCGATTATTCGTATCGACGTAGTAGAAGCTCGGCAAAACATGCGCAAAGGCAAGCACCGAATCCGGTAAATATTCCGCCGGCACAAAAGCGCCACAGAGGAAGCTCGAGCCGAGCGCCACGACGTTCATGAGGCCGTTTACCGCGTTTTGGTTCGCAACGAGCTGACTAATGAGGAACGCTACTGTCGTCGCACAGGCGCAGAACAAGAGCGAATTAATTGCATAAATCAGGCCATAGCCACTTAGCATAATCTCGCCGCCAATCACGATAAAACCAAGCGCGAGGTAAAATAGCCAAACCGCCACCGCATAGATACAGCAGTTCTTCAGCAAAATCCGATTCATCTTACCGATCTCAATACTACTCACGAGGTTGCGCTTGCGAATCTGCGTGCGATTAAACGAAATCATGATTAGACAAATAATCGTAATCACGCAGGCCAAAATCGTATAGTTTGCGAAGCTAAAGTAGCGCGTCGCCTTGCCGTATTTTGCCGAATCGACCTTCGACTTAATCTCCACTTTCGTCTCGTTCGCGAGCGTCGCGTCAACGCGTTTTGCGAGTTCTTCTTCGCTCAAATGCAACTTCGCATAGGCCGTCGCCGTCGTTAAATAACGCTTCACAACTACCTTCGCGAGCTCCGCCTGATAGCCAGCCGAGGAACGCATTTTGATTTCCGGCTCATTACCAAAAGTCAGATCCTGATGGAAACCTTTCGGAATCTCAAGCACCAAAATCACTTGCTCGTAAAAGAGCGCGTCCTTGAGTTTGTCGTCGTCTTTATAGTCCGGCTTAATCTCGGTATTTTTCTCCAAATAGCCGACAAAACTCTTTGTAATACCGACATTTTCATCTTCGTTAAATACGACGATTGCCGGCTTCCGCGCCTCGTACTGCAGCGAGGTATTATTCGCCGACATATTCATCGTGCCAAACGTCACGAGAATCGCAGTATACGTGATAATCGTGCCGATGTTCTTCAGCGCAATCTTCCAAAATGCTCTAGATACTGTCATAACGAGACCTCCTGAGGCTGCGCGTTGCGAGAATAAAGAATATTGCAGAGATAATCAATAGACTGCCGAGATTCACGAAATAGCGGCCAAGATCATTGTAATAATAAAGCGAATAATAGCCGTCCGTAATCAAACCAACTGGACTAATTTTGTTTACGAATGGCAACATATTATCGAAGTAGATTTTCATACCGCCAAACATACCTGCAAACAACGAGCCGACCATCGAAACGATTACGACCACGATATTCTTCGCGCCCTCATTGGTTTTGAGCGCGACCGAAAGTAGCATACCGAGCATCATCGCACTCAACGACCCAGCTGCCGCAAGCAGCACAATTAGCCAGATATTGCCGCCAAACTCGACGCCAAGCACCAAGCGCATGAATAGAATCAGTGCGCAGAGCGAAAACAAAAGCATCGTATAGCCAGCCGCTAAACCACTGCTCAAAGTCGTACTTTTGCGCGTCGGCGCAATCGCTACGCGCTTACCGCGATTTGACAAATTTGGCAAACAGCGATTCGTTAATTCTACGCTTAGCATTGCGCCCTGCATACAAGCCATCGCAATGAGCGTATAGAACTCAATCACAACCATATTCATCACATGCGAATCTTCTTTAATATTCGGCTCCGCTTCAGAGACGATCTTCATTGCATTCAAATAGATTTGCATTGTCGGCTGTTCGGAGTTGCCGGCTTCGCTCTTCGCAATTTCCTCAACCATCGTCGCAGTTTGCGAAACTTGCTCGGTCACCGATTTTAGCACTGTCTGATTCGTGCCGTTAGTCTTAATTTTGACATGCGGCTGCGCATCTGCTATATACACGAAGCCCTCGATTTTGTCATCATCAAGCAACCTTTCCGCTTCGTCCATGTCGACAAATTGCGTCTTGAATAATTGCTCGTCACTGTCATCGTCGCTCAGCGTATTAAACGCCGTTTTGAACGCAACGTTCTTTTCAAACTCATCGTTATTTACGACGGCAATATTAAACGGCTCAAACACGTCGTAATCGTGCAAGCGCGCAAACGCGAGGTTGAACAAAATCGCCAGAATAAACGGGAAGGCCAAAGTCCAAAACACCAAAGACTTGCTTTTTAGAAGCGTCCTTAGCGCGTATTTATAATTGTGCCAAAACATTAATCGCGCAGCTCCTTGCCAGTGAGTTCTAGGAACACGTCATTAAGCGTTGGGCGCTCAGCGAAAATGCGACTATAGTTGATGCGGTTAGATTTGAGATATTCAATCATTTCGGCAAGATTATTTTTGCCTTTACCAAACACGACTTTGAGCACGCCGTCTTCGTAGCTCACGGCATCGACGTTCTTGATTTTCTCAAAACCAGAAAGCTGTTTTGGCGACAAATCCGCCACCTCGACCGTGACTTTTTCTTCAATCTTCGCAAGGGCTTTAAGTTCATCATTTGTACCTTCGGCGATAATTTTGCCGTGGTCGAGAATAATCACGCGATCGCAGAGAATTTCGACTTCCTCCATGTAGTGCGTCGTATAAATAATCGTCGCACCATCGTCGCGCAATTTCTTGATACCTTCGAGGATATTGTTGCGACTCTGCGGATCGACTGCAACCGTCGGTTCATCAAGGAAAATTAGTTTCGGTTTATGCGCGATTCCGCACGCGATATTAAGGCGGCGCAACAAACCACCAGACAATTGTTTTGGATACTGATTCTTATTGTCCTCAAGGCCAACTAACTTCAAAGCGTCGTCGACATATTGCGCACGCGTCGCTTTATCTTCGACATAAAGGCCACAGAAATAGTCGATGTTGCCGTAAACTGTCAGTTCGTCAAAAACCGCCACTTCCTGAAACACGACACCGATTTTCGCCTTAATATCATAGGCGTCCGGCGCCATTTCTTTACCAAAAATCGAAATTTTACCATCGTCGAATTTGAGCAGGGCAAGAATACAGTTCATCGTTGTCGTTTTGCCGGAACCATTCGGACCCAAGAGCCCCAAAATCTCACCCTCCTTGACCGTCAAGCTCAAATCGTCAACGGCCTTGTTTTGCTTATAGCTCTTCGTTAAATGCTTAACTTCAATCACGTTTTTCATTTGTTTTTCTCCCAGATTTTACGGATCAAACTTAGCGAAAGCGTCGAAAGCGTAAAGCCAATCACCGGCACCAACGAGCTCAGCCAAATATTTTGAACCTGCGAAATCGTAAACGAATATACCACTACAACAATGTAAGTTAGCGCCGCAATGCAGAGTCTGCGTGTCCAACTTGTCTCCCAAGCTTTATCGGTTTCAACTCGTTTATTGCGTGCCTTTATGGCATCAATTTCTTTCGCTAAATCTTTTTCACTCATATCTATTATTATATCAAAAAGCCCCGCTACTTGCGGGGCTCATGAGTCAGTCAACCCAAAAGCCGTTTTCCTTTAAAACGGCAATCGAATTATGCACCAGCTCCTCGGTCCATTGTTCATTCGTGAGGCAACCATTCCATACCACACCGGTTTCAATATGGTAACCCCTATCACCAATGAAGACGATCCAACCAAAGCCAGTTTCTGCATCGCTCCGATTCTCGCCACCAGTTGTCGCTTTAATCCAGTCGTCGCATTGGTCTGGACTAGCTTTTTCGCCTACCACAATCGAAACGGAATGAAGGTCCCTAAACTCAGTCTTCGAATAACGTGCGCGGAATGAAAAATGGAAATCGGTTCCGAGTTCGCATTCACACCCAGAAGCGAAGCGCTTAAGGTGTTCTACGATCGTTTCTTTCATGAGTTCGAGCATAAAGCTAGCTCGCTCATCAAGCTTTACTCCACTGTCGCGCTTCTCGCATACGAGGAATTCTTTTCCCATCTCATCACCTCCTCGCGAATGGGATTTCTAAAAAACTTGCCGCTCCTCGCGGCACCAATTATTATTCTTATAACATATTTTCCAAAAAATGCCAAAATGCTATAATTACAGATATGTTCGCAAAAATCGACAAACTAGTTCCGGGCGGCCAGGGCATCGCCACGCTCGAAGACGGCAAGAAGGCCTTTATTTGGAATGCGCTTCCAGGCGAGACTGTCGATTTTGCTATCACTAAAAATAAGCGCAGCTACTGCGAGGGCGTCGCAACCAAAATCGAAACCGCAAGCAGTCATCGCATCGCGCCAAAAGACGAATGCTATCTCGCCACCAGCCCATGGCAAATCATGGACTACGATTACGAGCTCGAGCAAAAGCGCGAACTCGTCAAAGAATGTTTTGCGCAGAACCACATCGACGTCGAGCCGGAACCAACCCAGACCGACGGCAAAGATTTTTACTACCGCAATAAAATGGAATACTCGCTCTATTGGGATAATGACGACAACCAAATCTACCCAGCTTTTCATGAGCGCGGCACGCACCGCAAAGTGCCGATCAAACAATCTAGTATCGAGCGTCCAGAAATTTGGAATAAAGCTAGCGAAATCTTCGCAAAACTCAACGCCGAGCACGCCGAGGCGCGCACCTACCAGTCACTTCTCATGCGCTGTAACCAACGGGGCAATACTAGCGGCGATCTTTTCGTAAACGGCCAGCCACACCCGCAAATGCCGAACCTTACCGACTCTCTCAATGGCCAAGAATACAGCTATTCGCCAAACGGTTTCTTCCAAATCAATCTTCCAGTCTACGAAATGGTCCTTCGCGAAATTCAGCAGCACATCACGACCGAAAAAGTCCTCGATCTCTATTCCGGCGTTGGTAGCATCGGTCTTTCCGTCGCACGCGACAAAGAATTAACACTCGTCGAAGTTAATGGCGCCGCCTTCGAAGAAATGCAGAAAAACGCCGAGGGCACCAATGCCAACTGCGTTCTTGCCAAATCCGAAGACGTCACCGAATATATTGCACCGGACCAAACCGTTATTCTCGATCCGCCACGCGCTGGCTGCGACGAAAAACTCATCGCAAAACTCAACGAAATTCAGCCCGAAACCATCGTTTATCTCTCTTGCAATCCAATCACTCAGGCACGCGATATTGCGCTCCTAAAAGAGCATTACGTAATCGAAAAGCTCACCCCATATAACTTCTTCCCGCGCACACCACACATCGAATCACTTGCTATCTTGAAAAAGATATAATATTCTTGACTTTTCGGCAATTTTTTGCTATAATAAGCAAAAGTTAGACCAGTTGGGAGTGTTGGTATGGAAAAATCTATCTTGGCGCTACTTGGCGCTCTTATTTGCACACTAGGAATCAGCTACGGTGCGCATGCAAAAACTATTGATTTAGCAAGTGAAGGCTGCCCGAACGGGGAGCTTGTTGTCGCTCAGGGCGAAAGCGCTGAGATTATTTTGTCCGGCAAGACGACCTGCCATATCGTCAACAACGGTACCGTTACTATCAAAGGCAACGGGGCAATCGACAGCGGCAAATCCGCCCCAACTATTACCAACAACGGCACACTCACTATCAATGGCGGCAGCATCAATAAAGCCGCAAAGCACGACAGCGTTGCGCCAATCGTCAATAATGGCACGCTCACTATCAATGGCGGCAGCATTGCTGCCGATCACGGCATTCTTCATAACAGTGGCACTCTCACGATGAACGGCGGCAAAATCCGCGCTTGGCTCCATCCGGCCATCTGGGTCAACAACGCCGCTAGCGTCCACATCAATGGCGGCACCCTCCACTTCCCACAAGACTGGGTCGGCATCCATACTGCTGGCAACGTCGCAATTTGTGGCGGCAGCTTCATTGGCGGCTCCCGCACTAACCTTAGCACTGCCGAAGAAACCAAAACTTGCCCAGCCGAGAAATCTACGCTCGAAACGCCAAAACAGGCACCAGCCAAACAAATCGCTGGCCTTATTAAAGTCGAAAACGATACCGAAATGAAGGCTGCAAAAGCCGCCCAAGCCGCAGCTCAGACAAAGACCGAAACCGCAGTCGCAACTACGACAAAAGCTACCAAGAAATCCGAACCAATCATTGTCGTCATCACTCAACCGCGCACGACCGATCATCTCGTTAAGAACAATGCATCAAATAGCGCTACGTCAAAAGAAGTTACCGACAAGGCTGTCGAAGTAAAAGAAACCGAAAAAGCCGACGAAGAAGAGCAGCAAACCAACCTCGGCTTCGCCGTCGCAGCAATCCTTTTCGTCATCGTCGCAGCCAGTACTGGCATCATCGTCACTCGCCGTAAATAATCCGTTTTTGCTATAATTTAGCTATGGATTTCGAACAAGCCTACGCTAAATTAAATGACGAGCAGCGCGCTGCTGTCGACCATATCGACGGCCCACTTCTCGTTATCGCTGGTCCAGGTACCGGCAAAACCCAACTTCTTTCCGTCCGCGTCGCAAACATTCTTAAACAGACCGACGCCACGCCAGACAACATCCTTTGTTTGACTTTTACCGAGGCTGCTGCCAGTAACATGCGCCACCGCCTCGCCGATTTTATTGGTCCCGAAGCTTATAAGGTTCAAATCCATACTTACCACTCTTTTGGTTCTTATTTACTTCAGGAACATCGCCCAGATCTTACAAATAGCATCGACGAACTCGATCGCTTCCAGATGATTCGCAAAATCCAAAGCCAGCTCAAAATCACCTCGCCGCTCCGTGGCGAATGGGCCACCAAAGACATTATTAGCGCCATCAGCGATTTGAAGGCCGCCGCACTCGACGCTAACGACATCGCGCGCATTATTGAGCGCAACGAACACGACAACGAAACCATTCTCGCCGCCATTAAAGCCGATTTGACCGAAGCTAGCGCCCAGCGCTATCCAGCCAACGTCCCGTATTACGAAAAAATTCTCGAAACCCTCAAGCAATACGTCGACGAATCCGGCAGCTATATTACCGATCGCGTTGAACCGATTGCGAATATTTATTACCGCTCGCTCGCACAAATCATGCTCGAGCGCGACGACGACACGAGCATCGCAACGCCGCTCCGCAACTGGCGTAACAAGTACTTCGAAAAGGACGGCGACGACGAATATATCTTCAAAGACATCGCCGCAACTCTCAAGCTCGCCGACCTGGCATTCATCTTGCGCCATTATAGCGAAGAGCTCGCCGCAAACGGCCTTTATGATTACGATGATATGATTTTGATGGCCATCGACTTGCTCAAGAAAGACGACGAAAAACGCTTCAACGCCCAGGAGCGTTTCCAATACATCCTCCTCGATGAATACCAGGATACGAACGACGCCCAAAGTCAGCTCGTTGGCCTCCTTACTGACAACCCAAGCAACGAAGGTCGCCCAAACATCATGGCAGTCGGCGACGATGATCAGGCAATCTACGGCTTCCAGGGTGCCAATACTTCAAACTTCTTCGACTTCGACGCAAAATATCATCCGAAGCATATTCTCTTGAATAAAAACTATCGTAGTAGCGCCGAGATCCTCGAGCTCGCCCACAATGTCATCGAGCAGGGCGAAGACCGCTTCTGCAAGGCGCCAAACGTCAATATCGACAAGCGCATTATTGCCGCCAATCCGCCAGAAAAAACCGAGCTCAGCTACCGCGAATTCAAAACCTATCAAGCCGAATATTCGCACGTCGCCAAAGAGATCCGTGGACTTCTCGACAGTGGCGTGAAAGGCAATCAAATCGCCATTATCGCGCCAAAGCACAAGATGCTTACCTCGATTTTGCCGTACCTCCACAGCCTAGACATTCTCGTTTCTTACGAAAAGCGCGAAAACATTCTCGACGTGCCAAAAATCGACACCGTTCTGACGTTCTGCGAATTCCTTTTGAAGCTCGCTAAAGATCCACGCTATACTGACGAATATAGCTTCCACATTTTCTCACAAGACGTCTGGAATATTTCGCCAAATGAGATGCTGAATCTCATTACTGATGCGCGTAACAATCGCCACGCCATTATCAATGAAATGCTCGCCGAAGGTCGCGCTGAACATATCCAGGCTGCCGCCAATTTCTGCATCGAGCTAGCCGGCAAGACCAGCACGTATTCAGCCGAATACTTCCTTGATCAGATCGCACTCAAACTCTTCCCAGATATCAACGATTACGATTTCTATAGCAACCTCAACACTTTGCGCGAATGCGTCGCCACGAAGAATAACAAGAAGGAATCGCTTGCCGATTTCATCGCCCGCATCCAGGCTTACCGCGCTGCCGATATCCAAATTCTCGACCGCTCACCATACCACGAAGCCGAAGATGCTGTTGTTTTGCAGACCGTTCACTCCGCCAAAGGCTTGGAATATGACTATGTCTATACAATCGCCTGCGATAACGACAACTGGGGCAACGCAAAGGGCAACAATGACCGCCTCACACTTCCGCGCAACCTCGAATATGTCCGCCACACCGGCGACTCACTCGACGAAAAACTTCGCGTCTTCTTCGTCGCCATCACCCGCGCCAAGAAGGTCCTCAATCTCAGCTATAGCCTTTCCGATTTCAACAACCACCAGCGCGATCGCCTCCGCTTCCTGGACACTATCGACCAAGACGGCGAAATTATTAGCCGCGCCATGCCGAAGGCATTCGCAAAAGTCATTCCGAGTACCAGCGACGAAATCGAGCCAAAGGATATTTCGCCTGAATATTGGTTTGATAAATATGTGCCGAACGACGAAGTGCGTAAGAATCTTTATCGTCCAAAAGTCGAGCATTTCCGTCTCTTCCCAACCCAGCTCAATACTTTCATCGACGTCGAATGGGCCGGCCCACTCAGTTTCTTCCAAAGCTACATTGTTGGCATTCGTGGCGAAAGCAACTTTGCCATCGATTACGGTAACTGCGTCCACGAGATGATGGATCGCTTTAATAAAGAACAGCTATCGGACGAAGCTGCCCTCGAAGTCTTCCGCACGCTCGCAAACGAAGCCGACGTCGACGATGATGCGCGCCGCGACTTACTCGACCGCGGGGAAGCAGAATTGCCTAACTTCCTCAAATCATTTGGCGACCGCTTCCGCAACGTAAAGACCGATTCCGAGCACAGTTTCTTCTCTGAAAATATCGTGCTCGACGATGTTTTACTCGGCGGCAAAATCGACCGCATCGAGCGCGACGAAGAGCACAAGACGATTACCGTTTCCGATTTCAAGACCACCAAGCCAAAGTTCAAATGGAGCGACAAGGACGGTACTTTGAAGCACAAATTACAGCTTTATTTCTACAAATTCCTCATCGAAAATAGCCGCGAATATGCCGGCTACCGCGTCACAAAAGGTCGCATCGACTTCGTCTCGCCAGATAATTCCGGTTATTATCACTCGCTCGAACTCGACTTTGACGACGAAGAAGCTGCCCGTATCAAGCAGCTTATCAAGGTCGTTTATCAGCACATCAAAGACCTCGATTTCCCAGATACCGACGAATTTGGCGACTCGCCAATTTCCTTCATTCAATCTCTGTTAGAGCATTGACACGCCACCGCAACTGTGCTATAATATATACATTCTAGCACATTACGAAAGGAGGTGGACATGAATGGCTTACGGAACATGCACTCGTTGCGGTGCAAGCAACAGGGACTTGAATCACAATAATCTCTGTCCAGACTGCGCCAATTATCCTGGCGTCAGCAATCCTGCACCGCACTATGGCGTCTGCAGAAAGTGCGGAAAGAACAAGATGGACATTAATGGAAACGGCATTTGCGGTTCTTGCAATTCTGGCACCATGGGCGGCCTTTGGTAACCCAAATAACTCCACCTAATCAAACAAAAAAGCCGCCGCCACAAGCACGTGACGGCCTTTTTTATGCTATAATTTTCTTATCAAGTCATGCTTCGGCCCCTGACTTTGATTCATAAATTTCCGAC
>CAMJDZ010000008.1 GCA_946404545.1 uncultured Candidatus Saccharibacteria bacterium
AATTTTCTTATCAAGTCATGCTTCGGCCCCTGACTTTGATTCATAAATTTCCGACGCCAAAACTGCGTCAACCCCTATCAACTAAAGCACGCAAAGGATTTTTATGGATCAATCTTCTTCTTATCAAAAACCACTTCATGAGCCAATCGACGTCGACGCGACTTTTTCGCGCCGTTTTCTCGGCCACTGCCGACCGATTTGTTTCCGTACCGAAAATGGCAGGGAAGTTCTAATTAGCGAAATCGGCCTCGTTCATCCGCGCTACGACGGGCTCAAAACCGTCTTCGCATTCGACGTTACCGACGGTGCCAGCGATTATCGCATCACGCTCGACAGCGAATCGCTCTGCTGGTATCTCGAATTTGAGGGAGATCATTATGTCTGAATTAAAGAACGACACGCTCTACATTGATCTCAATTCTTGCTTCGCCACCATCGAGCAGCAATGCCGCCCGATGCTCCGCAATCGCCCTGTCGCCATCACGAACCGCCTCGTTCCGAATTCCTGCATTATCGCTGCAAGCTACGAAGCGAAGGCCATGGGCGTCAAAGTTGGCATGCGCACACGCGAAGCCGAAACCCTATGTCCGAATCTCATTTACGCTGAAACCGAGCCCAGTAAATACATTTTTGTGCACGAAAAATTGCGCCGCATTATGGCCGACTATTCGCCGGCCGTTGTCATGAAATCCATCGACGAAGGCGTCATCGATTTAAGCCAGGCGCCCGCCCATATTTACACGCGCGACCGCTACGAAATCGGCCGCGAAATCAAACAACGCCTCAAAGACGAAATTGGCTGCTATATGCGTTGCAATGTTGGTATCGCGAGCAATCGTTTTCTCGCCAAACTCGCCGGCGAATTGCATAAGCCAGACGGCCTAGACGAGATCACGCCAGACAATCAGCGTGAGATTTTTAGCCAACTCAAGCTTACTGATTTACCCGGCATCAACGTTCACATGGAAGCTCGCCTTAATGCGGTCGGCATTTTCACGCCACTACAGTTTCTCGACGCTGACGAAATGACACTCGTAAAACTCGTCTGCAAAAGTATCGACGGGCATAAATGGTTCTTGAGGCTTCGCGGCATTGAAGTTGACGACCTTACGAGCGACATCAAAACCATTGGCCGCCAATACGTCATGGACAGCCGCAAACTCACCCGTCTCGAGACCGAAGCACGCATCCTCCATCTCGCCGAAGATGCCGGCTACCGCCTCCGCAGTAAAAACCTCTATACCCGCGGCATTTATCTCTGGGTTTACGGCTACGACGATATTCAATATCATCGCCAAATCATCCTGCGCCAAGCCATTCACACTGACCAAGACATCACACGCGTCGCGCGCCGACTATTCCGCGAACTTCCAGCGCCCGTCCGCATCGCCGGCATTACGCTCTACAAACTTCAAGCTCAGCCAGACCCGCAACTCTGCCTCGAGCAATCAGCAATCGATCGTAGTAGCGCCGTCTGCGCCGCCACCGACAAAATCAATCTTCGCTTCGGTTCGCGCAAAATCCATTCCGCTGATACGCTCGGCACCGAGCAAGTCCGCTGCAAAATTCCGTTCGGCAGCACGCGCTACTTGGACCACTCGCTTTAACAGAGATGCTATAATAAAACCATGAAAGATAATCTCACCATCATCGACGGCAAAAGTGTATTTTATCGCGGCTATTACGCCATGGGGCATCTGTCGCTACCAGACGGCACGCCGACCGGCGGCGTTTTCGGCTTCGCCACGATGCTCATCGAGATTATCGAAAAGCTCCAACCGGAATATATTGCAGTCGCTTGGGATAAGCCAAAGACAAATATCCGCAGCCGTCGCGCCATTTATGCCGACTATAAAGCCAACCGCAAACCGGCTCCCGACGATTTCTATGCCCAAATTCCATATCTCATGGAATTACTCGAAGATTTCCATATTCCACTCTATGAATTCGATGATTATGAAGCCGACGATATTATCGGCACCCTTGCTCGCAGCGCTGACGCACAGGGCGTTCGCGTCGAAATCATTTCGGGCGATCTCGATATGCTCCAAATTGTCGACAACGACATTCACATGTATCAGCTCAAGCGCGGTTTTTCCGACGTCCAGAAATTCGACATTGCCGCAGTAGAAGAGAAGTATGGACTCAAAAAATCTCAATTCCTCGATCTCAAATCCCTCAAAGGCGATTCCTCAGATAATATTCCAGGTGTTCCTGGCATTGGCGAAAAGGGCGCAGTTAGCCTCTTGCAAACCTACGGCGACCTTGATGGCGTTTATGCGCATGTCGACGAAATCCCAGGCGCTACCGGCCAGAAATTAAAAGACGGCAAAGAGCTCGCCTATATTAGCAAGCAGCTCGCGCAAATCAAATTCGACGCGCCAGTTAAATTTGATCCAGAAAATACTAAACTTGCCGATTTTGAGCCAGAAAAAGTCCGCGAATTCCTCAAAAAATATCAGTTCCGCAGCCTCGTCGGCAAATTCAACAAGCTCTTCCCGGAAACTGACAAACCTGTTGTCAAAAATACAACACCAGAACCAGTCGCAAAACCAGCACCAAAAGCAAACGCAAACTACGCTTTGCCAGAACCTCTCAATATAAAAGTTGAGATTCCAGACAATCTCTATCTAAGCCAGAACGTCAAAGCTGACATGCACGATGACGCCGCGCTCGCCAAGGAAATCCTCGATGGTCGCAAATATTGGGACCTCGGCCAAGTCGACTTTTTGCTCGATCCGCTCGCTCGCAAAACCGACCAACTCGAGCTTATCGAAACCATCGACAAATCAACCGAATATATCCAGCAAAATCAGCAGCTCGCCGCTATGCCAGAGCTCGCAAAAATTGCCAAAGATTTCGACCTGCCGCTCATTCCAATTCTTTACAAAATGGAGACCGCCGGTGTCAAAATCGACCGCAGTCGTTTTGAAGATTTGCGCAAAGAATTTTCCGTCGAGCTCACCGCGCTCGAAAAAGAAATCTGCGAGCTTGCCGGCGAGAGCTTTAACATTAATTCGCCAATTCAACTTTCCGAAATCCTCTTCGATACACTAGGACTTCCTACGCAGGGTATCAAAAAGACCACGCGCGGTTACTCAACTGGCGCCAAAGAGCTCGATAAGCTCCGCGATTTGCACCCAATCATTCCAAAGATTGAGCGCTACCGCGAAGTTGGCAAGCTTCTCAGCACCTACGTTACGCCACTTCCGGCTCTCGCCGACGAAACCGATCGTATTCATACAACATACACTCAGGACGTAACCGCTACCGGTCGCCTTTCGAGCGTAAATCCAAATCTCCAGAACATTCCTGTTCGCAGCGAAGACGGCAAACGTATTCGTACTTGCTTCGTCGCCGACGAAGGTAAGGTTTTCGTTTCCGCCGACTACGCCCAGTTCGAGCTTCGCCTCGCCGCCGCGCTCAGCCATGACCAAGCTCTCATTGACGATTTCAACGCCGGTCTCGATATTCATACCAAGACCGCAAGCGATGCCTTCCATGTGCCAATGGACCAGGTCACCAAGGCCCAGCGCCGCGCTGCCAAGGTCATTAACTTCGGCGTGCTTTACGGTATGAGCCCGAAGGGTCTTTCTGATGCCGCCGACATGAGCTTCTATGAAGCGAAACAATTCATCGAACGTTACTTTGAACTTCGCGCGCCAATGCGCAAATACCTCGACGCGCAGCTCAAGCAAGCGCACGAGCAAGGCTTCGTCGAAACCTATTATGGCCGCCGCCGCCCAACTCCAGATGTTAACGCGCCAAACTTCCTCGTCCGCGCTGCTGCCGAACGCGCTGCTGCTAATATGCCGATTCAGGGCACCGAAGCCGATCTTATGAAAAAGGCGATGCTCGCCGTCGACAAAGCTTTGCCAGCCGACGCCAAGCTCATTCTCCAGATCCACGACTCCCTTATTGTCGAATGCCCAGAGTCGGAAGCCGATACTATTGCAAAAATACTCCAAGAAAAAATGGAGCAAGTCGCTCCGGAACTCCCAGTCAAACTCGCCGTCGATGTAAAAATCGGCCACGACTGGGGCGAATTATAATCGCTTATGCTAAAATAAAAGTATGCAAAGCATACTAATTATTGGCAATGTCACAAAAGACGTCTACTTGCGTCTCGACAACCGCACAAATCATTTTGAAGCCGACGATAACGACACGAAATGGCTCGATATTTCTTTTGACGGCAGTCGCCATGATTATTATGCCCGCGCCAGCATTTACGGCGGCGCCAGTATTAGCCTCGAGGTCCTTAGCCGCTTTGGTCTAAATGCGAGCATTTCCGGCACGCCTGCCACTTTCCTCGATGGCCAGTTTATTGCTAAAGACGTCCGTACAACTTATCGCTATATTCTTTGCCAGGACGACAATGTCAGTTTCTTGGGACCTAGCGAGCAGCGTTATTCGACCTGGGAAGTGCCAACCAACAACCCAGACTGGATCTATCTAGATTATTCCGCCAATATCTCCCCAAAACTCTCACAGGAAATTGCGGACTTTTTGAATTTATCACACACGACAAAACTCGCCATCTGCATCGATGCACATGACGATCAGGCCGCACCGCACATTCGTAGCCTTATTGAGCGCGCCAGCCTCGTTATTAGCGATGTCGCACTTCGCCAACCAATCAATAATCATGTCTTTGTCGCGAACGACCACATCGAATATGGCAACGAGCGCGTCTTCTGGTCCATCAACAGCAACAAAGACCTCATGACGAAGTTCTCGTCCCACATCACAATCGCTGCCTCGATTTTTGGCGCCCTCGCCCTCGGCAAGGACTCTAGCGAAGCCTTGCTTCTCGCTCGCGCCAATATCGAAAAATCCAATCTCAGTAGCACTGCAAACCTCAGCACACTCGAAAAAGATATCGCCGACGATTATTACCGCGTCGAAAAGACTCCAATCAAGGATCAAAACATCGTCGAAATAGAAGAGAATGCCAAGAAACTCCTCGCTCCCGGCAAGGGCATCCTTGCAGCAGACGAATCCGGCGGCAGCATCCACAAGAAATTCGAATCAATGGGCATCCCAGACGACGAGCAACATCGCCGCGACTATCGCAACATCTTCTTTACGACCCCAGAACTCGAAAAATACATCAATGGCGTTATTCTCTTTGACGAAACCGCCCGCCAAAACGCCGACGATGGCAGCAATTTTATTGATTATCTCAAGAAAAAGGGCATTATTGCCGGCATCAAGGTCGACCAAGGCCTCGAAAGCTTCGATAATTCCGACGAAAAATACACCAAGGGTCTCGACGGGCTCGACGATCGCCTCGCCGAGTACTACAAGATGGGCGCTCGCTTTGCAAAATGGCGCGCCGCCTTCGAAGTTACCGACCATTCGCCAACCAATTCCGCCATCGAGAAAAACGCCGAAATTCTCGCCGATTATGCACTCGCTTGCCAAAAGGCCAGCATCGTACCAATTGTCGAGCCAGAACTCGTCTATGACGGCGACTACACTATCGAACAGAGCATCGAATATACCGGCAAAATCCTCGACCAGCTCTTCGCTAAGCTCGCTGAGCGCAATGTCGATTTGCCAGGCTGTATTCTCAAGGTCAATATGGTACTCGCCGGCAAACAGCAGAGCAATCAATCTACTCCGGGCGAAATCGGCCGCGCGACCGCTTTGACGCTTCGCCAGCACGTTCCAGGCGATCTTGCCGGCATCGTTTTCCTTTCTGGTGGCCAGAGCGTCGAGCAGGCAACCGAAAACCTTCAGGAAATCACCAACAATGGCCCATTCCCATGGCCAGTCACATTCAGCTACGCACGCGCGCTTCAAGATCCTGCACTCCAGGCCTGGAAGGGCGACAACGCCAATGCCGATGCTGCCCGCGCCGCGTTCAAGGAGCGCCTAATCGCAAACTGCGAAGCACTCAAGGAGAAATAAATGCCGACTAGACCAAACAGTAAAAAGAAAATGACCCTAGACGAAGCTGTCGTCGCCTCGTCTTGGCGAAACCGCCCGGTTACGCGCAAACGCGCCACTACCGCCGGTATTATCGGGCTTTTCTTTGGCTATATGGGCGCCCACGACTTTATCATGCGCCACAAAAAGCGTGGCCTCGTCCACCTAATCTCATTCGCAATCACTTTTACGATGTTTATCGTGCCGTTCTTTCTAGGCGTGCTCAGTGTCTATTGCCGCATGCATCCAGAGCTCAATGTCGAATGTCTTGATTTGAGAGGGAATGACGTCACGCTTAATATCATCATGACAGCAGGCCTTATTCTTTCCGCACTCGGCGTCCTTTGGGGTATTGTCGAATCAATCATTATTCTCGTCCACCGCAACAGTTTCCCAGAGAAATAAAAAACTCCCCTTCAAAGGGGAGTTTTTTGGTGTAAGTCAAATTACTCAGCTTTTTCTTCAGCAGCTGGAGCTTCTGCGGCAGCAGCTTCTTCGGCAGCCTTCGCTTCGTCGGCAGCCTTGTCGGCCTCAGCCTGAGCTTCGCGCTCAGCAGCTTCCTCAGCTGGGTCATAAACGTTAGCGATTGGAAGTTCTTTGTCGAGTTCCTTATCAGCAAATTCAACACCAGCAGGAAGAACGATATCAGCGACCGTAAGGCCATCTTCAACCGTAGCAAGCTTCGAAGCGTCGAGCTCGATTGCTTCTGGGAGGTCAGCTGGTTTAGCCTTGATGTCAATCTCTTCGAGAACCTGGCTAAGAACAAGGTGAGCCTTGTTTGCGTCGGAAGTTTCAAAGCCAACGAGCTTGATTGGAGTAGTTGCTTCGACGACTTCGTTAGCGGAAATTGCCTGGAATTCGATGTTGAGAATCTTGCGCTTGACTGGATCCATAGCGACGTTCTTGACGAGCGCCATCTGCTTCTTGCCATCAATCGTCAAATCGATTGGGGAGTGGTAGCCAGCAATGCGGACTGCCTTTTCAGTTTCGTTGTATACAGACTGGGTCATGATTGGCTCTTTGCCGCCAAAAACAACCGATGGGATTAAACCTTGCTCACGCAAGTTTTTAACTTTTTTACCGGACACTTCGCGTTTTGCGAGTGCTAATTTTTCTTCACTCATTAAATTTATTCCTATTTTTAAAATCTATTCTATATTTTAAGATAAGCAACAGAGAAAATCAAGCATGAGCTTTATAGAATTTGCTTGAGGTATTTACCCGTGTCACTTTTAGCGTTTTTTGCTACGTCTTCAGGGGTGCCTGTCGCCACAACCTGACCGCCGCCTTGGCCACCTTCTGGGCCCATATCAATCAGCCAGTCGGCAGATTTAATCACATCGAGGTTATGTTCGATCACGATCATCGAATTACCGCCATCCACCAAACGTTGTAAAATCGACAACAAACGCTTCACATCGTCAGTATGCAAACCAGTGGTCGGCTCATCAAGGATATAGAGCGTTTTGCCAGTCGAGCGACGGCTAAGCTCGGTTGCAAGTTTGATACGCTGCGCCTCGCCACCAGAGAAGGTTGTAGCTGGCTGACCGAGTTTAATATAGCCAAGACCGACTTCCTGTAAAGTTTTGAGCTTGCCAGCAATGAGCGGTAATGCTTCAAAGAATTCAACCGCCTCGTCGACCGTCATATTAAGCACATCCGAAATCGTCTTGCCCTTGAATTTAACTTCCAAAGCTTCACGGTTATAGCGCTTACCATGACACTCATCGCAAGTTACAAAGACATCCGGCAAGAAGTGCATTTCAATCTTCAAGACACCGTCGCCCTGACATTTTTCACAGCGGCCACCCTTCACATTGAAGGAAAAGCGGCCTGCCTTGTAGCCACGCACCTGCGCTTCTGGCTGCTCGGCGAACAAATCACGAATATTATTAAATACGCCAGTATAAGTTGCCGCATTCGAACGTGGCGTGCGACCAATTGGCGACTGATCAATCACAATAATTTTATTGAGCTGTTCGATGCCATCAATGCGCTCATGTGCACCAGGAACCGTCTGCGCGCGGTTGAGACGCGCCTGCAATTCGTTCGCCAAAATCTCATTCACGAGCGTCGATTTGCCAGAACCAGAAACACCAGAAACTACCGTAAAGACACCAAGCGGGAAGCGCACATCGATGTTTTTGAGGTTGTTTTCGCGCGCGCCAACCACTGTCAGCCAGCGATTCGTAATCTTGCGACGCTTCTTTGGCGTCTCGATCTTTTTCTTACCCGAAATATACTGGCCAGTAATCGAATCCGGCATCTTCGCAACCTCTGCCGGTGTTCCAGCAGCAATCACTTTACCGCCATTTACGCCCGCACCCGGGCCAATATCGACAAGATAATCTGCCTGCATAATCGTATCGTGGTCGTGCTCGACGACAATCACGGTATTCTTCAAATCGCGCAAATGTTTGAGCGTCGCAATTAAACGATCATTATCGCGTTGATGAAGACCAATTGAAGGCTCATCAAGTACATAAAGCACGCCCTGGAGGCCAGAACCAATCTGGGTTGCCAAACGAATTCGCTGCGCCTCACCGCCGGAAAGCGTTGCCGCCGAACGGCCAAGCTCGAGATAGTTCAGGCCGACGTCTTTCATGAAGCCGACGCGCGCCTTAATTTCCTTGAGAATTGGCGCCGCAATTAGCTCTTCGTTTTCCGTCAAATGCAAATCAGAATTCAAAACTTCGAGCGTCTGATCGACATCCATCGCGCACATATCCATAATATTCAGATCATGAATTGTGATTGCGAGCACCACCGGCTTCAAACGCGCACCGTGGCAGGTCTGACAGATACGTTCGCGCATGAAGCGCTCGATATCTTTACGAATAAAATCAGATTCAGTTTCTTTGTAGCGGCGTTCCAAATTTGGAATCACGCCTTCGTAAACTGCGTCATATTCATAGCCATTGCTGAGCTTCACGCGGTACTTTTCTTCACCGGTGCCATAGAGAATCTTCTGGATATTTTCTTCGGAAATCTCACGAATCGGCGTACGCACCGAAAAACCATGGCGCTCGCCGACTGCCGTAAGGCGCTTTAGCCACCACGATTCTTGATTGATGCGATTGTAAGGGCGAATACCGCCTTCCGCAATCGTCAAATTCGGATTCAAAACGAGCGTTGGATCGATTTCCATGCGCGTACCAAGACCGGTACAAGTTGGACAAGCACCCTGCGGCGCGTTGAAAGAGAAGAGGCGCGGCTCAAGCTCTGGAATTAATTCATCTGGGTGCTCAGGACAAGCGTAGCGCTGCGAATAAGTTACAATTTCCGCGTCGGCCGTATTGATATTATTCTGGCCAATCGCCACCGACTGATCCTTGATGCAAAGAATCTTCATAATGCCTTCGCCGAGATCCAAAGCCTGTTCAACCGAACCCGCGACACGACTTTCCATGTCTGGCGCCATCACGAAACGATCAATAATAATCTCGATATTGTGGCGCAAATTTTTATCGAGCTCCGGCCACTCGTCGAGCGGATAAATAATCCCATCGACGCGAGCACGCGCAAAGCCCTTTGCGAGATACTGCTCGCCAATATGCGAGAATGAGCCTTTTTTCTCGGTCACAATTGGCGCGAGCACCATCAACTTGCTAGCCGTCGGCCATTGCATTACCTGATTAATAATGTCCTGCGAAGTACGACGCGCAACTTCCTTATGACAAATCGGACAATGCGGCACACCGATGCGCGCAAACAAAAGACGCAAATAATCGTAAATCTCCGTCACGGTCGCAACCGTCGAACGCGGGTTGCGCGAAGTAGATTTCTGGTCAATCGAAATCGCCGGGGAGAGACCGGTAATCATATCGACATCCGGCTTATCCATCACGCCAAGGAACATACGCGCATAAGAGGACAACGACTCGACATAGCGGCGCTGACCTTCAGCATAAATCGTATCGAAAGCGAGGGAAGATTTACCCGAGCCAGAAAGACCCGTAATCACGACTAATTTGTCGCGCGGAATATCAATATCGATGTTCTTCAAATTATTCGCGCGCGCACCGCGAATTGAAATTTTGTCACCTTCAATATGCTGTTTTTCCATCCCGGACATTCTAGCATTTTATCTCTTAAAAGTCAATCCTCTGTGCTAAAATAAACATATGGACAAATTCGCAATTCGCAACCAATATAATGAGTTTATTTTTGAGTCTTTTAACGTCGAACGCCTTGCTACCGGCATCCGTGCGACTTTTGTTTACAAACTCGGCGAATACACCTTCACGCCAAGCGCCGAAGTTCCACTCGCCAGCATCCGCAACGAGTGGCTCGACGACGACTTTTTGAACGAATTATTCTTCAATTTTGGCATTATCAACGCGATCAGCTACTACAAGTTGAGTCTTGCGCCAAAATTCACGATTAAATGCGGCACTCTCGACGAAAACCAGAAAGAATTCTTCAAAAAGCAATTCTACAACGGCCTCGGCGAGCTCATGTACGTCAATAATCTCCTGATGCCATACGAAGAATTCATGACCATTGAAGCACCAGCACCAACCGAAAAGAAGACCTTCAATCTCGGCAACGAATTCCATGGCAACGTCATCACTGTTGGCGGCGGCAAAGATTCCATCGTCTCGCTCGAAGCCTGCCAAAAATGGCACAGCGACACGGTCTGCATGAACTTTAACCGCGATCTCTACCCAGAGAACCACGCTGCGCTCGATTGTATTCGCCTCGCCGGCTACACCACGGGCGAAATTTGCGATTTTAACCTCACTATCGACCGCACGATGATTGAACTCAACAAGCAAGGCTTCTATAACGGCCACATTCCATTCTCGGCCGGTCTCGCTTTTTCGACTATCATCATCGCTTACCTAAACAATAAATCAAATATCGTTTTGAGCAATGAAGCTTCCGCCAACGAGGGCAATATTGCCGGTACGACCATTAACCACCAGTATTCAAAGAGCATCGATTTCGAGAACGATTTCCGCGCCTACGTCGCAAATTATATCTCTGATAAATTCAACTATTTTAGCCTTTTGCGCTGTATTAATGAATACGAAATCGTCCAAAAATTCATCAAATTCCCACGCTACCTCGAAGTCTTCCGTAGCTGCAACGTCGGCACGAAGACCAATAGCTGGTGCGGCCGCTGCGCAAAATGTCTCTATGTCTACATTATGCTATATCCATTCGTCGACCATGAACGTCTCAACCAGATTTTTGGCCACAACTTATACGAGGACACGACGCTTGGCGAAATCTTCAATGGCCTCGTCAATCCAGACGCCACTAAGCCGTTCGAATGCGTCGGTACGCGCGACGAAATCAATTATTCCGTCAAGCTCGCCATCGATAACGCCGGCAAGGAACCGCTCCCGGCTCTCCTCGAATGGTATCGCCAGAATTGCAACGCAACCATCGAAAGCGACGTCGCAAATTACTTCAACCCAGTCCACAATATTCCAGCCGAGTACTTAGAGGAACTACAGAAACTATGAAGCAGCAAATTGTTGACGCACTCAAAGGCAAGAAAATTTTAATTTTGGGCTTCGGCCGCGAGGGTAAAAGCACGCTTGAGTTCATCAAGCACGAATTACCAGAAGCGGAAGTTGCCATTGCCGATCAAAAACCAATCGAAGACGATACTGTTGTAAATATTACAACATATACCGGCGACAATTATTTGGAATGTTGCAAAAATTACGACATTATTATGAAGGCGCCGGGCGTCATTGTTAAGGATTTGCTTGACGATGCCACAAAGGCGAAGATTACTAGCCAAACCGATTTATTTATGCAAGCTTTTGGCGCACAAACTATCGGCATTACTGGCACGAAGGGCAAAAGTACCACCAGCACGCTTACTCACCATGTTCTTACCGCAGCCGGCAAGGAAACTTTGCTCGTCGGCAATATCGGCAAGCCGTGCTTTGACGTGCTTGACCAAATCACCCCGCAGACCATCGTCGTTTACGAGCTTTCCGCTCACCAACTCGAGTTTATTAAGGCCAGCCCGCATATCGCCGTGTTGCTCAACCTTTACGAAGAGCACTTTGATCATTACCTCACGCCAGAGCATTATTATGCTGCCAAGAAAAACATTTATCGCTTCCAGACCGCCAACGATTTATTGATTTTTGGCGACATTTTCCAGCACGCTACGCGCGAAGAAATTGCTGCCTTGCCGTGCAGTAAGATTGACATTGCGAAAACCGAAATCGTTCCACGCAGCGAAATCCGCACTAAGCTTATTGGCGACCACAACCGCCTTAATATCCAGGTCGTCGCCGCCATTGCCTACGCATTGCGCATCGATGGCGAGGTTTTCAAACAGGCCGTCGCCGAGTTCGAAGGCCTTCCGCATCGCCTCGAATACGTCGGCACCTACAGCCACATCAAGTTCTATAACGACTCCATCGCGACCGCTCAGGAGGCTACAATTAACGCTATCAAAGCCCTCGGCGATGTCGATACAATCATCCTTGGCGGTATGGACCGCGGTCTCGATTACCATCCGCTCATCACTTTTATTCGCCACAGCAACGTACGCAATGTTTTACTTTTGCCAGACACCGACAAACGTATGCAAGCAATCTTCTCCGAAGACAAATATCTCCAGGGCATTTTCCGCGTCGCCAATATGCGCGAAGCGGTCGCGAAAGCCTACGAAGTCACCACTCCAAGCAAAAGCTGTCTTCTTTCTCCGGCTGCCGCCAGCTACAATACTTACAAAAACTTCGAGGAACGCGGTAATGATTTCAAGGATCTCGTAAAAAAGCTCGGAGTCGCCAATGAACTTTAAGCTTCATAGCAAATACCAGCCGACTGGCGACCAGCCGCAGGCCATCAAGCAATTACTCGACGGCCTTCGTCGCGGTGAGCGTGGCCAGACTTTGCTCGGCGTGACCGGCTCGGGCAAAACTTTTACGATGGCAAATATTATCGAAAAATACAATCGCCCAACCCTCGTTCTTGCCCACAACAAAACCCTCGCCGCCCAGCTTTATTCTGAATTCCGCGAGTTTTTCCCAGAAAACGAAGTGCATTATTTTGTGTCCTATTTCGACTACTACCAGCCAGAAGCCTACATCGCCAGTACGGACACATATATTGAAAAAGACAGTGCTATCAATGAAGAGATTGACCGCCTCCGCCACGGCGCAACTGAGGCACTGCTCACGCGCCGTGACACCTTGATTGTCGCATCAGTCTCCTGTATCTACGGCATTGGTTCGCCAGACAATTACAAAGCCATGGCCATGCGCGTCGCAAAGGGCGAAATGCGCGACATGAACCAATTCATCCGCTCGCTTACCGAGATTCAATACAACCGCAATGACATCGCGTTTGAGCGCGGTAATTTTCGCGTCCGCGGCGACACGATTGATATTTTCCCAGCCTCCGGCGACAGGGCATACCGCATCGAATTCGGCTTCGATCAAATCGAAAACATTAAGGTCATCGACCCGCTCACGGCCGAAGTTTATGCCGAACCGAGCGAGATTGGCATTTTCCCAAACAGCCACTATGCCACGCCAAAAGAAGACCTCGAACGCGCCATCGTAAAGATTCGTGCCGAGTATGAAGACCGTCTCAAATTCTTCAACAACCAGAAAAAATACCTCGAAGCCCAGCGCCTCAGCCAGCGCATTAAATACGATCTCGAAATGCTCGAAAGCACCGGCTTTGTGAAGGGCATCGAAAACTATTCGCGCCACATTGATGGCCGTACCCAAGGCCAACCACCAGCCACTTTGCTCGATTATTTCCCGGATGATTTCCTTTGCCTCGTCGACGAGTCGCATATGACCATTCCGCAAATTCGCGGCATGTTTAATGGCGACCGTGCCCGCAAAGAGACGCTCGTCGAATACGGCTTCCGTTTACCTTCCGCGCTCGATAACCGCCCACTCACCTTCAACGAATTCGACCAGCATATCAACAAGATTATTTATGTTTCTGCGACACCAGGCGAATATGAACTGAGCCATAGCCCGGTACCGGCCGAACAGGTCATTCGCCCAACCGGCCTCCTCGATCCAGAAATCGAAGTGCGCCCGACCGACAATCAAATTGACGACCTCGTCGAAGAAATCGACCAGCGCGTCGCCAAGCAGCAGCGCGTACTCGTTACAACGCTCACGAAGCGCATGGCCGAGGATTTGTCCGAACATCTCACTGAACTCGGTATTAAAACTGCCTACATTCACAGCGACGTCGACACGCTCGAACGCAGCGATATTTTGCGCGACCTACGCAACGGCACCTACGACGTACTCGTCGGCATCAACCTCCTCCGCGAAGGCCTCGACCTCCCAGAAGTCTCACTCGTCGCCATTCTTGACGCCGACAAAGAAGGCTTTTTGCGTAGTGAATCCGCCCTTATTCAGACCATCGGCCGCGCCGCTCGCCACGTCGAGGGCAAAGTCATTATGTATGCCGACGGCATGACCGGCAGCATGCAGCGCGCCATCGAAGAAACCTACCGCCGCCGCGAAATCCAGCAGAAATATAACAAGGATCACAATATTACGCCGAAGGGTATCGCGAAAGAAATTAGCCAAGGCCTTCGCGCTATTATCCCAGAAAAAGAGAAGAGCAAGAAGCTCGATTTGAAGCGCATCCCGCGCGAAGAATTGCCGCAGATTATTAAAGAATTGAGCACACAAATGCAAATGGCCGCCGCCAACCTCGAGTTCGAGCGCGCCGCCGAGCTTCGCGACCAAATCGACGATATCAAACTCGCCCTCGAAAAGAAGAAATAGAAAAAGCCCGTCAATTACTTGACGGGCCACGTAGGGATAATTAAGCAAATACGTAACGCGAACCAATCTTTACGACTTCAGGCGCCTGCTCCTTTACTAAAAGCGCGCAGTCCTTACTCATAAAAGTCTCGACGTTCCAGCCGTGTTCTTCTTCTGCATTTGAAAACTGGAGAATGTCGCCTGTGCCCAAACCCTGAAAAATCATAAGCTTAGTTTTCACTACCGTTACTGTGCCGGGGCCGTCCGGACTGCTCTTTATCGTCTTATCGAAAAAGAGCACGACGTCACCGGGATTTAAAACACCTACAGAAAAGATCCTAGACATATCTTTGTCCCCCTTTGAATATGAATATTTATATATTATAGCACAGATTCAATATTATGTCAATATACGTGCGTGCTATACTAGTATATGTAAGGAGTAGTTATGAGCTTTCAAGCCGCCAAAGAAATTATTGTAGATAATGAAATTATGCTTCGTCGTTTTAGCCACGACCTCGATCGGCAGCGCTACGACACTATCGTCGCCAGCCGCGAACATCTCTTGCCGTGGCTCCCGTGGGCGCATTTCTACCAGAGTTTCGACGAGATGCCAAAATTTATCGACGGCCAAATCGAAGCCTTCGATAAGGGCGCCGTCCTCGGCTACGACATTATTTACAAAGGCCAATTCGCTGGCGCTATCGATCTCCATAATTTTTCTGCCGAAAACCGCAACTGCGAAATCGGCTACTGGCTCGGCAAAGAATTTACCGGCAAAGGCATCATGACGCGCTGCGCCGACCGCATCACGAAGTACGCTTTCGACGAGATCGACATGCATCGCGTCGTAATCCGCGCTGCCGACAAAAACACCGCCTCTTGGTCGGTCGCCGAGCGCCTTGATTTTGTTTACGAAGGCACCCTGCGCGAAGCAGAACTTTTGGACGGTGTTTTCTATGGGACTAAAGTCTATTCCAAGATTCGTTAGTGAATCGAAATATTGCCCATGCTATTGTCGACATAGAGTTTTATGGACGACGCATCGTTACCGCCGTTGACGTTTTTGTTGCCCATATCGACATCAGCTTTCACATCCACATCGCCAACATGGTCGATACGGACATTACCCATACTAAGGCTAATCGATGAATCTTCGGTCAAATGTAGGGAATCGATCTCGACGTCGCCCATACTGTTCTTGATGCGAATCTTGCCGAAACAATCTTTGACAGTGAGCTTGCCCATGCTTAGACTTGCGTCGATATTTTTCGCAGAGCCAAGCTCGACGTCACCGGCTGAACTATCGACTATAAGCGTCGCAACGTTAAAATCATCGACTGTAACACGACCAAAGTTCGAATCGACTTTAATCTCGCCCGCATAACTGCTCGGGAGATAAAGTTCAACACTTACCCCTTCCCAGTTAACGCAGAAGAAATGACACTCTTCGCTCCTATCCTCAATTTTGAGCGTACCGGCTTCATTTTTTACAACCGCATCGTCGGTTCTCTTCGCGTAGAATTTCACCGTCGCCACGTCGCTCTCCGTGCCACGCACGGCGACTTTACCGGCCTTAACATTGATATCCATTTTCTCGATTTCAGCAATCGGATATTCATTTTCAAAGGCAAGATTCGAGCTCACGTTATCGCCATTAAAGCCAAATCTAAACGAGCCTTTATTCGCGATACCAAATATCAATATCGAGGTAAGTCCGAGCACGACGACCGATAAAATAATCGCAAGCACGACATAAAACGTCTTCTTTTCTTTAGTCTTCGTCGTCATAATCTTCTCCCGTTTTAATGAGGAATATGAGTTTCACAATCTGCGTCAAAACCGCATAAATGATCCACATAATCCAAGTAATATACCAAGCGCCCGTCAGGAAGCTAACCAAAAGATAGAAGGTTAGCGTAACGAGTGCAAGAATACCGTCAATGCTACGATAAAGACTTTCGCCTTTCGAGCGCGGCTTGTTTTCTTTGCGATTTTTACGGTAAGTAATTGCCGAGAAAATAATAATCAAAGTAGCAAGACCGCAGAGTAGCAAGAAAATCGCTCCCGCAATAATCGGATTAATACCAGCGACCGGGATCGCAACTGCTACGAATGCTATTGCGATAAAGTAAAGGAATACGCCCGAGAGAATGCCAATTGTTTTCTTTTTCGCTACGCTCTTATCTAATAACTCTTCAGCGCGCTCTGCATCTCTTTGTGCTTTTAATTCGTCTGCTTCATCGCTACCTCCATCGTGCAGCAATTCGTCTGGTGTGACGCCATATAAATTACAAAGTGGCAATACTTTATCGAGATCTGGACTCGATTGACCGGTCTCCCACTTCGAAACGGTCTGACGCGTAAGCTCCAATTTGTCCGCAACTTCTTCTTGCGACAAACCGGCAGCCTTACGCAGTTTTATTAACCTTTCTGGTAATGTCATAAGGTTCCTTTTTGTTAATGTATGCTTCAATTTTAGTAAAAAGCAACGAAAATTAACACCAACTAGACTTTACATTTACGCAACGAAAATTAACATTTGGGCACTTTTTTGACATATTTCGCATTTTTGATGCGATTTTTGCAAAAAACTAACCAAAATCGCCCCACAAACCATAAGCATATTGACTTTTTAACCAAAGTATGCTATAATAGAAAGGTTGAATTCATATTCGACAAAATATACACCATTGGGGGTCTAAAAAATGAATGGCGCACCTTTAGAGCAACTTAGAAAAGATTACGCAACGTACAGAACGTATTGCGATTGCGGACGACGCGTTGTCATGTCGTACGCAAAAAACAGCGAACTGATGATCAGAATGAGCGGAACCGTGGACCATGACGATATCGTCAAAGGTGTTATTTATCGTATGAAGGATTTTGATACTGTTGTCGAGAAGACAATTCGCAAAAAATATCCATTGACGATGGATAGCATTAAAACGAACATCACAGATATCGCGGGTGTTCGAATCATCACCTATTACAGAGATGATGTTTATCGCGTACGAAACGAGATAGTCCGTTCTTCTGGATTAAAGGTCCTCGAAGAAATCGACTATATCAAAAACCCTAAGCCAAATGGCTATAGGAGTCTTCATCTCGTTCTTGAAGTCCCGATTTCGATACCCAGCAAAAGCGAGACAACCGTCGAAGGCGAGAATACCGCCGAAGACAAAAAAGCTCCCGCAATCATAGTTCCGGTCGAAGTTCAGATTCGCAGTATGTTCGAGGAAGTATGGGGCGAAGGCGATCATCTTATAAACTACAAAAACGATACGCCCAGCGAAGAAGCAATAGCCGCATTCAAAGACATAGGCGATCTGCTTGACCAGTTGGACGATGACCTGATTCGCTTACGCGACAATCTCCCGCTCAAAAAAAGAGAGCCCGAGGAGCCCTCTACGTAATCTATTGCTCAAAGCCGTCTCCACGTGAGGCGGCTTTATTTTTATGTTATAATAACAGATATGAAAACCGTTACTCGTTTTGCGCCGTCGCCGACCGGCTACATCCATATCGGCAATTTACGTTCAGCAATTTACCCATACCTTGTTGCGAAGCAAGACGAGGGCACCTTTATTTTGCGCATCGAAGATACCGACCGCGCCCGCTACGTTGAAGGTGCTACCGACCTTATTAAAGACACTTTGAAGTGGATTGGTTTGGACTGGGACGAAGGTCCAGACAAGGGCGGCGAAAACGGTCCATATTTCCAAACTCAGCGCCAAGAAATCTATGTCGAATGGGCAAAGAAGCTCATTGCTGCCGGCCGTGCCTATGCCGACCCAACTCCAAGTGACCAAATCGCAAAATATCGCGAAGAAGCATCCAAAAACAAGCAGGCATTTTTGTACCGCAACTACCGCCCAGACAATACGCCAGAATGGGAACCGGGCATGCCACTTCGCTTCAAAGCCGATCCAAAAACGCGCACTTACCATGACGAAGTTTTTGGCGACATGACCATGCTCCCAGAAACCCAGGACGATATTATTCTCATCAAGGCTGACGGTCTTCCAACTTATAACTTCGCCCACATCGTCGACGACGCAACGATGGGCGTAACCCACATTTTCCGCGGCCAAGAATATTTGCCAAGCATGGGCAACTACCTCGCCATTTACGAAGCGCTCGGCCTCGATACGCCAAAGTTCGTCCACTTGCCACACATTCTCGCACCAAGCGGGAACAAGAAACTTGGCAAACGCGATGGCGCTAAATCCGCCGTTGATTACCGCGCCGACGGCATCCTGCCAGAAGCCATGCTCAACTTCCTCGCCTGCCTTGGCTGGAACGATGGCACCGAAGACGAAATCTACAGCAAACAAGATTTGATTGAAAAATTCAGTATCGACCGCATCCAGCACGCTGGCGCCCGCTATGACGAACAGAAGCTCGTCTGGCTCAACGGCCAATGGATTCGCCGCCTCTTCGCGGAAGACGCCGAAGCACTCTTCGCGCGTACCAAAGATTTCTGGCCAGAAGAAGCCGCAACCGCCGACGACACTTATAAATTCAGGATTTTCAATATCGTCTACGACCGCCTCAAGACCTTGGGCGACCTCAAAGCAATGACGAATTATTTCTTCGTCGACCCTGCCGTCGATATGACGATGATTGAATCGAACAAGGCCCTCAAGAAGCTTTCCGAAAGCGAAATCCAAGACATTCTCCGCCAAGCGATTAATAAACTTCAGAGCGTCGAGGATTGGACTGCCAACGACCTGCAGGCTGCGCTCAATGAATTGCTCGAAAGCACCGGCCGCAAGCCAGCCGAGCTCTTTGGTCTCGTTCGCCTCGCCGTCAGCTTCGCGCCATTCAGCCCATCTCTTCACGACACGCTCAGCGTCCTCGGCCGCGAACGCAGCCTTGCGCGCCTCAACGCCGTCATCACCGCCTACTCTCGCGACTAGAATTATCCGAAAAAAATGCTATAATATCATTACTTTTTTGGTGCCCATCCAAAGGGGGTGATTTTATGGGCAAGATTTTTAAAATAACTGGCACTTACTACGAGGGCGACGAGCAACACGGTCCCGACTTTACTGGCGAGATCGTGACACACAAAAATAATCGTTTTGTTGGCCGCATCGACCAAGGCTACGAGTTTATCTGCGGCACATTCGGCTACGCAGTATTGCTCATGTCCAATCAGGAAAATACTCACCCTACGTTTTATTTAGTTAATAAAGTGGAGGGCAACAAATGGACAGCAACTCAATATACCATCTTGGGCGACCATGATGATAATCGCAGCCTCTGTAGAGGCACAGCCGAAATTCAGCTCGAAGAGATTGAATTTACCAAAGAGCGCGCAAAAGAACTTCGCACTCACTACAAGCAAGTAGATCTCGACGCGATTTGGAACAAAGGCTACACAATAAGATGCTTCGCTGAACGTAAACCCACGTAGAAACCAGTTATAAAATAGCCCGATTTTCCGGGCTATTTTTAATGCGCATATCTCTTATGGTATAATTTAAATATGAGCGGTAAACAAGCCTACTTTGGCAAGGTCAAACCAATTGACACAAAAAAACAAAAGAAAACACTCGCCGACATTTATGGCGACAATACTAACGACGACGTCGAGGCATTTATCAATAATTCTGCCGACGTCGACGAGGAGACTCCGAAAGAGAAGAAGTCTGCCAAAATCAAACGCGAAAAATCTGAGCGTCGCGCCGAAAAGAGTCGCAAAGCCGGTCGCGTCGTTAAACGCATTATTATTTTACTAATTATCGCTGCCGCCGCTGGCGCCGGCGTTTGGTTCTTCTTGCAATCCCAAAGCACGCAACAAGACATGGGTGCCGTCGAAGGCGCCGCCACCGAAGCAGACAAAATCTATTACTCGCGCCTCACCGGCAACGAACTCAATAGCGAAGAACTTGCCAACCGCCCAGCTACTTGTATCATGATCGAAAACAGCCCAGCCGCTCGTCCACAATCCGGTCTCAAAGATGCCGGCATCGTGATCGAATCACTCGCCGAAGGCGGCATCTCGCGCTTCATGGGCATCTTCCAGGAATCGCAACCACAATACATTGGCCCAGTCCGCAGCGTCCGCATGGCCTATGTTGAACTCGCAAAACCATATCATTGCTCAATCGCTCACGCTGGTGGCGCCACTAACGCCGTCAATCTCATCCGCAACAATAGCGGCTTCCGCGATATCGATCAATTCTTCAACGATTCAACCTATCGCCGCATCCGCTCCCGCGGTTCACCGCACAACCTCTACACGAGCTTCGAAAAAATCGACGCGCTCAACTACAAAAAAGGTTATCGTAGTAGCGAATTTAAGGGCTTCGCGCGCACGCCAGTCAACGCCGAGCCAGAAATTCCAGAAAAAGCCGCCACAAAAATCAAGATTACAATGAGCGGCCCACTTTATAACCCGGTTTATACTTACGATAAAAACACCAACAAGTATCTCCGCGCACACGAATCCGGCGGTCCGCATTACGATATCACGGAAAGCGGCGTCAAAACTCAGCATGCGCCGGACGTCGTAATCGCAATGAAAGTCACCGCCTATACTCGCGCAACCGAATCCAAGTATTCTGACTACACTACTACCGGCATCGGTGATGCCTATATCTTCCAGAACGGCGGCGTCATTTCCGCCCGCTGGGAGCGCAAAGACGCAGACTCGGAACTCCGCTTCGTCGATACGAGCGGTAATGATATTCAACTTAATCGTGGGCAAACCTGGATTTCACTCTATCCGAGCACCGGCAAAGTAACTTGGGAATAGGAAGGAGAGACATGTACAGCGACCCAATGCCTGGAGAAAACTACGAGAACGCTGCAGAACGCGAAAGGGCAGCTGCCGAAAGACGAGCAATCGATAACGGCGAAAACTTCAATTCAAATCTCAGCGAAGAAGCCGCTGAAGGTTTCGGCAATCTCGGTAGCGAGGTCCCGTTCGCCGGTGAAGACGCCCCAGTTGAGTATGGCTCCGAAGCTGGCGCCGCCCCTGATACGCCAGGCTCCGAAGGCGAAGAAACCGTCGTCGGCAAGACAATTGCCGCCCATTTTGAAGCCGGCGTCGAAGATAATCTCAAAGACACCAAGTTATCCACTGAAGAACACTACGATGACGCAACTGACCAGGTTTTCAAAAATCCTGCCGCTCTCGGCGCAAATATCGAAGCAGTTAAAAACGCCGGCTTAGACGAAGATAAAGCACTCGCCGACGGCAACGACGATGTTCAGCCGGGCGAACAACCGAAAGCTGCCGCCGTCGCTGCCGGCGAAATGGCAATCGGACTCATGGCCGAAGCCGAAAAAGCCGCCGAAGATCCGACCAAGTTCGACCAAAGCAAATTTGAGCGCGATCGCGAAGCGGCCCAAAAAGCCGTCGATAGCCTTAATATCGCTATTCCGAATAATGCCAACGCCAAAGAGGCTGAAATGGGCAGAGGCTTGCAACAACAGGCACAGGAAATGATCAACGAGGCCGAAGACCTTGCCCAAGATACCGCCGAAAAGCTCGACGAAATGAGCGACAAAGAAAAAGAGCAGGTCGAAGATATTATGCAAAAAGACGACACTTCCTTTGACGACGCCTACGAGCAACTCAAGAAAGAAACCGAGGAAGAGGCCGCAAAACAAGCCGAAATTGACGATATCGTCCAGGGCGGCATCTATTCGGTTTAGGAGTAAATTATGTACGTAAATAATCGCATTCTCGTTGGCAAAACCGCCGCACTCAAAGAATTATGCATCTTGCCGAATATGGCGAACCGCCACGGTCTGATTACCGGCGCATCCGGTTCCGGTAAAACCATCACGCTCAAAGTCATGGCCGAAAGTTTTTCGGACGCCGGCGTCCCAGTCTTTCTCGCCGACGTTAAAGGCGATCTCGCCGGCACTGCTTATCCGGGCGAAGTTACACCAAAGATTCAGGAGCGCCTCGACAAACTCAATATTTCCGGCTTTGAAGCCAAGAGTTTTCCGGTCCGTTTCTGGGATCTTTACGGCGAAGCGGGGCATCACCTACGCGCCACCGTCCAATCACTCGGCTCGGAAGTTTTATCGATTATTCTCGGTCTTAGCGAAGCTCAGGAAGGCAACCTTGCTGTCGCCTTCAAAATTGCCGAAGACGAAGATTTGCCACTCAACACCATCGCTGACCTTCGCGCGATTTTGCAATTCCTCGCAGACAATCGCAGCGAGTACAGCGTCAAATACGGCAATATCACTACGCAAAGTATCGGCGCCATTCAACGCAACTTACTCATCCTGCAAAACCAAGGCGCAGACAAGTTCTTTGGCCAGCCAATGCTCGATATCAATGATTTCTTCCAACAAGACAATGGCCGCGGTATCATCAATATTCTCGATGCCGTCAAACTCTTCCAGAGTCCAGACCTTTACGCCGCCTTCTTGCTTTGGATTCTCAATGAGTTATTTAGCAAATCGCCGGAAGTTGGCGACCTCGACAAACCAAGGCTCGTCTTCTTCTTCGACGAGGCGCATCTACTATTCAACAACATGCCGAGCTACCGCCTCAAGCGCATTGTTCAAATCGTAAAATTGATTCGCTCTCGCGGCATCGGTCTCTACTTCATTTCGCAGGCACCGACCGACATTCCAGACGAAATCCTCGCCCAGCTTGGCAACCGCGTCCAGCATACGCTCCGCGCCTATACGCCAGCCGATCAAAAGACCGTCAAAGCCGCTGCTGCCGCCTTCCGCGTCAATTCGGAATTCGATACCGAAACCGCCATTCGCGAGCTCGGTACCGGCGAAGCTGTCATTAGTTTTCAAAATGAAAAGGGCGCACCAGAAATCTGCGAATGTGCCACGATTTTGCCACCGCAAAGCCGCATGGGTGTAATCGATAACGCCGAACGCGAAGCAATCATTAACGCCAGCCCACTACATGGCAAATATTCCGTTGCGCCAAATACCGCTGCGGCCGAAAAAATCCGCGCCGAAATCAAAGCTAGCGACCCAAACCAAGCTCAAGCCGAAGCGCTCGCAAAATACCAGACTCAATATGGCAATGGCCCGCTTAAAAAAGAGGGCAGCGCAGCTAAGCCTGCCGCTAAGACGACAACTAAAACTACCCGCCGCGGCAAATCTACCGCCGAAAAAGCCGGCGAACGCTTCGTCACGAATGCTGCCGGCGCCGCCGGACGCGGCTTTATTGGCTGGCTCAAAAAGATTTTTAAGTAGCCCAAAACCGCTCTCGCTTATCTGTTAAGCCCTTGATTTTTGACGTCGATTCTGTTATGGTATGAGCATAAAACGTACGGGAGTAGGTATGTTTTTATGCACCTTACAAAAGGGGGTATTTGAAATGCTTTTTTGGTACATTGCAGGTATCTGCATCTCGGCTCTTGCCATCGCATTCGTCGCAGTCAACTTTTTCCGGTTGCGCGCGATGCCCGAAGGCAATTCAGATATGATTGAACTCTCCGGCATCATTCGCCAGGGCGCAAGAACATTCATGCGCGAAGAGTACAAACGTATCGTCCCCGCCGTCATCGTCGTCACAGCATTGGTCACATTCTTTATTGAGAAAACTTGCGGAATCACCTTTATGCTTGGCGCGATAATGAGCAGCTTGGCTTGTATTATCGGCATGCGTGGGGCAACCTACGCCAACGTTCGTACAGCCCAGCGCGCGAGTGAGACTCTGAATACCGGTAAAACCACTCAAACCGCGCTTCTTGGTGGAAGCATCTGCGGTCTCAGTGTTCCGGCTTTTGGTCTCCTCGGACTTATGCTCATCTTCATCATCTTTGGCGGCGTTCAAGAAAACGCTACCGGCAGCGGTTTAATACTGGGCGCTATTTGCAACCCGAGCATCATGCGTTTTTCGACGTATTCGCTCGGCTGCAGCTTAGTTGCACTTTTTAACCGTGTCGCTGGCGGCAATTACACCAAAGCTGCGGACATCTCCGCTGACATCGTGGCAAAGAACGGTCACGACTTGCCAGAGGACGATTCCCGTATGCCCAACACCGTCGCTGACTTTATCGGAGATAACGTTAACGATGTAGCCGGCAACTGCTCCGACTTGCTCGAGAGCTTCGTTGCCACAATTTCAGCTTGTTTGCTGATATCCGGTACCTTGGCAGCCGAATACAAGGCCGCTGATGAATTGTTCCAGGCTACTGCATTGTTCCCGATCATAATTGCGGGTTGCGGATTGCTCGGAAGCGTCATCAGTATTTTCTTCGGCTTAATTCATCGTGCTACGGACAACCCGTCACGCGAATTAGACCTTACAACTTATATTTCCGCCGGGATTGTTATGGTTGGCAGCCTCGCTGCCGCCTGGTTCCTCTTCGGAAAAATTGAGCTGTATAGTACATTCAAGTGTGGCTGGATCTCTCCGTGGATATCAGCGCTACTTGGAATCATTGCCGGTGTTGCAGTAGGTAAAATTACCGAATATTATACCGGGACTGATTTCAGGCCAGTAAAGCAATTGGCATTTTTTGCCACAAGAGGCGAAGCATTCAACGTTACAAAGGGCGACGCAATCGGCGAGCGCTCAGTCATGTTGCCAGGCGGAATTATCGTGCTTGCACTCATAGTTTCCGGATTCCTTTGCGGATACTATGGCATCGCAATCGCAGCGCTTGGTATGCTTAGCTTCGTCGGAACCACCGTTTCAATTGACGCATTTGGCCCTATCGCCGACAACGCCGGCGGTATTGCAGAAAGCTGTCACTTATCGCCCGAGGTTCGATCCATCACTGATCAGCTCGACGCGGTAGGTAACACAACAGCTGCTATCGGCAAGGGATTCGCAATTGGCTCAGCTGCATTTGCCGCTGTATCATTGATGATTTCTTACGTCGGCAGCTATTCTGGCGCCGAACCCGTCCTCAACGCAGCAAGCATAACGACTGTTGCCGGCACCATTTTCGGCGCTCTCGTTATCTTCTACTTCTGTGCTATGCTCACCGATAACACAATCGATGCGGCATACAAAATGGCAGAAGAGGGCGAACGTCAGCTTACCCCAGAAGTCCTTGCAGGAACAGCAAAGCCTGATTACGACAAGATTATCTCCATGGCTGCCACTCTCGCCATCAAGAAGATGATTGGACCATCGATTACGGCATTAGTCTTACCGGTGGTCTGCGGATTCTTGTTCGGCGTCGAGTTTGTGGGTGGTCTGCTCATCGGAGCAACCGTTGCCGCAATCCCGCTCGCTATTTATATGGGTAACTCTGGTGGCGCTTTCGATAATGCCAAAAAGCTTATCGAGAGCGGCAAGCTCATAATTGACGGCAAGAAATACGGAAAAGGCTCGGCAGCCCACAAGGCTGCGGTCACCGGTGATACTATCGGTGACACTAGAAAAGACGTAGTAGGCGTTGCGCTCGACATCGCGATTAAGCTCATGTCGACTGTCGCAGTCACGCTCGCTCCACTTTTCCTTATGTTCCATCTGTTCTAATACCTACTCCCAAAAACGTTAGAACATTTACTCCTGGCTCAGATGGGCCAGGAGTATTTTTTGCCAAAAATTGCTTATGCTAGGGCATACTTTGAGGGCGCACCCAATACGGGTACGCCCTTTTTCCTGCCATAAAACTATTCGAACAGGATATCGTTTATGGTAAAATAACAA
>CAMJDZ010000009.1 GCA_946404545.1 uncultured Candidatus Saccharibacteria bacterium
TGCAAAGATTCACGGCACTGCTGAACGCCCACGCCTTAGCGTAAATATCAGCAATGCACACGTTACCGCACAGATCATTGATGATGATAAAGGTGTTACGCTTGCTTATGCTACTACCGTCGGTAGCAAGCAGAAGGGCAGCAAGAAAGAACTCGCCGCATTTGTTGGTAGCGAAATCGCAAAGAAAGCTAAGAAAGCCAAGATTTCGAAGGTCGTCTTCGATCGTGGCTCTCGCCTTTATGCAGGTCGCATGAGCAGCCTCGCTGATGCAGCTCGCAAGGAAGGATTGGAGTTCTAATATGGATAACAAGCAACCAAAGGTCATCAACAAATCTGGTACCACCAAGCTCACCGACGAAGCTATGGCTGCAAAAGAAGCCAAGGCTGAGCGCGACTTCAAGGGTCGCCGCCGCGACAATCGCCGCAACCGCCGTGCCGCTGAGGAAGGTAAGAAAGAGTTTGATACCGTAAATATCTCTATCAACCGCGTTAGCCGCACCGTCGCTGGCGGTCGCCGCATGCGCTTCCAGGCACTCGTTGCTATGGGTGACCATAAGAATCGCATCGGTATCGGTCTCGCAAAGGGTAATGACGTTACTTCCGCTGTTCAGAAAGCTGAACGCCGCGCAAAGAAGAACATGATTACCATCAACATGAACAAAGAAACCATCTGCCACGAAGTCGAAACCAAGGTCACTGGCGCTCATGTCCTCATGAAGCCTGCTGCTCCTGGTACCGGTATTATCGCTGGCGGTGTCGTCCGTTCCATTATCGGCCTTACTGGCATCAAGAACCTCATCAGCAAGAGCCTCGGCTCTACCAACAAAGCAAACATTGCTTACGCTGTTATCGAAGGTCTTCGCCAGCAAGTTCCAAAAGCTGAATGGAATGGCAGCAAAAAAGCCGACAAAAAGGAGGCTAAGTAATGAAATACAATCAGTTAATCGTTGAGAAGAACAGCGATCGCAAACGTGTCGGTCGTGGTATCTCCGGCGGCCAGGGTAAAACTGCTGGTCGTGGTACCAAGGGTCAGAAATCCCGTACCGGTCATCACAAGCTTCCTGCTACCTTCATGGGTGGTCAGCGCGCTATGATGCAAGCTGTGCCAAAGCTCAAGGGCTTCAAGTCCATCCACGCTAAGGCTCAGGTCGTTTACACTGATGCCCTCAACGGCCTCAGTGGCAAGATCGATAACTTCATCCTCGCCGAAAAGAATCTCATCGCAGATCCATTCGCAAAGGTCAAGGTTATCCTCCGCGACGAGCTTACTGCAAAGATTGAGCTCGAAACTCAGTTCGCTTCCAAGACTGCTATCGAAGCCATCAAAAAGGCTGGCGGTAGCTTCAAGAAAGTTGCAGTTCCTGCACGCAAGAAGCAAGCAAAAGAAGATAAGTGATAAATATCTCGCAAAAAGCGCCCGCACGGGCGTTTTTTGTTGCTTAACTGTTGTCGCAGTGAGTCAATCTGTGATAATATAATAAGAGTTAAGTAAGAGGTATCATGAATTTTAAGACAATTTTTAAGTCTTTCAAGAATAAGGACATGCGCAAGCGTATTCTTGCTGTGGTCGGTATTCTTGTGGCTTATCGCATTCTAGCACACATCCCAGTTCCACTCGGCGACACTCAGACTTTCAAGGGCGCAGTCGATAAGCTTATTAATGGCACCGATCTCGGCGGCTTCATTAACCTCATTTCCGGTGGTGGTTTAACCAACCTCTCGATTATTCTTGTCGGTCTCTCCCCATACATCACCGCATCGATTGTGATGCAGCTTCTCTCGAAGGCGATTCCGCGCATGGAAGAGCTCAGTAATGATGGCGAAACTGGACGTCGCAAGATTAACCAGTGGACCCGTATTATTTCGATTCCTCTTGCTGTTTTGCAATCTGTTGCATATATCTTTATCTTATTCCAGACAGTCGTCACACAGTCTTCTACTGGCGCAGTAACGATGACGCCGCACGACTGGTTTATCGCTATTACCGCAATGACCGCCGGTTCCGCACTCCTCATGTGGCTCGGTGAGCTCATCTCCGAACAGGGTATCGGCAACGGTACTTCCACCATCATTCTCTGCAGTATTATTGCTGCATTCCCAAAGACTTTTGCCAGCATGCTCAGCCAGCTTTTCGACACGAGCAACGGCACACTCAGCCTTTTCGGCTGGTTCAATCTACCAGTTAACCCAGCAATGTTCTGGATCATGTTAGGCCTCGGCGCGGCGCTGATTATCGTGCTTTACTTCCTGGTCAAAGTCAACGAAGCGCAACGTATTATTACGATTAACTACGCAAAGCGCGTCCGCGGCAACTCTGCCTACGGTGGCATCAAATCTATTATGCCAATCAAGCTCATTGCAGCTGGCGTCGTTCCAGTCATCTTCGCTGTCGCCTTCTTGTCGGTCCCAGCTTTCATTGGTCAGTTGATTACTCGCGCCGATAGCACCAGCGTTATTGGTCAAAACCTCACGAGCTGGTTCTCCGCACCAAGCGCGCAGAACTTCGATGCTAGCGTCGGCCTTCAGGGCAAAGACTTCATTTATCCAATTTGTTACTTTATTCTCGTCTTCATCTTCACATACTTCTATACGAGCATCGTCTTCAACTCCAAGGAAATCTCCGAGAACCTTCAGAAGCAAGGCGGCTTCATTGAAGGCGTACGCCCAGGCAAGACGACCGAGAAGTACTTCAGCCGCGTCGTGAACCGTCTCAACCTCTTCGGCGCGCTCGCACTCGGCCTCATCGCAATGCTTCCATACATTGCCGACTACATCTTCATTCAGACGATTGGCTATCCACTAGGCATTTCGATTTCAGGTACTGGTCTCCTCATCGTGGTTACCGTCGCCCTCGAAAACATTCGTCAGATCAACTCTCGCGCCTTGATGGTCACCTACGACGATTATCAGTAGGAGCCGCAGCGGGATGGGACTCAAGATTAGCAAAAAACAAAACCTAATCGCTAAGGTTATTGTCTATAGCCTCCTTGGTTTGCTTGCCATTGTTTTGATTAAAATTATGATTTGGGAAAACTGGTATATGCAGTCCAAGTCATCATCTATCCGCAACCCAGAGCAAGCGGTCATTACAGACATCGCAAACGCCGTCGGCAACGACGAAACGGTTCCTAGTGCCCAGGATTACGAAAACTACCAGGTTGCCGCAGCTTACCCACGCTACCTCGAAATACCGCGCCTAGAGCTCAAAGCGCGCATTGAGGGCAGCAATGTTAATGAAAACACTATGCCGCTTCCAAACAACATCAATGATGTTTGCTGGTATTCCGGTTCTGGACGTCCAGGCGAAAACGGCACTATTCTTATCAGTGGCATCAAACGTGGCCTCAGACAGGCTGGCGCCTTTGCTAGCCTCGATAGCCTCGAGAATGGCGATCTAATCACGATTGTCCGCGGCGATGGCGAGAAATATACCTACGAAATCGCTGAAATCAGCATTATTGACAAAGATAAGGCAAAAGACGAGCTACCAAACGCCCAAAAACGCCTCGACGAGAAAGAGACTCTTTCGCTAATTACAGCGAACCGCGAGAATATTATTGGCGACTACGAATCTATCGTTTTAATTCGCTCTACAAAGAAATAAAACTCTTTACTTTTTATCTTAAATCTGCTACAATGAAACTTGTAATTTATGGCTAGTCAAAAAAGATCGAAACAGGTCGCAAAGAAGGCCGATTCTTCGGCTGCTTCTAATAACCGGAAGGAAGTAATTAAACTTACCGGTAAGGTTGTTGAGGCCCTTCCAGGGACCAAATTTCGCATCGAACTTGAAAATGGCCATATTATTATCGGCCACATGTCTGGTAAAATGCGTAAGAATTATATCAGGCTGGTCCCGGGGGATAAGGTGGATGTTGAGTTGACTCCTTATGATCTAACTAAGGGCAGAATCAGCTACCGCCAAAAAGATTAAATTTAACCGAAAACGCAACAAAAATCTCAAATATTATTTTGCGATATTTGCGATTTTAGTGTTTTCAGAAAGGTAATTTTCACTTACATGAAAGTTCGTGCTAGTGTAAAGAAAATTAGCCCTGATGACATCATTGTCCGCCGCAAAGGTGTACTTCGTGTCATTAACAAGAAAAAACCTAAGAATAAACAAAGGCAGGGTTAAGCATGGCAAGAATTGCCGGTGTTACGATCCCTAATGACAAGCAAGTGTGGATTGCACTTACTTCCGTCTATGGCATCGGTCGCACCACATCTAAAGCCATCCTTGCGGAGGCTAAAATTGAGCCTACCACTCGGGTGAAGGATCTCACCGAGGCTGATGAGCAAAAACTTAACGATATTATTTCTAGTAAATATTCCGTTGAAGGTGACCTCAAACGTCTCGTGACCAACAATATTAAACGTATCAAGGATATCAATTCCTACAAGGGACTCCGCCATAAGGCAGGTTTACCAGTCAACGGTCAGCGCACCCGCACGAATGCGCGCACTCGCAAAGGTAAAGCTATCGCCGTCGGTGGCGCCCAACCAAAAGCAGCAAGTAAAACTTAGGAGTAAATTATGGCAGAAGATACAGAAGTCAAAGCTCCTATTGTGGAGCAAACTGCAGCCGAAGAGGCTCCAAAGGCAACCGCAAAGCGCGGTAAGAAGGGCAAACGTGTTGTCCAGGCCGGCGAAGCTCACATTCAGGCTACGTTCAACAACACCATCATCAGCGTAAGCGACAAGAAGGGCGAAATCATCGCAGCTTCTTCTGCTGGTGCAAATGGTTTCCGTGGTTCCAAGAAGGGTACTGCTTACGCAGCCCAGGTTGCCGCAGAAAAGGTCGCAGAAATCGCTAAGCGCGATCACGGCATGAACAGTGTCGACGTCTTCGTCAAGGGCATTGGTCTCGGCCGCGACAGCGCAATCCGCGCTTTCAGTGCGATGGGTATTTCCATCAATAGTATTACTGACGTCACCCCAGTTCCACACGGTGGTTGCCGTCCTAAAGGAGAAAGGAGACCATAATGGCACGTGATATTGCACCTATTGGTAAACAGTCTCGCCGTGAAGGTTATGCACTTGCTCCAAAAGCGCAGAAAATCATGGCAAAGAAGACCGGTATTCCTGGTCAGCACGCCGACATGCGCGTTCGTGGTGGCAGTCTCTATTTGACTCAGCTCCGCGAAAAGCAGAAGGTTCGCCGCATTTACGGCCTACTCGAAAAACAATTCGCTAAGCTCATGCGCGAAGCACAGGGTGCCGAAGGTATGACTGGCGAGAAACTTCTTGAATATCTCGAACGTCGCGCAGATAACGTTGTCTATCGTGCCGGTTTCGCAGCAACTCGCCGCGCCGCACGCCAGCTCGTTTCTCACGGACATTTCACCCTCAACGGTAAGCGTATCGATATTCCATCCATCCGCTTGTCCGCTGGTGACGTTCTCGAAGTTCGTCCAAAATCAAAGAAAAACAGTTATTTCGTAAACTTGGCCAATATCGCCGGTGCTTCTAGCCAGGCACCTCTCTCTTGGATGAAAGGCGATGTCAAGAACATGAAGATTGAAATCACTGGTACACCAAAGCGTGAAGAAGCTGAGGTGGGCATCAACGAACAGTTAATCGTCGAGTATTACTCGCGCTAAAAAGGAGAAGTATGACAAAAGTAATTCACGAAGCAGAGCTAGCAGAAATCAAGGATCTTGGTGAAAACAGCGCAAGCTTTGTTATCAAGCCTCTTTACTACGGCTATGGTAACACTCTTGGTAATTCACTCCGTCGTGTTCTTCTTTCTAGCATCAAGGGCGCTGCCATCACTGCTTTCCGCATTGAAGGTACTACCCACGAATTTAGCGCAGTTCCAGGTATCGTCGAAGATACAGTTGACATCATGCTCAACCTTAAGAACATTCATGTCAAATCCCACTCCGACACCCCAGTCGAGATTCATCTCGAGAAGAAGGGTACCGGTACTGTCAAAGCTGGTGACATCAAACTCCCAGCAGAGATTGAAATCGCTAACCCACAGCAGGTTATCTGCAACATCGATGATCCAAAGTTCACCCTCAAGATGGACATGATTGTCGACACCGGTCGCGGCTATCTTAGCATTGAGCAGTCTAGCGCAGATCGCGTTCATAATGATATGATCGCCCTCGACGCTGTCTTTACCCCAGTGCTTCGCGTCCGCTACAACGCAGAAAACACCCGCGTTGGTCAGGATACTAACCTTCAGCAGCTCACCCTCACCATCGATACCGATGGCACCATCACCCCACGTGAGGCATTCGAGGAAGCAGCCGCTATCTTGGTTAACCAGTACAAGGCTCTTGCCGGTAGCACCACGGTCGAATCCGCACCAGCACCTACCGCAAACGCCGCAGAAGACGAATCTGGCCTTATGCTTCCTATCGAGGAGCTCGGCCTTAGCGCACGTACCGCAAATGCACTGCTCAACAATGACATTCATACCGTCCGCGATCTCGTCGTATTATCAGAAAGCGATCTCAAGGAGCTCAAGGGCTTCGGCGCAAAGGCTCTCGATGAGGTTCGCGAAAAACTTACGGAGTTAAAAGTTTAAATGCATCGCCATGGATATAAAGGGCGCAAGTTCGGTCGCGAAGCCGACCAACGCACTGCACTAACACGCGGTCTGATGCGCTCCTTGTTTAAATACAAGTCTATCAATACGACTTTGGCCAAGGCTAAAGAAATTCGCCGTCCAGCTGAAAAGCTCATTACGATTGCAAAGAAAGGCGATCTCGCCTCTCGCCGCCTCGTAATTGCTCGTCTCGATGACCAGCTTACCGGCAACGAACTCGTCGATGTTATCGCTCCACAGATTAAGCGCAATAGCGGCTACCTCAAGATTGAACGCACCGGCTTCCGCCGCGGCGACAACGCTGAGATGGCAACTATCGCTTTCGTAGACGAAATCAAAGACAAAGCCGAAGCAAAGCCAGCAGCAAAGAAGGAGGCTAAGTAATGAAAACTTACAGCCAAAAGTCCTCCGAGATTAAGCGCGAATGGTGGATTATCGACGCTAGTGTTATGCCACTTGGCAAGCTCGCTGTCGTAATCGCCGACAAGCTTATGGGCAAATCAAAGGTTACTTATACCCCACATACCGATAACGGTGACTATGTTGTCGTCGTCAACGCCAAGAACCTCAAGGTTACCGGCGAAAAGATGACCGATAAGCACTACTATCGCCACTCTGGCTTCCCAGGTGGTCTTACCGACCTCACCCTCGCGGAAGTTATCGAGAAAGAGCCTCGTCTCGCCATCGAGCAGGCAGTCAAGGGTATGATGCCAAAGAATAAACTAGCAGCTGATCGCCTCGCACGTCTCCGCGTCTTTGACGGCGCAGAACATGCCCACACGGCACAACAGCCAAAGGAGATTAAGTAATGCCAGCTAAGAACGCAAAGTACACCTACGGTAACGGTAGCCGCAAGGCTGCAACCGCAACCGCACGCCTCTACAAGGGCAAGGGTGAAATCACTATCAACGGCAAGCCAGCTCTCGAGTTCCTCAGTGGTAACAAGACGCTCCTCGCCGAGGTGACCGATCCACTCGCACTTACGCAGAAGCAAAAAGACTACGATATCACCATCCTCGTTAAGGGCGGCGGTGTCGCAGGTCAGGTTGACGCTATCAAGCTCGCCATCTCTCGTGCAATCGTTACGGAATTCCCAGAATTCCGCCCAGTGCTCAAGAAGGCCGGCCTCATGAAGCGCGACCCACGCGAAAAAGAACGCAAACACTACGGTCTCCGCAGTGCTCGCAAACGCGAACAGTTCTCCAAGCGCTAATCTTGGAAATCAAGCAGAAATACCACTCCAACAGGGGTGGTATTTTTGTGCTAACCTTAAGCTTGATTGACTTTTTACCTTATCTGTGATATAATAGAATTATCTAGTTCGATACAAGAAGTATCACATCTTTTAATCGGACTCGCAAATTATGAGTTCGGCGACAAGATGTGATCTTTTTTTGTATCTCCAAAAAAACAAACAAGGAGGACAAGGAATATGAAAAATCCTAAGAAAAAGGCGCCTCTTGCGCTGAAAAAGGTAGTAAGTTTAATGTTGATAACGGCACTCATCGCAATGGCAACCGCCTGCAATGAGGCTGGCAACGGGCAAATCGATGACCGCGTCGAAGTTACTACTCGAGATATTGCAGAACAGATCATCGAGAATGACGTCGAAGAGCCTAATCAGAGCATCGCAACAATAGAGACGACAACCGAAGCCACCGCTGAGTCAACAACAGAGGAGACGACCGTAGAAACGACAGCAGAGCTGCCGAAGACAGCGGTTACTGGTGAATTCGATTACACTCTCTATGAAGGTACCGAGTACCAGACGACGCTCTATATGGACCTCAATGCCGATTACTTCATCTCGACACCGTATGGCGACCAGACCATGTATGAACTTCAGACGTGGGAATTGGGCGATCAATATGGTTGGCTAGAAGACGGAAAGTGGAATCTGTACGATTTGTATGATGATATTTCTTCAGATCGCGGCACATTCACGCTCGGTTATTCACCGGTTTATACATACCAGTGCGATGGGTATCGCGTATATATGTATGTCGAGTACTACGATGACGTAGTATTCGGACCGCGCGATGAATGCCAGATTAAATCTATCTCTATAAGCTACGTGCAGAATGATAGTACTGAACCCGCATTTGAGAATCCTGGCCCCGAGCAGATGGACGTAATCATCAATTTTGCTCAGCACCCCGACGATTGTAATTACACCTGTAATTTCAAGCCGTTTGGCGGATCTCGTAGCGATATCATTATCTATCAGTACATCATCTGGGCTTGTTCGAAGTACCCGGGCGACTCATCAGTACTCTACGGTTACTTCCAGAATCCGACAGTTGTCGACGGCAGATGGGTTATCGAACTACCTTAAACTCAAAAAATAGCTCCGCTTGCGGGGCTATTTTATTTGCTGCAGCTATTAAAGCTAATCGAATAATTGAATATCTCAGGATTGACGCCGAGATTACTAATTACGCTTTTGACAGACTCCATCACAGAATTCTTATTATCGTCCGTCTCGCAATTATAGATATGGACATAAAGCTTTCTGTCATGGTCGGAACGGTACATGCGATACTTAACCCCTGCTTTCGACGCGCCGTCATAGGGAAGAATATCGCCAAGATAAGTAGTAATCGAGTCATTACCTTCGCCATAATTTGTCGCACAAAAGCTATTCGGATATTTCGTTTCTGACATTTTAGGACAGCTGATATAGGTTACGCCATTATTAATTAACACCGAATAGGTCTGCTCAATATCATCAAAATCCATCAAGAACTTCTTGTAACCAGGCATCGATTCACTATAAGAAGACCAACGAATCGAAAGATTACCGTTCTTCGCGCTCGGGACCTGAACCGTAATGGCGTCCTTCAAAGATTTAATCTCTTTATCCGTCAAAAGACTCTGGCTCTTATCGGAACCGTAGTTCACAATGGGGAAGCTCCGCGAACCGAGCGTCGAAATAGCGAAAACCAGAATAATAATCGAGACAAACAGTGCAAACAAGGAAATCATCACAACTTCGGCTCTTTTGCTAAAATTCTCTTCCATACTATTTCACCTTCCTGAACACACGGTATTCGCCGCCACGGAGATAGCCCGAAACAATATCGGTAGACCAGTCCGCCATCGGTGGCCTCGTCCCAGGACAATAGGCCTCACCATCACGAGTCGCAAAGGAGGCAGACGCCATCACGTTATTAAATCCGGCAATCTCACCAACGAATAGCAATGTGTGCCCAACGCTAATCAAAACGTCGCCTGGTTTCGCATCAGCATTCGAGTTAATCTCGCTCGTAACTTCTTTCCAGTTCGGGCTATTATCAAGATAGGCATTCTGGCCATTCGTACCATCACCCCAGGTACCGCGCTGATTCGGGTTATATTCAGGATCCCAACCACTCTCGCGCATCATCGTCGTCACGAAACCACCACAGTCATTACCACTACAACCGCCAGCATACCAAACGCCGCCATCAATCAGGGAAGCGTACTCGGGCTTGCGGCTACCAATGCCGCGCTTTTCGGTCGAATAATCCGGCCAAGCCACCTTGAGAACGAGATCCTGAAGCGCCTTTACGTCACCGGACGTACCGCCTTCACAGACGACGTTCAGACTAGAGTTGAAAGCCTCAATACCATTCTTGATATACTCGAGCGTCTCGGAAGTAATATCTGTCCAAATAAAGCCATCCTTAAGGGAAATGCCAGTCTCAACATTGATTGCAGCGAGCAATTCGCCAAGATACATCCAGTCTTCGGAGCTAAAGTCAGAAGCGCTCTGCAAGTTCCAGCCTTCTACAGCGTCCGTGTCATTCTTCCAACCAATCAGCGTAATCTGAACACCAGCCGCATCATTGTCGCCGCCGCCATTCGCCGACGACGTCTTACCGACCGAACCGTGCTGGTAGACATGGTGCGTCTTTAGGTTCACGGTGAAGTGCGGAATTTTTGAGTTGCCCTCATAGAGATCGAGCGGATTACCGCCACCACCGTCCGTAGTATTAGACGTATGGAAGGTAATTTTTCTAGGGCCATTAATCGAATCGTCGTTCGGATGAGTGGTCGTGAAGTCTTGACCAAAGGTCGCAGGCAGGTCAGCGTAGGTTTGCGAATTTGCCTCTTTTCTAACGTAACCAGCAAGACCGTTTACGATCCAGCCATTATTCCAAATCGTACTCGAACCAGCGCGAACTTCGGAGTTAGAGCCCTTCGTTCCGTTCAAAACACCCTGTTCTGGTGGGTTACTAGCAAAATAGCCAAATGGGTCGCCAGTCTGCTTCTCCGGATCCGCCCAGTCCCAGAAGATATAAGAACCGCTCAAACCGCCGCCCGACTGAATAAGCTTCGTGACACCACGCTTAAACTGGCTTTTGTCGTTCAAATCGATTTCTACACCATCATTTGTTGCACTGCCAATACCTGCACCACAAGCACTCGTGAAACAGTCGTGCTCAACAATCTGCGGAGGAAGAGTACGATTGCCGTTCACGAGCACATCACGCACAGCCTCGATATAGGTCGAATTGCCGCTATATGATTCGCTGTATTTATAGTAAGTCGCAAACCAACCGCCGCTGCTTGGTGGAGTCTTCAAATAGTTAACGAGGCCCTCAGCACTACCTTTTTGCGACACCTTCTTGTATTCAAACAAGTTTGCCATCAGAGAAGCCTCAGACTTTACGCCAGCTTCGCTAGTGCCGTTTTCTGCGACCGCCATCGCCGTAATACCAGCCACCTGGCCATCGGTCAAATCATATTTCGTACCCTGGAAAATTTCTCCCGCAAGACCAGCATTCGGGTCACAGCATTCATTACTATCTTTATATACCGAGCTAAACGCCGCGTTATTTGAAACCGTCGAACCCTTAAACTCTTCATAAATCGCACGCGCCTGCGCCACGCGGTTCGTCGCTCCTTGCCAGTTGCCGTCATGATCATAATATTGCAATGGCTGACCCGGCGTAGAGCTAGTCTGGATTGCGCCCTCAAAGTGGACCACAAATACCTCGGCTGCATATTCTGGCTCATACGGATCACCTGGCTTAGCCTGGATCTTTTCCTTCCAGTTATCCCAAGTGCGCCATTTATCCCATGCATAATCGAGCTGGACCTGAATCAACTTGTCTAAATCACTCTTCGGGATCGAGGAATCACCATTCGCGCCGCCATAAGTACTAATATCTTCGTAGTATTTGCTCAAACCCAAATCATCGAGCTGTCTGTACATGTCGGCCGCATTTGTGCTATTCATCTGGAACAGGCCCCAATAAGAATGGTTAGAAGCGCGCGTCGCGACGAAGCCAGACTCAACATAGGCATTGCCAAGCACGCCTGCCGTCTGCGCCTCATTCAAGCCCTTGGCGCGGAAGAAGTTCCACATCTTTTCCTTCGTGTTGCTACCAGACAAACCGCCACCAGAAAGCGTACCGGAGCATTCCTCTGGGTTGTAGAACATAATATTCGCGCCGGCAAACTTATCTAGCAATTCTTCAGAGAGAGCAAAACAGCGCGAGACCGGCAAAAACACCACTAAGAGCGCCGCGAGAAGAATAGAAATCTTAATACGTTTTTTATTTGTATTCATAGAAAACCTCATAATCTTCAAGATTGAATCCCTTGTCCGTCAGCATTTGCTTTGCCTGTTTTGTAAACGAATCATCGCTGACCTTGAAACCGGAAATCTTAATGCAAAGCGTACCTTTACAGCGCCTGTCGTAGCGCGCAGTAGAAATCGTCATTTTCACGAAGCCCTGATTGGTTTGATAGTCGCTTTCCATCGGCAACTTTCGATAAATCGAGAACTTCTGGTCGTAGCTATTGATAAATTGCTTTGCGGTTTCGTCGGTCTTTGCAATCGAGCGGAGAATCGTAATGTCCGCCTCAGACTGCTCATAATACTTCATGCCCATCGCAGTATTAGTCAAATAAACCGCTACACTATTCGTTTTGTCTTTTTCGACCGTAATATCAAGCGACTTCGGCTCAAAACCATCGGCCATAATCTCAATCTTATATTCACCCGGTTCAACCTTATGCGAACCGTTGCGCGATTCTTCGCCATTAACCTTAATCGTCGCAGTCGAAGGAGCAACACTCAGATCGAGCAAGGTTTCACGCGGACTAGTATTCGCAATAATAAACAGAACAGCAGAGGTAATTAGGAAAGCCGCAATTAAGCCCCAAACAGTAATCATAACGGGCTTAAAATGACCAACTGCCCACTCAATTAGACCTCTCACTCTCATTACAATAATGATAACATAACCGCAATGAAAAGCGGGCAAAAATGCAAAAAATCTCGGCCTATGATATAATTATTCGAGTTGGGGCACTAGCTCATTTGGTAGAGCGCTTCCATGGCATGGAAGAGGTGAGGAGTTCGAATCTCCTGTGCTCCACCATTTTTTGTGCTAAAATTTTCTTAAATAATTAAATAGGGCATTAAACATGACTACAAAAAAGAAACAGAAGATGACCGGATATATGGTTTTCTGGTACATCATCGCATCTTTATCAGTAATAACAAATATTGGCGCAATCATTTCGTCGCTTACGGCTGGCGATACAAGCGAGGATGCCGTTACGACCATCTTCGCCATCGCTCTCCTCTGCGTCTACTACATCGTCTGCGGCACGCTAATCGCTTTCCGCAAAGGACGCCTATTCATCGCGGTTAGCAACTTTGTCATCGGCGGTTTTGCGTTCTTCTCGTCAATCTTAATGCTCGCCTTCTTCAGCGATCTCGATCATTACTCGTTCGGCATCATCAGCGCCACTGCTAGCTCAATCTTCGTCATGATGGCATTCGTAATGATGGGCGTGACTGCCTTCTATCTAGGCACCGGCTTTTACTTCGCACTCTCAAAGAGAGCTAAAGCCTACTTTGGCGACGAAGAGACGGAAGAAATCGCCGCTCCAGCCGCAGCACCAAAGCCAGTGGTTATGGACGAAACTTCGAAAGTTACCGTCACCTGCAACAAGTGCAAATCGCAAGTTAAATACGGCATGAAATTCTGCCCAGAATGTGGCACCGAATTACAATAATATAATTCTCAAAGGCGTACGCGAGTGCGCCTTTTTGATGCCTATGCTATAATATTCTTATGACAATCTATTCCGCATTTATACCGCATTGGCCTCGCGCCTAACAGATACGTCCGCGACGCAATTGTCGCTTATGCTTGAAAATTATTACAAAATGTGATATAATATAAGGATATATAACATGCAAACAATTCTTACCGGTATTCGCGCGAATGAAGAGCCAACGCTCGGAAACTTCATCGGCGCATACAAAACCATGATCAATCTCGCCAACGAGCACGCCGCTGATAGCCGCGTGAATATGTTCGTGCCTGACCTTCATAGCTTCACGACTCCTATCGACCACAGCAAACTCTACGCCCAGGTAATCAAAGGCGTTAAATACTATATTGCCGCTGGCCTCGATATCAACAATCCGAACATCCACATCTACCGCCAAAGCCATGTATCGGCCCACAGCGAGCTTGCTTGGATTCTTGACTGTTTCACCTATTTCGGCGAAGCAAGCCGCATGACTCAGTTCAAGGAAAAGTCCGAAGAACATGCCGACGCTATTACGGTTGGCCTCTTCAATTATCCAATCCTCATGGCCGCCGACATCTTACTTTATGACGCAAAGTATATTCCGCTCGGCGAAGATCAGTTCCAGCATCTCGAGCTCGCTCGCGACATCGCAATGCGCATGAATAATAAGTTCGGCCGCGAACTCTTTACAGTTCCAGCTTCAGAAGCGGAGCAGGTGAAATTCATGCATCTCGAAAAAGGACTCCGCATTCGTAGCCTTACCGAACCAACCAAGAAGATGAGTAAATCCAGCACGAACGAAAAGTCCAAGATTAGCCTCAGTGACGACCCAGAAGTTGCCGCCAAAAAGATTATGTCCGCAACGACCGACAATGAAGGCGTTATCCGCTTCGACATGATTAATCAGCCGGGCATCAGCAACCTCCTCACGATTGAGGCTATGATGACCGACCGTGACATTCAGGACGTGATTGCTGACTGGGCAGGTCAGACCAGCTACGGAGACCTCAAACGCAAGGTTGCCGAAACGGTCAAAAACTTCCTCGCCGATTTCCAGGCCAAAGTTGCCGCAATCAGCGACGAAGAAGCAGAGGCCATCCTCGCCAAAGGCGAAGCCTATGCCAACGAAGTATCGAAACAGAAACTCGCTGAGGTTCAGCGCGCAGTAGGCCTCATCCGCTAACGCCATGCGTAAACGGATAGACCGAAAGACAAAAGTTGCCGACGCCGTAAAATACTACGGCGCCGACATCATATATTCCGACAAATTTAAGCGCAGCCACAAAAACATGCAACACGGCGACGTGAGTGTCATGGAACACTCAATCAGCGTTTCCATGATGAGTGTTAAGCTCGCAAAACTCACCCATCTCAAATACGACTATTATTCGCTCGTGCGCGGCTCATTGCTGCATGATTATTTCCTTTACGACTGGCACGATAAAGACAAAAGTCATCGTCTACATGGTTTTCGCCATGCCGATACAGCGCTCACGAACGCTGCTGACGATTTTTCAATTAATCCAATTGAGGCAAATATGATCGCGCGCCATATGTTCCCGTTAAATATTCGTCCACCCCGTACGCGTGAAGCGGTCATTCTTTGTATTGCCGATAAAATCTGTGCCGCCAAAGAAACCGTATCAAAACCGTTTTATAATAAGTCTATAAAGAAAATTCACGACAAATGATTATCGACCTATTTTTATGCTTTGTCTTTTATAGTTTTGCCGGACGGTTCTGGGAAAGCTTCATTTTGAGCCTGGGACAAGAGCATAGAATCATTAATCGCGGCTTCTTGAATGGCCCGTATTGCCCAATCTACGGCGTCGGCGCACTTGCGGCCGCCTATATCTCGAGTATCATCGGAAATCATTACGTTTTACTCTTTATTACGAGTGGCATTATCGCCTGCGCTATCGAATACATCACGTCTTTTGCCCTAGAAAAGCTCTTTCATGCGCGCTGGTGGGATTACAACAACCGCTTTATGCACCTCAACGGGCGCATTTGTCTTGCTGGCTTCATTCTGTTCGGCCTCGCATCGGTCGCAGTCAGCTTCATTCATCCATACGTCTATGGTTTTATCACTAATCTATCTTGGCGCAATACGCTCGCCATCATCGTCGCCGTTATCTTCATTCTCGATATCTTCTCGACCGCAAAGAGCATCAAAAGCTTCAACAAAACCCTCCGCGAATTCCAGAGTTTTCTCAATCGCGGTCGTATTGCCCAATTCATCTCACGCGGCAAAAAAGTCTTCATTAACCAACTTGGGAAAGGATCGCGTAAAATTCTCACCTATCCACAGCGCCGTCTCATCCGCGCCTTCCCAAGTTATAGATCCTACTACGATAAGGCCTATAACGAAGTGAAAAAGTTTTACGATAGCACTAAGTATAAGCCAAAGAAAACCGCTCATGCTCGCAAAAAGTCCCAAAAAATTGTAAAATAACAGGGATATGGGCAAAAAGTTCAGCAAACCAGAAATGTCGCGACGCATCAATGGCGATTTGCCGTCCGCATCGCAAGAAATTGTCGAAACGCCAAAGCGCCGCTTCGATATGATTTTGCTGGAACGCTATCCAGAATATAGCCGCGCCACGATTCAGAAATTCATTAAAAAAGGCCTCGCTACGATTAACGACGAAGTCATTAATAAGGCCAATTACCTAGTCGATTTTGAGCAGGAGGAATTCTGCAAAATCACTCCACCAGAAGGCGAGAAAGAACGCCCGCCAGTCATCTACGAAGACGAAAACGTCATTGTCTTTAATAAGCCAATCGGCATGCTATCAATCAAAAAAGGCGCCTATCTAGCCGAAACCGCCATTGATGATTTTGGCGAAATCGTCCATCGACTTGACCGCGACACGTCCGGCGTAGTAATAGTCGCAAAGAACGAAAAAGTCAAATCTTACCTCCAAAAACAGTTTGCCGAACGCAAAACTCACAAAACTTATTACGCCGTCGTCGTCGGTCACCCAGCCACGCCACACGCCGTCATTAATGTTCCACTTACGCGCAATCTGAAGCGCCCAACAACTTTTATTCCAGACCCGAATGGCCGCGAAGCTATCACCGAATATAACGTAATCGCCGAAAACGATCGCTTCAGCCTTGTTGAGCTCAAGCCTCGCACTGGTCGCACGCACCAACTACGTATTCATATGGCTCACATCGGCACGCCAATTCTCGGCGACCCAGTCTATAACCCCAAATCGCCAAAAGCCGACCGCATGTATCTCCACGCCGCCTCACTCGAAATTACCATCCCAGAAGGAAAACGCGTAACTTTTACGGCCCCATTGCCAGAGAACTTCCGCGATGCAGTTAAATAATTCCGAGCAAATCGAAACTATCGCCAGTCGCACAAATTTCACGATTTTTGAGCTCCCAAAGAACACCGACTTTGCCACTTTTTTCACGAATTCATTTCACCTCAAAGTCCCAGAGGACAAAACCGTAATCTCTATTGAAAACATCCACGAAATAACCAATATCGCCGCGAATAAACAATCGGAGCAATTATTCATTATCGTCGAAGAGGCCGAAAAGATGAGCCCAGGCGCAGCAAATGCATTCCTTAAATCGCTCGAGGAACCAGGCGAAAATGTTCACTATGTATTTCTTACTCACGACAGTCGCGCTATCCTGCCGACCATTCACTCCCGCGCACAATGTTTTTATCTTATAGACGACGAAAAGATTACTGATCCGCCAAAAATCGACGAAGACATCAAGACTCTCGCCAAATCATATATTTCAGCTAGTGGAGCAAAGCTCCCAGAAATCGTCGATAAAATCCTCAAATACGACAAAAAGTCGCCACGCGACGGCGCAATTAAAGTCCTCGACGCAGCAATTCGCCTCAGCTATAAAAGCTACTTAATCACCGGCAATAGTAGCTTCTTGCAAAAAATTGAGCAGTTACTCGCCGCTCAAGACGCAATCAGCCAAAACGGTCACGTCAAACTTCAGCTGATTGCGAATATGCTATAATAATCATATGCTAGCAGCATTGTTAATTCTGTTTTTTGCCGTATTCACGATATTTTTTATTCCGAACTATCAAAGCGAGCCAGACGACGAACCGGAAGACGTAAGCAAAACACCACAAATCCGCAAACTCTGGGGTCTTGCTCAGGGTGCTATGCGCGAGCATAAGCCAATGAAGGCCGAGAAGGCTCTTCTTACGATTTTGCGCTTCGATGAAAAGAATGCTGCCGCATACAACCGTCTCGGTATTCTATACGCAAAAGAGAAGCAATACAAAGAAGCAATCGAATGTTTCGAAATCGCACAAAGTCTCGATAATAACGCCTCGAGTCTCCACAACGTTGGCTTAATTTACTTTGAAACCGGCAAATACGAAAAAGCCGCAATGGCATTCGCGCAAGCAATCGAGCTCGAAGGCGATCAGCCGGGCCGATATATCGCCTACGCAAAAGCGCTCGAACAGCTCGGCGAACGCAATAAGGCTGTCGAAGCACTCGAAACCGCCTACAGCCTCAGCCCGAGCGCCGTCGTTTTGCGCCACTTACTCGAGATTTACGAAAACTCCGGCGATGAAGAAAACGCCGAGAATACCCGCAAGCGTATCGAGGAGCTCCAGGCTGCTCGTGAAGCCGCCAAGAATAAACCACGCGTTCGCCGCAGCATTATTCGCCGCAGCGCCCATGCAACCCGCACCGAAATAAAAGCTCAGCGCAAAGCAGCAACCGTTGCCGCTAAACCAGCCAAACCCGTACGCCCAACCCGCATTGTCCGCCGCGTCCAACCGACCATGCAGGGCGTCGCGCGCCCAGTCCGCCGCGTCGGAATCGCCCCACGCGCAAAAAAGAGCATCTCAGTCAAAGACGAGAGCGAAAAGAAGTAGCGCTTTTCAAAATCGCCATTATCATATAAAATAACAGGTATGCCGCAATAGCTCAGTTGGTAGAGCAGCCGCCTTGTAAGCGGCAGGTCATCGGTTCAAGTCCGATTTGCGGCTCCACGAGAGAAATAGCGAGCAAAAAAGCTTGCTTTTTTGTTGTGATTGACTCACTCAACTTTTAGTGTTATAATATATACAAGTTTCATTCATCATTCTATATCAAAAATCTATCTTGGAGGTGTGAAATGAAATATTGTTCTTTAACTTGTCAGTGTTGTAGCAAACCGTTCAAGATTACTTATGGCGTCGAAGATTTTGCCACTATCTATGGCAGCATCTTGGAGAATCATCGCGTTCCCGAAGACGCAATTAAGTATCTTATCATGGTTGATACCAGCCAGGGCTGCAAAGTGCCCGTCGTCGACATTAATGCACCCGCAGAATATGTCATCGGCGCCGTCACTCACGAGCATCTTTGCTGTTGCTCAATCACACACGATAATGAGCTTGGTATCAGAAGCGACGAACACCGCTGTGAGGACGCCGAAAAAGCGGTCCTGAATAGCTTCAGCGGCAATAGCTCTGATTTTATCGAGCAGAGAAAGCTCATGTTTCAGACCGTCCTCGGCTGCAAACTCAACACTGATCCGACAACCGTCGAGAGAATGAAAAAGACTCTCGCGATGCTCGAAAATCAATAATAGATTGCGAGCAAAACCATGCGCCCATTTTGTTATAAAATGGGCGTTATTTTGTCTATGCTTTTTTATTGCGCTCATGTATAATAAATGAGGACATGGGAGGTCAAAGTATTATTTTGGTTAGTATCGATACGCTACTCGGCGTACTGCGCTGGGTTGCCGTTTTTGCTCTGATCGCCACAACTTTTATCCTTATCAAACGAAGCAAAAAGACTAAAAATAGTCGACCGGCAACCGCTGCCTTGATTATTACAATTATCGCTACGCCATTTTTGATTTTAGAAATCGCTACTAGCCAGACAACTGAGCCGGCCGTACCGAAAACCACCCCTGCTCAGGTAACGCCTGAACCAGATCCGGCACCATATCCAGACCCAATCCCGGAACCGACCCCAAATCCAGAACCAGAACCAACCCCAGAAACCCCAGTAACGCCTTCGAAGAAGGGCACCAAGCCTTCTGAAGCGCCAAAGAAAGACGACAAGCCAATCGAACCAGATACGCCGGACACTCCTGATACTCCAGACACACCAGATACGCCGGACGAGCCAGAAAAAGAAGCTCATCACCTCTTAGTCAACAATTCCGAGATTATTTCTGACGACAAGAGCGGCAAATACCTCGAAGGCGACCAGATCACAATCCGCGCCAACGAGAAGCAGGGCTACAATTTCAAGCGCTGGACTGCTAGTAACGGTGTGGTTGACGGCAAGACGGATAATCCGCTCACCTTCACGATGCCAGATGAACTGCTTTTGATTAACGCAGAATACGAGGCCAGGACGGACACACCATACGTCGTGAAGCATTTCGTAATGAACGTTGCCGGCACTTATGAACTAGCACAAGCCGAAACCCTCCAGGGGACCACCGATACTGACGTCACGCCAGATACTAATGAATATACGGGTTGTGATGCCCCAGAAACGCAAACAAAGACGATTGCCGGCGATGGTTCAATGGTTATCGAGTATTACTATAAGCGCAAAGAATTCCAGTTTACACTTAGCAGCGCCGAACACGGCAATGCGACCGCTACTGTCGCAAATGGCACATATTATTACGACCGCGAAATCACCATTAGCGCAGAGGCAGACGAAGGCTATCACTTCGTGGGCTGGAGTGACGGTACGACGGATAATCCTCGTACAATCACTCTGACTACGGCAGTTGAAATTGCTCCTTCCTATGAAGCAAACACCTATTCTATTGCCTACGACAAGAATAATGACAATGTCACGAGCGCAACAATGCCAACGCAAACCGGCATCGCCTATAATAGCAGCGTTAAACTCAGCGCAAACACCTATGCCGCGAGCGGCTGGCGTTTCCTCGGCTGGGCTACTAGCGCAGACGCAACAGCCAAAGAGTACGACGACGGACAAGAGGGAATCCTCAATCTCAGCAGCGAAAATGGCGCCACCATCACGCTGTATGCCGTCTGGGAAGAAAAATTCCCAATCGTCTGGCAACAAACTGGCGACTGCGAATTTCACGGTAACAACGGCACCATTTCCGGAAACTGCGGCGAATATAACGGCCAAAAGTTCATTAATACCGGCATTAAACTTTTCGACGCAATCAACCACGACAAAGATTTCGACATCCACCTTGAGGTCGAGGGATTCAGAAGAACACAAAGCGACACCAATCAAACCACTCTCTTCAGTTCGAAAGCAGCCACGGGCCTCAATATTGGCGCCCCGGGATTAGTCGTTCGCGGCGGAACAAACAATGCACGCATCGAGTATAAGACCACTACAGATGGTAGCGAAACTAGTTATACTTATCCGGCAACGAACATCGCCAAAATCCGCATTGTGCGCAAAGACGGCATAATCTACTACTCTTACAACTCCGAAGATCTTCTCTTTACCCTCGATGAGCGTGGCGCAAACTACCAAGTCTTCGACTCGGATGTTTGGTTTGGCGCAGGCGAAAAGATTATCGACGACGTCCTCTCGCCACAGCGTGTCTTCACCGGAACGATGAGAAACATGTCTATCCGTTTAGGCGAAATGGAAGATTTCGAATCTTACACTATCGAATTCGATCCAAACGGCGGAAGAATCAACGCGGGAACGAGTGGCAACAAAATCGCCATTCTTAAGAAGGGCGAGCCAATCGAGAAGCTCCCAGTCGGAGAACGCGATTATTATCTCTTTGATGACTGGAGTATCAAGGGAACTAATCCAAAAATCGTCGTAACCGATGGCGTAATTCCGGACGGCAATACGACCTATATCGCAAGCTGGACAAAAAATGTCACGCAGGCTAATGTCCAAAATGGAGATATGACAATCGAAGAGGGCGCCACTGCTCAGATTAGGGTAACCAATGCTAACCAAGTCGAACCGTTCACTTTTTCAATTGAAGATTCGTCTATTGCGACAATCGACACTGATGGCAACGTTACCGGCATCTCCGCAGGCACTACGACCGCGATAATTACCGGCACGCGCTCCCACAAAACTAAAACCGTAAATATTACCATAGTAAAGCGCAAATTTGTCGTCACATTTAACGCAATGGACGGCGCCGCAAGCGCATCGAGTCTAACCATAACCGACGGCAATACAATAGCCGAACTCCCAACCGCATCGCGCGACACTTATCTCTTTGACGGCTGGTGGACAGGCGAAACGGATGGCGAAAAACTCACTACGAATACTGTGATTACAGGCACTATTACCTATTATGCACATTGGACAAAAGACGTCTCGCACCTCACGATTGCCGATGACGATATCCAGGTAACCGCTGAATCGTACACCCAAATCGAAATTAGCAACACTGAAGGCGTCGAATCCTACAACTTCACTAGCGCCGACGAAGACATCGCTACGGTTGATGCTGACGGCAAAGTCTATGGCGTCGCCAAGGGCACAACAACAATTACTATTACTGGCCAACGCTCCTCAAAAACGCAAACGATAAGCGTCGAAGTGTCACCAATTTACTTCACGGTTATATTTGACGCTAACGGCGGCAGCGTCGACACACCAAGCCTTCAAGTCGAGAAGGGCGCAACTATCCCAGCCCCAAACATCCATGACGCAACACTCGCAGCCTACATCTTCGACGGCTGGTACAACAACGGCAATAAGCTAACGAACGAGACACAAATTAACGACAATATTACCTATGTTGCAAAGTGGGTTAAGAACGTTACGCATCTCGCACTAGAAAAAGACGAGTTCAACCTAACGGTTGGCGGAGAAAACGGAACAATCGTATATAGCAACACCGACAATATGGAAAACTTCGCATTCTCAAGCGAGGACGAAGGTATTGCGACAGTCAGCGAAAATGGCGTCATTACACCAGTCGCTGCCGGCTCCACGAATATCGTCATTACCGGCGAGCGTTCGAGCGCCACGATTAGAATTAAAGTCAACGTCGAACAGATTAAGCGCACCGTGTCCTTTAATGCTAATGGAGGAGATGCAGTTGATAGTATTGAAGTATCCGACGGATCAACAATCAACTCAATCCCAACAGCGACACGAAGTGGCTATATCTTCAGAGGCTGGTGGACGGCAAAAGAAGGCGGCCAAGAACTGACGGACGAAACCGTAATCGACGCCGATATTACATACTATGCCCACTGGGAATTCGATACGATGCCAATTGTCTGGCAGCATCAAGGTCAATGCGACTTCACTGCAACCGACGACAATAATGGTAGCGTATCAGGCGAAGACTGTAGTTACGCTGGCGAAAGATATATCGATACGGAGATAGCCTTATTCAGCAGAGAAAACTATAATAAAGATTTCGAGATTGGCTTCCAAATCGATGAATATTATGCGCCAAGTTCGAACGATGTAGTTAACTCGGCTGATGGCAAATATCATGCCAAGCAAGAAACATTCGTCAACGCAAAAGAGACGAGAACCAATATCGTGACTAATGCACCGGGCATTATCATACGCATGAATGCCGCGAAAGACAAGAAGCTAGAGTCAAATGCAAATGATGGAAGTAGCCCAACCGTACCAAAAGGATATAGTACGACCATCACTACAAGTAGTTCGACAAACCCTGTAATCAACCTTAAGGTTACCATGGTAAGAGTTAACGGCGTCATGAAAGCGAAATATGGCGACGACGAAACATTCCATGACATAACCGGCTATACACAGAACAACTTTGAGACGGGCAATAAGTACTTCGACCTGACGACCTGGTTTGGCGCTTATATAAATAAAAACTACCAGGACCAACCGACCCCAAATAAATTCTTGTCTGCAAAGTTGAGCAATATGTACATCAAACTCGAAGCCGAAGAGCCGCGAATTCCTGAAAACGTAGCTACATTTAAGACTACGAGCGAGGCCGTCGAGAATTATTTCGCAAAAGTCGACACGTGGAACGCGAATGAAAACGAGGGCGAATTCCTAACGGCGATGAAAAACAACTTTAACGCCTTTGACTGTAAGTATTCAAACAGTGACGACCTATCTTCGGACTTCCCGGAAGATTACAAATACGGAGATGGTAGCAACTACTGCGATCGCCCAGACACCTACGATACTGGCGTCAACGGTTCTGTTAGCGTATATCGCATCATCGATGAAGCTACGGGCGAAAAAGAAAGTACACCGGTAAGCTACGCCGGCGGAAGCAACGGCAAAATCACGAACCTTATCCCGGGTGAAATGTACTATTGGGAATCGGACGCAGATACGGATGTTTACGGTTTCATTAAAGCAGAAGGTACACGCCGAATGATAAGCCTACCTTCGGCACGAAATGCTCGCGACCTCGGCGGTCTAATCGGCCAGAACGGCAAAAAGCTTAAATATGGCATCCTACTCCGCGGAGAACAGTTGGGCGACGGCGACGCCTCGGCCCTGCAAAGCACACTCGGCATAGATTACGAGTATGAGCTTCGCGGATCAAGCCAGAATGGTTCCCATTTCTCTGATAGCGCAAGAAAAAACAAACAGGTATACAATTATAATTTCAACTACGGCATATCTCCGCATTACGAAACGACAAAAGCGTCACTCACAGCATTGATGCAAGATGTGATTGATGGAAAGAGCATCTATTTCCACTGTAGCCACGGCGCAGACCGGGCCGGTACGCTCGCATATCTCACCGAAGCGTTACTAGGTGTAGACTATGAGACGCGCGCAAGAGATTACGAACTCACGACATTTAGCGGGCGCCCAGACAAGACGCGCTATTACGACCATAAAGGGAACCCTCCGTTTAATGTCGCCGACAATGTAGAATTCCATCCAGGGCGTAAATTTACACACATGATCACTTTCGCAAAAACGAACGAGCAGGTCATAGAGTGGTTCAAGGCCGACTTAACGACCGACGAAGAAAAACAAGAAGCCGACAACCTTATTGAACAATTCCGTACAGCCATGCTCGAAGGATACAGCGACTAATCCTTGAAACTGATGCCTGCTTGTGTTAAAATAAGTAGGTATTCGCTGGGATAGCGAAGTGGTCAAACGCATCAGACTGTAAATCTGCCGGCTTCGGCC
>CAMJDZ010000010.1 GCA_946404545.1 uncultured Candidatus Saccharibacteria bacterium
CCATGGATCCAAACTTCCGCCCAGACGTCATCGCAATGATTGCCGCATCGAGCGCATTGATGCTCGCCGGTGTTCCATTTGATGGCCCAATTGCAGGTTTGCGTATCGGTCGCGTCAATGGCGAATACAAGGCGTTCCTCACTCCAGAAGAACGCGAAGCTTCCGATCTCGACCTCGTGGTCGCCGGTAAAGATTCTGGCATCACCATGGTTGAGGCTGGCGCAAACGAAGTCCCAGAAGACGTCATCGTTGGCGGTCTCGAATGGGGTCTCAAGATGATTCAGTCAGCAATCGCGCTTCAGAACGAACTTCGCGAGAAGGTTGGCGTAGAAGAGAAGGAGTATACTCTCATTCTCCCATCTGAAGAAGTTCAGGCGAAGGTCGACAAGTGGATGGAAAGCAAGCTCGGTCCAGAACTCCGCACTCAGAACACGGTTGAGCGCAACAATCTCATCGACGAAATCCGCTGGGCAATGCACGATGAATTCTCTCAGGAAGTCACTGATGATGAAGCTGGCATTACCGACAAGATGACCGACGAAGAAAAGATGACTGCTCGCACAAATTATTACGACAGCCACTTCCGCGCCGATTACAACGATGCCTTCGAACTCGCCGTTAAGCACGACGTTCGCAAGCATATTATCGAAGACGGCATCCGCCCAGATGGCCGCAAGCTCGACGAGGTTCGCCCGCTCAGCTCGCAGGTTGGCATTTTGCCACGCTGCCACGGCTCCAGCCTCTTTACTCGTGGTGTCACTCAGGCTATGAATATTGTTACGCTCGCTCCGCTCAGCTACGCTCAGCTCGTTGATACGATGGAAGTTACTGATGGCACTCGTCGCTACATGCATCACTACAATGCGCCAGGTTACACGGTTGGCGAAATCTCCCGCATGGGCAGCCCAGGCCGCCGCGAAGTTGGCCACGGCTATCTCGCCGAGCGCGCTTTGACGCCAGTGCTTCCTAGCGAAGAAGAGTTCCCATACGCGATTCGTAGCGTTACTGAGATTATGTCTCAGAACGGTTCGACCTCGATGGCTGCAACTTGTAGCTCTTGTCTCGCTCTTATGGATGCGGGTGTTCCGCTTAAGCGCCCAGTTTCCGGTGTTGCAATGGGTCTCATGATGGACGGCGATACGCCATATGTTCTCACTGACCTTATGGATGCCGAGGACTTTGCTGGTGATATGGACTTCAAGGTTACTGGTACTACCGAAGGCGTGACCGCGCTCCAGATGGATATGAAGGTTCATGGCCTCCCAGTTGAGGTGCTCCGCAAGGCAATCGCTCAGGCGCACGAAGGCCGCATGTTCATCTTGAAGCACATGCTCAGCGTCCTTGAAGGTCCACGCGATCATCTCAGCCCATACGCTCCTCAGATTGAGAAGCTCATGGTCAACCCAGATAAGATTGGTACGATTATTGGCAAGGGCGGCGAAACGATCAATAAGATCACTTCCGAAACCGGTGCCGAAATCAATATTGAAGAAAATGGTCTCGTGACGATTGCTGCAACCGACGCCGAGAAGATTCAGAAGGCGCTCGATTGGGTGAAGTCGCTCGTCGAAGAGCCAGAACCGGGCAAGATTTACAAGGGTAAAGTTGTTTCCATTAAAGACTTTGGCGCCTTCGTGAATATCCTCCCAGGCATCGACGGCATGCTTCATATCTCGCAGATTAGCGAACATCGCCTCGAGAAAGTTACTGACGCTCTCCAGGTCGGCGACGAAATCAAGGTTCGCCTTGATGCTATCGATGACAAGGGCCGCCTCAGTCTTTCGATGAAGGGTGTCGACCAAAAAGATGCTTAAGCCATAAGCACTTAAAATATCCAGGAAATATTGTATTTTCTGGATATTTTTTATATTATGGAATCATAAATATAACTTAAAGGAGAATAGTTATCATGGCAACTCAACCAGTGGTTGAACCTGTCAAAATGCCTACCATCAAGAAGGCAGACAACAAATTCATCGCATCCGTGAATGCAATCAGCATCTCGCTCGCTTGCTTCTTCGGCTGGATGACTATCTTTGCAGCAATTGCAAGCTTTACTAAAAAAGGTTGGGGCATCGACATCCCGCTCGTTGGCTGGATTTTCGGCAACAACTTCGGTAGCTTCGGCGGTTCCGTCGACATTACGCTACTTGCAACCGGTCTCTTGACTGTCTTGTTCGCAGTCGCTGGCCTCATTAGTGCTCGTAAGATCACTGATGTCGAAGCCATGAAGGGCTCCTGGAAGTGCGCTCGCAACGTCTTCGTTGTTATCGCAGCCATCGAAATCTTCAAGATGATCGCTCTTGCTATCTACGCTCTCTGCGGCCTCGGTAAAGCAGCTGGCGTTCAGCAGGGTTATCTCTGGCTCAACGGCTTCTTGACCAACACCCTCGCTGCTCTCGGTGCTGCAGCTATCGCTGCTATCGCACATATGATTGCAGCTGGTAAGACTCAGGTCCTCAGCATCATGCGCTTCGTCGCGCTTGGTATCGCTGGTGCCGCTCTTATCATCACGGTCATCGCAACCTTCGTAGGCTTCTACAACAAACCAAGCCTCAAGGGTAGCAGCTCCGTTGACGATTACGATTTCAGCAGCCTCTATGACCTATTTAAGTAGGATTATCTGAGACTTCAAAAGAGGGAAGCATAACCGCTTCTCTCTTTTTTATGCTATAATTACTCCATATGACAGCGAAAAAGCGAGGTAAATCCCGAAAATCCAGTAAAGAAGTCACCCCGAAGCACGAGCTCCCGGGCGGCTTTTGGCGCCAAGCATTGGCGATTTTATTCTTAGTATTAGCAGTTATTTTCGTATCGATGTGGTTCGGTACGGGCAATGCTGTCTTCTTGAAAGTGGCAAATGATGGATGCCATACCGCAATCGGTCACACGACCTATCTTTTGCCGTTAATTTTTGTATATATTGCGGTCATGATTTTCCGCGCGCCAAATAATCGTCTCGATCCAAGCGTTTGGATTGCATCTATCCTCATGATTTTCTGGTTTAGCGGTATCTTCGGCGTTCCGAGCTATGGCACGCTCGAGCATAGCGGTGGCGTGATTGGCCAGTATATGGACAGCTTCCTCGTAAAGAACCTTGGTAAAGGTCTCTCGATTTTGATTTATGTTGTCCTTATCTTGATTACGGCGCTCTTCATGTATGCCGAGACTCCGCTCGCGCTCTTTAGAAAGATTGCGTCTATCTTCAAGACCAGTAAGAATGGCGAAGACGAAGAAAATGCCCGCGTGATGCGCAAGAATACTGAAAAGGCGAAGAAAGACGATCTTGGTGACTTCAAGGTTGTTGCTAATGTCGAAACCGTGAATGATAAAAAGAATCGTGATATGCCGCCGCTCAAGAAGACTGAGCCGGCCGAAGTTAAGGCAGCCGAAGAACCAATGGCGCTCGTTGCGGTTTCCGATCCGAACTGGAAGATGCCTTCGCTCGATTTGCTTAACAAGAAAACTACTCCAGCCGATCCAGGTAATACCGAGGAGAACGCCCGTATTATCAAGGATACTTTGGCGCAGTTCGATATTGATGTGACGGTTGAGGGCGCAAACCTCGGCCCACGTATTACGCAGTATACGCTTCGTCCACCTGCTGGTGTTCGCGTTAATAAGCTCCTCGCTTATGACAAGAACCTCGCGATGGCACTCGCTGCGGATAAGATTCGTATTGAAGCGCCGATTCCGCGCACAAACATGGTTGGCGTCGAGGTGCCAAATATTACGCCGGCTAGCGTTGGTCTCCATGAGCTCCTCCGCTCGAACGAATGGCGTAAGATTGCGTCGGAAAAGCCACTTTCCTTTGCTGTCGGTAAAGATATCGCTGGCCAGGTTGTCGTTGGCGATCTCGCAAAGATGCCGCACCTTCTCATCGCTGGTACTACCGGTTCTGGTAAGTCCGTGATGACGAACGTTTTGATTGACTCGTTGCTTTATCATAATTCGCCAAGCGATTTGAAGCTTATCGTCGTCGATCCAAAGCAGGTCGAAATGGCGGCTTACGAAGATATCCCGCATTTGCTCGCTCCAATTATCACGAGCACCGACAAGGCGCTCAGTGCAATGAAATGGGCAGTTGGCGAAATGGAGAAGCGCTATTCTTTGATGAGCAAAGAGCGCGTCAAAAATATTGCCGACTATAACGCCAAGATGGCCGAACAGGGTGGCACCGTTGAAGTTCCTGACGAAGACGGTAATGTTCAGAAGCACGACAATGGTAAGATGCCATATATCGTGGTCGTCGTGGATGAGATGGCAGACCTTATGATGACCGCCGGCAAGGAGCTTGAGATGCTCATTGTTCGCATCGCTCAGAAAGGTCGTGCTGCCGGTATTCACCTCGTGCTCGCTACCCAGCGTCCAGAAGTTAAGGTTGTTACTGGTTTGATTAAGGCAAACATTCCGGGCCGTATCGCCTTCGCCGTAAACAACGGTGTCGACTCGCGCGTTATGCTTGATGCGATGGGTGCAGAGAAACTTCTCGGCTCTGGTGATATGCTCTTCCTTACGACCGAAATGATGGGTAAGCCTCGCCGTGTTCAGGGTGCCTTTGTTAGCGATAAAGAAATCGGCAAGATTACCGACTTCCTCCGCCAGCAGGCTCCACCACAGTACAACGACGAAGTTACTTCCCAAAGCGTTTCCGTTCCTGGTATGCCAGGCATGTCCGGCGGTAGCGGCGAAGGTGGCGACATTGAGCGCCAGGCCGCTGAGATTGCAATTCGCGCCGGCCGTCTCTCTACTTCGCTCTTGCAGCGCCAGCTTCATATCGGCTATGGCCGCGCAGCCTCGATTATTGATGAACTCGAAGCAAAGGGCGTGGTTGGCCCAGCTACTGGCGGCAACAAGCCACGCGACGTCCTGATTAGCTCAATCGACGAATATCCGGGATAGTGTTATACTATCTCTATGAAATTAAGTCAAACATTCGCAAAAACTACCAAGACCGCTCCTGGCGACGAAGTCAGTGAGAGCGCTAAACTTTTGATTCGTGCTGGTTATATCTACAAAGAGATGGCTGGCGTCTATGACTATTTGCCGCTTGGTATGCGAACGCTTGACAATATTATGCAGGTCATTCGCGAAGAGATGAATGCGCTTGGCGGCCAAGAAGTCCGCATGACCGCACTCCAGCCACGCGATGCTTGGGAAAAGTCTGGACGTTGGGATGATAAAGTTCTCGATGTTTGGTTTAAGACGAAGCTTAATGCTGGCGGCGAACTTGGTTTCGCGACCACGCACGAAGAAGCCTTTACGCGCATGCTTAAGACCTATATTTCTAGCTACAAGGACCTTCCGCTCTACGTCTACCAGTTCCAAACTAAGTTCCGCAACGAGCTTCGTGCTAAATCTGGCATTATGCGTACGCGCGAATTTATGATGAAGGACCTTTATAGCTTTAGTCGCACGAAAGAAGAGCATGACGCATTCTACGAGAAGGTCGCCGCAAGCTATACGAAAATCTTCAATCGTCTCGGTATCGGCAACGATACTTTCCGCACCTTTGCATCTGGCGGTAGCTTCAGCAAGTTTAGCGACGAATATCAGACGCTTTGCGAAGTTGGTGAGGATATTATCTATCTCGACCGCGAAAAGAATATTGCTGTCAATGAAGAAGTCTATACTGATGAAATCCTTAACGAGCTTGGCCTCGATAAGTCTAAGCTCGAACAGCATAAGGCTGCTGAAGTTGGTAATATCTTTACACTCGGCTATAAGTATTCCGAACCGCTTGAACTCGAGTTTGCGGACGAAGAGGGAAAGCGCCAGAAAGTCTTTATGGGTAGCTACGGCATCGGTCCTAGCCGCGTCATGGGCGTTATTGCAGAAAAGCTTAGCGACGAAAAAGGTCTCGTCTGGCCAGAAGAAATCGCACCGTATAAGTACTATCTCGTCGCGATTGGCGATAAGGCAAACGAAGTTGCCGAAGAACTATACAATAAAGCGCCTGAACAAATTATCTTTGATGATCGCAAGAATGCGCGCAACGGCGAGAAATTTGCCGACGCTGACCTGCTTGGTATTCCGTATCGTGTCGTAATTAGCGATAAGACTTTGGCCGAAGATAAGGTCGAAATCAAAAAACGCACAGAATCTGACACAAAACTCTTGCCATTAACGGAATTTATTGTTAAACTAGGGCAGAAGTAACAGTAAAATTCCTATTTTTCCCGGATTTAGAGGAGGATATCATTTTATGGCAAATACAGTTAGCATTACTGCCGAGGGCCGCAAAGAACTCGAAGCCGAGTTGAAGGCACTTAAGGCTCGCCGTCCTGAAATTGCAGATAAAATCGCACTCGCTCGCTCCTATGGTGATCTTAGCGAGAACGAAGACTATTCTGCTGCTCGTGGCGAACAGAAGGTGGTCGAAGGCCGTATTCTTGAAATCGAAGATATCTTACTCCATGCCAAGATTATTAAGTCTGGCAAAAGGGAAAAAGTAGCCCTTGGCTCTACCGTCACGCTTAAATCTGACGGTAAGGAAACATCTTATACGCTCGTCGGTGCAGTCGAAGCTAATCCGCTTGAAGGCAAGATTAGCAACGAATCGCCGATTGGCAAAGCAATATTTGGTAAAAAAGTTGGTGAGGAAGTAACCCTTCCTAATGGAAAGAAATTCAAAATTTCTGAAATTAAATAACCAAAGCAAAAATTAACAAACCAAATACGCTGATTAATCCAAGGAATAATTGGCGTATTTTTATGTCAAAAAAGAGAGGTGAATCTTATGACAACAAAATCAAAAAAGGATCGCCGGCGTGTATCGCGGCGCACCCTTCATTACTATTGGGAAGTGACGAAACGACACAAGTTTCTCGCTTTCGGTACCTTACTAGCCACCCCGGCCGTCGTTGTTGTTCGCGTGACTTTGATTCCGTATATCTTCGCGAGCATGATTGACCGCGTGTCGGCGGGTATTCCGCAGGATCAGATTCTTCCAGTCTTATTGCCGTACGCCTTGGCGCTGATTGCTAGCCATATAATTGGCTCGGTCGTGCTAGGCTGGTTGCGCATCTACTGGGTCTGGAGATTTGAATTAATTGCGATGTACGAACTTGCGACGCAGTGTTTTGACTCGGTCTGTGAGCAATCGATGCAGTTCCATAGCGACCGTTTTTCTGGTTCGCTTGTCTCGCAGACGAACAAGTTCATCGGTGGATTTGAGCGCTTCTTCGATTTGCTCACCTTCGATATCTTGTATCTCATTGTGATGATGGTTTCTGCGATGGCCGTGCTGTTCTCGCGCGCGCCAATCTTTGCCGCGGGTCTCTTAATCTTCGTGATTCTTTACGTGCTTTGCGCTGCACTATGCTTCAAACGCATTTCGCACCTTAGTCGCGAATGGGCGGAGGCAGAGAACAAGCAGACCGGCCAGCTCGCAGATTCGATTTCGAACATCCTTTCGGTCAAATCCTACGGTCGCGAGGCACACGAGCGTCATCGCTATGCGAACTTCAGCCGCACGACCATGAATGCTGGTCTTGCGCAGATGCGCGCAACGATGAAACGCGACATGGGCTTCAACGTCGTTAACACCGGCATTGTTGCTATCATTACGGTATTCTTGATGATTGGCCAACCGATCTTCGGCCTAAGCATTGCAACTTTAATTCTCATCGTGAACTACTCTAGTTCAATCATGGGCGAGCTTTGGAATGTGAACAATATTTTCAAGGGCATTAACCGTGTATTCGGCGACGCTTATGAAATGACGGAGATTCTCGACACGGAAAAGCAGGTCAAAGACGCACGTGGCGCCAAGGAGCTTGTAGTCAAACGTGGCCACATTAGCTTCCAGGACGTTGAGTTTCAACACGCCGATGCAAAAGAGGCAATCTTTGAGCACTTCAACCTAGACATCAAACCAGGCGAACGCATTGGTCTCGTCGGTATGTCCGGTTCCGGTAAAACCACGCTGACAAAACTGTTACTTCGTTTTGCGGACGTTGCGGAAGGTCGCATCCTAGTGGATGATCAAGACATTTCGGGCGTTCAGCAAGTGTCATTGCGTGAACAAATTGCCTATGTGCCACAGGAGACGGCGTTGTTCCACCGCACGATTGCGGAAAACATTGCCTATGCCAAGCCAGATGCAACGCAGGCCGAGATTGAACGGGCTGCCAAGCTCGCGAATGCGCATGAGTTCATCGAGAAATTGCCAAACGGCTACGAAACGCTCGTTGGTGAGCGCGGCATCAAGCTTTCTGGTGGCCAGCGCCAGCGCATTGCGATTGCGCGTGCCATTTTGAAAGACGCGCCGATTCTCGTGCTCGATGAGGCAACTTCTGCACTCGACTCTGAGTCTGAAGCACTCATTCAGGACGCGCTTGTGAAGCTCATGAAAGGTCGCACCAGTATTGTGGTTGCGCACCGTCTCTCGACAATCGCTAGCCTCGACCGCATTATTGTACTCGACAACGGCGAAATCGTGGAGCAGGGTTCGCACGCCGAACTACTGAAGAAGGATGGCGAATACAACAAACTCTGGTCGCGTCAATCGGGAGCCTTCCTCGATGGCGATTAAACATAAACAGCGGGCTTCCGAGTCCGCTGTTTTTATGGTATAATAACAGATATGGCTACTCTAAAAGATTTTCGCGATGAAAGAATTCGCAAACTCAATGAACTAAAAGAAGCTGGTATCGATCCATATCCAGCCCACTGTAATCGCGACACCAAGATTGGTGATATTTTGGAGCACTACGATGATTTTGCCGACAAAGACGTCTGCGTTGCTGGCCGCATTGCGAGTATCCGCAGCTTCGGTAAGCTTGCTTTTGTCGTCGTCGAAGACGACTCCGGCAAGATTCAGATTTTCTTGAAAGATGACGCCGCTAAATTTACAAAGAAGCTCGATACGGGCGACTTCCTCGAAGCGGCCGGTAAAGTTGGCAAGACTAATACTGGTGAGATTTCGATTTTCTGCGAAATGCCACGCATTTTGACGAAGGCTCTTCGCCCGCTTCCGGGCCGCGATGGCTTCACGAACAAGGAAGAGCGTCTCCGTCGTCGCTATGTTGATATGGCGGTCAATCCAGAGGTTCGCGAACGTTTTGTGCGCCGTGCTAAATTCTGGACCGCAACGCGCCAGTTCCTCAACGACCACGGTTTTGTTGAAATTAATATTCCAGTTCTCGAGCATACGACCGGTGGCGCCGACGCAAACCCATTCGTCACGCATATGGATGCGCTTGACCAGGACTTCTATCTTCGCATTTCACACGAGCTTCCTTTGAAGCGTCTCATCGGTGGTGGCTACGAGCGCGTTTATGATATTGGCCCACGCTTCCGCAATGAAGGTATGGATGAGGAGCATTTGCCAGAACATATCGCGATGGAATCCTATGCTGCTTACCAGGATTACGAAGAAGGCATGGATCTCTACGAAGAAATGATTAAGTATGTCTGTAAGGAAACTTGGGGCACGCTCCAGTTTGAGCATGATGGCATGAAGGTTGATCTCGACTGCAAATGGCCACGCATTAGCTACGCAGACATTTTGAAAGAGAAATTTGACGTTGATGTTTTCAATCCTGACCTCGACAAGATTAAGGGTATTCTGAAGCAGAACGGCGTGAAATATGACGACTCGATGGGCGCTGGCCGCTTGCTCGATTACCTTTGGAAGATTATTCGCAAAGAGAGTGCTGGTCCGTTCTGGCTCATTCATGAACCAGTAGAATTGTCGCCACTCGCCAAGAAGCACGAGGCTGACCCACGCGTGACTGAGCGCTTCCACCCAGTGATTTTCGGCACCGAGATGGGCAACGGCTATTCTGAGTTGAACGACCCGCTCGATCAGCTCGAACGCTTCCAGAAGCAGCAGGCAATGCGCGATGCTGGCGACGCTGAAGCACAGATGCTCGATATGGACTTCGTTGAGATGCTCGAATACGGTATGCCGCCAACCTGTGGCTGGGGCAACTCTGAGCGCAACTTCTGGCTCTTTGAAGGCGTCTCTGCTCGCGAAGGTGTACCATTTCCACCAATGCGCCGCGAAGAAAACTAGAACAGATTTTAGAAAAAGTGCCAAAAATAATGAACTTATGCTTTGGCGCTTTTTTGTTTCACGCTAAACTCTGGGCATGAAATATATAAAAACAGACATCAACCATCCATTTTTAAAAATACTCGAATGCTGCGGCGAAAATAGTGCCGTCGAGCAGCCGGTCGAAAGCTTGTATTATCTCGGGCGTTTGCCAGATCCGCGGCCGCCGGTTGTCGCGATTGTTGGCGCACGTCGCTGTACGAAATATGGCGAAGAAATGGCATACCGCGCGGCTTATGATCTCGCCAAGAAGGGTATCGTGATTGTAAGTGGTTTGGCTTACGGCATTGATGCATGTGCTCATCGCGGCTGCCTCGACGCGGGCGGTACGACCGTGGCGGTGCTTGGCACGCCGATCGATAAAATCTATCCTTGCGGTAACGCCGGCCTCGCAAAGCGCATCCTCGAGCATGGAGCGATTATCTCTGAATATGCGCCAGGATTTATGACGAAAGCCTATTGTTTTCAGGAACGTAATCGTATTGTTTCTGGCCTCGCGGATTTTCTGCTTGTCATCGAAGCGTCACGTCAGTCTGGCACGAAGGGCACTTTCGACGTCGCCTGCAAACAGGGCAAGGAGGTATTCGTGCTGCCGGGCGACACGACGCGGCCAATGTCAGCCGGTTCAAATGAGATGCTACGCGCTGGCGCCCACCCCTTTCTTGATGCTTCGGATATTTTGATTCGCTATGGCGACAATCCGCAGACACCGCTTGGGCCGGACCTGAGTGTTTTGAATGACTTAGAGCGCAAAGTCTACGCCGCCATTAAAGCTGGCTATGATTCAGCCGATGATATTATCAAGGCGTTGGATATTTCAGTCGTAGACTTTAATATCGCCGTTACGACTTTGGAGCTATACGACCTCATTACGCTCCAAGGCGACAATTGGGCTATCAAATAACGCTTATGGTATAATATAGGTATGTCAAACAAGGTGATGGTTGTTGGTACTGGCAATGTGGGCATGAGCTACGCTTTTGCGCTACTACACCAGCGTACGAACGTAAACGAACTTATATTAGTAGATATTAATACTGAGGATGCCGAGGGCGAAGCGATTGATATGCGCGACGCTTTGGCGGTTTCGCCGAGCTACCTCAAAATCAAGGCTGGCTCTTATGCGGAAGCAGGCGATTGCGACATGGTCGTGATTACGGCTGGCGTGCCGCAGAAACCGGGCGAAACCCGCATGGATTTGCTCAAGAAAAATGCCGCCATTTTCAAAGACATGATCGGTCAGATTATGGATGCCGGCTTCGATGGCATTTTTCTTGTTGTCAGTAATCCGATGGACGTTTTAACCTATCTCACTTGGCAGTATTCTGGCTTGCCGGCAGAACGTGTGATTGGCTCTGGTACCGTGCTCGATACTGCGCGCTTGCGCCATCGCCTCAGCCAACGCCTCCACGTCCATCCAAAGAACATTCACGCCTATCAAGTTGGCGAACATGGCGATACTGAGCTTACGCTCTGGAGCTGCGCCTACGTTGGCTGCCAGCCGGTGATGGATTTGATTGCTCAGGATGAGCGCAATGAGATTGAAGATTTTGTCCGCAAAGAAGCCTACTCGATCATCGAGAAAAAGGGTGCTACCTATTATGGTATCGGCAGCTGTATGGCTTCGATTACGAACTGCATTCTTAACGACGAGAACCGCATTTTACCGATTAGTAACTATGACGAATTGAGTGATACGTATAACGGCTATCCGGCCGTGCTTGGTCGCAACGGCGTCGTGCGTCGCTTGAGTTTCCAGATTTCGCCAGAAGAGCAGGTTAAGCTCAATAGCAGCATTCGCACGCTCCAGGAAGCGATCAAAAGTATCTCCGCAGACTAGGTATTGACAAAATCAGAAAAGTGTGCTAATATATAATCATATACATTACTTCAAAGATGGCCGTCCTGCATGGATGGCTATTTTTGTGTTTCATGGTATAATATGGCAATGGAATTATTTATATATATTGTGGGCTCGCTTATTTTGGCGGAGACCACCGCTCTCACCGTGAGGGCGTTCAAAGCAACGCCTAGCCGCGCCAAGAACGCGCGCCGCAAGGTGTTTATCGATACATCAACCTTAATGGATGGCCGCATTTTGTCGGTCGCGAAAGCTGGCTTCATGGGCGACGAGTTACTCATTCCGCGCAGCGTAATCCGCGAATTGCAATTGCTCGCTGACGGTCCGGACAGTGAAAAGCGTGCTCGTGCCCGCTTTGGCCTCGATATTGTGAATGAGCTCGAGCGCGTGGAGCTTGCGAGCGTTGAAATCTATCAGGACGAAGGTGAACGCGTCAAGGTCGACGAGCGTCTTTTGGAGCTCGCTAAAGAGCATCGCGGTATCATCCTTACGAACGATTTCAATCTCGCGAAGGTTGCCGCCACGGAACATATTGACGCAATTAATATCAATGATCTAGCCCAGGGCTTGCGTAGTGAATATCTTCCTGGCGACAAACTCAGTGTGAAGATTATTTCTGCTGGCGCTAACCCGCACCAGGGTGTCGCGCACTTGCCGGACGGCACGATGGTCGTCGTCGACGACGCGGAACAATTTGTCGGCAAGAATCAGCTCGTCGAAATCGAATTTGTCCGTTACCTCCAGACTGCTGCCGGCAAGATGATGTTTGCGAAACTAGCTTCCAACAAAACTCCAAAAGGCCGCAGTCGCAATAACCAAAAACAGCGTCGCCAAAGAAAAAGCACCTCCTCAAAGTAGGGGGCGCTTTTTTGTTGGACTTTATTCTTCGGACTTTGGCGCAGACCAGCTGTTGGTTGCAGTGTAGCCGGCAGAGTCTTTCACGGTCACCGAGATACTCTTTGGTTCTTCGGCAGAGGTGTAAGTGATTGTGCCGCCGCTTGCCGTAAGCTCACCGTTCTTCACATTCTTGCCATTGACACTAATCGAATAGTTTTGGAGTGAATAGCGGCCATTGCTTGCGATGAAGGTGACGGTCCAGTTGCCGTCGCCGCCAGATGGCGCATTAACAGTGACGCCCGGTTTCTTGTCAGAACACTGGTGGACATCATCTTCGTTCTCCGTGTCGTATTCGCCCGAGTAGTAGATTTCCTTTTCGGTCATCGGATCAATCATCTTAGAGACGGTTGCTTCGACGCGAGTTTCGGCTGGAGTACAGTCGGTTGCTTTCTTCTTCGAAATAGAATCGAAGGTCATCTTTTCTTCAGAAATACCAGACGAAGTCTTCTTGTTGTACCAGCTTGGCCAGATATCGTTGTGGCCGTTGACGGACATGTGCTGCATGCCGGCTGGTTCTTTAATCTTGTCGCCAGACTTCCACTTGCCATCCTTGCCGTAAACATCGGTGTGGACTGCTTCAATATATTTCTCGGAAATCTTGAATGCGACATAGTGGTTACCGCTCGAAATCACGCGACCGTCGTGGTTACCGTTCCAAATGGCGGTTGCGAGTACTGGCGAGAAGGAAACAATCCAGGAGTCCTTTGCGGAGCCGGCACCGTTTTCGGTCGTACCAGTCTTCGCGGCGAACCAAACCTTGTTGCTGTAGAAGCCTGGGTAGGTCGCGAGGCTGCCGAACGTAAAGCGGCGGGAAGCTGGGTCGGCGAGGATGCTGGTGGTCATGTAAGCGACCTGTTCATCGACGACGCGATCGCCTTCGCTATCGGTCCATGCCTCAATCACGTCACCGGTCGAGTTCTTAACTTCGAGGACGTAAGCAATGTCTTTGTAGACGCCGCCGCGTGCAATCGAAGCGTAGGCGTTGGCGTGCTCGACTGGGCGTACGGCGCAACCGCCACCGATCGCCATCGAAAGACCGGCTTGCTCGCCGTTGGCGCAGTAGGAAACGTCGCCAAGGCGGTGAGCAATCTCAAGGCTTTGATCGATTGTGTTAATCTTCAAAGCTTTCACGGCTGGAATGTTAAGAGAGCCGGCGAGTGCTTGGCGAATTGTAGTGTTGCCGTAGAACTTACCAGAAGCGTTGCGTAAGCGACATTTGCCGCGGGTGCCATTACAGTAAATCTTATCGATGTTTTCATCTTTCAAGACTGTACCCGGGCCGTAGTTAACACCTTCGCGCTGCATGAAGAGCGGCGTGTAGTCGAGAATCGGCTTAATTGAGGACGCTGGCTCAAGCAACGAAGTAGCGGCGTTCACCTGGCCGAAGCCTGGCTTGTTCCAACCGGAGCTACCGACCATCGCAATCACCTGGCTAGTTTCGACGTCAACCGAAACGAGCGTTGCGTTATCGGAATTGTTCTTGTAGGAAATTGCCATACCGGCCGCGATTGCGTTTTCGGCAATCTTTTGTGCGCGATAATCAAGCGTGGTCGTAATCGTGAAGCCACCCTCGCGCATTGTCTTGATGCCGTATTTTGCCTCGAGCTGGTTCTTAACTTCGAGCACAAACCATGGCGCAAGCATATTGTCATACTGGTTGGTTTCAGGTTTAATCTTGGCGAGAATATCAACTGCCTTTGCTTCGTCGGCCTGTTCCTGGGTAATATAATTCATCTCGACCATTGCGTTGAGCACCTTGTGCTGGCGCTTGATCAAGCGTTCGTGGCCGGCTGTATTATATGGGTTAAGTAAAGCTGGGTTGTTCGGCACGGCAGCGAGCAAGGCAGACTCGGCAATGTCGAGGTCCTTGGCGCTCTTGCCAAAGTAAGTGCGGGCGGCAGATTCGACGCCGTTGCGGCGACCGCCATATGGCGACTCGTTGAGGTAGAGCGTAATAATCTGCTCCTTGTCATACATCTTTTCGACTTCAATCGAGAGAATTGCTTCCTTAATCTTGCGTGGAATACCGCCAATACCGCGGTCCTTTGCTTCATCGGAGAAGTAAACCTGCTTGATGAGCTGCTGAGTCAAAGTCGAACCACCCTGGACCTGCTGGCCAGAAAGGGTATAGAAAGCTGCGCGGATAAGAGCGCCAAAGTCGACGCCGATATGGTTATAGAAGTTCTTATCCTCAATTGCGACCGTTGCTTGGCGCATGTAGGTCGAGATATCGTTGCCATCAACGACGAGGCGGTAATCGCCATCGCCCTTATCTTCCCAAAGCACGGTACCGTTACGGTCGAGATAGGTATTAACGGTATCCTGAACGCGGCTCGCGAGCTCTTCTGGGTCAATTTCCTGCAAATCCTTCTTATAGTAAAGGAAGAGGCCGCCGATGCCGATAATCACTAACAAAATGAAGGCGACGACAATCTTTAATAGGCGGATTTGGTTGTCCTTGGAGAACCACCACCTAAAGAAGCGGTCCGGGCGAAGGCGCGCGAAAAAGCGCAGCACCGGATTCTTCGGTAAAGTTGCTAATTCCTCAGCTTTGCGGCGAGCGCGCTGATCTTCTTTAACGCGACGCTTGTAAGCGAGGTTTGAATATAATTTCATGCCACTCTGCAGAACGTTTTTGCTGCGACTGCGGCCGGCATTAGAGGTGTTTTTCTGAGCCTCTTTGTCAGCTTTTTTCGCATTCTTGTTCTTGATGATGGCCTTTTTGATACTCGCAGTTTTCTTAACCATACTCATATTATTATACACTAAGTTCGCCGACTTCTGCCATTAAAATGCTCGTGCTAAATAAAAAGACTTGGCAAATATTACACTGCGCCTCCATTGGTGCTTTCGTTTCCGAAAAGGAAACGAATTCAAGATGAGTCGCCTATCATAGGTGAGAATAGTTTCCAAAACGGAAACGAATTTATTAGTACACAAAAAACGGAAGAGGCGAGCCAGAGTTGTAGCGTAACGCCGTATCTGATGGTATAATATATGATTATGAGCCATTATGATCCATTAAAAATCGAAGAAAAATGGCAGAAGCGCTGGGAAGAAGAGAAGCCTTTTGCCGCCAAAGACAACGATAATCGGCCGAAGATGTATCTCGCCGAAATGTTCCCATACCCATCTGGTGCCGGCCTTCATGTCGGCCATGTCCGTAACTTCTCAATCGTTGACTGTCTTGCCCGTTTCTATACGCAGCAGGAGATGAACGTTCTTCGTCCATTCGGTTATGATACTTTCGGTCTTCCGGCCGAGAACTATGCCATCAAGACTGGCATTGCTCCGCAGGATGTGACCAAAACCAACATCGACAACTTCCGAAAGCAGGCTAAGCGCCTCGGCTATGCGATTGACTGGGACCGCGAAATTAATACTTCCGACCCAGCATATTATAAATGGACTCAATGGTGTTTCCTTCAGCTCTTCAAGAAGGGACTTGCTTATCAGGCAGAAAACTATCAGTGGTGGTGTCCAGTAGATCAGACCGTGCTCGCGAATGAGCAGGTTGAGAATGGCTGCTGCTGGCGCTGTGGCCACGAAGTCGAAAAGAAAAAGATGAAGCAGTGGTTCTTCAAGATTACTGCCTATGCTGATGAATTGCTCGACGAAATCGATAACCTCGACTGGCCAGACAAAATCAAGACCATGCAGAAAAACTGGATTGGTCGCAGCGAAGGCGCTGAAATTGATTTTGAAATTAAGGACCACAAGGAAACTGTCCGCGTCTTTACGACTCGCCCAGACACTCTCTTTGGCGCAACCTTCCTCGTACTTGCTCCAGAGCATCCACTCATTACGAAAATTACAACCGAAGACGCTCGCAAGGCGATGACCCAGTATTGCAAGGATGCAATTAAGAAATCTGAAATCGAACGTCAGGAAAACAAAGAAAAGACTGGTGTCTTTACGGGTGCTTATGCAATCAACCCAGCTACTGGCAAAGAAATCCCAATTTGGGTTGCTGACTATGTTTTGAGCGGCTACGGTACTGGTGCAATCATGGCAGTGCCTGCTCATGACGATCGCGACTACGACTTTGCCGAAAAGTTCGACCTTCCGATTGTGAAGGTCATCGAAAAACCAGAAGATATCGAAGATGATTCGAAGTGCTATCACGGCGAAGGTACGATTATTAACTCTGGCGCATTTAATGGCATCGAAACTGCCGAGGCCCGTGATGGCATTACTGATTGGCTCGAAAAGCAGGGCATTGGCCACAAGAAAGTTACCTACCGCATGCGCGATTGGTTGATTTCTCGCCAGCGTTACTGGGGCTGCCCGATTCCAATTGCATATGACAAGAATGGCAAACCCCATGCAATCCCAGAAGATCAGCTTCCGGTTCTTTTGCCAAAGATTGATGATTACAAACCAGATTCTTCTGGCCGCAGCGCACTCGCGAAGTCCGAAGAATTCATGAAGGTTACGATTGACGGCGAAGAAATGACGCGCGAGACTGATACGCTCGACGGCTATGCCTGTTCGAGCTGGTATCTCTGGCGCTATACCGATCCACATAACGATAAAGAGGCCTGGAGCAAAGAAAAGGTTAATTACTGGGCGCCAACCGATGTCTATTGTGGTGGCGACCACGCCGTTGCACACTTGCTCTATATCCGCTTCTGGTGCAAGTTCTTCGCTGACGAGGGTTACCTCGACTTCCGCGAACCGGTCAAGAAATTGCTCTATAATGGTTACATTAACGCGCCGGATGGCAAGAAGATGAGTAAGTCCAAGGGCAACGTGATTGATCCGCTCGACGTGATTAACTCTGGCTATGGCGCCGATACGCTCCGTACCTATGAGCTCTTCATTGGCCCATACAACCAGGATGCTGCTTGGAGTACCGAGGCAATTGGCGGTGTTTATCGCTTCCTCAACCGCTGTTGGTCGCTCGTCTTTGACAAGGAAATGATTGCTGAGTCCAAGACTGTCTCATTGCGTCACAAGACCATCAAGAAAGTTACCGAAGATATTTACCGTGCCAACTTTAATACGGCCGTCGCCGCAATGATGGAGTTCGTCAATGAGCTCTACAAGACTGGCGCCGCCAAAGACGATGTCGTTGCGCTCGCAAAGTTGATTAAGCCATTCGCGCCGCATCTCGCTTGCGAAATGCTCGAGAAGCTCGGCTCCGACGATGTCTGGCCGAAGTGGGATGACGCTTTGCTCGTTGAAGATAGCGTTGAGATGATTGTTCAGGTTAATGGTAAGCTCCGCGCTCGCATTCAGATTCCAGCAGAAGATGCTGCTGACAAGGCGAAGCTCGAAGAATACGCTAAGGCCGACGCAAAGATTGCATCGATGATTGCCGACAAAGAAATCATCAAGACAATCGTCGTGCCGCAGGGCAAACTCGTAAACATTGTCGTAAAGTAACAAAAAGCCGCCCCTAGAGGCGGTTTTTTGATGGTCTATTTTGTCGACTTCTTAATTAGCTTTGCGTGTAGGACGACGCGTTCGTTTTTGCTATAGCAAGTCGAAAGCGTGAGGATGCGATCTGTGCCGGAAACGCTGGTTTGGAAATCATGCGCACTGCGGTTTTTGAGCATGTCCGCGAAAGATTTGAACGAATCGTCGCTCGAGAAGTCGGTTTGGATGTAGTCATTTTTTGTTGGAATCTTATAGACACTAAAGACCTGCCAGAGCGCATTTTCGCTCGCGTTCGAAGTGCGGACAATGAAATTATCGGAATTATTTAGCCAGCCGCTCGAAAGAATATTGCGTAAGGTCCCAAACATTGTTTCGTCATAGCGACCGTGAGCATAGAGAATGGTGTTTTTGTCGGTACCATCGAGCTTGTTGCGGAAGTCGGAGAAAACCCAACCTGCGCGGCTATAGCTCTTATCGAAGGAATGCGTCAAATAGTAATCATTATTGCCGCTACTTACGAATGGATAATTAATATTTGTTCCTTTCACCTGCACCCAGCCCGCGACTTCGTTATTAATCTTGCGAAGCTCGGAATAATCGACATCAATTAAGCTCATTTTGATGAACTTGCGGTAGAGGCTCTCTTCGCCCTCGTCGCTCGCGATGACTTCAGTATTATCGTCGTCCTCAACTTCGTCAATCTTCGTCAATTCGTTGATCTGCTCGGTCTGCGCTGCGGTCTTGTTCGAATCAATTTTCCATTCGATGATTTTAAAACCAGAATAACCGATTCCGGCAATGCAAAGTAAGGCAATTGCGCAACTAATAATTGTGCGTGCACGCACCCGTCCCTTCTGAATCTTCATAAAAATAATTATAGCATAAGCGTCTGTAGCTTTTATGTCTTGTAAAACTCCTAAAAATATAGTAAGATATATGGCAAAGTATCTATTATTAATCAAAGGAGCATTTTTACATGCCTGAACCAAAAAAGCAGAGCAGCCCTCGTAAGACCGGCCTTCGCCGCAGTCATTTGCGTCTCAAGCTCGCTCGTAGCGTTAACAAACATTCGCCAGTCAAGGCGTTCGAAACTGCAAAGAAAACCCCAAATCTCAAGGTTAAATCTTGCAAAAAAGCAGACAAGAAAACAGATAAAAAGTCCAAATAATTAGGGAGGCAAATTAACGTGGCAAGCAATCGACATCTCGGCAGAATCATCTCGCTTCAGAGTCTATATGAGTATGAATTCCGTAACAAGGCGGGCGACACCTCAGCCGACATCGATAGTATCGTCGCAAAAAATATTGAACCCTACGCCAAAGCACTAGGGGACGTGGATTTTGTACACGCCTTAACCCACGGTGTTTTTGATGAAATGGAGCAGCTCGACAAGGAGCTTCAGCCGATGGCGCCAGAGTGGCCAATTTCTAGTATTTCCTCTGTTGACCGCAATGTCCTCAGAATTGGTCTTTATGAATTAACTCGTTGCAAAGATACGGTTCCGCCAAAAGTGGCGATCAATGAAGCCGTAGAATTGGCAAAGGCCTTTGGCTCGGATAACTCTTCGAAGTTCATCAATGGCGTACTTGGTACTGCTTACCGAAATATCGGTGGAGAGGAACAACCAAAGCATGCAGAACAAAAAGATTCCGAAGACGAAAGCAAAGAGGCCGACGTCAAGGAAGCCTAATAACCGCGCGAGCCGCCGTAACGCTCCCCGCGCACCGAAGCAGCGCAATGGCTATAAAGTGCCAGAAGCGCTTCCGACTCAGACCTACAAAGAACCGATTCATGAAAAACTGCGTCAGGTAGTTTTGCGCAAAAAACCTGAAATCAAGGAAATTGTGCGCGAACCGACCGCTGGCGGTATTGTTTTTCGCATGACGCCAGACGAGCGTGATATCGAGATTCTTTTAATCCAAGATAGCAAGAACCGCTGGACGATTCCAAAAGGCCATATCGAACCAGGCGAGACTGCCAAGCAGACTGCTGTTCGCGAGATTGGCGAGGAATCTGGCCTCAAGAACGTTGAGGTTTTGACTTGGCTCGGCAAGATCCATTTCAAATATCGCCGCCTCGAAAAGCTTGTCCTCATGACGACGCAGGTTTATCTCGTTCAGTCGGTTGACAAGAATGAGCGCCCAACCAAGGAAAAATGGATGAATGGCATTCGCTGGTTTAGCTTTGCCGACGCGCTCGATGCAATCGAATATGCCGATATCGAAAAACTGATGTTGATTGCAAAGAAAAAGATTCGTAGTGGGGAATTGTAATGAACAAAGAGCAAATTGACGAATATAAAGCATTTGCAAAAGAAAAACTCGGTTTTGAGTTTAATGATATCAATCTTCTAATCACCGCTTTGACGCACCGCTCGTATATCAACGAGCACCGCGCTTCCGCGCAGGAGCACAATGAGCGTCTCGAGTTCCTCGGCGATGCTGTCCTTGAGCTCGTTTCGTCTGATTTCTTATTCAAGAACTACGATGAGCCAGAAGGTATTATGACGGCTTGGCGCGCTGCGCTCGTGAATACTGAAGCAAACGCCGATTCTGGCGAGAAGCTCGGCTATGCACTACTCGTTCGCCTCAGCAAGGGCGAGAAGAACGGTTCCGAACGCGCACATCATGTCATCATGGCAGACTGCTACGAAGCAATCATCGGTGCAATTTATCTCGATCAGGGCTACAAGGCCGCTGAAGACTTCATCAAGAAAAACAGCCTTACGCGCATTAACGATATCCTCGAAACGGAATCGTGGCGCGATTCGAAATCTTATCTTCAGGAGCTCGTCCAGCATCACGAAGGTACGACTCCGGACTATGTCGTTATGAAAGAAGAAGGCCCAGATCATGACAAGACTTTCACTCTAGGTGTCTATGTTAAAGGTCGTCTCGTTTCGACCGGTGTTGGCCATAGCAAACAAGAAGCTCAGACCAAGGCGGCCGGCGAAGCAATTCGCAAATACAAAAAGTCCGGTATTTCTCTTGATAAATAACCAAAAATAAGATATAATAGCGAAAGTATTAATTTTTAAAGGAGTATTATGCTTGCGATTCGCTTACAGCGTAATGGCCGTAAAGCTTTACCGCTTTATCGGATAGTCGTCCAAGAAGCGCAACGTCACCCTCTTTCGGGTCGTATCGTCGCTCAGGTCGGCAGCTACAACCCACATACCAAAGCCACTGAACTAGACAAGGCTGAGGTCGAAAAATATCTTAACAACGGTGCACAGCCATCTGGCCGCGTAATCCGCATCCTCGTTAAGGAAGGTATCAAGATGCCAAAATGGGTCAAGATGCCACTTGAAAAGAAAGCTGCTGCAAAGCATGCAGACAAGCTTCGCAAAAACCAGCCAAAGGAAGAAGCTCCAGTAGAGGAAGCTCCTGCCGAGGCTCCAGCTGAAGAAGCTCCAGAAGCACCAGCTGAGGCTTAAAGCTTATGAAAAATATCTGGTCAAACGGCCAGATATTTTTTATACTATTAATATAACTTAACAAATGGAGAAACCATGTCTACTATTGACCAACAGTTTGTAGAATATATCGTAAAAACTCTCGTGAACAATCCTGACAAAGTCCAGATTGACCGCACTATCGACGAAAAAGGCGTGCTTCTCAATCTTGAAGTAGATCCAGAAGATATTGGTCGCATCATTGGCCGCCGCGGCGCAACTGCTCAGAGCATTCGTACGCTCCTTCGCGCTCTTGGCACTAAGAATGATGCTCGCTATAACCTCAAGATTGTCAACAATGACGACTACCAGCCAGCTGAAAAGGCCGAAAAACCAGCTGCCGAAGAGGCTGCTGAAGCTCCAGCTGAAATTGATGAGGTCGAGGATGTCGATGACGCTCCAGTCGAAGAAGGCAGCGAATTGGCAAAAAAGACCCGCCAAGAGCTTGCAGACTTGGACGATCTTGATATATAATACTGCTAATGCTTTAGAAGAATAGGGCATTTAGGCTAACTGCGAGTCAGCTGAAACCACATAGAAGTTGAGAGCTTATATGCTAAAAAACCGCCATTGGATTGACCGGCGGTTTTTTGGTGAAAATACCTCTTGTATCTATTGCAATTTTCTGCTAAAATCTTATCTTAAGAAGTAGTGTGCTTTGATTTTTTGCAGTGCGCTCCGGCAATGCGTACTTAAATCAAAAGCGGTAATCTTCCGGCCAAAGATATATCAACACTAAAAACTAGCGAGGGAATGTGGCAAAGTCTACAGAAACTGTAAGTAGTGGTCGCCGTGTGGAGTTCACAGAAGGGGACCAAGTTCTTCCAATACCAAACCTAATTGAACACCAGACCAAATCCTGGAAGGAATTCGTGGATGATGGTTTGCGTGAAGTCTTTGAGGAGCTCAATCCGATCGATGACTATACCGGTCAGAAGATGAGCCTTAGCTTCAAAGATTATGTCTTTAAAGATCCTATCGAGGACGAGCGTACTGCAAAGGATAACCTTGCAACCTACGAAGCTGCTCTCGAGGTCAATGTCGAAATCAACAATAAAGAAACTGGCGAAAAGATTGAAAGACCAATCTTCTTCGGTAACTTCCCATGGATGACCGATCGCGCTAGCTTCATTATCAACGGTACTGAGCGCGTGATTGTTTCTCAGCTTATCCGCTCTGCTGGTGTTTATTTCCAGGCAGATACGGTCGCTGGTCACAACTACTATGGCGCAAAGATTATTCCAGGCCGTGGTGCATGGCTCGAGTTCGAGACCGATACTAAGGGTGTGATTTATGTTAAGATCGACCGCAAGAAAAAGGTCCCAGTTACGACCTTCTTGCGTGCACTTGGCATGAAGAAGTCTGAAATTATCGCAACCTTCAAGGATGCAGATAATGGTGACGTCAAGTATATCACGAATACGCTCGAAAAAGATCCAGCAAGCAATACTAGCGAAGCTCTTCTCGAGATTTATCGCCGTCTCCGCCCAGGTGACTTGGCAACCGTCGAGAACGCAAAGAGCATGATTGAGCATACCTTCCACGAGTATCGCCGTTACGACTACTCTCGTGTTGGTCGCTACAAAATCAATCAGCGCCTTGGTCTCGATACTCCAAACGAAGAGAAGTATCGCACGCTTCAGATGAAAGATTTGGAGCTCATCATCAAGGAAATCATCCGCTTGAACAACACTCAGGATCCAGCAGACGATATCGACTCGCTTGCTAACCGCCGCGTCAAACTCGTTGGCGAGTTGGTCCAGCGCCAGTTCCGTCTTGGTATGCTTCGCCTCCAGCGCAACATCCTCGACCGCATGTCGATGG
>CAMJDZ010000011.1 GCA_946404545.1 uncultured Candidatus Saccharibacteria bacterium
AGCCAAGAGGATATCAACGCTGCTGCTCAAGGTCAGATGACGCTCATGATGCCATTCATGATGCTCCTCATTATGATTAGCCTTCCAGGCGCTCTCGTCTTCTACTACCTCCTCAACAACATTATTACTGTTGTTATTCAGAAGATTATTTTGAACCGCAATTATACCGAGATGGAGGCCGCTGCGGATAAAAAGATTTTGAAAGAACTCAAAGACGCTCAAGAGGCTGTCGTCGTAGAAGATAAAACTACGGAGAAAAAGTCTACGCACTACGCGTCTAGTAAAAACAAACAAGAGGAAAAACTACATATCACGCGCATCTCTGCTTCTAATAAAAAGAAAAGGAGATAACCTATATGAATACAGATGAATCAATTCGTTTTGCGACGAAGTACCTCGAGGACTTGCTTTCCTTCTTTGGTATTAACGTAGCTGTCTACTCGACGATTGAAGATGACGTGATTCAGCTCTCGATCCCATCGACTAGCATGAACTCGCTTCTCATCGGCAAGAACGCCAACAACCTTCGCGCGCTCCAGCACGTCGTTATGATGACCTTGATTGCACGCAATGCCGAGGTTACCCGCGTCAACATCGATATCGCCGATTACAAGCGCCAGCGCGCTGATAAGATTGAGCGCCAAGCAGAGCAGTGGGTCCAGGAAGTCCGCCGCACTGGCAAGGAAAAGATTCTCGACCTCAACGCCGCTGATCGCCGTGTTGTTCACCGCTTTGCACAGGACTACTCAGATATCGAAACCTTTAGCCAGGGCGAAGGTCGCGAACGCCGCCTCCACATCGTGAAGAAAGATATCGCGGAAGAGTAAAAGTTTTCCACTACAAAAAGGCCTCGAAAGAGGTCTTTTTTGGGTGTTCGGGAATTGCTTCACCCCTGTTAAACCGAACATGTTCGGTTGGCAAAACACAATAATATTTCATTGTATTGTTAAAAAGTGTGGAAAAGTAGTAGTGTTTAATGTAAAACTCAAAAATGGTAAAATAAAAAGATGAGCAATACTTCAATTGATGGTTTAAAACGCAAAGATAATGGCGTAAAAGTCCCTGTTAAGCGCAAAACTCTTGAAGCCCCTCTCAAGAAAAGGGAGCTCAAGGCGCGCGTTCAGGAGAGCCGTAAGTTTGAACCAGCTAAAAAAGAAGTAAAAAGGACACAGGAACAGGCAGTGAAGGAGTTTTTTGACGAAGTAAAAGATATTAACCCAACCGATCTCGTAGAGGTACCAGAAAAAGAGCGCAAAAAGGGCTGGAAGAAGAAAAATAAGAAGTCCAAGAAAAAGCACAAGGTTTTAAAGCGCGTAATTTTAGTAATTATATTATTGATTCTCGCCGGCGGCGTCTGCGCTTACTGTTACTTTAATGATTTCTTTGCCAAGGTTACTGATGGTGGTAGCTTGCTTGGCTTCTTGTTCTCTGATCCAGATACGCCACTCCAGAAAGATGAGAATGGTCGCACGAATATCCTTATCTTCGGCACTGAGGGTTTCAGTATGGACGATCCACAATATGATGGCGGTTGGCTCACTGACTCCATGATGCTTCTTAGTGTCAATCAGGAAACCGGCGACGCAAAGGCGGTTAACCTTCCACGCGACCTAAAGGCCGTGAAGACTTGTACTGCGACCGGCAAGCTCAACGAGGTATATTTCTGTGAATATAGTAAATATGCGAAGGGTAGTGCCGAGGACAAGCGCAAAGGCGAAGCCGAGGGCGCACGCAAGCTCGCTGCCGTCTTTGAAGATGTATTAGGTCTCAAGGTTCATTATCGCGTCCACGCTAACTGGGGTGCTGTGACGAGAATCGTTGATGCAATTGGCGGCGTCGACGTTGTCTTCACTTATGGTGACCAGACTTGGGATGGCGACGAAACCGTCATTAAGACTTCTAGCCCTAAGGGTCTCGCTGACAACTGGAAGAATGGCAAATATGGCATTCAGTATCCAAATGGCGAAGTTGTCCACCTCGGTGGTTGGGAAGCGCTCGGCGTAGCGCGTGTACGTAATGCGCACGGTGGCTATGGCGCCGCTAGCGGCAACTTTAGCCGTGAATATTTCCAGCAGCGCATCCTCGAAGCAATCGTTTCTACTGCTAAAAAGAAGAACATCACCTCTGATATCGTTGCCGTAATGAAGATTAAGGATGCGGTTGGCGACAACCTTCGCACTGACTTTAAGGATAATGAGCTCAAGACTTTACTCAAGCTCGCAAACACGATGAATATTGCTAAGCTTGAGAATATCTCGCTCTATTCAACCGATGACAAGCCGGCTCCACTTATGACGACCGGTATGATCAACAAGATTTCCTATGTCTTCCCAAGTGCTGGTGTGGGCAATTATAACAGTATTCGCGCCTACATCAAGCGCAAGTTCAGCGCCGAAGCCTTTACTGCCGAAAACGCTCAAATCACGGTTCTTAACGGAACCTCCGCTTACGGCATTGCTTCAAAAGAGAAGACCGAACTCGAGAATAGAGGCTACATCGTAAAATCTACTGGCAATGCTCCGAGCGATCAGGCTGGCTTCGATGGCGTCCGTGTCTTCCAGAAGAACTCCAAGCTCACCCAGACCGCTGAAGCGCTCAAGAAGCTCTTCAAGGTGGATATTGTCACGGAAATTCCGGAAAGCCTCAAAAACACCGAGGCGGACTTCATCGTCGTCGTTGGCAACGGCTTCTCTCATGGCAAGTAATTGCTAACAGATGATATAATAGATATATGAAGAAAATATTAGCTACTGGTGGAACCGGTTATATTGGTTCACACACTGCTATTGAATTGATTAAAAATGGCTACGAAGTAGAGCTTCTTGATAATCTTTTTAATAGTAAAGTTACTGTTCTAGATCAAATCGAAAAGATTACCGGCGTTCGCCCGAAATTTTATGAAGCCGACATTCTCGACAAGGATGCGCTTGATAAGATTTTTGCCGAAGGTCATTATGATACCGTAATTCACTTCGCTGGTCTCAAAGCTGTTGCTGAGTCGGTCGAAAAACCGCTCTGGTACTACTACAACAACATCACCGGCACTGTTAATCTCATGGAAGTGATGAAAAAGCACGGCGTCAAAGAGATGGTCTTTTCTTCATCGGCGACCGTTTATGGTATCCAGGATACGCCAGAGTGCATCGAAACGATGTCGACTGGTGGTCAGATTTCCAACCCATACGGCCGCACTAAATTCTTTATTGAAGAAATCATCAAAGATTATGTTGTTTCCGATCCATCCTTCAAGGCGACAATCTTGCGCTACTTCAACCCAATCGGTGCACACGAGTCCGGCTTGATTGGTGAGGACCCAAACGGTATTCCAAACAATCTCATGCCAATTATCATGCGCGTGGCGCAGGGCAAGATTCCTGAGCTCAGCGTTTATGGTGACGACTACGATACTGAAGATGGTACGGCTCGTCGTGATTACATTCACGTCGTTGATCTCGCAAAGGGGCACGTCGCCGCAATCGAGCATATTAAAGACGGTGTTAGCATCTATAATCTCGGTACCGGTAAGCCAAGCTCGGTTCTCGAAATGATTGCCGCCTTCGAAAAGGCGAGTGGCGAAAAACTTCCATACAAGGTTGTTGGTCGCCGCGCTGGTGATTTGCCAGAGATTTGGGCAAACGCCGACAAGGCAAAGCGGGAATTGGGGTGGAGCACTGAATTGACGATTGACGACGCAATGCGCGATACGATTAATTACTTAAATCATGTAAAGGAGTAGTATGGCAAAGACAAAATTTACCTTTAGAAACTATCTCAAAGAACTCAAGAAGGCTTGGATTTTCTTAGCGATTTTCTTTGTGATTGGTGCCGGCATTGGCTCGGCATATGCCTTCACGCGCAAAGTTCAGTACACTGCGACGGCTAAGTTTTCCGTTTATAACTCGCACGTCGACAACGGTGCAGCAACTTCGCCATATTCCCAGTTGATTGAGCTTTTCTCTAGTGCAAAACTTCTTGCAAACGTTGATGAAACCGTAAAACTCGAAGACGTTCCAGTCTATGAAGTGAAAGAATCCCCGCGTGGTATTTTCGAAGTTACGGTTACCAGCGCCGATGCTGAGAAGGCCAAGAGTTTTGCTAATACGGTTATTATCAACTCCAGCAACGTGATTGCTTCCGCCTTCGATGATTCCTACAATTACCGCACAACCATTCTCGAAGAAGCCCTCTCTGCTCAGCCAACTGTCACGATGAAAACTCGTCTCGTCTCGATTCTCGTTGCTGCCTTTGGTATGTTTATTATTGCTGCTGTCGTGATCTTCATTCGCTTTGATTATCGTTCGGAGAAATAAATGGCCACCAAACCGCAAAAGATTCTTTCAATTTCAGTTGCCGCCTACAACTTGGGCGAGATGATTGATGATTGTTTGAAATCTTTTTGCGACGAGCGCTTCATTAATGACATTGAAGTGCTCGTTGTCGATGATGGCTCCAAGGATGATACTCCGCAGCGCGTCGAAAAATACGTAAAAAAATATCCAAATTCAATTAAGCTCATTCGCCAGGTTAATACTGGCCCAGGCTCGACTGTAAATACCGGTGTCAGCTATGCGACTGGTAAATATTTCCGCATGGTTGATGGTGATGACTGGGTAAATACTGAAGATTTTGCCACGCTCATTGAAAAGCTCAAGACCGTCGACGTCGACGCGGTTTTTGCAAACTACACGCCATATCATAACCGCCGCAAGCAAGCGCTCGATATCTGCAAGATCAATAATATGCCAGTTGGCGAAGTATTTGATTTTAGCACTTTTGAATACGACTACAGCACGCCGCTTCGCATGCACCATACGATTTACCGTACGGACATTATGAAGAAGCATATAAAGCTCGACAACGGCTTTTATACGGACTCTGAATATATGTTCTACCCGACGCCATATATCAAGACCTGCATTTATTTTGATTTGAATATCTACATGTATCGCACGGCGTTGGCGGGGCAGAGCACGAGCCCGGAGAAAATGCGTCGCAATCTCGGCAATCATCGCCTTATTCTCGATCGTCATCTCGCCTATTACGAAAAGGTTAAAGAAAAACTTCATCCAAATGTACGCAAATACTTGGCGCGCCAGATTGCTGGCTATACTGTCGACCACTTCGATATTATCGTGCTCGCAAACGAAGAAGACATGACCAGACAAGTGAAGGATTTGTTTAAGCTCGTCCAGCGTGAGCATCCAGATATTTTTGATTATCTCAAAAACGACAAAAAGTATCGCATTACGGCCGGCGGCAACGCTATCCTTGTGCGTCTCTTCTGGATTTACTTAACTAATCGCTATAAACACATTTAATTATGGCCGCAAAAAAGAGCATTAAGAAGAATTATCTCTACAATCTCGCCTATCAGATTTTGTTGTTGATTGTGCCATTTATTACGATTCCGTATCTCTCGCGCGTACTCGGCGTCGAGAATATTGGTATCAACAGCTTTACGCTCTCGATTGTTGCTTACTTCATTTTGTTTGCAAATATTGGCATTGGTAGCTTCGGCAGTCGCGAAGTTGCGCTTTATCAAGACGATCGCAAACGTTATTCAAAGATTTTCTGGGATTGTTATAGCTACCAGTTTATTACTGGCATCATTTCGGTACTCGCCTACATTGTCTACGTTTCTTGCTTCGGCCGTTACAGTGGCGTGCAGTGGATTATGCTGCTCAATATTATCGCCGCTATCATCGACATGGCGTGGTTTTACCAGGGCCTCGAAGATTACAAATATATTTCCATCCGCAATATCTTCATCAAGCTCGCTGGCGTGCTCGCAACCTTCCTTTTCGTCAAAGGCCCAAATGACCTCTGGATTTTTGTCTTAATCAACAGCCTTTCTGCCGTTTTGTCGTCCTGTATTTTGTGGGTCAAATTCTTTAAAATTGCCGACAAACCAAACTTCAAAGAAATTCGCATCTTCCGCTATTGGAAGGATTCGCTCATTTATTTCTTGCCGCAAATTGCCACTTCTATTTACACTGTGCTCGACAAGACGATGCTCGGTATTATTACGCGCTCCGAAGCAGAGAATGGCTACTATGACCAGACTTACAAAATCGTTCAGATTGGTTTAATTGTTTTGATTTCGCTCAACTCCGTGATGGCCCCACGCATGGCGTATTTGTTTGGCAAAGGCGAGAAAAAGGAATTCCGCGACCGTCTGAAGGCCTCGTTCCACTTTACATTCTTGCTTGCGCTCCCAATCGTCTTTGGTCTGATTGCGGTTGGCCCGGATTTCTCAACCATCTTCTTTGGCGATGGCTACGAAAAAGTCCGCTTGCTGCTCCCAATCTTCGCGCCAATTATTCTTATCATTGCGACGAGTAACTGTCTTAGCAGCCAGTGCTTAGTGCCAACCGGCAAACGCGCCAAAAGCGCAATCTTCCTTTGGATCGGTGCGGGCGTAAACTTCGCTCTTAACATTATTACGATTAATCTTTGGCAGAGCGTTGGTGCTGCAATCAGCTCGATTATCGCCGAAATCGTAATTGCAGTTGCCTTCATTATTCTTTCGCGCAAAGTTCTCTCACCGAAGAGTTTGTTGGCTATTTCGACCAAGTACGTTATTGCGTCGCTCATTATGTTTGGCGTTTTGTTGGTCGTCAACCATTTCTGGTCTACAATCAGCATCACGGCCGTTGCAACAAAAATTGCTATTGGTGCTGCTGTATACTTTGCAACGCTCGTATTCGTTCTGCGCGACAGCTTCCTTATTAACAAGCTCAAGCTCGGCGCTCAAAAGATTCTCCGCCGCTAATCTGTTATAATAAGAATATGTACGATTATATTATTGTTGGTGCTGGTCTATTCGGGGCGACAATTGCTTACCGTGCCAAGCAGCAGGGAAAGAAAGTTTTAGTCATTGATAAACGCGACCACATCGCCGGCAATGTTTATACCGAAAACGTCGAGGGTATTAATGTCCACAAATATGGTGCCCATATTTTTCATACCGACTACAAAGACGTCTGGGATTTTGTAAACTCCCTCGTCGAATTCAACCGCTATACAAATTCGCCAGTTGCGCGCATTGGCAACGAGATTTACAACATGCCGTTCAATATGAATACGTTTAGCAAAATTTGGCCGGATGTTTTCACGCCCGAAGATGCTAAGAAACGTATTGATGAAGAGCGCCAGGAAATGGCCGGTCGTGAGCCGCAGAACCTTGAAGAGCAGGCAATCTCGCTCGTTGGTCGCAGTATCTACGAGAAGCTCATCAAGGGCTACACCGAAAAGCAGTGGCATCGTGATTGCAAAGATTTGCCAGCAGACATTATCAAGCGCTTGCCGGTTCGTTTTACCTACGACAACAACTATTTCAACGATCGCTATCAGGGCATTCCAATTGGCGGCTATACGAAGCTCGTCGAAAAGATGCTTGAAGGCGTCGAAGTGCGCCTTAATACGAACTTCTTCGATAATGTTGAGGAATATAAAAAGCAGGCTAAGAAGATTGTTTATACTGGCATGATTGATGAATATTTTGGCTTCCAATTTGGCCATCTCGAATATCGCTCTTTGCGTTTCGAGACGGAAACGCTCAACGAAGAAAACCATCAAGGTTGTGCCGTCGTAAATTATACCGGCCACGAAGTTGAGTATACGCGTGTTATCGAGCATAAACATTTCGAATCAACCGAATCGCCAAAGACGATTATTACTTACGAATATCCAGACGACTGGGATGATCCGAAGAAAGAAGCTTACTACGTAATTAATGATGCGAAGAATAACGGGCTCGCCGAAAAATACCGCGCGCTTGCCGCAAAGGAACCGAACGTTATCTTTGGTGGTCGCCTAGCCGAATACAAGTATTACGACATGGACGACGTTATCAAAAAAGCGCTCGAAACTGAGATTTAAAAAATGCCCCGAAAGGGGCGTTTTTGTTAGCCGATTATAAAGCTGTATGGAATAATTTCGTCAAACCCAAGCACAACGAAATAGAGCACGAAATACGAAACGGCAATTAGACTGTTTACGACGAGCTTGTCGCGTTCTTGTTTGAAAAGCTGATTAATCAAATTCACGATTGCGATAATGATGAAGACCCAGAAGAAGGTTGCCATACGGCCGACGTAGCCAGAATAAAAACCGATGCCAGAATAAATCATGCCAAGCATCATCAAGAAGCCATATTCTTTGTCTTTCTTGTCGCGACGGCGGAAATAGTTTGCGAAGAACACGCCTGTCAAAATTGTTGCTGCAAAGAACTTCACGTTAATAATTGATCCTGGCGTAGCGAGGAAAGTATCGAGATGCTTTTGCGGCAAAATACCGAGCTGGCTAACAATATTTAGAACCTGCGGCAGAGCGAACAAGCAAATCGTCACCGCAATTGCCATCAAAACAAATAGCGTGCGTCCGCGAATATGCTTGACGATTAGCGGCAAGAAGAGCGCTGGAATTAATAGAATCGAAGAGTAGTGTAAGCCAATCGAAAGCAGAGCAAGCAAAATGACGCCCACAACATGTACCGGCTTGTTGGCGTGCGTGCGTTTAATAATGTAGCTGAGTGCGAGCGCCTGCACACTCACGGCGGCCATTTGGCGCATGATATTCAAGCTTTCTGGATAGCAGAGAAATAGCAGCATGCCATAGTAGAGCCAGGCGTGTTGCTTTGATAAATTACGCGTCGTAAAGTAGAGCGAAATAATCGTAATTGCAGCGAAGACTAAAAATACGAACGAAGCATCAAGATGCAACATAGCGCCCAAGCGCGACAATAACACGATAATCGGCTCCATTGATCCAGTCGTGAAACGCGATATTGATGCCGCGAGATCTTCATTGCCGACTTGCACATAAAACGCCCGGTAAGTATCTGTGTCGGTGCCAGTATGCAGGCGCAAACCGACGAGCAAAATCGGCAGAACAATCGCAAAGATTTTAAGCGAGCGGAGCTTTCTCGTTTGGCCAACGCGTGCGAGAAATGCGGACAACAAAAACACTGCAATATAGAGCACGGCGCTTGCAAAAACGGTTAATTCCATTACCTTATTTTAACATCTATTTCCAGGTGTAGCGACCGTTAGCGGTATTGTAGTAGAGCGTACCGCGTGAGTACTTTTGGTAGATATTCTTGCCACTCGTCATGATGTTGCTCGTTGGCCAGCCCATCTTGCCGCTCTCGAAGCCATTCTTTTTCCAGTAATCACGAAGCTTGCCACGGGATTCCCAGTAACCGTATTTGTCATTACCGGCAATAACGCCGCCCGCATAGTTTTGGAAGACGATGCCAGTGTATGGATTTTTGTAGATATTGCTGGTAGGGAAGCCGAGCGCACTGGACTCGAAGCCAAGCTGTTTCCAGCGTTCGCGGATCTTGCCGCGAGATTCGTAGTAACCATACTTGTCGTTACCGACGATTGCGCCGCCGGTGTAGTACTGGAAAGTGATACCAGTGTATGGATTCTTCAAGATGTTGCTCGTCGGAAAACCAAGGGCGCCAGACTCAAAGTTGAGCGACTGCCAGCGTTCGCGGATCTTGCCACGGGATTCGTAGTAACCATACTTGTCGTTACCGACGATTGCGCCATTCGTGTAGTATTGGAACCAAATTCCGGTGTATTTATTGGCGAGCAGATTACTCGTCGCGACGCCAAGCGCGCTCTTTTCGGCGCCAAGACTCTTCCAAGTAGCAAGAATCTTGTCGTTCGAAGTAAACTGCGGCGTCGTAGCAGCCGGTTTTTCTTCCGGAGTCGTCTGCGCTGGCTTTTCGTCGGCCGGTTTGTTTTCAGCTGGCTTATCTTCGGCTGGGTTTTGCTCAGTCGTCTGACTATTAGTCGGCTGATTTTGCGTCTGTTGCTCAGGCTGAGTTTGCTGTGCTGGTTTGGCTGGCGCATGCGTGCTGCCGAACCATTCCGTAAAGTACATAAAGAAGTTGCGGTTACCATACGATCCGCAAGCAGCCGTGCCAGGATAAGCTTTGAGTGCCGCGTCATTTGGCGTGTATGGCGTGTAGATGTAGAGGGAAGCGGTTGCGATGTTTTCAATGTAGACCTGCTTCTTGCCGCAGCTCGTGGTTGGCGAATAGTAAATATTATTTACTGCGCCCGGGCGATAGTTGAATTTGAAAGTTTTATTTTCCCAGTCGGTCTTATATTTGTTGAGCTGCCATGCAGCCGTCATGACCTGGTTGTAAAAACCGTAATATTTTGTATCGCAGGCGGCATTGTCTGGACAAGCATAGCCCATGACGGTATTGTATTCGTCTTTGAGCGGCCAGTTGTCACCCCATGCATAGCTTTCCTTCTTTAGCATCACGAGCAAAACTTGCGGGTTGATGCCATATTGCTGCGCGGCCTTGTAAATAATCTGTGCCGATGAAAGCATACCGCTTTCGATCTTGTTGTTAGAATCAAAAAGCGTACGGTGCGTGGTCGGGTTTTCATAATAATTCTGAATACAGACATATGGCGGATCGTGGTAACGCGTCTTGCCGGCAGCGCGCATTTGCTTTGCGTAATCGGCGCGCTTCGTATTAGCCGGCACCGCCTTGCCGTTAATCGTACGACCACTACCAACCGGCCCCGTACCCCACGTATCGCAGGTTGGATTATATTTGTTGAGGTGAGCTTGAATCTGTTCGACCGTCATCGAATCTTTATTATAAAAAGTCTCGTCATCAATAATATCGCCAGCTTTGAAATCTGCCGTCGATGCTGCATTAATGTCCGGCGTATTAAAAATTGCTAGACCGAAAAACACTACAACAAACGCAACGCCCGCCGCAATGCTACTGAACACTATAGCTTTGTGCTTCACTCTCACCCTCCGCATTGTTAGATTTGTATTTTACCGTGACGGACCAAGTGCCGCTCGTTAGCTTGCCTTTTGCAAAACGCGCAGCCTCGCAGGAAATATAGCTCGGTCCGGCATTAACGCCAGTTGTGACACTAGTCGACGTAGAGCCTTTCGTAAAGGTAAAGGTGCAGCTACCGCCGGTTTCATTAATATTGCGAACTTCAGCGCCAACGAGCGTGTCGCCGTTTTCGTCTGCAACATAGGTAATTTCTGGTTCTGCTACGATAAGGCCGGACTCGGTTTTCTTTGCTGCGGCGCGGACCTCTTCTTCGGTCTTGCTGTCGGCTTCTTGGCGATCCTTGGCATCGTTGCTGTTCTCGGCAACTTTGTTCTCATCCTGCAAATCTTCCTCGGTCTTCACCTTGTCGGAGGCGGTATTAACGTCGCGCGCATAGTCGCTCTGTGACTGCGGCTTCGGCGTCTTGTCGTTGTTCTGACGGAAGAGCAGAATGATGCCAAGCACGATTGCGGCAATCAAAATAATAGCAATAATTGTGGTGAAAATATTTTTAAGCAGTTTTTTTGTTTTTTTGTTTTTAGCCATAAGCGGTCTCCTGCTAATATTATAGACATATCTTATCTAAAAAATCAAGTCTTACTAAGCATAAGTATGATACAATAATAACCAGTTATGGACGATGGTGAGAGGCGTTCTAAATTGTTTGATGCAGAACAAAGCGCAATGGCAAACATGCGCCAAAATTCTGATTCCGTTTTCAAGAACGGCCAAGCCTCTGATGCCGAGTTCAATAAAGGCGGCGACTCTGGCGAAAAACCGAAATCTTATGGTGGCCAGGCGCAGAAGGTCGACGACAAAGCCGACAAGCGCAAAGCCGCCAGTGATATTTTGAAACAAAACGAAGATAATGCATCGGCCGATGATCCAAACAAGCCGGGTAATGGTGGCGACGAAAATACTCCGCTCGACGAAAAGGAATATGTTGCGCGTCAGTTCGGCAAATACCGCAATGCCGTGAAGGGCGTCAAAGAAATCCAATCCGGCAAAGTAGGGAAGGGCTTTGGCACGCTTAAAAAGGGCGGCCCAGTCTTTATTATTTTGGGTATCCTCGCATTGTTTGGTGGTGCCAGCTTCCTGGGTCAGATGTCGATGCCGTTTAGCTTGATGGCGCAGCTTCAGGATAAGTTTGATTCGATTACCGTTTCGAATACAATGCGTTACAAATCCTTCTTTAGATTTCAGACTACGAATAACGGCAACAACTACAATCTTGTTCGCGTCGGCTTCTTTAGTCCGGCCAAGTTCAAAATTACCGCGCGCCAGAAGATGAAGCTCGAAAAGGGCGGTAAGATCCAGGTGATTGATGATGTCGGCAATGGCCGCCAAGGTCTTTTATATGAAGGCAAAGTTGTTGTTGCTGATCCAGCCGATGCGACGAATGGCCGCATTGCGCTCGATGATATTTATGAATCGGACGTTGGTTTCCGAAACGCGTATACGGAGGGTACGCGCACCATGCGCGGCTCGGTCGCGGCCTGGTTCGATGAACGGGCCAGCGAGATTCTCGATTTTCTCCATGTGAACAGGAATAGCTGGAAGAAATACGACAATCAGGACATGGACGCCGAGACGGCTAAAAAGAAGATTGCCGGCGAAGCGGAAGGCGATTTTGATGGGACATATAAAGCAACGAACGAATCTGACGCTGAGGCTACCGACGGTAAAGGTAATAAAATCATTAATCCCGACACTAATGAGCCTGAGATAGATTATAAAACCGGTGCCGACGCTGGCGGATATACATCTGAGCGCATTCAGATGAACAGTTCGTCTAGTAAGACTGAAATTGGAAATCAGCTCGCCAAAGTTGGCACAGCGCTTGGCATAGCTAATACCGGCATTAACTTTATTTGTGGCGTGATGGATATTGCTACAGCCTTCAAGGCTCTTATTGTTGGTTATCAGGCAATGCAGAATCTCGCCGTCGTCCACTCTTTCCTCGAATCAATCAATAAAGCCCAGGCTGGCGACGATCATAATGGTCTCATTCATAAATTGATGGATATGATGACCAAAAAGGCAAAAACCACCTACGAGACCACCGACTATGACAGCGTGACTAGAAATGGCGATACGTACGAAGCAGGAAGCACCTCGACAATAACTCTCTTTAAATCCGCGATGGAGGCATCGCCGATGGCTTGGCTATTTGGCGGGGAAGATATAGATATGTCCGACCCAAGCGTACAAAGCTTTCAGCCGAGCGTGGCGATTAACCGTGGTCTGAATAAGGTTTTTGATACTCAATATGATTTTGCATCCGGCATTAATCTTGACGGCATGACGAGTGCGAGCGCATTCAGGAACTGCGCTATTACGCGCGCAGTAACATCGGCTGCGATGGCGGGTCTTACGATTTTGCTCTGGCTCTTCCCGCCGGCGGGTGCGGCAGCTAGTGCGGCTGGTACTGGCGCGAAGGCAGCGCTCAAGGCAGCACTCACGATTGCAATGTCGGTAATTATTGCATTTATTATTCCGTATGTTGGCAACATGCTCGCGCGTGAGGCCTTCAAGGAAATTGCCGGCGTAGATTTAGGTACAGTATTTCCATCTTCGGTAAACCGGTTCATGGGGACGATGCATGTAGGCGGCGGTGTAGCTGATGAACAAGGGTTCTTGATGTACCGCCGAGAACAGGAAAAAGTCATTGCCGACCAGGCCCGCTATGAGCGCGATACACATAGCCCATTTGATATAACATCGAAATACACCTTCCTAGGGAGCTTGGCGTCGCAAATGATACCGCTCGCTTCACAAATGTCGTCGCTCAATGGCGCGATTAGCAACTTCGGCTCAATATTAAGTAATTCATTTGCCTCGTTATTCCCGAATTCATCGGCGGCGAACGACGCAATTGAAGTCCAAAAAATCAAAGAGCGCACAGAAAAATACTGCCCAGACATAGCTGAGATTAACGCTCTTGCCGACGAAGAATGTAATGTCTATAAGATTACCGATGTAAGAACAATGGATTATGATCCAGCAGCAAATGCCGATGCTATTTATGATAATAACCTGGAGCCGGCACCAGAATCCGGCGATGGCTTGCCAAAGATTAAAAAGGGTTCGAACCTTGCGAAATTTGTAGAATTCTGTAGCGAGCGTCAGTCGATGTTTGGCATTGCTGACCAAAACATTGCTACAAAACTCAACCCAGTTGACTCGAGTAACTATTGGAATACGAGTAATAGTGATGTTAATATGGGCGCCAGCGCTGCAACCGACGCCGCGATTGGTTTGATCCCGGTTGTTGGCGATGTCGTTGACGTGATAGGAAATTCTACAAAAGCCGCAAATCTTGGTTGGATTTCTGGTGAAAGCTGCGTACTTAATAATACCGCCAAAGAAACATCGCTTAGCGCTATCTCTTGGGACGAAGCCAAAAGATATCAGCGTTTCGTTGAAGACGACCGCCTCTATTCGCTAATGCACGGCACAATTAGTTCTACGGATTCGTATTTGGCGGAATACTACAAGGAAAACCCGCTCGACGAATCATTCGAAGGTACGCTCGCTCGCTATTCTGGTCTTACGAAAGACAATGTTATTGCGATGCTCGATCTTATTGAAGTTCAAACTTGGATTGCCGATTATGAGCCGGCTGACTTGATGCCATATGCTAAAGCAGAAGAGAAGGCGGAAGCAATAGAAATTGAAGGCTCCGACGTGATTGAAACACCGGTAACGATTGTTGCTCACGAATACTATTTCGAGCCTCGCCGAAACTACGACATTGCTTAGATAGAAAAAAGCCGCAATTACTTGCGGCTTAATTCATTAATTAATACGGTAAGATATACTCGCCGGAAGCACCCGTGTCATATCCAGAATTAATGAAATCTGAATAATAAATCGGGTTTTCTCCAGGATGCTGAGGACCAGTGGTTATTAAATACGCAAGAATAATAACATCTTCGCGTGATAATGAGCCGCTTGCCGAAGGACCGCCATAAAGGCTGAGCCACTCTGAACCTGAAGAGTGATTAGGGAAGCTAAAAGTGGAATAGCGATAAAGCGGATTACTATTTGAAGTATCGCCATCGTATCCCCAAGCTACTCCGTTAGTGATTGGATAGTTTCTAAAAGTATAGCCGATTGAGCTAACCTGAGAAAAACCAGTTGGATTATTGCTCGAGCCATCGACGCCGACGTAGACAACCATGACCTTGCCGTCGCCGAAATCATACTCATACCAGTCTACCATAGACATATTGTCGTCGTAGCTAGTATTGCCGTTTGCTCTGTGCGGTCTCCAACCGTAGTCTCTAGCGAGATAATAAAGATCGAAGGCGTCTACACCGTTTCTTACGTCGGTGAAGTAGTAATCTTCGAGATTAACATCCATAGAGAACTGATATCCGTATGCTTCATAAGTGTAAGCACCGGACTGTGTCGGAGTAGCTGTTTCGCTACTGCTAGTTTCTGTCTCTGTTGTTGCAACAGAGCTTGCGATTGACTGGTTGGGTTCGCTAAAATCAGGAGTAATCTGGGTTTCAGTCTCTCTTGATGTAGGATCAACCTTGTCATCGTGCTGGTCACAAGCTGTAAAGAGGCCGAGCATTACTGCAAAAGCCGTCATCACGCATATAACCTTCATAATCTTTCTAAGCTTCTTCATAATGGTCACCCCCTTATATATTTTTTTCGAATAAGCTTATTAAGTAGCAAAAACAACTGTTATATCTACCATATCAATTGTAAGGTGCTATAACAGCTGCTTTACGCATCTGTATGAACCCATTATACCACAGATACGCAAAAAAGTCAATAAGGGGTGACAAAAGGGGTAAAATATTTTATACTATAACTAATATGAATTTCTGGTCTCAGTTCGAAAAAGGCTTTACTTGTCTTGCGCCGATGGAGGGCGTGACAGATATTGCGTTCCGCCAGGTTGTCGCACATGCCGCGCGGCCAGATATTTTCTTTACCGAATTTACGAACGTGAATAGCTATTCTAGCGAAAAAGGTCGCCCGAATGCGCTTGAACGCTTGAAGTTTGAGTCATCCGAGCAGCCAATTGTTGCGCAAATCTGGGGTAAAAATCCAGAGATGTTTGCTGAAACGGTCGCTGCGGTCAGAAATCTCGGCTTCCAGGCGGTAGATATTAATATGGGTTGCCCGGATCGCCACGTTGTTGCGACTGGCGGCGGTTCTGGACTGATCCGTACGCCGGAGCTTGCCAAGGAGATTATCCGCGCTGCGCAGTCGGTGCCGGGCATCACCGTATCTGTTAAAACTCGCCTCGGCTACACGAAGGCAGACGAATGGCGCGCTTGGCTCACAAACATTCTCGAAGAGCATCCGGCGGCGCTGACGGTCCATCTCCGCAGCAAAAAAGAGATGTCGAAAGTCGATGCGCACTATGAATTAGTGCCAGAGATTGTCGCCCTCAAAAATGAGCTTTCGCCAGAGACGAAACTAATTATCAACGGCGACATCAAGTCTGCCGCTGACGCGCAAAAGTTCGTCGACCAGGGCGCGGATGGTATCATGATCGGCCGTGGCGTTTTTCAAAATCCGTTCTGCTTTGAGCGCGAGCCAAAAGAGCACGCCAAAGAAGAGCTCATCGGCCTCATGCGCTATCATCTCGACCTCTATGAAAAATACGGTCTCTATCCATACGATCCGCTCAAGCATTTTTATAAGATTTATATCAATAATTTCCCGGGCGCGAGCGATTTGCGTGCTAAACTAATGTTGACGAAGTCAATCGCGGAAGCGCGAGAAATCATCAAAGGACTATGAAAAAAACAATCATCTTATTGCACGGCCTGCGTGGCGACCATCACGGTCTCGCCGAGGTAGCCGAATTGCTCGAGAAAAAAGGCTATAATGTTATCAATCCGGATTTGCCAGGCTATGGCGAAGATAAATCTCTTGATAAAAAGACCCTCGATTTCTATTCAAAGTGGATTCACGGCCTAGTGAAGGCGCAGAAAGAAAAACCAATTATCGCGGCGCACTCGATGGGCTCGATTGTGGCGTCGCATTATTTGGTGGAGCATTTCAATGATGTGCAACCGCGCGTGGTGTTTGTGTCGCCGATTTTCCGTTCTGATTACAAGCAGAAGTCTAGCAATGTGCGTTGCGCGCTCACGATTGCCGCACTCCATCTTTTGCCTCCGCGCCCACGCCTCGGACTCATGCGTAGCAAGCTAGCGTCGTTCTGTATCTCGCATTATCTGACCAGCGACCGCAAGCAGAGCAAAAAAATCGACCAAATGCACTACAAATATTCTGGCAATATCAACAGCGGCAACGGCTTGCTTGATGACATCAAGATTTCGATGAAAGAGCAGACGGTGCCGGTCAAACAGCTCGACATTCTCTATATCATGGGTAAGAAAGATCGCCTCACGAGCGCGAAGCTTGCCGAGCAGCGCGCGAAGACGAACGGTGCTAAGTACGTCGAAATCGATGGAGCCGGCCACCTCATTAACTACGAACAGCCAGAACGCCTCGCGGAGCGCATCGACGAATTCCTCCGGGGTTAATGTTGTATAATAAAGCTAATGAAAATTGCGATTTCTACTGATATTTATTATCCGATGATTAACGGTGTGGCGGTTTTTTCGCGCAATCTCGCAGCCGGTTTAGCAAAGCGTGGTCATCAAGTCATTGTGCTCGCGCCGAGTACGGACGGGAAGTTTAAAATCGAAAAAGATCCAGAATATAATTTTCTCGTCGCGCGCCTTAGCTCGATGCGCATTCACGTTTATCCCGACCAAATCAACAAAGTTCCTGAAGCAAAGAAAATTTTTGGCGTCAAATTGCCAAAGATTTTTTATAAAAACGGCCTCAATGTTAGCTTGAACCCATATTCTGAAATCAAGCAGGTACTTAATGATTTCCAGCCAGACATTATTCATGATCAGACGCCTGGCCCAGTCGCGCTCGCGGTCTTCCATTATGCCAAAAAGAATGACATTCCGCTCGTTTCGACTGACCACGCTTACCCAGACAATTTGACGCAGCAGCTCAAATTGCCGAAGCCGGCCAAGAAACCAATTAATATGATGATGAATCGCTACTTTGTCAGCTTTTTGAAGCGCAGCGAGTACGCGACGATGCCAACTGAGCAGGCGGTGGCGGATTTGATTCCGCAAAAACGCAAGCCGTTCAAGGTCCCGGTCGAGGCGCTGAGTAATGGTATTGATTTGTCACGCTTCGCAAAAGGCCGCGCTAATAAAGAGATTTATGAGAAATACAAGATTCCGCAGAACAAGCCAATTGTGCTTTATGTTGGCCGCGTTGATCCAGAAAAAAGTCTCGATGTTTTAATGAATGCGTTTACGGAAGTTCACGAAAAAGTTCCGGACGCACATCTTGTTGTAGTTGGTGATGGTACGGCACGCCCGAAGCTCGAAGGCATTATTAAAAAAGCTGGCCTCGCAAAAAACGCGCACTTCCTTGGTCGCATTATTGGCGACGATTTGCCGCAGATTTATCGCACCGGCACGGTCTTTGCGATTACGAGTAAAACCGAAACGCAGAGCATTGTGCTGATGGAAGCGATGGCGAGCGGCCTCCCGTGTGTCGCCGTAAAAGCTGGCGCCGTTCATGAACTCGTGAAGACGAATAAAAATGGTTATCTTTGCGAACCGGACGACGAAGGCATGGTTGCGCGCAGCATTGTGAAAGTTTTGACGAATGAAAAAATGCGCGAAAAAATGAGCGCCGAAAGCGTGCAGCGCGCCGCGAAGCACGACATCAGTCACACGCTCACGCGCATGGAAGAGATTTATCAAACTGTGCTCGATAACCGCGCAAAGGAACTCGTCTAGTGGCAATCCCGAAAATCATTCATTATGTGTGGGTTGGTAGCGCGCCGCTGCCAGAGGATGACTTGCGCTATATTGAAGGTTGGCAAAAACTCAACCCAGATTTCAAAATTAAGCGTTGGACCGAAAAAGATATTGACCTAAAAAAATATCCGCTCGTCAAAAAAGCGCTCGACGAAAAACGCTGGGCACTCGCAGCTGACATTATTCGCATGTATGCAGTTTATGAAGAAGGCGGTTTTTATTTGGACACGGACGTTGAATTATTAAAGCCGCTCGACTCGCTAACGCAGTATCGCGGCGTGGCCGGTTGGGAATCAAACTTCTGGTTTACGACTGCTGCGTTTGGCGCTGAAAAGCATTCGCCTTGGATCGGCAAAATCCTCAAGCGCTACGAACTTGCCAACACGAGCAAGCCGATTACGACCGACACTTTCCTAAAAACCGTGCATAGTCCATCGGTTTATGCGCAGGATTTTTGGCCACTCAAGCTCGACGGAAAAACGCATGTATATAATGGCGAGTTTGCGGTTTTTGCGCGCGAATATTTCAGCCCACAGCACTACATGACGGGGAAGGATTGTCGCACGAAAAACACAATTGCCTACCATCATTATGCGTCGACTTGGCATACTTTTTCGGAAGGTTTTAAAAACTTCTGGAGCCGCGCAGGCTACCGCACTTTTGGACCTCGCATTTTTGCGCGTTGGGAGCGCCGCTTCAATCGTCGCCTCGACAGGCAAATTCGTAAAGAATATAATTAATATATGAGCACAAAAGGCCCAACCAAAAAACAGGCAAAGCTCCTCAAATTTATCGAGGATTATATGCGCACGCACGATGTCTCGCCGTCTTATCGCGAGATTCGTGACGCACTTGGTTTGAGTTCTGTTTCGTCTGTTGCTGAACACATTGAGAATTGCGTTGCGGCCGGTTATTTGCGCAAAGTTCCAAATGCTGCGCGCACGCTCGAAGTGATTGCTTTTGAAAAGCACGAGGAAACTGAGAATTTGTTTACGAAAAAGTTGAATGATTTATTAGAACGCCAGGCGGCCAATCCGGAAGACCAGGGCATTGCTGACGACATTGCGACTTTGCGCGCCGCGGCGAAGATCCTTCGCTTGCAGCTCCACCTCTGAAAATGCTAAAATAAATGGTATGAAAAAAGAGCCAGGTTTTGTATATCGTATTTTCCTAATTATTGGCGATTTGCTCGCAATCGTTTTTGCGTTTTCGTTCGCATATTATTACCGCGTCTACTTTGATCCGCGCCCGTATACTTTTAGCCCGGACATTTGGGACTTCTTCTTTAAAAACCTTTTCCTTTTGCCGGCTTGGCTCGTCGTGCTAGCGACACTCGGGACCTATACTACGCGTAACCTTCAGCGTCCGCTCGTTCTGGTTGGTCGTCTATTCCTCGCCAGCATTGTTGGCGTGATGATGATTATTTCTTACGACTTCTTTGTGAATGATACGGCTGTTGCGGTACGCTCGCTTTTCCCAGTGCGTAGCGTCGCCTTCCTCGTGATGCTATTTAGCTTTGTGGCATTCTTGATTGAACGCCTCATCATCTACTTTGTTCGCCGTATTTTCTTGCGCCATAACATTGGTCTTATCCGCACGGTTGTGGTTGGCAATAGTGCAAACACGACGCAGCTTCTTACTGGTGTTTGGCCAGAAACTGGTTTCAAGATTGTTGGTGTTGTTGCAAAAGATAAGTATGTTCCAGAAGAGTGGCGCAAGCGTCAGTATAGCGATGTGAACGACGCGCTTCGTCGTCTCCGCGCAGATGCAATCATTCATACCGATCGCGACGATATTGAAGGTGTCAACACGGCTGCAATCAATCACCATGCTTTGTATTATTACTCGCCATCACTCGATTCCGTGATCACGCACAGCGGTCGCGTGCAGTGGCTCGGCGCTACGCCAATCATGCTCATTCGCACCACGCCGCTTCATGGTGCCGCGCTCGTGCTGAAGCGTACGATTGATATTATCGTTTCTTTGTTTGGCATTATTGTTGCTTCGCCATTTATGCTCATCATCTTCATTATTCAGAAGATCGTTGAGCCAAAGGCGCCAGCAATCTACAAAGACGTTCGTATGACGCGCTTTGAACGTAAGTTTAATTTGTACAAGTTCCGTAGTATGCGCCAAGAATATTGCGGCATGTCTGGGGAAGAGGCCTTCACGAAGATGGGTCGCCCAGATCTCGTCAAAGCATATCGCAAGCAAGACTCAATCAAGAATGATCCGCGCATTACGAAGTGGGGTTCGTTCATGCGCAAGACTTCACTCGACGAATTACCGCAGCTCTTCAACATCTTGAAAGGCGACATTTCCTTCATTGGCCCACGCGCGTTGCCGGTCGTCGAGATTGAATCGCGTAAAGACAAAGCAATCATTCTCTCGGTCAAATCCGGCCTCACCGGCCTCGCTCAGGTTTCCGGCCGCCGCGACATTTCCTTTGAAGAGCGTCGCGTGATTGATGTCTATTATGTAAAGAACTGGTCTCTCGCGATGGATATTTCCATCTTCTTCCGCACGATTATTTCCGTGCTCAAGCACGAAGGCGCCAAATAGTGAAGAACCGCAATCGTAGCATCGTCCGCGTTTCGCTCGTGGGTGTGCTCACGAACCTGGTTTTGTCGGCCTTCAAAATTACCGTCGGTCTTTTGTCGAACTCGATTGCGATTATTATCGATGCGGTTAATAACCTTAGCGACATCATGTCGAGTGTTGTTACGATTATCGGTGCGCATTTTTCCAACAAAGAGCCGGACAAAGAGCATCCGATGGGGCATGGTCGTTCGGAATATCTAAGCACCGTCATAATTGCAATCCTCATCATCTATATCGGCCTCACTGCGCTCGTCGAATCGGTTCGCAAAATCATCGTTCCTGAAGCGGTCGACTACCAGGCTACTACCGTCATCGTGGTTTCGGCGGCTATTGTTGCAAAGATTCTTCTTGGGCTTTATGTTCGCGCCAGCGGCAAGAAACTCCAGTCGAACTCGCTTGTCGGCTCCGGCATCGATGCGCTCTATGACGCCGCTATTTCGACAGCCACGCTCGTTGCAATTATTATTTTCTTTATGACCGGCTGGTCGATTGAAGCCTATCTTGCCGCAGGAATTTCGCTATTCATTCTGCGCTCTGGTTTCAAACTCATTCGCGAAGCTTTCAGTACGATTCTCGGTCAGCGTCCGGACTCGAATTTGTCGCGCAAAATTAAGCAGAGCATTGCAGAGATGCCAGAAGTCAAAGGCGCTTTTGACCTCGTCATGCACGATTACGGTGCCGGCGCAACAATTGCTTCGGTCAACATTGAAGTCGACCGCCATCTCACCGCTGCGCAAATCGATAATCTTTCGCGCGATATTCAGAAGCTGATTTACAAAAAATATAAAGTTATTATTAGCTCGGTCGGTACTTATGCAATCGACCTAGATAACCCGACCGTCGAAAAGTTGTGGCGCACCACCAAAGCTATCGCGGATAGCTACGAGCATATTGCGCAGCTACACGGCTTCCATGTCGAGCTCAAAGAAAAAGTAATTTACCTCGATGTCGTCATTAGCTTTACGCTTGCGGACCGCCGCGCCTATTACGATAAGTTTTGTCGGGAACTAAAGGCTGCGCTTCCAGAATATACTTTTAACATTACCCAAGATTCGGATATTAGCGATTAAAAACCGCCCGGAAGGGCGGCTTTTATTTTTTCCAGGCTTTGATTGACGGAAAAATGCTGCAACAGAATGCGCGCTCAACGTGTTGTATTAATCCCTCCTCGAACCATGGGCTATCTTTCCGCTCCAATTTCATGTAGGGAAGCCCGCTGTCGATGAGGGCCCACGCGATGTTACTCTTCGGAGCCAACGCTCTGCAAAGCGTATAGTTTAACTCGAACAACGAAGCCTTTATTGTATCCGAAGGAAAATTGTCGTTGCATACCGCGAATGAATATATCGACAGTTTTTCGAGCCACAAGGCGGACAATTCTATCTTGAAAGACTTGCAGTCAATACCCAGATCTCCTACGTTGAGACTGCAAAGCATAGTCGGTATTTCGCGTTCTTTCACTTTGTATGCTTTTGGCAAATCCGCGAAAGCTGACAGGGCGATATCCATCAATAAATCATAGTCGCTCAAATCATTGCTGTCATTATGCCAATTTGATACATATGTTCCATCTTCGCCACTTTTTCCGACACAAAGCGCCAAGAACGCATCCTCGCCTTGTAAATAGTCGGGGAAAATCCATCGCTCGACCATATCAGCGACGACGTTAGCATTCTTTAATCCCAACAAATCAATTGCCTGTTTATCAAGGTCCGTGACCATAATACTTGCCCTCCCTTCGTATTTTGCGTCAATGTTTCTATAAATATGGCATAAATACATGCGGTAGTCAAATAGGACTAGACAAAACTAAAAGCTTATGCTATATTAAACCCAGGAATAGGTCAAAATAAAAATTATTCCAAAACAAAAATAAAAAGAAAAATCAAAAATGCGAGTACGAAAACTAATTTTTGGTATTTTGTTGACCATAGCATGTATGGTCTTCACGGCTTCGGGCGCTTACGCGGTTTCGATCAATATTGGCCCGAACGTAGAAGGCGATATCTATAGCTACCTCAGTCTTTTTGGCGT
>CAMJDZ010000012.1 GCA_946404545.1 uncultured Candidatus Saccharibacteria bacterium
GCCTTAGGAGCATATGCCTTCGGCGTGCTGGTTCGAGTCCAGTCTCGGGCACCATGGAAATCCCCCGATTCGTCGGGGGCTTTCTTGTGCCGTGCTTTTGGCTTTAAAAAAGCACCCCATTTAGGGGCGCTCAATGTTAAATGAGCGAAGGGATCGTCAATCCTTGGCATATACTATACAGCTAAACATATCCACGAATCCATGCCAAAATACAAAATCTCTCTCTTCGTACGTCTCGATCTTGTCCTCGTCGATATAACAAGGAACGCGAATTCCATCATGCATATTATTACTAATTAACAGATGAGGAACTCCGCACGCTTTACATGTAAAACGAAATCCTGCTGCAGAACGGCTCACTATCATCACCTCCTTAGCGAAAATCCGAACGGCTTCCAAATGTACTCCCAACGGGCTTGGAGATATCATAACAATTGACATCGGTTTAGTGCAAGCGTAAGCTTGTCTAATTCGAATTTTCGTTTTATAATAATATTAGTTCGTGCCCGTTTTCGGCAGGTTCATTAAAAGTAAAGAAGCTAGATATCACATATAGAACCCCTAAGCCCGCTTGCATTACTCGTAAGGAGGAATTGTCTATGCAAGAAGATTTATATGGTTTTAAAACTAGAAAGCTTACTAGATGTGAATGGACTGGTAGTTCATTCAAGGTTTATTTTATGCTTGGCAAAGTTGAAAGATTTGCGACTATTACAGACGCTTGTCGCAGTTATTGCGAGGCTCACGGCAGCAAATTCAAGAAACAAATCAAAGAACAACTCATCGCAACAATGCCGGAAGAGTTGAATATCTGGGCATATCCAGAGCCTTACTATCAGCAGCACTGCCACAATAATATTGGCGGCTATCATATGTCGATCAGAGTCGACGAAAACGATTTAATTAAAAAATGGCTCAGTAAAATTGAATTCTAAGAGCCAACTGAAGGTAAATTAGACAATAACTCGTCTCGCTTCTTTACTAAAATAGAAACCCCCGACGTCATGCCGGGGGCTTTCTGTTTTCCGAGTAAATCTAAATACAGGTATAGCCACCGTCAACTGGCAAGATTGCACCAGTGACGTAGCGTGCCTCATCGGATGCGAGGAACACTGCAGCGGCATCGAGCTCGCCCGGCTTGCCATAGCGCTGCATTGGAACATGCGTCTTTGCAAACGCCTGGAAGCTCTCGGTATCAAGCACGGCCTTCGTAAGCTCGGTCTCAAAGTAGCCTGGGCAGATTGCGTTGCAAGTGATACCGTCAGTTGCAAGCTCTGCGGCCACGGCGCGCGTGAAGTTCACGACGGCGCCCTTTGAGGCGTGGTAAGCAACCGTATGGATCTCGGTATTGCCAACGAGACCGTACATCGAAGCGATGTTGATAATGCGGCCATACTTATTCTTCTGCATAATGCGCGCGAAGGCACGGGTCATCTTGAAGACGCTCGTCTCATCGGTTGCAATCGTAAAATCCCATTCGTCGTCAGTCATATCGACGACGCCTTTGTCTTTGGATGAACCGGCGCAGTTGAGCAAGATGTCGACCTTGCCAAATTCTTTTTCAGCAGCCTCGGCAGCGGCGTTGATGTCGTCAGTCGAGGTAACGTCGCATTTAACCGGCAAAACCTTTACCTTGAATTCCTTGCGTAGTTTTTCGGCAAATTCTTCAAGGCGCTCAACGCGGCGAGCCAAAATTACCAAATCAGCACCCTGGCGCGCAAAAGCGGTCGCCATCTGAACACCGAGACCAGAGCTAGCACCAGTCACCACGGCTACTTTTCCAGACAAATCAAACATTATCTACCTCACTTAATTATTTCTTTTAGTATAACCTACTACGTCGCGATTTGCCAGCCGCGCCGGGCTGTTTTACAATTGAATTATGAGCAGTTCAAAGAAATATCTTATCCCAATTATTACTTTAATTGCACTTGCCGCCAGCTACTTCTGTGGATGGTTCATCGCGAGCAATCAAGGCTTGCCGACCTTACCGCGACCAGAAGTTTCCGAAGGCCAACGCGGCGAACTTGGCATCGACAAAAACATCAATGAATCTAATATCGACAAATACCTCGGCCGCAGCGACGCAGTTTATCGCGACATGCGCATGCTCGAGGATCCAGCCAATTACGAAGCAATCGGCGGTGACCGCTATCTTTCCGGCCTAATCAAAGGCTTCGAAGTTATACCGCTCCCATATTTGGTAAACATCGATTTGCCAGAAGCAGTCGGCAAAACTTATTCCGGAGACACACTCTTCACGCGTGACGCGGGCGGTAAGCTTACGGCAAATTACAAAGAATCACTTCAAATTCTCAAAGACCTCTTCCCGCAGGACAAAATCATTTTCTTGATGTGTGGTGGTGGCGGTTATGCCGGTGCAACCAAACAGCTTCTCGTCGATCTTGGTTGGAATGGCAACAATATTTATAACGTTGGCGGTTATTGGTACTACGAGGGCAAGAATAACGTTCAGACCATTACGCAGGACGACAACGGCGTGAAGAAATTCGCCTTCTGGAAAATCCCATACCACGATATCGACTTTTCGAAGTTAACTAAGAAATGAAACGCAAACACATCATCATTGCATCCATTTCCCTGACGTTGTTTTTCGCAGTCGCGATTATCATCGCTCTAATAATTCCGTCTCTTACCGGCAAACAATTCCGCCTTGATGACGAGCTTTACGGCGAGAGCGAATCAATCCTTATCGACAAAGACAAGTACGAGCAGCTAATCCGCGACAAAAAATCTTTCATCGTCATGGTCGATAAGCCGGGTTGCATCAAAACGAGCGAAATGCGCGTCAGTCTATCCGGCTTCCCGGATGATATGCAGTTCAAGTATTATCACCTATATTGGGACGACGCGAAAGAAACTTCGCTCCACGAAAAAATCAAATACACTCCGTCCGTCGCATTAATCCATGACGGCGAAGTTGTCGATTGGCTCAATGCAGATGCAAAAGAAGACGAGCCGCTCTATAACGACTCCGCAGCACTACAGGACTGGATTCGCGAATATATTCTCTTCTAGAGTTTTTGATACAATTTGATATGCGCAGCGGCGTAGCTTTTGTCGCTAAAGAGGCTTAAGCCACGGAATTCCCATGGCGCCGGCGATTCTGGGTGCGAAAGCACGAAAATCCCGCCATGCTTGAGAGATTTTAGAATTTCCTCAATATATTCATACTGCGGGTTATCATATGGGGGATCGGCAAAAATGATGTCGTATTCTTTTTGGAGTTTGCGCACGATTTTGCCCTGCGCTTCGAGCTTGAATTTTGCCACGTTGGCCTTGATGACTTTTGTAGCCTTCTGATTGTTTTCGAGAAAATCTACGCTATCAGCACCAAGCGACAAAGCCTCGAGACCAATCGCGCCACTACCGGCAAATGCATCAAGAATGACTTTGCCAGCAATATCGCCGCGGAGACGATTAAAAATCGCTGCGCGTTCACGATCGCCCATCGGATGAGTTTTGTCGGTTTTTGGCGTGTCGATCAAACGGCCACCGAATTTGCCGGAAATAATCCGGATTTGATTATTTTTTCTTGGCATTTTGCCCTCCCTTCGCTAATTCAATCGAAGACGCCCAACCAATCACAATTAGGCGTACAATTTCCGGAATCAAAATCTCGCGCGTTTCGACCGCGAGTTGCGTCGTCCAGCCTGAATCGAGAAAATGCTGATACATTTTTAAAGAATCGATGCGCTCGAGTGCGGCGTAAAATTCCTTTTTCAAATCAATATTCTTCAATTCTTCACTACTGAGCTGCTTTGGCATGAGGCGGTCGAGCCTAATCGGCGCAATAATATAAGCCACGCCATACTCGTAAGCAATGTGTTTTGTCATCACGCCACCGGCGCCCCAATACAGCCAGTTGTTGCGCGCCGCCTGCAGGAGCGTTTCGCCGCGCATAATACCTTTAATCGGATGGCCGAAGAGTTTCTTGTAGTCCTTATCGGTCATGAGCTCATCAACGACTTGGCGATATGGATAGTGATGAGCTGGCGTCAGAGCATCAGTCAAAGCATGCGCCATCCAGGCCGCCTCAAATGCGGCACGCTCGCGGTTTTTATTTTTCAGAGCCTCCATGAGATTGTGCTGGTGATTCATTACGATTTCAAAAAGAACCCCGTCATCTTTTCCTGGCACGATGAAATAATCTGGATCGTCGACGCCTGGCGACTTCTTTTTGATGCCGTCTGGCCCGCGCGAGCCTTCAAAATGCAAAATCTCTTTAATATCCGGGAATGAGCCGTCAATGCCCTTAATTTTACGCGTCAAAAGCTTACGAGCGGCCTTGTCCAGTTTCTGGTGGACGCCAATCAACTTGCCTGAATGTTTGGAGTTTTCGAAGATGTCTAGCGTTGCGTACATATTAGTTCAAAGTGGTTAAGCGCTGATATTTTCTGACAGCCGCGCTCAGCTCCTTATATTCTAGCACATTCAGCTTCTGCTTAAGGAAGTCCTTCACGAGCTGGTCGGCGCGATGAACGAGTTTCGTATCGGTAATCGAGGCAATGCGGAGGTCTAATGCGCCGTGCTGAAGCGAGCCATAAATCTCGCCCGGACCGCGCAATTTCAGATCAACTTCCGCGAGATAAAAGCCATCCTGCGAGCGCTCGATCTCGCGAATGCGCTTGGTTGGCGCGTCGGTCGACGAGCAAATCAAATAACAATAGCTGGCCGCGGCGCCACGTCCAACACGGCCGCGTAACTGATGGAGCTGGCTGAGGCCATACTGGTCAGCATCGGCAATTACCATCACGGTCGCATTTGGTACATTCACGCCGACTTCGACGACTGTCGTCGAAACGAGAATATCGATCTCGCCGCTCGCAAAGAGTGTCATGATCTCATCTTTTTCGGCCGGCTTCATTTTGCCGTGCAAATACGCGACGTTGTAATCTGGAAATTGATGCGCAATCTTCTGCACCTCCGCCTTCACGGACTTAAGCTCCGACTCGCCCTTGTCGTCGATTTTCTTGCAAATGTAGTAAGCCTGGTGCTTCGCCTTGAGCTCTTTTTCGACCGCCGCCCACATCTGCTTCGTCGAGACTGGCGAGACAATTTGCGTCGTAATTGGCTGGCGGCCGGCTGGCAATTCATCGAGCACCGAGACGGCAAGGTCGCCAAATATCGTAAGTTGCAGAGAGCGCGGAATCGGCGTCGCCGTCATCGAGAGGAGATGCGGCATCGTACGGGCTTTGGCAAGCAATTTCTGACGCTGCACCACGCCGAAGCGATGCTGCTCGTCAATAATCGCGAGGCCAAGATTCTTGAATTCGGTGTCGTCAGTAATAAGTGCGTGCGTACCAATTACAAGGTCAACTTCCCCGGCCTTGATGTGCTTTTTGAGCTCTGGTTTACGCTTCGTCGAACCGGTTAGTAATGCGATGCGAAGTTTATCACCAAAGAGTTTACTGAGGCTCTCAGCATGTTGAGTTGCGAGTACTTCGGTTGGCGTCATCAGGGCCGTCTGAAAGCCCGCTCCGGCCGCCGCATAGGCACTGAGTGCCGCAACGAGCGTTTTGCCTGAGCCGACATCGCCCTGAAGCAAACGGTTCATCGGAATATCATTCTCCATATCCTGCAGAATCTCCCAGGTAGCCACGCGCTGCGCATTGGTGAGCTTAAACGGCAAACGTGTCACGAAGTCTTTGAACTTCGCCATATCAGTCTTAATCGGCGCCGTGCGGAGCTTCTGGTTCTCTTCGCGGTTCAAGCGCGCCGCGAGCAATAATTCGAATAATTCCTCAACCGCCAAATATTCACGGCCTTTTTTCGCCTGCTCGATTGTCTCCGGGAAATGTACGTCGAGAAGCGCCTCGGCGCGGCCAGGATAATTCGGAAGCATATCTGGTGTCAGTGCAATTTGATTATGCAGTCCCGCAATGAATTTCTTGAAATCTGGCGACTTGATTGTGCCGCGCGCCGGATAAATCGGCTGGATTTTATCGGTCGCCGGCGCATCATATTCGTCGGCCTTCACTGCAGACGGATTCTGCAATTGATAACGGCCGTAGCTCAGCTGCATGTTGCCACTAAAATAATACTCACCCTGTTCAGAGAATTGTTTTGTGCGATACGGCTGATTGAACCAGATTGCCTTAATTGCTCCGGTCTTGTCGCGGAGAGTTGCTTCCGTAAGCGTTAGGCGCTTAATGCGGCGTGTCGCGATGTCTTCGACGCGAGCGCGCACCGTGACTTTGCCTGGACGCAAATCAGCGATGTTTTGGGCCTGCTGAAAATTTTCATAATCGCGCGGCAAATGATAGACCAAATCGCGGAGCATAAAAATGCCAGCCTTATGCAAAAGCTCGGCCGTTTTCGGACCAATGCCCTTTACCTCCTCGATTGGCGCAGCCAAATCCATATAAATATTATACTATGGAACAATATACGGATCCGTCTTTAGACCGGTGCCAAAAGCGAACTCCGTCCCTGCTTTTAGCGAAACCATTGGACGCAAACCGTAACCTTCATAATTAACATAAGTGTCGAACAACTCATCGTCCCATACGGCATGGACCACATTTAGACTACTATAGCCAATTGGCGAAGCCGATCGCGAATTGTATCCAGAGTAGATATACGAAGTATGGCCGGCACTATAGTTGGCGTCAGACCAGGTGGTGATACCAGCTAAAGTAAGTTCGTCGGCGGTAACGAGGCCTATCTTGTGTTTTAGCCTGGCAACGCTATTAGACACCCGAAAGGAGTCTCTAGGGTTAGTACAGTCTAGCGATGGCTCTACATTCCCTTGAGCATTTTCAACAAAATTGCGCCCATAAGCACCATGATATACCCAGTACAGGTCAAGCCCGCTCTCGTCTTTTCCTTTTAGCGCGCCAGAATAGTAGCTACGATCATTACAAAAGACCGCATCTTCGAGTTCATCCTCATAATTACGAGAGCCAGAGATGTGGCCGTCGAGATTTCTAGTTTCAAACCAGGATTCTATAGTAGATTTTGCGATGCTATCATTAGTATTCATGAACATAGCGTCCTTCATCGCTTCAATATCCGTATAGCCATCTACCGGAAGATAGGTAATAGGGTCACTAAAACCATAGTGGTATATATAGCCGATTTTGGTATTATCACAAGAAGTAGCTCCATCGGTGCAGAAATAGTGATATCTTACGGCAGAGTTTAAGCGCTCATTCGCCCAAGTACCGGAAATAGACTGGCCGGGGCTCGTGTCTAGAGTATAAATATTGCCGTTCTTTGAAACATCATTACTAAAAGTAAATATTCTATTATCGGCATATAATTTCTGATAGGTTATTCGTGCGCCGTACATGTATCCCACATCGGCAGGAGATTTAGTATCAGCATTGAACGAGTATGCAGCAGCATTGATTTGCGTATCAATGCCAGTAGCGTTACACTGCCTCGTCGCGCCGACGGTCGTAGGCTCACCGTTATATATCATTTTCACACCGCCAGTTCCGGTAGTACGAACTATCTTCCAGCAAATGTCCGCCCAAATCACATTATTATCATCAATTTCGCCGCGATAATAATAGACATCTGCGCCATTTTCTGTATATTTATTTACGCCGTTCCCGTTAGCAACCAGCGAATCGCTAGTTTTTAGCGCTTTCTGCGTAAAATTGATGTTCGAAGGCGCATTCACTTGCGAAGCGATGGCGTTATATAACGTGCGCCACTCACTCTTTTTGTCCGCCTGAATTGTTTGAATTGTTGCCTTCAGGTGATATTCTGCACCAGCATACGCGCCATCCGCGTCTTCGCTCAAGTTTGCGTCGCAGTTCAGCGTCACGCCCGTCATCAGCGAGCTAGTCGTTGCATTTGGAGCCAAGTCTATATCATAGACGTAATATGCGCCGTCCTGTGTCCAGCCAGAATTAGAAGTGAAATTAATAAGCGCCATCGTAAAACCAGAAGCCGCAGAAGTTAGCGGTAAATGCGTCGTGCCATCCGCTGCGATCCAGTCTTCGTCGAGTTTAACGCGCACCGCTACGTCGACATCGGAATTGTTCGTTACAGTAATAGTTTTTGGGACGGTCTGACAAGTAATCCAGTTTGCCGGCGACGAAAATTCCTCAGTAAAGGTTGTCTGATAGCCTGCCGTTGCAAGATTATTATTAATTGTAGTCAAGTCCTGACTAATCGCCCAAGAAGCACCAACAATAGCGATGATAGCAAAAATAGCGCCTATCGCAATTATCGGCCTCCTTTTCATACTTTTATTCTAGCATAAGCGGCTATTTTTCGCTCGCGGTTTTCGGGGCGTTTTCGGCGCGCCATTTGGCGATTTCGCCGTGGTTGCCATTAAGCAAAACTTCCGGCACTTTCATGCCACGGAATTCTGCCGGGCGAGTGTATTGTGGATACTCGTAGTTGTCGCCATCGGAAAAGCTTTCAATCTCGGCGCTGGTTTCGCCGCCAAGCACGCCTGGAATGAGGCGAACAATCGAATCAATTACAGTCATCGCCGGCAATTCGCCGCCAGTGAGGATGAATTTTCCAATCGAAACCTGATAGTCGACAAGTGTTAGAATGCGCTCATCATAGCCTTCATAGTGCGGACAAATAAAGATATAGTTATCGCCAGAATTTGCGAGCTCAGTTGCGCGGGCCTGATCCCAAATCTTACCCTTCGGCGTCATCAAAACAACCTTCGCATCCGGATTGCGCGTCTTTGCGTCTTCAACGGCAGCAAAAATCGGCTCAGGCTTGAGCAGCATGCCGTCGCCGCCGCCATATGGCGTGTCGTCGACTTGGTGACGCGGACCGAGACCAAATTGGCGCAAATCAATCAGCTCGAATTCTACGAGCTTTTTGTCCTGCGCCTTCCAGAGCATCGACTGGTTAAAAACCTTGTCAAACATCTCTGGGAATAATGTAATTACCGAGATTTTCATTGACGAGTTACTTTTACCATAGCTGGGCGGATAAGCTCGCCTTCGTAGCGATAGCCAGCACGTAGAGTTTCTGCGATTAATTCTTTTTCACCATCGCCTTCAACCATTACGGCTTCGTGCATGTCAGGATTGAACGGTGTGCCAGCAGCGCTTTCGACACGCTCTAGCTTCAATTCATTCAAGGTTTTCTCGAGGTTCTTTGCAAGCGGCTGAAGTGCTTCATTGGCAGCAATTGCGCGATCCAAATCATCGAGCAATGGCAAAAATTTCATAATTGTTGTATTTTTGACAACATTTCCATATTGGAGTTTCTGCTGCTCTACCTGGCGGCGATAGTTCTCAAAATCGGCGCGGGTGCGTTGAAGGTCGTTAGTTAGCTCTGCAATTTTTGCCGCAGATTCATCGGCTTTTTTATTCGTCATATAATACCTCCTCTAACATTAAACCAGCATGGCGCACGAGCGACATCACGCGCTTGTAGGACTGACGGGTTGGGCCAAGCACGCCGATATAGCTACGATCGGAATACGGCGAGCGGAAACGCGACACAATCAAAGAAACATTTGACGCTTTGCCAACTGGATTTTCTGAACCAATATAAACATTAATCGCCTCGTTTGGCTGGACTTCCTGGAGCCATGGCTTGATATTATCTAGCAACTGGCCAACGGCTTGGACCTGCGCATTCTGGATGAATTCTGGCTGCGCAAAGAGGCCGCCAAAACCGGAAATATAAAGCTGATCGCCAATCGTAGCAAGGCCGAGGTTACCAGTAAGCTCAACGAGGCTATCGACGGCGGTGCGAATCGCATAATCTGCGCGCGTCTGCGCCTGAATGCGGGTCGCGAGCGCCTTGGTCGTGCGGTCGCTCGAAACTGGTTCAGACTCCTCGGTATTCTTCTCGGTATGATCAAGATTTTCCTGCAAAGAGTTCACATAAAGACGATAGCCTGCGTCGGTCGGAATACGGCCCGCCGAGGTATGTGGCTGCATAATGTAGCCCATCTGCTCGAGTTTCACCATCTCGGCGCGAATCGTCGCGGACGAACAATCAAAAAGCTTCGCGAGCGTTACGGAACCAACTGGCGTCGCAAGCTCAGCATATTCTTCAATAATGGCATATAAAATCTGTTTTTGACGTTCGGTCATATGCTTATATTATACACCGAATTAGCACTCTAAGGCAAGCGAGTGCTAATTGTTCGTCGGAATCTGAAAGTAACGGCTATCTTTTTTGAGCGCAGCCGCATAATTCTGGCTGATATTGTTGTAGACTTCTAGATAAACGGGGCCTTCACTGATTTGCTCGCCGTTTGCATCGTAGAAGATGCAGCTATCGAATTCGCCCGAAACCACAACGAGTGTACCGCTACGCACAAAAGTGCTGTCGCCCTGCTTGATTACGGTGATATTTTTACCTGTTTCAGTATAAGCGCGCACCGTACCGTCCGTTTCATAGCCAAAGTAATACTTCTCGCGAACAAAGACGCGCTTAGCGCCGCGCACCATTTCTTTACCGGTCGCGATATTGATCAGGCGCACGCCAGAACCAGCCTTCGCAACAATATAAGAACCCTCGACGTTCTTCATACTGTCGTAAGCTGAATCGTTAATATCCTTTACGAAGTCGTCGTAAACAAACTCCGTCAAAACGAGGTTGTTCGTAATCGAGTAAAGCGCGGATTTTTCCGATTCTGGATCGAGAATAGCGAGTTGATTGTCGCCCCACTTAAACGTTGTAATTGCGTGGTATTCGCGTTCCGGAATGGCCGTATTAGTCTTTTTCTTTGCCTTCGTGTCGTAGATGTAGAACTGCGTACCGTCATGAACGATAAAGCGAGTCTTGTCGATAGTGGTCATCTTTGAGCAGCGCTTGCTCGTGCACTTATAGCCATCGATTTCTTCATAAGTAATCGTCGGTTCGTCTTCTTCTTCGGTAGCCGGCGCGATGCCGCCATGGCTCGAAGACAAAACACCTGCGAGGAGCCAAATAATGGCCGCGAGGATTGCGGCAAAAATTATGCCAATTGTGATATATAACCCCGTGCGTTTCACTTTCGTGACATTCTGCGCAACCTGTTGCTGGTGCATGATTTCCGCATTACGTGCATTGATTGCGGCAAGCTGCTCGCCCGCTTCTTCGCGCGAAGATTTTACGAGACTCTGCGTCTGCACATTCTGATAAGTCGCCGCACCCATCTTGATGAACGGATTATTTTCGGCGATTTTTTCCGCGAGCGGCTGTTGCGGTTGCTGCCCCTCGGCGTTTATCTCTTGGATAAGCTCTTCATCTGACTGCGAATTATCGTCGTTCATGCTACAATGATACCATGAAAGGCGCGAAAGCGCTTAAGTTTTTAGGAGATAGCATGGATCAGAAAATCACTTTAATCAAAGAATGGCTCGGAACTGGCAGTATTAATGTTTTTGGCTTACCGTTTTCCGGTAAAGACACTGTTGGTGTCCGTCTCGCCGAAACGCTCGGTGCAAAGTTTTTGAGCTCGGGTTTAATTCTCCGTGCTGCCGAAAAAGAAGATTCCTCGCTCGCAAAAGAGATTGGCGCCGGCAACCTCGCACCGACTGAGACTTTCCGTAGCATTATTTTGCCATATTTTAGCCGCGAAGAGCTTGCTAGCTTCCCGCTCGTACTCAGCAGTGTCGGTCGCTGGGAAGGCGAAGAAGGTCCAGTCATGGACGCCGCACGCGCGGGCGGTCACGAAATCAAGGCGACGATTCTTCTTAACATCTCCGAAGAAGAAGCCCGCAAACGCTGGGATGTTTCAAAACAGCTTGGCGATCGCGGCGAACGCAGCGATGACCGCGAAAAATCCATCCTCGATAATCGTATCTCCGAATTTGTTCAAAAAACTATGCCGGTAATCAACACTTACCGCGAGCTCGGCCTGCTTGCCTCCGTCAAGGCAATGGGCACGCGCGACGAAGTATTCGCCGAAGTAATCGACGAACTCGCCAAACTTGCTACTCAAAATAATTAATTGTCGCGTTTAAGCATCACGGTAAATGCATCTGATGGGATGTCTACTTTACCGAAGCGCTTCATGCGGGCTTTGCCACGCTTCTGTTTTTCGACGAGCTTCGCTTTGCGGTCGCGGTCGCCAGTATGAATCTTGACTGTCACGTCCTTGCGATAAGCGCCGAGCGTTTCGCGCGAAATAATACGCGCACCGATTGCAGCCTGAAGTGCAACCTCAAAGTTTTGGCGCGGGATAACTTCTTTTAGCTTCTTCGTCACAACGCGACCGATGCCGTCAGCTTCACTGCGGTGCGCCATCACGCTAAGCGCGTCAATGCGTTCGCCAGCAACAAGAAAATCAATACGAACGAGATCCTCGGCATGATAACCACCAAGCTCGTAATTAAATGAGGCATAGCCGCTCGTTGCAGATTTGAGTTGATCATAAAAGTCAGTAAGCAAATTTGCCATTGGCGCCTCAAAATCAATGAGCGCACGCGTATCGATATAAGAGATGTTCTTTTGGACACCGCGCTTTGAGACGATCAATTCGAGAATCGAGCCAATATATTCTTTCGGCGTGATGATTTCGCCCTTTGCCCACGGCTCGCGAATTTCCGCCACGCGGCTCACGTCCGGCAAGTCTGAAGCCGAGCGAATGTCGAGCTCAGTGCCGTCCGTCAAAGTCACATGATAGTCAGTCGACGGGTTTGTCACGATAAGGTCGAGCTTAAACTCGCGTTCGAGACGCTCGCGAATAATATCCATATGGAGAAGCCCCAAGAAACCAATGCGGAGACCGAAGCCGAGCACCGGCGAATTCTCCGGCTCAAATTGCAAGGCCGAATCGCTGAGCGAAAGTTTTTCGAGCGCTTCTTTCAAATCTTTATACTGGTCGTTACTAACCGGGAAGAAGCCCGCATAGACAAACGGGTGAACGTTTTTGTAGCCCGGCAATGCTTCATTGGCCGGCGCTTTCGAAAGTGTCACTGTGTCGCCAACTTTCGCTTCGCGCGTTGCCTTCAAATTCGTCACGATATAGCCAATCTCGCCGGTCGAAAGCTCGTTGCGTGGCGACATTTTCGGATTCAAAACGCCAACTTCGAGCGCAATATCATTACTGCCGGTCGCCATCATATGAATATTCGCATTCTTCGGCAAACTACCTTCAAAAATGCGAACGTACAAAACTACGCCACGATAATCATCAAAATAGGAATCAAAAATCAATGCTTTGAGCTCGTTGCCATTACTCTGCTTTGGCGCTGGCACGCGCTCTACAATTGCATCGAGCACCTGGTCGACATTCTCGCCAGTCTTCGCGGAAACTTTAATAATCTCAGACTCGTCGCAGCCAAGCAAATTCACAATCTCGGCCGAAACGCGCGGAACGTCGCTGGCCGGCAAATCAATCTTGTTAATCACTGGAATAATTTTGAGGTCCTGTTCAAGCGCGAGATAAACATTCGCGAGCGTTTGCGCCTGGATGCCCTGCGTAGCGTCAACCACTAAAATCGCGCCCTCAACAGCCTGAAGACTGCGGGAAACCTCATAAGAAAAGTCGACGTGCCCCGGCGTATCGATAAGATTGAGAGTATAATCCTTCCAATGCATGTGCGCCGGCGTGAGCTTAATCGTAATGCCCTTTTCGCGCTCGAGTTCCATCGAGTCAAGGAGCTGCGATTTCATCTCGCGTTTTTCGACCGTTCCAGTAAGTTCGAGCATGCGATCAGCAAGCGTCGACTTACCATGGTCGATGTGCGCAATGATACAAAAATTTCGGATTTTATCTATATTCACAACAATATTTTACCACAATGTCAATAGGAGTGCTATCTGATAAGCTCGAAAACAATAATGACGAGTGCGAGCACAATACGGTAGATGCCGAACGGGCGAAGCGAATTCTTTTTTCGGAGATATTTCATCACAAAATGAATCGCGATGAGGCCAGAAATGAAGGCAACAACATTCGAAAGTGCGAGCATCGAAACGTTCGCTGCGATATATTCGCGCGAAGAGCTCGAAAGGAGCGATTTTACCATCACGCCAAACATGATAGGGATACTAGCAAGGAACGAATAATCGGCAGCGGCTTTGCTGTCCATACCGACCATGCGACCGGCGACAATCGTCGAACCGGAACGCGAAGTGCCTGGGATTAACGCGACACACTGCGCAAGACCAACAAGCAAAGCACGCGGTTTCGTCATGCAGTTCTCGTCTCGTAGTTTCGACATCTTTGGCAAGCGGTCAACTGCAAGCATTGCAATACCGATGAGCGCCATCGCGCAAGCAATCACAATCATGTTCGAGAAGAACCAGTTACTCTCGATAATGTCTGAAAGTAAGAGGCCCGCAATCACGGCCGGGATGGTCGTAATAATCACGTTAATGGCGAGGCGGAAATTATGATTTTTGAAAATATCGATCAAAATCTGCCAGATGCGCTTGCGATAGAAAATGAGCAGCGCGAGCAAAGTACCGAGATTAATAAATTCCAAGAAGAGGTGGAAGTCAGCACTACGGCCGCCCATTACCTGCTGGACGACTTCAAGGTGGCCAGAGCTAGAGACCGGGATAAATTCCGTGACGCCCTGCGTGAGACCTAGCCAGACCGAGTGATACCATTCCATCATTTTTCGTACGCTCCTGTATGTTTTTTACCGTTATAAATCATCGTCGGGATGCCCTTGGCGTGGATATTGTTGACGACGAGATCATTATTGCGAGCAATCATTTTAGCGACTTCTTCCGAAGCGGCCTTCTCCTTGATTTGCGCAACTTCTTCGGTGTTATACCCAAATTCCGTCAACCATTTCAAGAGTTCCGCTTCTGCTTCTTCGTTCGAATAGAAGTTATTGAAGATGGCTTGCCAGTTTTTCTTGTCCTCATTTTTCTCTGTAAATATGCGCTTCATGATATCAAAGGCCGGGGATTTGTCGCCCTTGTAGTCATCTGGCACGCCCTGCATTGCGGCCGCCAAAACATACTCGGTAATGAGTTTTGAATTCGGGAACTTATAGTTGCCGTCGCCATCCTGGATTGGGAATGGCACGAGCAAGACATTGTAGTGGCCAAAGAAATCATCGGCAATTTGCGCACGGAAGGACTGGAGACAGACGGAGCAGCCCGGATCGAGAATATCGATTGCGCGCGGCGTGTTTTTCTTTAAGTCAGCAAAGAGCTGGACGCCATTAAAGTCGAGGGTCTCATTATCCCAGTCACGGAATTTGTCTGGAATGGCGGAGAAAATTTCGCCCCAGTCCGAGAACCAGTAGCCGACTGCTTCGATTGGGTTCTTTGGGCCCGAATCGCCGTCGATGCTACAAACCTCGGCGCCGAGCGCGCAAGCTTCTGGACGCTGGACGTTGCAGGTACCAAGTGACCAGAGCGCGAGACCGGCTTTTGCGCCCTCTATGACCGACCAGACCGTCACGAGCACAATGAGCACCGCAACAACTTCGATTGCAGCCGAAATTGGCTTCACGAGTTTCGGCTTTTTAACGATAACTTTCGCAAGAATCGAGGTCTTAATATCTTCCTTAAAGCCGGTTTCACATTTTTGAAGCGTGATGCGCTTGCCAACGCAGCCCCAGGCCTTCTTGAATGTCTTCCACCAGCGTTTACCGATGTCGCGACGGAAAATCGACAAAAACGCGACGACGACCGACATGAGACAGAGAATAATAAATGCCGCAATGCAAACCATTAGCCCAAAATCCTTTCGAGAATTTCAATCGTTTTATCGATGTCCGCCGAGCGCGTATGGTACCCCATCGAGAAACGAATGAGCGGCGGATAATGCATAACATGATCTAAATAATAGTGGACGCAGAAATAGCCAGTGCGCGCCATAATGCCCTCATTGCTGAGCGCAGCACCGAGCATATGACTATCGAGTCCTTCGATATAGAAAGTCGTGGTCGGGTTGGCTGCCTCATTCACGAGATGGACTTTTGGTTGAGATTTCAAGAAGTCAAAGAGGCGCTGACTACATTCAGCGAGGCGCTTTTTGTCTTCCTTGCTGCGCTTTTCGAGCCACTTAATTGCCTCACCGAAGGCAATAATTTCACCCCAAGCCTGGAGGCCAGACTCGAACTTCGTGTAGGCATGATTTGGCGACTCAGCAGAAAGCTGATACTTTTCCTTATCTACATCGTCAACCATGCCGCCGCCAATAAAGGTCGTGTCAATAAGTTTCATCAAGTCGCGACGGATAATCATAAAGCCAAGCGACGGTGCATACATCTTGTGCGCGGAGCCGCAGATTGCGTCCGCTTCAGTCTTTTCGAGAATCGCCGAACTATGCGCCATTGCCTGTGCAGCATCAATAATAATCACGCCGCCCTGCTTATGGACAGTTTTGACGAGTTCCTTGAGATTACCAAGTACGCGGCCATCAATATTTGACGCAGCATTAACGACGACGAGCGCCTTTTTAAAATCATAATTAGCAAGATTAATCGAACCATCACGTTCGCGTATCATCACCTCGCGCGGCAAATTATGACGGCGCGCAAAAGTCATGGTCGAGAGGAATGGAGAGTTGTGCTCGATATCGGAAGTCATCACCTTCGCGAAATGCTTCGCGTCAATCTGATCAAGGAGGAGATTAATGCCGTAGGTTGTATTGAGCGTAAAGGACACAAAATAGTCCTTGCCCTTGAGCTTCAAATACTTCAAAAGCGCATCGCGCGTATCTTCGACGAGTTCGTCAGTCTTGCGGCCCCAGGCATACTTTACGCGTTCACCGCACGAGTTGTGTTCGGTATAGTAGCGATTGAGCGCCTCAATCACCGGGCGTGGGCGCAAGGATTGGCAAGCGGCGTCGAGGTAAACATCGCCGTCCTGCAAAAAATCAAAATCCTCCATTTTTTCCTCCAAATACTTATGTATATTTTAGCATAAAAAAATGCCCCGCTGGCTTCTAATAGAAAACCAAGCGAGGCATCACAGGGGCGGATTATGACATCTTGCTATTGAGCCAGTCCTTTATCTTCTTATAAGGGTGGAATGAACCAAAACTCTTTGTAAGAATTGAGAACTTCTCGAAGGGCGCCAATATAACCATCGTACCACCGTCTACCAGACCAAGCTGTGTGCGGGGATTAAGGGTTGCAGCCTTACGCCAACAAATAGCATAGTGAATTCCACAAGCGAGAACGATGATAAACCTAATAAGGTCAAATCCTATCCACTTGCAGCAAACACCTACTATTTCTACGGCGAGAATGATGAATACGATCGGAATAAGCGATTTCGCTTTATCCTTCACATCAAACAAGTCAGGCTTGAATGCAACCAAGATGATTGTAAGGACTATGCCGATGGCGAGAACAGCCGCTGCCTGAATGAAGCCTCTATAGCCTCCAAACAGTACAGATAAACCGGTTGTTAATGGCAGAAGCGCTACATATTCGCCTGCAAATGCAGTCCAAACATTGAACGATTTTGCCATACAATAGCCAACGATAAACAGTATAATTGTCGCAACCACTACGGCTGTTACGATTACTCTGCTATCGAGCTTTGCGGCTTCGGCTACTGCGCCTGTGGCATTTTCTGCGACTTTGGCGGTAGAGCCATCATATCCGCAGATTGGCTTAACCAATAGCATGGCGAGAAATACTTGCAGTGCTAACACTGAAAAGTATTGCACGCCAATTACGACGTTGAATCCTTTTAATGAAGAGAGATACTTTAACATACTTTCTTCACCTCCTCTTTTCATGTACTAGCTCAGAGTAACTCTAAGAGAAACTCCTATTACGAGCTGTGCCTACATTATATCACAGATTGCTCAAAATGTCAATGCTTATACCACTATTCTGCCCTGTTGCGCAACAAAAAGCACCCCCGATAACAGGGGTGCTCTTTGCTAAAGTGACGGATTAGAGATTTTCGACGTCGGCTTCAATTTCGGCTTCTTCGCTAGGCTCATTAGTAGTGAGCGCTTCAATACCAGTACCTACTGGGATCTTGCGGCCGATAATCACGTTCTCCTTGAGACCCTTGAGGTGGTCAACACGACCAGAGATGGCCGAGGAGATAAGAACGCGGGTCGTATCCTGGAAGGATGCAGCCGAGAGGAAGGAGTCAGAGTAGATAGACACCTTGGAGATACCAAGAAGCATCTGGCTATACTCTGCAGGCTTCTTGCCTTCAGCGACGACACGAGCGTTTTCTTCTGCAACAGCAGCGCGAGAGACGATATCGCCAGTGACAAAGCTGGTATCGCCGGATTCCTCAATCATGACGCGAGAGAACATCTGGCGGATGATGATTTCGAGGTGCTTAGCAGAGATTTCGTGACCCTGAGCAGCGTAGATTGCGAGAATATCGTTGAGGATATAGCGCTCGGTTTCTTCGATGCCCTTGTACTTCATGAGATCCTGGAGATTCAAAGAACCTTCGGAGAGGCGATCGCCTGGTTCGACATGGTCGCCATCCTTGACGGTCAAAGCGTAATCCTGTGGAACGGCTACCTTGATTGGAGAGCCGGCGTTAGCCACGAGGATGATAGCATCATCGGTAAGCTCTGCAATACCGTCAAATGGGGCGGTGATTGCGTCAGCACCCTTGGCTTTGCTTGCGATAACTGCGCCGAGCTTGACGCTTGCGCCGTCTTTAACCTTAGCCTTGCGACCTTCGAGTTTGAATTCTTCGGTCTTGCCGGCTTCTGGAGTGACCTGAACGATATTGTTGCGGCCCTCTTCCCAAGTGGAGACGAGACCAGCAATCGTAGCGATGAAGGCCTGACCCTTTGGCGAACGGGCTTCGAGAAGCTCCTCAACGCGTGGAAGACCACGGGAGATAGCACCGGAACCTGCCTGACCAGAAGAGTGCTTGGTATCGAGCGTAAGCTGGGTACCTGGCTCACCAACGGACTGAGCGGCGATAACGCCAACTGGTTCGTGGTAGGCAACTGGCTGGCGGGTCGACATATCGATACCGTAAGCCTTGCGTGGGACACCTTCGTTACATTCAGTAGTCAAAATGCTCTGGATCTTGAGGCTGTCGATTTCGTCATCAGCTTCGAGTTGCTCAGCAACTTCGCGACTAATGAGTTGGTCAGCTTCGAGACCGTACTTCTCGACTGGTTCTGCGCTGTAGCGACCGTAGATACGATCAGCAAAGCCGATACCAGTGTGTTCAGTTTCGCTCTTGTAGATGCGGAAGCCTGGATCTTCTGCCTCAGTTTCGACAGTAAAGACATCCTGGGACACATCGACGAGACGGCGAGTGAGGTAACCGGAGTCAGCGGTACGAAGTGCCGTAGACACCTGGCCCTGGCGTGCACCGCGGGTTGCGATGAAGGATTCGAGCGTCGAGAGACCCTTCTTGAACGAAGACTTAACTGGAAGCTCGATTTCGCGGTTGTTCACGTCGACCTGGATACCAATCGTAGCAGATGCAAGCTTAATGTTACCTGCGGAACCACGAGCACCAGAGTTGGTCATGATAGAAATGTTCGTATCGAGACCAGCAAGGTTGTCCTTGACGTGCTTTGCGATTTCATCGTCGACCTTGCGCCATGCATCGACAGTGAGGCGATAGCGCTCTTCCTCGGTGAGGAGGCCGTCATCGAATTGCTGTGCGATAGCAGCAGCCTGGCCTTCACCCTTTGCGATCATGTTCTCAACTTCTGGATAATCTGGGTAGTCATCCTTGGAAGTAGAAATACCTGCGATAGTTTCGTACTTGAACGAGAGGTCCTTGATAGCATCTGCAGTCTGGACAGCAACTTCATCGCCGAACTTGTCGAGGATGTTTGCCATGACCTTCTTCAAATGCTTGCTGTTCTGAACTTCGTTGTCATACTTGTAGTCAGCCTTGATTCTCTCCTCGATCTGTTCTGGGGTGAGATTAGTGCTGCGAGAGAGACCTTCGCGGATTGCCTTAGCGATTGCTTCGTTGAAGAAGACGCGGCCAAGGGTCGTATCGCGCTTTTCGCTCATCGTATGAACGCGAATTGGAGTCTGGAGCTGGATGAGGCCCATATCATAGGCGAGCTCAGCTTCGTAGACGCTAGTGTAAGACTTGCGTTCGGTCTGTGCGGATGGCTTCTCATAAGTGAGGTAGTAGCTACCCAACACGACGTCCTGCGTAATCGAAAGGACTGGAGCGCCATCAGCTGGCTTCAAGAGGTTCTTACCTGCAGCCATGAGTTCCTTTGCCTCAGCCTGAGCTTCAGCGGAAAGTGGAAGGTGGACTGCCATCTGGTCACCATCGTAGTCGGCGTTGAAACCGTTTGCAACGAGTGGGTGGAGCTGGATTGCCTTACCTTCAATCAACTTTGGCTGGAAGGCCTGAACGGAGAGACGGTGGAGGGATGGTGCGCGGTTGAGGAGGACATACTTGCCTTCGATAACCTCGTCGAGTGCATCCCAAACAATCGTTTCGCCCTGCTCAATCAAGCGAGATGCGGAGCGGATGTTGTTTGCGTATTCGTTCTTAATGAGCCAAGAGACGACGAATGGCTTGAAGAGTTCAAGTGCCATCTGCTTTGGCAAACCACACTGGTTAATGCGGAGTTCTGGACCGACGACAATCACGGAGCGGCCAGAGTAGTCGACGCGCTTACCAAGAAGGTTCTGGCGGAAGCGACCTTGCTTACCCTTGAGGAGGTCAGAAAGGCTCTTCAACTTGCGGCGACCGTTCTGGGAAGCAGCGGCGCGGCCGCCACGGCTAGCGTTGTTGTCGATAAGAGCATCGACAGCTTCCTGGAGCATGCGCTTCTCGTTGCGGCAGATAACTTCTGGAGCATTGAGGTCAATGAGCTTCTTCAAGCGGTTGTTGCGGTTAATCACGCGGCGATAGAGATCGTTCAAGTCGGAGGTTGCAAAGCGACCACCAGCGAGCGAAATCATTGGGCGTAAATCTGGAGGGATAACAGGGATAACGTTAAGGATGAGATCAGTTGGCTTGATGCCAGCAGACTGCATGCCTTCGAGCACCTTGAGGCGCTTCATAATCTTCTTCTGTTTCTGACCCTTGGATTCTTCAGCCTCTTTGTGGAGCTCATCAATGAGCTGGTCGAGGTCGATTTCCTTCAAGAGTTTTTCGATACCGCTAGCACCCATTTCGACGGTGATGAGGTCTTCATAGCCCTTATCTTCGTCTTCGAGGTTGCGGTAATCAATCTCGGAAATGACGGCACCCTTAGTGAAACCAGTGAGGGTAGTCTTTTCCTTGCGGTAGTTTTCTTCGAGTTCTTCGAGTTCTTTGGTCTGAGCCTCAGCGAGAGCCTTGACGTCAGCACCGTCAGCCTTGGATTCCTCAGCGTAGCGAGCAGCGATGGCCTGGCGGGCAGCATCGGTCGTAGCTTCGAGGTCCTCGAGGCGCTTGTCGATTTCTTCCCGGTTGGCATCGATAATGACATAGGAAGCAAAGTAAACTACTTTCTCGATGTTCTTTGCAGTAATGTCGAGCAAGAGGCTAAGCGTGTATGGGGTGCTGCGCATGAACCAGATGTGTGCTACTGGTGCAGCGAGGCTAATGTGACCCATGCGTTCACGGCGAGTGATACTCTTCGTGACGAGGTTGCCTTCTTTATCGACAGCGGCTTCGCGAGAGCGAACGCCTTTGAGTTTTGGATCGTTAGGATTAATATCCTTGACTGGTCCGAAGATACGCTCACAGAACAAACCGTCGCGTTCTGGCTTTTGCGTACGATAGTTAATCGTTTCCGGCTTTAGAACTTCACCGTAGCTCCAGTTGAGGATGTCTTCCTCACTTGCAACGGAGAGGCGAATAGAGTCGAAATCGTTGGCGCTAATGAAATTGTCTTGCCAAGCCATATTATAGGTCCTCCCCTAAATCAGTTATTGTATCGTCATCTTCCATTTCTGGTTCGTAATCATCTTCGGTGTCACCTTCGGCATCGTCGAATTCTTCTTCGATGATGTTGCCTTCGGAGTCGCTGATTTCGAAACCATCATCCTCATCACCTAAATCATCTGGTGGGTTACCACTTTCGGTCTGAGCGTAGATAACGGAATCATCGCGCTGGCGTTCAACTTCCTCAGTCGTCTTCTCGATCACGCGGTCTGCATCCTTTGCATCGCCGTTGTCGAGGAGGTCAACCTTGAGGCCGAGACCCTGAAGTTCCTTCACCAAGACGTTGAAGCCTTCTGGGAGCTTTGGTCCTTCGATTGCTTCGTTCTTAATAATGGATTCGTAAGCCTTAGCACGGCCATAGACGTCATCCGACTTGATAGTGAGCATTTCCTGGAGAGTAGATGCAGCACCGTAAGCTTCGAGGGTCCACACCTCCATCTCACCGAAGCGCTGGCCACCGTTCTGAGCCTTACCACCGAGTGGCTGCTGGGTAACCATCGTGTATGGACCAGTAGAGCGGGCGTGAATCTTGTCCGCGACCATGTGGTGGAGCTTGAGCATATACATAACACCGACAGTGATGCGTTCTTCAAATGGTTCACCAGTGAGACCATCGTAAAGTTTGACGCGACCATCGCGGTTGAAGCCAGCCTTTTCAAGCTGCTTGCTAATTTCGTCATCCTGGACAGAGTTGAAGGACGGAGTCGTGACCTTGTAGCCAAGAGCGCGAGCTGCCATACCAAGGTGAGTCTCAAAGAGCTGACCGAGGTTCATACGGGAAGGCACGCCCATTGGGTTCAAAAGCACATCAACTGGAGTACCGTCTTCCATGAATGGCATATCCTCAACTGGGAGAATACGAGCGACGACACCCTTGTTACCATAACGACCAGCGAGCTTATCGCCGACGCTAATCTTGCGCATTTCAGCAACGTAAATCTTGATCTGCATAATGACGCCAGACTTGAGTTCGTTGCCCTGTTCGCGAGTGTAAACACGAACGCCGACAACCTTACCGCCATCAGAACCGTTCATACGGACGGAAGTATCGCGGACATCCTTTGCCTTTTCGCCGAAGATTGCACGAAGGAGGCGTTCCTCAGAGCTGAGCTCCTGTTCGCCCTTTGGCGTAATCTTACCGACGAGCACGTCACCATTCTTAACTTCGGAACCAACCGTAACGATACCGTCTTCACCGAGGTGGCGGAGAGCAGCTTCGCTTACGTTCGGAATATCACGGGTAACCTGTTCTGGAC
>CAMJDZ010000013.1 GCA_946404545.1 uncultured Candidatus Saccharibacteria bacterium
TGTTTGTTTTAATCCGCTGTTTTTATTTTTGTTTCTAGTCTCCACACTGTCCACATTTCAGTGGAACCCCGTGAAGCGTACCAGCTTAAAGCTAGATTATCACGTTTATGCTTATTCGTCAAGAGCTAGTCTTCAAAATCGTCGTCGGAATAATCGGTCTGCGGATCGAGTTGCTGAATCGAATTGCGTTCGCCCATCTGATACTTTTGATGGCGCGCGCGGCGCTTCTGCTCTTTGACTTCGAGCGTAATGACTGGAATATCAGATTCTTCTTCAGCGGCAACTGGCGCAGTTTCTTCGGCTTTGCTAGCCTCAATCACCTGCCAGAGCGCGCGCAAAACATCGGTCAAACCCTGATGCGCAGAGCTAGAAATAGCATAAATTTTTGCATCTGGATTAATCTTCAAAATCGCCTGCATTTGCATCTTCACGATTTCTTCGTCGAGACCTTCGCACTTTGTAAGCGCGACAATTTCTGGACGTTCACTCAGCGCATCGGAATACTTCGCGAGCTCGCCACGAATATCCTTATAGGCCTTGCCAGCATCTTCAGAATAAACATCAATCAAGTGTAACAATACCTTCGTGCGTTCGACGTGACGAAGGAAACGGTCGCCGAGACCTTTGCCGTCCGAAGCGCCCTCAATGAGACCTGGAATATCGGCAATCAAAATGCTATGGTCGTCGACCTTTGCGACGCCAAGATTTGGCGTAATCGTCGTAAACGGATAGTCGGCAATTTCCGGCGTAGCATTCGAAACAACCGAAAGGAAGGTAGACTTACCAGCATTCGGGAAGCCAACGAGACCGACGTCCGCGAGCAACTTTAATTCGAGCTCAGCATCAAATGATTCGCCTGGGTTACCAAGCTCGGCGATTTTTGGCGTCTGACGAGTCGAGCTGCGGAAATGCCAGTTACCATAGCCACCGTCGCCACCATGTGCGACAATTTGGCGATCGCCATCAAAAGTAAGGTCAGCGACAATTTCGCCATCGCGCTTCACGACCGTACCGATTGGAACTTCAACTTCAAGATCTTTGCCGGATTTACCACTGGATTTTTGACCAGAGCCAGCCTTGCCGTCTTCAGCAATCAACTTCGGCTGGAAACGAAAATCAATCAAGGTATCGCAATCTTTGCTGGCAACAAAAACCACGTCGCCGCCCTTCCCGCCGTCGCCACCATCTGGGCCACCTTTCGGGATATAAATTTCATGGCGGAAAGAAATCGCGCCGTTTCCACCTTTACCGGCCTTGATATATACTTTCGCTGTATCGACAAACATACTATTATTTTAACATATTTTTGCCGGTTTCGCTAGAGACTAGCGGCCGTAGATGTAGTTGAACTTCACGGCGTCAGACCAGTTGATCGTGGACTGGTAGACAATGTTGTATTTACCGTTTGGACCGGCGTAGTTCATTTCCTGAATCGTAATATTGACGCCCTGGTTGACACCAACAACCACACCGACGTGGCCGTAACCGCTCGTCGAAGTCTGAATCACAGCACCATAGGCCGGAGTCTTGCCGACACCAAAGCCGCGTGCGCCAAGGAAGCTTGCCCAGCTACGCGCGTTACCGATTGCACCGGTTGGGAGCCAGTAGTTGCTTGGCATATTTGCACGGCGCCAGTACCAGGCAAACCAAGTACAGTTACCGAAGGCACCTGGGTTACGCCAAGACTTCGTAGCATAATACATATTCTTCCAATAAGCATAGTTGTGAACCTGGAAACGATTATGGCGGATACCACTATCCGAGAAGCGAATAACAGACGAGCCGCCAGTATATCTATTGCCATTGCCGCCATTGTTGCGTGGGCGCGGTGCGACATATTCTGGGCGTTCAGTCTGCGGCAAAGTACCACCAGGCAAGAGCAAAATCATGCCGGTGCTAATATTTGTGTTCTCGAGGTCATTGCGTGCAATAATCTCGTCGAGGTTCGAGCCATATTTCTTTGCGATGCCCTCGTAAGTATCGCCACTCTTCGTAACATAGACGATGCCCGGGACGCTTGGGAGATAAAGCTTCTGGCCAACCGTAATGCTCTCGTTTTTGAGGCCATTACTCCAACGCACCTGATCCTTCGTCACGCCCTTGAGCTTGAGCTTCGCGATAATACCGGCAATCGAATCACCAGTCTCGACCGTGTAGGTAATCACGCCACGGCGCTCGAGGTCAGAAACGTCAATAATCGTCGGGCGCTCAATCACAGTACCAGAGGTATCAGTCGTACCGGTACTTTCGTAGATTGCGCTAGCCGTAACGTAGTTTTCTGAAATCGTTGCGGTCGATGGCAAGGAAACGGCGTTCGCGATATTTGCGACAGTATAGGATTCAGAAATCTGGTCGGCGGTAACCGAAAAGCTCGTGTCGTTAAAAACAGAGGCGATTGGGGCGTTTACGCTACGGTTGTCGTGCTGCGAGCCAAAGAACATGACGGCAAACAAAAACAACGCCACAGCCGCGTATGGCAACACCTTGATAAGTAATAATTGAAATCTTTTCATAGTTAAAATAATAAGCGCCCACCGGCCTATCCCCCACTAAATATTATAGCATAATCGGGTAGATTACAGATATTGGCAGAGCTTTTTGCAGTATTTGCGGACATTCGCATTGTGGCCAGCTTCGGTCGTCGCATAATACATCTTACCGTCGTCGCCAGTAATGAAATACCAGTCTTTCGTGTCGGTCGGATCGGCAGCAGCGCGCATCGAATCAGCGCTCGGCGTAGCAATTGGTGTCGGCGGCAAGCCTTTGCATTGGCGCGAATTCCATGGGCAACCAAACTTCGTGAGATAAGACATATCGGTCTTGCTACGATTCGGATTCACGAGATCGGCCTTGTAGGCAATGATTGCATCGGAACCGAGCGGCGTACCCGATTTCAAACGAAGCAAGAACACCTGCGCAACATGGCGACGCTCTTCATAGTTCGCGGTCGATTCGCGCTGAATAACCGAAGCGAGCGTAATACCCTCGTGAAGGGTTAGACCCTGCTTTTTGTAGCCATCAACGAGATTATACTTTTGGACGTTCTTCCACATCTCATCGAATAGGCGCGTCAAAATTTCCTCAACCGTCGCGGTCTGGTAAAACTCGTAAGTATCGCCCCAAATGTAGCCTTCAAGTGAAGCGTCAGCCGGCTTCGAAGTGAGGAGCGGATGGCTGTAGGTCTTGTTGAAAGCATCATCGATTTGACCCTGCGTATAGCCAACTTCGAGCAAGCGCTTTTTGGATGTCGCAATGGTTTCGCCTGGCAAGAAGGTGATGCGGAAAACTTTCGCCGAAACGCCTTCGTTCAGCTGCTTCACGATATCTTTGACGGACATGTCTTTTTTGAACTCGTATTCGCCCGGCATAATTTTCTTATTGTCGGCTTCGAGATTGAGATAGATTTTGAAGGCGAGCGCAGACTTGATGACGCCGGCCTTTTCGAGACTGTCGGCAATCGAAGAAGCGCCGCTACCCTCTGGCACAGTGAATTTAATTACTTCACAATTATCACTACATTTGACGCCAATAATGGCAGAGAGATTGCTCTTGTACCAAATCACAGCACAGGCACCCGCAATGATAATTAACAAAACCAAAACCGCAACAATATATAACACGCGGCGAACAATGCGTTTAGACATTCAAAACCTCCTGCTCAATTTGCGCTAAATCTGGGCGTTCGAGAAAGTCCTGCAAAATGATTGCCGCCGCTTCTTCGTCAACTTTACCCTCTTTGCGGTCCTTGCGATTTGGATGCAAATATTCCTCAGCCGTAACGGAAGTATAGGATTCATCCTGAAAGAAAACCTTTGGTTCCTTGCCTACGTTTTCGGCGAAGTATTTCTTTAAATCAGCAATAAAACTCTGGACGCTTTCGGTCTGGCGCGTTTCTTCGCCGCTGTTGTTGCGCGGCAAACCAGACACGATACAATCGGCGCGCTCGAGGCGATAGTTTTTCGCGATGGCAGCAAAAACATTTTCGTCTGCCGGGACCATGCCGCGCGGCACAGCAATCTTCACCGCCGTGTCAGCAAAAGCAAGCCCAACCCTTTTCGTTCCAACATCGAGGGCTAAAATGCGCATTATTCAACCGTAATTTCAATTTGAACTTTGTTAATATCGTCAGGAATGCTAGTGACCCAGAAGTAGCTAGTGTCGATTTTCACTTCGGCGACGCCCTTCGTAGACTTCAAGCGCGACTGAACTTCACCAATCTTGCGGCCGAGTGCCATTTCGGCGACGATTTCATCCGTCACGCGTGGGCCAGTCTTGGTCGTAGCTTTGAGCTTAGCCGAACGATCGTTCTGAGCATTCTGGAAGGATTCAAAGAAGGCCTTATCGATGCCGGTATCGTAAACTTGCTGAGTCTGGTCGCCAGTAATGCTCTCTTCGAGCTTGGTTCTAATGAAAGTATTGACCGCTTCGCGGTCCACGGCGAAGATCGTATATTTCACCTCGCGAACGATTTTTGGCGTAATATTTTCGCCAACTTCTTGGTTGAGCTCCGGCGATGACGTAACCTTTGGTTCGCTCGCAGACATGCTGCCGAGAAGGATATAGTCGGAACTAAACTGCGAAGTAAGCTCGTCGCGCGCTTCATCTTCGCCGGAAGTGCCGAGCTCGCTGACCGCAGCTTCAATATCGTCTTTACCAACAACTTTAACTTTCTTCGAAGAACCACCGGTCATCGCGGAGCTCTTAACAGTATACCCAGCAGGAATATTAATACTGCTCGTAACACCGCTTTCTCTAGCTTCAGTATTATAGTCTTCGCCAATTTCCTTAGCGACAACCTTCATCGCGCCACTCGATTTAGCACCATTCGTCTTACAGACACTACCAAAGATATTGCCAGAGCACGAATAATCTTCCGTTCCAAGCACAATTGTTGCGCCCTCGGTTATTTCATACTCTTTACCGTTTACTGTGAAGATGGTGCCCTTCGGAATGGCAAAGTCTTTATTGTTTACGTTGATTACTTCTTGGGCTGGACGAATCACGGTAATCGTACCATGAGCTTTCTCGCCTTTATCGACTTCGGTCTTAGCTTCGAATTCGGCTTCAGCCTTCTTCGTGACAGATTTCTGTTCGAGATAGAAGATACCCTTCTTTGGATCGGCTTTGTCTTCATTCTCGACGAAGGTGACTTTCTCGGTGAAGTTCGCAGCGGCAGCACGGACCGTGACGGTAATCTTCGCAGCTGGTGCGATTGCGGTCGCCCAAACCGTGAAACCAATGAGCGCAATCAAGACAAATGCGCCGATAATAATAAACTTGCGATACTTGGCGAAGTTTGGAATCTTGGCCTTTTTCATCTTGTCGACGTTCTTGGCCGTCTTTGCCTCGGCCTTGGTCTTTGGCTCTTTTGCCTCTGGCTCAGGCTCGCCTTCAATCACTTCCTCTTTTGGAGCGACTTTCTTGACGGCAGCAGCCTTCGCAGCAGCAGGAGCGGCAGCAGTAACAGCAGCCGGTGCAGCCTTCTTTGCGGCTTCGGCTGGCTTTTCTTCTGGGCCAACTTCAGCTAATTCATCTTCTGGCTGCTCGTCAGATTCAATCGTGTCGCTTTCGGCGGCTTCGTCACCAAATTCTTCGGCGTCATCCATTTTTGGCAACTGAGGCTTGCTCGAAAGGCTCCTTGCCACTGGCATTGCAACACCAGAGGCGAGGCGCAATAATGCTTCGTCATTCGTTATCAAAACAACGGTTTTTTCGCTTTGGCGGGCAGCTTTGGCAATCAACTTGAAGTTTACCGCGCTGCGCAATACGCCAGCTTTTTTCGGTGGCACGAGCGCCACGATTTTGCATTTTGCAGCCTTAATATTCGCAATAATATCTGTAATATCTTGCTCAGGCTCAATATAGATGACGTCTTTATTCATATTAGATATTATACCAGAGAAATAGCGCTTGTGCTAAAATAGTAGTGATGGGTATTTTTAATCGCAAAACAAAAACTCCCGAGGTCGCACCAGTGGCCGCACCGAGCAATTCGCAGAACTTGAGCGAATTGGTTTTAAAGTCGATTCGCGAGGGCGTTTTGATTGTTTCCGAGCAAGGAAACGTCACGCTCGCAAACCCGATGGCCTGCACGATGATCGGCCATGACGCGAATGAATTAGTTGGAATTAGCGTGACGTCTGGTGTCACTTTTGTCGACAAGTCTGGCAACGCGATTGCCGAAAACGCCAACCCGATTATTGTCGGTTTGCGCACCGGTGAGGTGGGCGAACATCGCGATTTGAGCCTTTTGAATGTTAGAAACAACAAAACTACGCCGATTTCTTTGATTGTGACGCCGACAAATGGCGCCGGCTCGAGCGTCGTCGTGACGATGCGCGACATTGCGCAGGAGCTCAAAGAAGAAAGCGAGCGCATGGATTTTATTTCGACGGCTAGCCACGAAATGCGCACGCCAGTTGCGAGCATCGAGGGCTATTTGGGACTCGCAATGAACCCGGCGACTGCCACGATTGATCAGCGCGCAATGGAATATCTGAATAAGGCCCACGAATCGTCGCAGCATCTTGGTCGCTTGTTCCAGGACTTGCTTGACACGACGAAACTCGACGATGGCCTCATCAAAGTCCGCATGGAGCCAGTCGAGCTCGCGAGCCTCGTGAAACAATATGCCGACGCTCAGATTCCAAACATTCAGGCAAAGGGTTTGACTTACCAGTTCGGCTCCGGCAATAACCAGGCGGGCGGTTCGGCAATGACGCCGCTTTACTACGCCAGCATCGACCGCGATTTCTTGCAGGAAATCCTAAACAATTTGATTGAAAACGCGATTAAATACACACCGGCAGGCGGCATCGCCGTGACAGTCACGGGCGACGAGCATAGCTGCCGCATCATTGTCGCGGACTCTGGCATCGGCATTCCGCGCGACGAAATCGAGCATATTTTCCAGAAGTTCTACCGCGTTGATAACAGCGACACGCGCGAAATTGGCGGCACCGGTCTCGGCCTTGCCCTTGTCAAGCAGCGCGTCGAAGCGATGGGTGGTCAGATTTGGGCCGAAAGTGAACAAGGCAAAGGCTCGCAATTTATCGTGATGCTCCCGCGCCTCAGCGGCGAAGCATACAGTCAGCAGAAATTCCTTTTTGATAACCAGCAGGCACAAGCTGCCAATAGTACACCTCAGCCACAGCAGTAGATTTTTAAGCATAAGTGTTATAGAATTAAACTAGTATGAGCAAAATTATGTTGGTCGAGGACGAAAAGTCCTTGCGAGAAATCTACAGCATTAGGCTGGCCGCCGAGGGTTACAATATTGTTTCCGCCGGCGATGGTGAGGAGGCTCTCGCACTCGCCGTTCAAGAAAAACCAGATCTTATTATTTCGGATGTCATGATGCCGAAAATTTCCGGCTTTGACATGCTCGATATTTTGCGCTCCCAGCCAGAAACTGCTCAGATTAAAGTTATCATGATGACCGCCCTTTCGAGTGATGACCAACGCGCTCGCGGCGAGAATCTTGGCGCCGACCGCTATCTCGTGAAGTCCCAGGTCGGAATTGAAGACGTGATTAATACTGTCCACGAAGTGCTTGGCGACAAAGGCAACGCTAGCGCCGCAGCCAATCTTGATGTTGCCGCCGCTATTCCAGTTGCCCCGAGCTCACCAAATATTTCTTCCCCAAACATTGCTTCGATGCAGCAGATAATTCCGCAAGATCCAGCGCAGGCTACGCCGGCTGCTTCGATGCCAGGTCTTGCTTCGCCAGTGCCAATTGCGGACGCACCAGTTATGATTTCGACGCCAGCTGAGCCAGCCGCACCTGTTGAGCCAGCTCCGGCACCAGAACCAACCCCAGCACCAACTCCGGCTGAGCCTGTAGCCCCAAAACCAATCATTCCAGTTAATCCAGTCCAGGCCGCCCCAGCTCCGGCGCCTATTGCTCCGGCACCAGTAGCGCCAGCGCCACAGCCAGTCGCTCCAGTTGCGCCAGCTCCAGCTCCGGCACCTGCACCTGTCCCGACTCCGCAGCCAATTCCACAACCGGCCACTCCAGCTCCTACACCAGCGCCAGCCCAAGCAGAGGGCGGCGAACGCGTGATTCAACCGCTCAATTCCGACATCAATAACACCGCTGCTGGCGCAGAAATGTCTCGCCAGATGGACGAATTGCTAGGAAACACTGGCAATGACGACCAGGCTCAATAAGTATCTCGCAACAAATTTTGGCGTATCGCGCCGTGAAGCCGACGCGCTGATTTCTGACGGCAAAGTTTTTATCAACGACAAACGCGCAATTATTGGCGCCCGCGTCGAAGACGGTGACAAAGTCGAAATTGAAGGCCACAAAGTCGACAAAGAAAAACTAATTTATCTTGCACTCAATAAACCGGCAGGCTATGTTTGTTCGCGCAAACGCCAAGGCGACACGCCGACAATGTATGAATTGCTACCAGAGAAATTCCAGACGCTCAAAAGCGTCGGACGCCTCGACAAAAATTCTTCCGGCATTATTTTGCTTACTAACGATGGCGATTTCGCCTACCAAATGACGCATCCGAAATTCGTCAAAATAAAGATTTATGAAGTAGAAATCGACCACGAGCTCGCGCCGCTCCATCAACAAATGATTGCGGATTTTGGCGTACAATTGCCAGATGGCTTGAGTAAGCTTGGACTCGAAAAAATGAACGACGAACGGACGGCTTGGCGCGTCACAATGAGTGAGGGCCGCAACCGTCAGATTCGTCGCACATTTGACGCATTAGGCTACAAGGTGGTATTACTCCACCGTACGAATTTTGGCAAATATGGACTCAGCGGACTAAAATCCGGCGAGTTTTGTGAAGTTCCAAAAGTTATTTAGCCACGCAAAAGTTTGGCAAGTTTTGCTCTGAGGCCGCCATTTTCTGGCGCACCAGCAAGCGTATCCATGCCGACACGAAGGAGACCCATCGCGGTCACAAAAGTATGATCAAGTTCACGGTCGGTTTCGTTTTCGATGCCTTCGATTGTTTCGGGATCAATCAAGTTCACGATTGGGCGACGCGAGAACGGAAGTTCTTTATACCAATCACCAGTCGCAAGAAGTTCTGGAATTGCCGAAAGGCCAGCACCACCACCACAAAGGAAGATTTGGTTTGGCAAGGTTTCCATTTGATCGAATTCTTCAATTGCGAGCTCAACGCCAGATTGCCAAACGTCGAGGTTGCGCTCGATTGCGGCGTCAAATTTCTTGCGGATTTCCGGTTTCATCTTTGGCGAATCGCTGAGAAGTTTGAGTTTTTCGGCATCCTCAAAGCTGAGGCCAAGTTTCTGGGAAATCTGATGCGTAAAGCTGCGGCCGCCGATTGAGAACATCTTCGTGCCCTCGACGCCGCCATCATCTACAACAGCGATATCCGTAGTGCCACCACCAATATCCATCACGATACCGGAGAAATTCGATTCAACTTCGTCGCCAAGGCAAGCGCGGCAAACCGCAAACGGCTCAACGGCGACCGTCACGAGATCGAGCTGGAGCTCGTCGCAGACGCGTTCAATTGCGGAGATATGGACAAGTGGCGCAAAGGCAGTATAAATCTGAACGACAACTTCCTTGCCCTTGAAACCGATTGGATTGGAGACTTTGTAGCCATCAATGCGAAGCGAAACGAGCGCGGAATTAATGAGGCGAACCTCGACATCCTTGTTATTTGTTTCAATTGCGACTTCGCGGCGGGCGCGTTCACCGGCACGCTGCTGAACTTGCTTGATAATCTTCTCCATTTCGGCATCGGTAATCGGGCGGCTAGCATCGGCGCGGCGATACTTAATTGAAGCGGTGTTGCCTTTGATGAGCTCGCCGGCGATGCCGATTACGACTTCGCTTGCGCGCACGCCAGCCATTTCCTCGGCTTTGGCGAGGGCTTCTTCGCAGGTCTGAGCGACGCCTTCAATATCTGCGATGGCGCCGGAATACATGTTGGTTGGGGCTTCGTGAGCCTTGCCGACGCCAACGATTTTAAGAGTATTCTTGCCCTTTTTTGCAATCAGGGCTTTGACATATTCAGTACCAATATCCAATGCCAGCAAATAGTCGGCAGGATTTTTGAGATTCTTTTGGTTTTCAGCAATTAGGTCTTTACCACGAGAAATAATGCTCATGGTATTATTATAGCACTTCGGCGGTTTTATTGCTCACTATCGAGCGTAGCGACAATCTTCTTATAGGTGGCAACAAGCGAGTTGTAATCAGCAACCATCGTGTTGTAGTCAGAGATTTGCGCGTTCACAGCGTAATAGCCGCGGTAAGTCAAAGACGCGCGATAAGCGGCAATTTGAGTATTGAGCTTAGTCTTGGCAGAACTAAGCTTCTTATGGGTTTCAGTCGTGCGTTCACTGAGCGCAGCGAGTTCAGTTTCGTTCTGTTGATGACGCGCGAGTAAGTCCTCGTTCGGCGTGAAGTATTTGCCATAAGTCTTGGCGAGAATGCCAGAAATCTGATCCGGATATTCGCTGCCGATACGAGCGAAGGCCTCAGTACAATATTGAACGTCGGAATAGTAGATTAGCGCATCTTTGAGCTCCGGTTTTTGTGCAACAAAAGTCTTTGCGGCGCGGCAAACGTCTTGCTGTTCGCGAGCATCCAAGCGCGCGTAAACTGCATGTAGAAACTCGTGCAAAGCCGTCGTACTGCGCTCAGCGGCAAAATCATAGTGAATGCCGTTTTCGTCTAGCGCATCCGCGTCAACGTTATATAAATGAATACGTTCATTCTCGCCGCCTGCATAGCAGCCGAGCATATAGGTCGCTTCACCATCGTGACCACAGTTCGCATTAAAAGTAGCGGCATTCTGGAGTTCCGGCTGGGTCGCATAAAAAGCGGCGCGGCCACGGCGCGTCAATTGCAAATCGTCAGCAATAGCGGCAACCTGCGCGCTTGGCTTGAAATCGGAAGCTTTGCGCTCGTCGGCGAGATATTGCCAGTCGAGCGAATGAATAATAGCAGCAGCAAAGAGAGCGAGGATTACGCTGGAGACTGCAAAAATAGTAGCAAAACGCTGCCTTTTTTGGTTACAAAAAAGTTTCTTAACTCCCAACATATCCACACTCAGTTAAGGTATGTCTATATTATAGCACAGTTGGGCGAAAAAGTCAATAGGGCTAGCGCTTATTCTTCCCCGTCGCCGAGTTCTTTTGGCGCCTCTTCTTCCTCGTCGTCCTTGAGGGTTTTTACGATATCCTTGCCATCCTCGATTGTAGACTTGATCGTCTTCACGTTGAGTGCCGAGGCGACCTCGAGCGTACCGGCAATCGTGGTCAAAATACCCATGAGCAAGTAGCTACTAATACCGATGTCTTTTGAGGCTAAAATGAAGTAAATACCGAAACCGAGCTCAAAGAGCGTCAAAATAGCAACAAACTTCCAGCGGAAATCAATCTCGTGGCGGTTCTTGATGGTAGAAATCGCGCCGAGAACACCATTGAGCGTCGTGAAGCCACCGGCCATCAAGTTCAAAACGCGGTTCGTAAACTGTTCGTTCATGAGAAGGAAAATGCCAAGACCAGTTACTGCGACGTAGAGCAAAGTCTCGAGAATCTGCCAAATCAGGGCCTTGCGACCAAGGTCGCGTTCGTCGCCCTTCGCCGGATTTTCGATATAAGCCTTGATGTAGCCGATCCGATAAAATGCCCAAAACGAGAGCACCATGCCGGCGCCCAAAATCATGAGCGGCAAACTCTTCGTGTCGTTGCCGTTGCCATTCAGGGCGGCAAAAGTCATCATAATACCCGGAATGAGCATCATGAGCGACGTCGCAATCTTATTTTTTAGAAAAATGCTGTAGGCTTTGAGGCCTTTTTTCAAGAGTTTACTCATAGTTTCATTTTAACAAAAAACTACAATTCGTATAAGAATCCAACTTCCGAATACTTGTGGCCGTCGAGGTCAAATTCTTTTTCACGGTCCGCAAGCGTGCCACCCATCGCCTCGTAAAAACCGCGCGAAGGCATATTGTCTTTGAGGCACCAGAGAATCATGCGTTTTTTGCCCTGCTTTCGAAACGCGTCTTTTACATAATTAATCAGCGCTTTGCCGATACCCTGGCGTTTGCGGTCTGGCTTGACATAGAGTGCCAAAAGCTCGCAATCGACATCAAAATCTGGCGAGAACGAATTATTGTCGATATAGCGAGAAAAGCCAACGATTTCGCCATCATTTTCGGCGACGATATAAGTCATTGTCTGAATGCAATCACCGTGGCGAGCGATGCGTTTGGCGCGGCTTGCCTTCATTTTCTCGAGGTCTTCGTCGCTAATCATGCCGCGATAGGCCGCGAGCCACCCTCCAATCTGAATATCCGTGATGGCTGGGATGTCTTCAATTCGTGCCCGACGGATAATCATATTTACTCCAAAATTGCTTTGATGCGGCGGATGCCAGCAGCGGAAGCTTCTTCTTTCTTGATGACAAAATGGCCAAGCACGCCGGTATGCTCGACGTGAGGACCGCCACAAACTTCGCGGGAAGTTGGCTTGTCGAAGTCGCCAATCGTGTAAACCGTGAGTTTCTCTGGATATTTGTCCCAGAAGCTACCATGCGCCTTCAAGGTGTCGCGCGCGTAGGCCTTGTCATATTCGTCATGAACAACCGGCAAATCAGCCTTAATCCAAGCATTGACCTGGTCTTCAAGTTTTTGAAGTTCGTCTTTCTCGAGTTTATGATCGCAGTTGAAGTCGAGACGCATGCGCTCGGCGGTAATATTGCTACCCTTCTGGCAGATATCTGGGGAAATGAGTTGCTGCAAAGCGGCGAGCAAAAGGTGAGTTGCGGTGTGGTACTTCGTGGACATTTCGCCATGGTCTTCGAGACCGCCCTTGAACATGCCCTTTGACGCAGTCTTGCTGCGTTCGCGCTGTTCGGCGAGCGCGGCGTCAAATTCTTTTTGCCAGTCGGCACTCAACTCGATGCCCTCGCGCTGTGCTTCCTCGACGCTAAGCTCGAGTGGGAAGCCATAAGTATCCTGAAGCATGAATAATTCTTTGCCAGTGAGACCCTGGTCTTTAAGGCGACCGAGCTCCTTCATGCCACGGCGAATCGTGTGGCGGAACGCCTGCTCTTCACGGCTCAAAACCTCGAGCACCTCGTCGCGGTTGGTCAAAATACTATCTGGAAGATCTTTGTAATTGTCTGCAATCATCGGAAGAATGCCGGCGAGGAAGTTGTCCTCGATGCCGAGGTTCAAAGCTTTCAAAATGGCGCGGCGAATGAGACGGCGGAGCGCGTAGCCCTGCTGCTTGTTGCTAGGCTTGAGACCCTGCGCAGTCAAGAGATAAGCACCGCGGAGATGGTCCGCGATAATGCGCATTTCGCTCGTGTGATCTTCGTATTTTTTGCCAGAAAGCTCGACGATGCGGTCGACAATTGGCTTCAAAAGGCTGATTTGGAAAACATCATAAGAATCGATTGCGGCCGCAGTGATGCGCTCGAGGCCAGCGCCGAAGTCGACGTTCTTGTGCTCGAGTTCCTCGAAAGTGCCGTCTTCTTTGCGGCGATACTGCATAAAGACTTGGTTACCAATTTCCATGAAGCGAGCGCCGTCGGATGCTGGGTGGCTCTGGCCGTATTTTTCGACGTCCTGCTTGTCCTCGCCGAAGTCGTAGAAGACCTCGGAGTCCGGACCGCATGGGTCGCCAATTGGCGTGTCTTCGATGCCGCCCGCACGGGACCACCAGTTTTCTTTGTCGTTATAGAAGAAGATGCGTTCGCCTTCGCGGACACCGCGCTTGTCGCCGTTTTCAGCCGTATTGATTTCGGCAATTTTCGCCTCAATGCCGGCCTCAGCAAAGACCTGCTGCCAGATGTGCGCAGCTTCATCGTCGCGCGGGATGCCGTATTTTTCGTTACCAATAAAGCAAGTGACATAAAGCTTGTTTGGGTCGACGCCGACTTCCTTGGTGAGGAATGTGAAGAAATTGCGAATTTGCTCTTCCTTGAAATAGTCGCCGAGAGACCAGTTACCAAGCATTTCGAAAACCGTCGTGTGACGTGGATCGCCGACATCCTCAATGTCCTGCAAGCGGAGACATGGCTGAGAATCGGTGAGGCGAGTGCCATCTTTGTGTGGCTGGCCGAGCAAATATGGAAGAAGTGGCTGCATGCCGGAGCCAGTAAATAAGGTCGTTGGATCGTTTTCGAGCACGAGTGGAGCCGGCGCAATCTGCACGTGGCCTTTGCTCTTCATAAATTCTAGATATTTTTGACGGATTTCACTTGCATTCATAAGGATATATTTTATCATATCTGACGAGAGAATAACAGTGGAGGATTTAAGAAAATACACTCGCGCGAAGCGTAAGTTTTTTATATAATATATAGTGATATGCTGGCCACTATTGCAAACAACATCCCCTCTCTTTTGTTGTATCTTATTGTTTTTATTTGTTCGGCGTTATCGGTGCTATGGGGTTTAAGCCTATGCTCGAAAAAGAAAAAAATCGCCGGATTGTCTCTTATGGCCTTGGGTATTCTATTACCTTCCGTTATGGCCGGAATTAGATATGGCGTCGGCAATGATTTTTTCCCGTACTTATCTATGTACAATAACGCCGTTATGGAGAAAAAGCTTTATTTTAGGCCAATAGAGCCAGCAAGTGCTCTTCTGATAACCGCCAGTGGATTCATTCGTAGCCCTTTCTTAATGTTTTTTGGTTTTAGTTTTATTACGAATGCCTGCTTCTTCTTTGCCGCAAAAAATATTTTCCGCGATGACCGAAAAATGATTTCCGTAACCTACTTCCTTACTCTCTTATTGCATTTTTCTACATCCCTAAACGTCATGCGAAGCATAGCTGCTATTGCAATTTTAGCTCTCAGTTTTAGCCTCATCGTGAATAAACGTAATGCGGGGAGAATTATCTTGTCTATTTTATTAATATTCGCGGCTGCCCTATTCCATCTATCCGCATTGATAGCCTTGGCTTTTGTTCCCGCTTTCTGCGTCGTCTTCTGTGCTAAAAAAACAATTACGATAATACTTACCTGGTCAGCATACGTATTATTCGCCGCGCTCATACCAGTCCTCCTTTCGATAGCAAGAGCCTTTGTCTCTTTCGGAAACTATGAAAGGTATCTCGGAAAAATAGGTTACAGCTTCTCGATACCATTAGCCAACATGCTAATGATCGTTCCGCTCGTAATCGCCGGAATATACTATTATCATAAAAGAGAAAGAAGCAACATCGGCAAAATGGCTAATCTTTTCTTCTGCGCGATTTTTTATGTTCCCATCTCAATTGCGGTTGGTTGGATAGCATACGCAGAGGGGCTATCTAGAATATCTTTCATACTCGACTTCCTCGTTATCGCAGTAATGGCTCATTTATTAATTGTATCTAAGGCGAAAATTTTAAAGGGCGCTATAATTATAGTTGCGGGTCTAATGTTAGTCCGCAATATGTCATGGTCAGGCGTACTGCCATACAAAACAGTATTCTGGGAAGATACATCCGCTATTGTAAGATATTACGAAAAACCAGAGCCACAATCGGCTACGAAAGTAATTTTTATACTCGAGGAGAAAGAATAAATGCGCCAGAAGATTAAGAGACTCTTTTTCTACAGCTCATGGCTTTTTAGGTTTTCTATAGCTACATTGTTTTGCCTCCTTATTTCGATTCCGCTAAGATTTACGAATAAATACAAAAACCTATGGCTCATCGAAGAGCGACCAGACGAGGCGAGAGATAATGGATATTGGCTATACAAATGGATTTTAGAGAATAAACCCAATGAAAAAATACGATATGTATTGTCGAAAAAAAGCCCCGATTACGATAAGATGCCGCATAAAGAGCTCATCATAGAGCCAAGCTCACTTAAGCACTATATTCTTTATATTCTGTCATCATATTCCGTTTCTACGCACATGCATGGCGCATGCCCTGGAAAAGCTTTTTGCATACCGTTCCTTCCCTTCATGAGACGCAAAAAATCCGTTTTTCTACAACATGGAGTAACTAAAAACCTCATTAATATTCGCGGTGGCCTAGATGCCATAATTGCAGTTTCCGAGGAAGAGAAAAAAATACTAATAGCCGCAAACCCTAGATATGAAGGCAAAGTATTCGTCACTGGTTTCTGTCGCTACGATCAGCTAGAAGATTTATCTAAGAAACAAGATAAAAAAATAATCCTGGTCATGCCAACGTTCAGAAAGTGGCTACGAGACATAGGTAGGCTCAGGGATGCGGATAACGTTTTCAAGAAAACTCAATATTACAAAGAATGGAATAGCTTTCTGAACGATAAGAGGATCTCCGAAGCAATTGATGCGCATGACGCGGAAATATTATTCTTCCCTCATAAAGAAATGCAGAAAATGATGGGCGATTTTTCAGCAAAGAATAAACATATCCATATAGGAAAGGCCGGAGAGTACGACGTCCAGTCATTACTGCGAAACGCCAGTGTTCTTATAACTGATTATTCAAGCGTATTATTTGATTTCGTCTACATGAATAAACCGGTAGTAATGTTCCAATTCGATCAAGTAGAATTTTCTAGTAAGCATTACAGAAGCAGTGGCAAGCCATATCCTTTCGGCGATATTTTCCTAGACAAAGAATCGCTAGTGGACGAAGTTATTGCGACTATTGAAAGAAACTACAGCATCAAGGAGCAGTATAAAAAAGACGCTGAAAACTTTTATAAATACCGCGACAAACGGAATTGTGAACGCGTCTATAAACTAATAAAGGGGCTAAATGACAAGTAATAAAAATCCGCTTATATCCATCATCGTTCCCATCTATAATGTCGAGCATTATCTTTCGCGATGCATAGATTCCATCCTCTCACAAACATATCAAAATATGGAAATAATCTTAGTCGACGATGGTTCAAAAGACGGTTCCGAGCTAATAGCCGATCAGTACGCGAAGAACCATAGTATAGTTAAGGTCATTCACAAAAAGAATGGTGGACTATCCAGCGCTAGGAATGCCGGATTAAAAATCGCAAAAGGCGAATGGATAGCATTCGTAGATTCGGATGACTACGTGGATAGCTCCTTCTTATTGGAGTTATACAATTTAGCCACGAGGAATAATGCAGACGTCGCTACGTGCACATTCACCCCTTTTACCGACGATGGCTCCGCACTGAAGAAAAAGCCATTCTGGCCGTCTGAGCCGCTAAGCGGTAGCGAAGCGATAAATGATATGATGAAAAATAAGCGACCAGCATACATTTGGCTCAATTTGTTTCGCGCGGAATTGTTTAAGAAAAATAAAATAGTTTTCCCTGATGGTCGCAAATACGAAGACATATCGACGAAAATAATGCTGTTATATAATGCAAAAAAGGTCGCCTTCACAAATGAGCCTCTTTATCATTATTTGATTCACCGCAACAGTATTACGGGCGAAAAAATGACAGAGACAAAATGTGATGATTACTTAGAGGCAATAAAAACTGCGAAATCTTTTCTCGCCTCAAAAGAAGATTTCAACTCTTTCGCCTATATAGACTATTACGAGTTATGTTCGCTATTCACGCTACTAAATTATTTTGCCAAGGAGCCTAGCTTAAATAAGGCACTGGAAGCAAAGTGGAGGGCAATTTCGAAGCGTATCAGAAAGCTTTCCGTTGCTACAAAATATCCCTCTAATAAGGCCAGAATAAAACTACTATTCGCAGCTTCAGCGACTTTAAGTAGGCGAGCTTATTCCGCTTTATATCGGAGCATCAAATAATGAAGAAAACTAATATACTTTTCACTATATCCGCCATGGTTAGTAGTGGTACTATGAAATTTGTTTTGGAAGCCGTCCGCCATCTTGACAAGGAAAAATATAATATTATCGTTTTTTCGGACAATAATAAAAAAGGTAAGGAGCAGGCCGAATTCGAAAAAAATGGAGCCAAGGTAATTTATTCTAACGTCCATCGTTTTAAGCACCCCATTAAGTATATTCGCCAAATTAAACAACTTCTCTCAGACGAGCGCATCGACATCATTCACGCGTGCGATGATTTAAGTATGGCATTCATGTTTCCTGTGGTGCCTAAGAATATTAAGTTCGTGGCCCATTCCCATAATACGTATTTTCGTTTCACAAAATCCAAAATCCTCTCCAGTTTGGCTTTACGAATGTTCCGCAAAAGTATTATTAAAAAATCCAACGTTCGCCTCGCATGTGGCGAAGACGCCGGGAGGGCGTTATATGGAAACAGCTCTTTCGTAGTGATTCCTAACGGTATTGATATAAAAAGATTTGAATACTCCGCTATTAAAAGAAAAACAGTTCGCAAACAGCTCGGCATCGATAATTCCGCTACTGTCTTATTGACGATTGGCAGACTCGAAAAAGAAAAGAACCAGAGTTTCATGATTGATGTTTTCAGAGACTACCAAAAAACTATTAACAATTCCTACCTCTTAATAGTCGGAGACGGCGCAGATAAAGAAATGCTGAACGCAAAAATCAAAGAATATGGCCTAGGAAAGAGGTGCTTAATTGTTCCGAGCAGACCAGATGTTTCGGATATCTATAGTGCCGGCGACTTATTCTTGCTGACGTCATTATTCGAGGGACTACCAATAGTTTCCATAGAAGCACAAATTAACGGAATGCAGTGTGTTTTTTCTGATTCTATTTCAAAAGAAGCCGATCATTCAGGCCGTACCCTTTTTCTCCCCCTTCAAAACGGTAGCGCATTTTGGGCGAAGCAAATAGCTAGGTGCTCTCTAGACCGCATTGAGTGCAATGATGATACAATTAATAAATATGACGTTAGTCATGTAGTTGACAGGCTCGATGATATTTATTCCGGCTTAATCGAGGAGAGCAGTAAATGAAGAAGATAAAAGTAGCATTGTTGGTTAATGAGTTTTTCGGTGGCGCCGGCACGGGTTTTGGCGGATACGGATTCTTGGCGAGAAGAGGCATCGCAAAGTATGTACCAAATAATGAAATCCAAATCGATGTATTAATCAATAAAAACAACATAAAGAAGGCCGGCCTTCATGCTTTTAAGCAATTATTCTCTGCGACTTCCGTAAAAGTAGATAATGTAATGACATATCGAGTCCCTTGGTTAAGGTTTTTCTGTAAAAAATGGCTCAAAAAGCAAAATTATGACATGTATTACAGCATCGAGCTCACCGACTCCTCGTGCGATATTCTAGAAAACGAACCGGACAAAACCAAAAAGTTAATTTTTTCAATTCAAGACCCTCGACCGAAATATGAATGGGACGAGATAGAAACTATGACTCTCGCAAAAGAGCCAAATTATTATAGGCAAAAAACATATGATTTTGTCCACGATTTAGCTGAGGCTGGAAGAATTCCGATTTGGAACTCCCATGCGCATTATATAGTTGAAAAGGCCAAGGATTTATATAATTTGCCTAAGATGCCTGACTACATATATCTTCCAAATCCAGTACCAATTGACTTTTCTTTCAATGTAGAAAAGTACAAAAAGAAAAATATGATCATTTTTCTCGGGAGACTAGAGGATGTAAAGAGAGGCTGGCTATTTTGCGAAACCGCAAAAAGATGTCCAGAATATGAGTTTTATGCACTTGGAGCGATTAACAAGAGCAAGGTAGGCAAGCAAAACACTTTCGGCGGTTACGAAGACGTCAAAAATCTACATATGGTTGGGCACGTTGACGGCAAAGAAAAAGAAAAATATCTTAAAGACGCAAAAATAATAATGGTTACCTCCATCCATGAAGCCGTCCAGACGGCTCAACTAGAGGCTATGGCTTACGGGGCTATACCAATTTCCAACCTCGACCCCGACGGAATGACGTCCGAACATGGGATCTGGGTCGGTGACGTTCATGGCGATGGTCTAGAATCAATAGATAAATATGTCGCCGCCGTAAATAAAATAATGAAAAACGACAAGCTACGCACAAAGCTAGCTAAAAAATCGGTAGAATACATACGCAAGGATAGAGATTATAAGCACTGGGCAGAAGAGGTGCGTCGAGAAATTAAGCAAGTTTATGAAGCAAAATAACTATAGCGGCAATTTAATAAAAAACACCTTTTTATTGAGTATTAATAAATTTATCTCGCCACTGATTGCATTTTTGCTGCTCCCAATTTACACGCATAACATTTCGACGGAAGAATATGGCATCGCCGACGTAATACAAACTTACGTAGCATTGCTAGTCCCAATCCTACTAATTCGCGTAGATATAGGCATGTTCCGGTTCTTAGTGGAAAGGCGCGGAGACAAGAGGGCTATTTCAGAAATTACGACTAATACCCTCGCCATAGCGCTACCATTGACTATTCTTGCTACGATAGCCATGATAGCGGCTATCCCCCTAGGTATCCTCCCGTTCCAGTTTGCAACAGTATTCTATTTTTTGACAGTAATGGCGAACAACCTCGTCAGCCCTCTCACGCGAGGACTCGGCAAGAATTCCCTATTTGCAGCCGCCTCAATTGTAGATGTTTTATCTAAACTATTTTTTGGGATTGTCTTTGTTCTTTTATTCAAGCTTGGGGGTTTTGGCCTCATGCTCTCGCTCGGCCTATCGACGCTGCTCGGAAATATAATCTGTATTGCCGGCATAAAGTCAAGCATTTCGATCAATCGCAGCTTGTTAAACAAATCTCTTAGGAAAGAATTAATTAAACTTAGCGCCCCTATCGTAGTCGACGGCGTATCATTTTGGGTCATCAACACAAGCGACCGAACGGTTCTTTCCGTTGTGCTTGGAGCCGCTTCGAATGGTATCTATGCTGTCGCTAATAAATTTAGCAACCTGATTAGCTCAATGACGACAGTTTTCTGGATGAGCTGGAGCGAACAGGCTTCGATTGCCGTCAAGGATGATGGGTATCCGTCGTTTGTTTCTAAAATATTCGATTCATATCTCAGAGTAGCTGCGTCCATATCTATCTGCATTATGGCTGCAGTTCCGGTTTTATTTCACTTAATAATCGGACCAGACTACAGCGAAGCAATGATTTATATACCATTTTTAATACTAGGTCTCTTCCTGAACGCAATCGCAACATTCTACGGCCCAATCTATCTTGCGTTCAAAAAATCCAAAGAAGTTGCTATCAGCACCGGTGTTGCTGCCATAATAAACTTAGCTGTCGACCTTGCGCTTATTTGGTTTGTCGGAATTTGGGCCGCAGTAATATCTACAGTCGCCGCATATTTATTCGTATTAGTATATCGCTTCTTCGATACGCGAAAAATGGTCAAAATTTCTTATAACGCCCGCTCTTTCGTTATAGTCGTCGTAGCAATGGCTACCTCTACTTTCTTATATTACGTAAATAACCCTCTCATTATCGCGGCAAACATCGCGTTAGTTGTACTTATATCTATCGCATTGAATCGCGAATTAATCGCCAAACTATTCCGCGCCGTCGCTTCCAAGTTAAAGTACAGTGCTTAATTGTCGTTCCTTGGCGTTTGTCTGAAATTATTATATAATATAGACTATGAAAGTCTTCCTTGGAATGTCTGGTGGCGTTGATTCGGCCGTGTCGGCCTATCTTTTGCAGCAGCAAGGCTACGAAGTCATCGGCGTCTACATGAAGAACTGGTCCAAGAATCTTCCCGGCATGAAGTGCCCGTGGGCGGAAGATCTTGCTGACGCCAAGCGCGTCGCCGTCAAGCTTAACATCGATTTCCGCGTCTTCGATTTTGAAAAAGAATACAAGCAAAAAGTTGTCGATTACATGCTCGCCGAATACAAAAAAGGCAATACGCCAAATCCGGACATCATGTGCAACCAGGAAATCAAATTCAAGCTCTTCGCCGAGACCGCCTTCGAGCAAGGTGCCGACATGATTGCGACCGGCCATTACGCCTGCACGGATGGCAAGCACCTCTTAAGAGCACGCGACGAAAACAAAGATCAGACTTATTTCCTTTACCGCATTAGCGAAGACGCAATTTCAAAGACCATCTTCCC
>CAMJDZ010000014.1 GCA_946404545.1 uncultured Candidatus Saccharibacteria bacterium
TAAAATAAAAGACTGACGTTGATAATTAATTGCACACTAAATTGTTAAAAAACTTTAAAGCCTAACCAACAGTATCCTTACGGATTACCTCGCAGTTAAACTATATCTAATCTTATCTCATTCAGAATGCCAAGTCAAGCACTTTTTTTAAGATTTTTGGACTTTTTTTGATTTTAGAAGCAAAGTGACATCACAAAGCCGATTGCGAAGCCCAAAATTGCACCAACAATCACCTGTGGGACGGTATGCCCCTCTACGACTTTCACCTGTTTCTTCTTATAATTACGGTCCATGATCATCAAATTGATTACTTTGCCCTGCTCGCCCACGGCATAGCGGACATTTACCGCGTCATAGACCACAATAATCGTCATACAGAGCGCGAGGACGCTAATAGGCGCAAAGATACCGTTCTGAGCCACAAAGAAGGTTGTAAGGCCCGTAAAACTCGCTGTATGGCCACTAGGCATGCCGCCACTCTTAAAGAAGCAATCAAATACTTCCCGGCCGCTCATATGACCTTTACTCTTAATTAAATCCCCAACTAGTTTTCCAGCCTGCGCTACAAACCATCCAATAATGAATGCGAGTAGCCCACCGAGTCCTTCAATGTTTTCCATACCTATATTTTAACACACCAAAAAGAGGCCTCACGGCCTCTTTCTAGCGCTTATTTCCTAGCTGGCTTCTCTGCCTTCTCGGCTGGAGCCTTCTCGGCAGGCGCCTCAGCAGCTTCTTCTTCCTCTTCTTCCTTCGGGAGAATACCGATTGAAGCGACTGCATCGCCATCATTGAGGCGCATTACGCGGACACCCTGCGTTGCGCGACCCAAGGTCGGAATATCCTTGACCGCCACGCGAATCGCCTGACCGCCAGTAGACATCATAATCACCTCTTTAGCCTCTGGATCAAGCGTATGAACCGCTGCGATTGGACCAGTCTTCGAGGTGATAGCAGCCACCTTGACGCCAACGCCGCCACGCTTGTGTGGTGGGAAGTTCGTCGCGGCCGTCATCTTGCCGTAGCCCTTGGTCGAGATAACAATCAACTTCTGGTTCTCTGGATCAGAGACGACGTCCATGCCGACCACCGTATCATTTGGACGGAGGCGGACACCGCGGACACCGCGAGCGGCGCGACCCATTGGGCGAACATCCTTCTCATTGAAGCGGACTGCCTGGCCGGCCGAGGTCGAGATGATAATATCATTCTCGCCGGTCGTACCGCGCACCCAGCGAAGTTCATCGCCGTCATCGAGCTTAATCGTAATGAGGCCGTTCGTACGGATATTTGCGTAATCCTTGAGCGAAGTCTTCTTAATCGTACCCTTGGTCGTTGCCATAAAGAGGTAGCCATCTTCACCCGCCTCAGTACCCTGCTTGATTACCGAAGTAATCTTCTCTTCTGGGTGGAGGCTGAGGAGGTTCACAGAAGCCGTGCCCTTCGCAACAAGCGAAGACTGTGGAATTTCGTAAGCCTTGATGCGGAAAATACGACCTTGGTTCGTAAAGAATAGTAAGAAGTCGTGCGAGTTAGCCGTAATGATCGTATCAATTACGTCCTCTTCCTTCGTGGTCATACCACGGCGACCCTTGCCGCCACGGTTCTGCTTCTTGAAGTCGTTCTGGAGAACGCGCTTCACATAACCCTGAGCGGTGAGGAGCACGACGCTTTCCTCATCTGGAATCAAGTCTTCTTCGGCGAACTTACCAAGTTCGTGGTTAAAGATCTTGCTACGGCGAGGATCGCCATACTTCTCTTTCATCGCAAGGAGTTCTTCCTTGATAACATCGAGAATTGCCTGTTCGGAAGCGAGGATTGCTTCGAGCTTCTTGATGAGCTCATGGAGTTCATTGAGTTCGTTCTCGATCTTATCGCGCTCTAGTCCTTGGAGACGGCGAAGCTGCATCGCAAGGATAGCGGCGGCCTGAACTTCGGAGAGGCCAAAGCGTTCCATGAGGCGCTTGTCTGCGTCGTCATAGGATTCGCGAATCGTCTTAATTACCTCATCGATATGATCGAGCGCAATCTTCAAACCTTCGAGAATATGCGCACGTTCCTTCGCCTTCTGGAGATCAAATTCTGTACGACGGCGAACAACTTTTTGACGGTGCTTGATAAACTCAGCGAGAATCTCCTTGAGACCCATCACCTTTGGCTGAATACCGTCAACGAGAGCGAGCACATTATAGTGGAAGCTCGTCTGGAGACCGGTAAGCTTGTAAAGCTGGTTCAAAATCTTCTTCGGGAAGGCATCCTTCTTGAGCTCAACCACCACGCGCACCTTACCACGAGCGGACTCGTCGCGTGCGTCAGCGATATGATCAAGCTTCTTTGCCATCACGAGCTCGCGAACCTTATCAACGAAGGCTTCCTTGCTCATGCCATAAGGCACCTCTGTAATGACAATATTAAAGCGGCCATTCTTCTTCTCTTCGATGTTCGCGACAGCACGAATCGTTACCGAACCGCGACCAGTTGCATAGGCCTGCTTCATCGGTGCACCACCGTAAACTTCAGCACCCGTTGGAAAATCTGGACCCTTGACGTGCTTCATGAGCTCTTCGAGGGTAATTTCTGGGTTATCAATCTGAGCAATCGTAGCGTCAACGACCTCACCGAGGTTGTGTGGTGGGATGTTGGTTGCCATACCGACGGCGATACCCATCTGGCCGTTCAAGAGAATGTTTGGCAATGCTGCTGGCAAAACCACTGGCTCTTGCTCGGTACCATCGAAGTTATCGCGGAAATCAACGGTATTTTTCTCGATATCAGTCAACAGCTCGGCGCCAACCTTGTCCATGCGGGCCTCGGTATAGCGCGACGCAGCGGCTTCATCACCGTCCATCGAACCGAAGTTACCCTGACCTTCGACGAGCGTATAGCGCATCTTCCAAGGCTGGGCGAGGTTCACCATCGAGTCGTAAATCGAAGAGTCACCGTGTGGGTGATATTTACCCATCACTTCACCGACGATACGAGCGGACTTCACTGTCGCATGTGGAGCCTTCCAACCGTTTTTGTTCATTGCGTAGAGAATGCGGCGGTTCACCGGCTTGAGACCATCGCGTACATCTGGGAGTGCGCGATCAATCAAAACCGACATCGAGTAGCGGAGGAAGCTATCTTCCATCACGTTCTCAACCGTCAATTCCTCGACGCCATCTTCGGCCTTGTGGGCCTGCAAGCCACCAACCTTCACGATTTCTTCGTCTTCTGGAGTGGTGGTTCCGAGCGTTTCGTCGACGCCTTTGTCGTCCGCGCTATCTGGCACGTTACCGACTTTGCTCTCGTCGCGCTCATCTTCTGGATTATTTACTGTCTTTTTCTTATCTGCCATAATTCATCCTCCTAGAAGTCCAAGTCATCCAAGTCGACCGTGGCCGCTCTAGATTGAATAAAGTTTTTACGGAGTTCGGCTTCGTCGCCCATCAACTTAGTAAAGATTGCGTCTGCCTTCTCGGCGTCCTCAATATTTACGCGGATAAGCGTACGATTTGCTGGATTCATCGTGGTCTCCCAGAGCTGGGCTGCGTCCATCTCACCAAGACCTTTGAAGCGCTGCTGTGCAGTGTAACCGGCTTGCTTGAAGCGTTCGTCATCTGGGTTAATCTTCGTACCAGCGGCCTTGCGCTCTTCGATTTTCTTTGCCAAGGTCTGTTCGAGTGCTTCCTCGTTATAGATATATTCGATCTTACGAGTGTTGCCTGTACCTTTAATCAAACCGAATAGAGGTGGCTTTGCCAAGTAAACGTGGCCAGCCTTAATCACCTCTGGCATGTAGCGGAAGAAGAAAGTAAGTAACAAAGTTGAGATATGTGCACCATCGACATCCGCATCCGTCATGAACACAATCTTGTAATAGCGCAGACCATTAATATCGAAGGTATCACCGATACCGACGCCAAGTGCCTTGATAAGCGAAACAATCTCGGCGTTTGCGAACATCTTATCGAGACGTGCGCGCTCGGTGTTAAGCACCTTACCACGAAGCGGCAAGATTGCCTGAATCTTCGAATCGCGACCTTCCTTTGCAGAACCAGCAGCAGAGTTACCCTCTACGATAAAGAGTTCGCATTCAGTACGATCGCGCGAAGAACAGTCAGCGAGCTTTGATGGAAGGTTGAGACCTTCAAACGCACCCTTACGGATGACGTTATCGCGAGCAGCGCGTGCAGCCTTGCGGGCGCGTGCGGCGAGCGTTGCCTTCTGAACAATCTTCTTTGCGATATCTGGATGCTCTTCGAGGTAGTAAGCGAAATATTCGCTCGTCACCTTATCGACATAACCACGGACCTCTGGGTTACCAAGCTTGTTCTTGGTCTGGCCTTCAAACTGTGGGTCCGGAAGCTTCACCAAGATAACTGCGGTGAGACCTTCCTTAATATCATCACCAGTAAGATTGTCTTCCTTTTCCTTGAGAAGGCCGTTCTTACGAGCGTAATCATTAATAACACGGTTCATTGCCGTACGGAAACCAACGACATGCGTACCACCATCCGGGGTCAACACGTTGTTTGCGAATGGACGCATCGTTTCCGAGAACGAATCATTATATTGTACGGCGATTTCGACGCCACTATCTTCAACCTGTTTTTCGACGTAGAAGATGTCGTCAGAAACCACTTCCTTGCCCTCATTCAAGCGGCGAACGTAGCTCTTGATACCACCTTCAAAGTAGAAGGAGTCGCTCTTGCCCGTGCGCTCATCATGGACGGAAGTAAGGATGCCCTTCGTAAGATATGCCTGATGGCGAAGATAATTCACTACCCAGTCATAATCGAAGGTCGTCGTTTCCTTAAAGATGGCCGGATCTGGATAGAAGGTAATCATCGTACCTTGCTTGTCCGTCTTGCCCGTCACCTCAATCGGTTTAACGGTTTTACCAGTGTCAAACTCGATGTGGTTAATCTTGCCGTCGCGGTAGACCTCGGCAATCATGTGCGTCGAAAGCGCGTTCACGACCGAAGAACCAACACCGTGAAGACCAGATGAAACCTTGTAACCGCCGCCACCGAACTTACCGCCGGCGTGAAGGACCGTTAACACTGTTTCTAGGGTTGATAATTTTGTTTTTGGGTGGATATCTACAGGGATACCACGACCGTCATCTTCGACGCGGCAGCCACCGTCGGTAAGGAGCGTAACCTTAACGTGGGTAGCAAAACCAGCAATCGCCTCATCGATGGAGTTGTCTGCAATCTCCTTGATAAGGTGATGAAGGCCATCAAAACCAGTTGAGCCGATATACATACCAGGGCGCTTGCGCACTGGCTCGAGACCTTCCAAAACCTGAATTTCGGACGCATTGTACTCTTCGTCGGCCCCACCGGACTTCTTAGCTGCTGCAGCCATTTTACCTTTACCTCAACTTTTTTATATAACATAACTATTTTAGCACAACTCACCCCCAAAAATCAAGCCTAAGGCCCTTAAAATCGCGTCTAAGGCCCTTCTGCTCGCAAAACCATATATTTATATGGTTTTTATCTCCAACGTAGAGTTACGCCGTCTTCGTCTTGTTTGACTGTCGTGCCGTCCGCCGCCACCGTTTCGGTAGCTGCGTTAGAATCACTGTTATTATTAGTTGCCGGGGCTGCAGGCGCCGCCGCACGATCATGTTTAATCTTTACGCCCTCTGCAAACTTATCGTCTACCACTGGCGCCGCCACTGGTGCTGCCTGTTCTGGCGCCGCCTCGACATTCTTTACGGCCGTTGCGACCCAGTTCGAGCCATCACCGTCATTCTCGAGCGCGTTCATCACCTTACTCTTCTCTACGGGCTTCACATCGGCTGCCACTGGAGCCGCAGACACTGCTGGCTTCGCTTCTACTGCTTGCCTTGCCTCTTCTTTTGCCTTCGTCTCAAGAGCACTCTTCTTATCTAGCCATGCATCCAAGAAATTCTTCTGTGGTTCAGGTTTTGCCGCCACTGCAGCCGCTGCTCCACCAGCCGCCGGAGCCACACCCGCAGGCGCTGCCGGCTTCTTTGTTGTCACCGCTAGGCGCGCGTCAATCTCAGCCTCCACCTCTGCGCGTGGGCGACCATACTTCGAGAGCGCATAAGCCTTCATACGCACCATCAACTCATCGTTGTCCTCGCCCATCGGAGGCAAAGACTTGAGCGTGAATGGCGCCGTTGGCATATCAAACATCATCACCGTCGCAATCCAACTAAAGTTCGGCTGCTTATGAAGATCCTCGGCGGTAAATACCGGCGAGAAAGCCTTCTCCATCAGCTCTGCGTCCGTCACACCAATACGACCAGACATAATCGTACCAACGTTACCAAGGAGCGCCTCGCGAATCTTATCCGTAAGCTGCGTCATGAACTGGTTAGCGAGCACGAGGTTCAAGCGATATTTGCGGGCCTCAGATAGAATCGACTCAAAGCTCTCTGTTGCGAAGTTCTGGAACTCGTCCACGAAGAGACAGAAGTCGCGACGTTCATCCTCGGCGATATCCTGGCGGCTCATTGCTGCAGCCTGGAACTTCATCACGAAAATCATACCGAGAAGCTTCGCGTTCAACTCGCCCGTCTTACCCTTCGAGAGGTTCACGAGCAAAATCTTGCCTTCGTCCATAATCTGGCGAATATTAAAGCCTGACTGCGTCTGACCGAGAATATTGCGCATCATCTTATTCGAGAGGAATGGACCCCACTTCGAAACGAACCAGCTCGTCACCTCGCCAGCGTCGCTCGACTTCTGTGATGCTGGGAACTCTTTCGTCCAGTAATCATAGACGGTCTTATCTCTGACATACTTGAGCTTGCTCTTCACGAACTCTGGGTCGATAAAGCAGCGCGGAATATCGATAAAGGTGCCGCCTGCCGGATCGCTCATGAGGAGGAGTGCCGCATTGCGGAACATGTGCTGTGCGCGTGGGCCAAAGATGCCCTGGTTGCCCGGATCATATAGCGAGGTAAGCATATTAATACCTTCCTGCACAATGAAGTCCTTCTGGTCCTCACTCTGGAACTCAAACATGTTCATACCGACCGGGTTGTCCATATTGCCCGGCTCGAACAGAATCACGTCATCCATGCGCTCTTGCGGCACGCGACTGAGGAGCCACTCGACCGCATCACCGTGCGGGTCAATAAAGGCGAAGCCACGACCATCGCACATATCCTGATAGGCAATATTCTCGAGCAACACGGATTTACCAGAACCCGTAGCACCAATTGCATAAGTATGGCGGCGGCGATCCTTGTCGCGCAAGCGAATCACCTTCTTTTCACCACGGAACTCGTTCACGCCCAAGATGATACCGTCCTCAGCGAGCTTCGCTGGGCCATCAACCTGCTTCACTGCCTGGCGCTCAACCTGGCTAGTCGGAATCGCGTTCTGGCTCGGCAAGTGGAAAATGCTCGCGAGCTCAACGCTGTTAAGAATCATATTCGACTGGTCTTGTGGGAACCAACGCAAAATATAGTTACGCGCCAACTCTTCCGCGTTACTCTGGATGTCGTATTTAAAGCCATTATATTGCGGCAAATCAAACTGTGAGAATACCGAAACCACACTACTGAGGAGTGCCTCCGAGCGCGCCTTCGTCTGCGAGCTCGCCACAATACGAATCAAGGTCTCAAAGCCAGGATGCTTCGTCTTTTCCTCGATGCGCTGGATTTCTTCCATCTGAAGGTTCGTGAGCTGCTTCTCTTCTGCCTTGAATTTCTCATGCTCCTCAGGTGGTTTCCAAAGTGCCTCAGCAATATCGCCCACGAGATTACCCATCCCATTCACAATTCTATTAATGCCGTTCGCTGCTTTGCGCGACTTTTTGCCGTCCTTTATATTTTGTACTCGCTCGGTCGACTTTTTTGTCCAGCTACCATCCGTTGGACGGAACATGACTTGAATCGCAATACCGTCGCCCTTCTTCGTCGTCGACATTGCGTTAATAATGCCAAGGCTCGCGTCACGCTTCGTGTCCTCATAGCTCGCGATCGGATACCAGAAATCTTCCTTAAAGCGCAATTCGCCACCAGCGACGCCCTCAATCTTGCCCATTTCGTTAAAGAAGTTCGGATCGGCGACTTCCTCGAGGCGTGCCGTCGGATACGATGCCGTAACCGCCTGCTTAATCGTCTCCGTCAAAACCGCTGGCACTACTGCATAATACTTAATAAAGCCGTCATGAGCGATAATCTCGAAGCTGATATGCTTCTGGCCGTAAAGCTTCGCCTTGAAGCCCTTCGACACTGTCGACGAAATGATACTATACATCACCTGCGCCTCAGAGAGCTGCTCGCCAATCACATCGCGTTCATCGCGGCCGCCCACCTGGACGTCATCTGTGCTTGGCGGCAAATGAATCAACATCGGCACCATCTTAAGCGCACGGGCATAATTCTTCTTGTCGCGCTTGACACCGGCAAAAATCTTCCAGGCCATCACGCCAATCACGATTAGGACTACGATTCCCGCCAAGATACCGATTAGCTGATCAACTGTCATACCGCTGTCGTCCCGTTTAGACCATCACCTAAGTTCCGGCCGAAGGCCTTCTTCATTAGGTCCCACCGCGCAATGTCCAAATCGAGGCTCAACTTGTGCGGGTCACTCTTATCCTTCTTAATAATCTCAGAAATACCGTTCACGTACTCTTTCGGAAGCTCTTCGGCATCACGCTGTATTTCAATCGATTGCAGCGTCGCTACCTCTGGACTCATCGGCTCTTCGTCGGCGTCGTCCGTAGATGCTGACTGCGCCACCGGCATCGCGCTCGACTGCATTTCGCTCGCCATTTCGCCAACCGCCGCCTCTGTTTCAGCATTCATCTCAACCGGCTGCTCACCTGCTGGCGGCATGTTTTCCTGATTCAAAAAGTCTTCGAAGTTCTCAATTTCGCCATTTGGCGCCATTTCCGGAGGCGTCAAAATAGGACCATTCTCACCAGAAACAGCGCTGGCACCTCCGTTATTATCCATAAGCATTATTATATCACATTACGTGAGGTCAAAAAACACAAAAGTATTTCCAAAATACCGACGAGCAGCACTTCCCAAATCGTGATGCCGCTCAGCGATCCCGCAATCAGTAAAGCTACCGGGGCGATTGCAATTACCATGCCATAGCGCAAGCTCTTCTTCTCGATATTGCCAGTCGCCTTCGCACGGTTCAGCTTTCCTCTTAACAAGAAAAATAGCCTGCAGCATAACACTGCAAGCCCAAGAAAGAACAGATAGGATATTGTAAAAAATACTAAAACACCTACGGGACCTACCTTGCTCGGAGATGTTAAAAACATCATCATCAGGAGAACGATAAATGCGAACACGCTCACGATCAGTAGTAACTTATTCATAAGCGTAATTATATCACATCCAAATCTAATACGAGTTAGACTCGTTCCCTCCCGACAAGACGTTCTTAAAAGCTAGAGACCGAGAGGATTATCTGGCAAATATATACATTACTTAAAGCCACAATCTTTATGTCGGTCTATAGCTTGATTGACCGCCTCTCGTATAGAGAGGCATTGTCCTTGTAAAGATCTTTTGTATTATTCTGTTTTGGGTATCAATGTGCTAATAATACTTTTCTTCTCTTTACGCGCTCTACGCTCCTTAACTCTCGTTAAGTTTTGGCGGAGCTTAGCTTATTCCTAATTGTAATTTATGGCTAGAAATAAGCTATTACTACGCCAAATCACACCGCTGAACTCCATTTTTATGTTTGTTTCGCTTGTTTTTGTGTTTATCAAGCTTGAATCCACTATATCAAACCATAAGCAAAAAGTCAATAATATTTGTGCTCATTTTTTGGTGTATTTTTTACAACACATGCTGCTCTAACAGTGGTAGATGGCCTATATTATATATTGTAATATTTACAACACTAGCCGCTATTTGGCGCCCTTCTTCTGAACAAAATGTCTGGCGCGCCAATATTTTTCGTACTCCACGACCATTTTTTCGTTGTTCAGGATCAGCAAAATGCGGCTTTGTTGTTTTTATTATTTGCTCATTTTTTGGCCGCAAAAATCGTCGATTTTTTGACAACATTTTTTCCACAGAGCTGTCCAAAATAATGTAAAAAATACAACACTATTTTTATTGACATGAGCGTTTTGGCGCTTTATTATAGAGGTAGCTTTTGAGTAAAATTCTTGCGCAAAAGCCAAAAACAAAAATCGATTCCAAAATAACTCCACACTCCACTGAAAGAGAATCGGTTTTACTCGCAGTTGCCGATTCTTTTTCTATATCTGCGAAATTTTCAGGAATGTGGAGTTCGTACAAAACAAAAAAACACCCTGCTTTCTCTCTCAGGGTGTTTTTTTCTATTTCAAAACTAATGGTGGAGCTGCCGGATACTGCCTCCGGGTCCGAAAAATCTCCATGTACACATTCTACGAGCATAGTCTGTTCTTTTGATCTCGGCTTACCGCTAGGGCTGGAACAAACAAAACCCTAACACGCCATGGCAAAATTTTCGTGCTAACCCCTGCCAAGAGATTAACCTTCATACCAAGAATTATGATACCGGTATTACGCTATGGTATCTCGAGTAACCCGACAAGATCTAAATAGTTAAGACCTTAGGCGTAAACTGGCATGTAAGCCACATGTTTACTAGCAGTTTTTTCTGCATTTACTAGAGTACTTACGGTACGAATCGACTCGCCTGCATACTGTCAATAATCCGTCTAAGCTTTGTCAGCCCCAGACCTAACAGAGATTTTATCATACTTAAGCTTCACTTTCAAGATGAGCGCCCCTATACTCGCGCCATGAAAACACCAAAAACATATTCCGCTATTCCAAACGGCTTCGGCGCCGAGCTAGTCACCGTCGAGGGTGACGTTACTAAGGGCCTCGGCTATTTCAATATCGTCGGCATGCCAGATAAGACCGTCGAGGAAAGCCGCGAGCGCATCCGCGCCGCCATCCGAAATTCAGAGATGGCATTCCCAACCGACAAAGTCACAATCAATCTCGCGCCAGCAGAACTTCAGAAGCGCGGCAGCTATCTCGATCTCCCAATCGCCGTCAACATATTAGCCCTCACAGGACAGCTTTCTGCCGCAGACTTAGCAGATTCCATGTTTGTAGGCGAACTGGCCTTAGACGGCAAAATACGGCCCTTACGCGGCATAATAAATGTCGCCGAGTTGGCCGCAAAACGCCACTTCAAACGACTCTACTTACCCGCCCAAAATGCCGCTCAGGCTAATCTAGTCGCTACAAAAAATTTGCGCATCTTCCCTGTTACGAGCCTAAAAGAGCTCTGGCTTATGCTTAAAGAAATTGCTCAGCCTCAACCAGTCAAAAGTGTTGTAAAAAATACTCAAACAGATTCCGCTACTGCTTATTTGGATCAAATTGTCGGCCAAGAAATTGCCAAGCGCGCACTCGTTATCGCAGTTGCTGGGCGCCATAATCTCCTGCTCTCCGGACCACCCGGCGCGGGCAAAAGTTTGCTCGCGAGCGTCGCACCAAATCTCCTACCGCCGCTCAGCCACAAAGAGTCTATTGAAGCCACCAAGCTCCACTCACTCGTCGAAGACCTTACTGGCGTCATCCGAGACAGACCGTTCCGCGCGCCCCATCACAGTGCCAGCCTCACGGCCATTATTGGCAACGGCCTGCCCGGTGAAATCTCGCTCGCGCATACTGGCGTCCTATACCTGGACGAACTCCCAGAATTCCGCCGCGACTTGCTCGAGTCTCTGCGTCAACCACTCGAAAACAAACGCATCACTATCTCCCGCGCCAAAGGCCGTCAAAGCTACCCTGCCGACTTCATGCTCATCGCTACCATGAATCCCTGCCCTTGCGGATACTACGGCTCTAAAGATCACGAATGTCAGTGCTCCATTTCGCAAATTCACAACTATCGTCACAAGCTTTCCGGCCCGCTTCTTGATCGTATCGATATGACCGTCAAAGTCGACAAGGTTGCCAACTCTGTTTTAGTAAAAAATACAACATCTAGCACTCACCAACATGCTAGTGCTAAACGACAAATCGAACGCGCCCTGAACACACAATTTAAGCGTCAGCACAAATACAATGCTAACCTTAGATCTTGCGAAATCATTCAGCAGTGCCAGCTTACTCCGGCCGCCCAATCGAGGCTTGAGGAATTGTCCAGAAAGCTCGAGCTCTCCGCCCGCTCCTACTTCAAGCTCATTAAGGTTGCCCAGACCATTGCCGACCTCGCCGAAGCCACCCAGATCCAGCCCGAGCACGTCGCCGAAGCCGCCCGCTACCGCGACGAAATCTAACCCGAAATAACCTCTTGCATTTATGAACCCCCTTTGCTATAATCTACCCCATAACAAGTCTAATTTTTTGAGGAGCAAAACTATCAGTAATCCTACATCTCGTACCCGCATCAACGGTGACATTCGTTACCCTGAGGTACGCGTTATCAGTGCTGATGGTGCGCAGTTAGGCATTATGTCTAGCCGCGATGCGCAGCTCATGGCTCGCGACGCTGGTTTGGATTTAGTGGAGATTTCCCCTAACGCCAACCCACCAGTAGTTAAAATCATCGATTGGGGCAAATACCAATACCAAAAGATGAAAGAACAGGCTCGCGCCAAGAAAAACGCAAAAAGCTCCGAACTCAAACAGATTAGACTCGGTTTGAAAATTGGGGAGAATGACCTCAATATTAAAGTCCGCAAAACCCTCGAATTACTCGAGGATGGCGATCGCGTCAAAATCATGATCGTATTCCGTGGCCGCGAAATGGCTCACAAGGAAATCGGTAATGAATTGATGAATCGTATCATCGAAAAGCTCGGCGCCGACGTTGTCGTCGACGGCAAAGCCCAGATGAGCGGCCGCAACCTTAGCTTCACGGTTCGCCACAAGTAAGGTTACGCAGCGCCCACCGGTTCCCTACACCCCAAAGCGCTATGAATATTAACTAAAGTAGGAAAGGTATAACATGCCAAAACTCAAAACCCATAAGGGTACTGCAAAGCGTGTCCGCATTACCAAGACTGGTAAGATTATGCGCGAACGTGCTTTCGGCAACCACATCTTGGCTAAGAAGTCCAAGGCGCGCAAGCGCAACATGAAGACCCCTGGCACCGTCAAGGGCAAAATTGCTAAAAACGTTAAAACTGCATTGGGAGCTTAATCATGAGAGTTAAACGTGGAGTTGCTGCTCGCGCAAAGCACAAAAAGATTCTCGCTGCTGCCAAGGGTATGCAGCATTACCGCACCCGTAGCTTCCGCCTCGCGAAGCAAGGTGTTATCAAATCATTGCGCTATTCCTACCGTGATCGCCGCAATCGCAAACGCGATTTGCGCGCTCTCTGGATCACTCGCATCAACAACGCTGCCCGTGACAACGGTATCAGCTACAGCAAGTTGATCAACGGTATGAAGAACAAAGGCATCGAGCTTGACCGCAAAGTTCTCGCTGAACTCGCTGTCAACGATCCAAAGGCCTTCACCGCTATCTGCGAAAGCGTTAAGTAATCGCACCAGGAAAATATCTCCTCAATTCGGGGAGATATTTTTGTTGGTATAATAAAACTATGAGAGATTTCGAAAAGATTAGCTTTGAACAGTTCAAGAAAGACGTCGCCAACGACCGCGACCTCTATGATAGCCTCTTAATCCCGCAGCGTAGCTCGGCCGCAACTGCTGGCTACGATCTACCGCTCCTTGCCGACCTCGAGCTCCAGCCTGGCGAAACCGTCAAACTCCCTACCGGCCTCAAGGCCCACTTCCAACCAGATGAAGTTCTCCTCTTAATCGTCCGCAGCAAAACCGGCTTCAAATACAATATCCGCCTCTGTAATCAAATCGGCGTGATTGATTCCGATTACTATAACAATCCAGACAACGAAGGCCACCTCTTTGTAAAACTTCAAAACGAAGACACTGTCGCCCATAGCTTTAAGCGTGGCGATGCCCTCGTTCAGGGAGTATTTATGAAGTATCTCGCCACCGATAGCGATAATAATCTACAAAAGAAACGCCGCAGCGAATATTAAAAGGAGACGAAATGAACAACGACGTAAAATTTTCTATCGATAACCGCAAAACCGCCATCGAAAACGCCTACGAATTAACGGCCGATGCCAAGAAAAAGGTCGACGCCCTCTTTAAAGAAATCGAGGTCTTCGGCGCAAGCTGCAAAGACTCTATTGATTTTGAGACGAAATTCGCCGCGAGCCCTCTCAATCAGAAGTATACCGCTCTCTTTACCGAGATTGCCCAGACCTGCAAATCAGTGCTCATGAGCATTCCCGACCCAGTGCTTCCACCAGAGCAAACCGCCGGCGATGTCGTCGCCGACCTCGCCAAAACCGAAGCCGAACTCGCCGTCGATGGCACCATCCAGCACTTCCGCGGCCGCGCTTACCGTGCCGCTCACGACAAAGCCCGCGACATTCCAGTCGTCGGCGACGCAATTGACCTCAAGAACAAAATCGACTTCTTCAGCCGCTTCAAAAAATAACGTATAATAGAGGCATGTTACAGGTCAAAAATCTATCATTTTCCGTCGGACCTGCCCGAAAACGTTCAATTATTTTAAACAATCTGAGTCTAAATATTAAGCCAGGCGAATTTGTCGTCATCACCGGTCCAAACGGAAGCGGCAAATCTACCCTCGCCAAGCTTATTATGGGGCTCGAGAAGGCAACCGACGGCCAAATCATATTCAATCATCAAAATATAACAGATATGGGCATCACGGAACGCGCCCGTCTCGGGATTGCTTTTGCTTTCCAGCAGCCACCGCATTTCAAGGGGGTAACCGTGAAGGATCTCTTGCAAATCTCCGCCACCGGCCACGAGACTTTCCTCGAGGATAGCGAGACGGATTACAAGAAGCTCATCGAAACCGTTGGTCTAGATGAAAGCTATCTAGAACGCGAGGTCAATAATACCCTCTCCGGCGGCGAGCTCAAACGCATTGAGATTGCGTCCGCCATCGCGCGCAACGCGCAGCTCACCGTCTTCGACGAGCCAGAAGCCGGTATCGATATCTGGAGCTTCGAGAAACTCGTCCAGATCTTCAAGAAGTTCCGCGACAAGGCCCCAGAACGCGCCCTAATCGTCATTTCTCACCAGCAGCGCCTCATTAAGCAAGCTGACCGCATTATCGTGCTTAGAGACGGCCAGATTGCCCTACAAGGCCATCCAGACAAGATACTCCCGGAGTTACAGGAGGGCCAGGCATGAAAACTCTAGATCAAATCGAAAAAGAACTCATGAGCACTGTCGCCGGAATCTCCGAGCCACCGGCTGGCGCCTATAATTTCCGCGTCAACGGCAAGTCTATCAGCCGCCAGAGTTCTACGAATATTAACGTCGAGCCTCAAGAAAACGGCCTCATTATCACCGTTAAGGCCAACACCAAGGATGAGGTCGTCCATATTCCAGTTATCATTTCGAAAACAGGCCACAAAGAGGTCGTCATCAACGATTTCTTCATTGGCGACAACGCCGACGTTACTATCGTTGCCGGCTGCGGCATCTATAACTGCGGTCCGAGCGACGCCATTCATGACGGCGTCCACACCTTCCATATTGGTAAAAATGCCAAAGTCCGTTACATCGAGAAGCATTACGGCGCCGGCCCAGGTGCAGGCAAAATTCTGAACCCTACCTCTAAGTTCTATCTAGAAAAGAATGCCTATGCCGAGGTTGAGCTCGAACAGATTCGCGGCGTTGATTCGACCAATCGCATCACCGAAGCCGAGCTCAAAGACGGCGCAAAGATTCTGATTCGCGAGAAGATGCTCACCCAGGGCAAGCAACACGCCAAGAGCCACATCGAGACCATTCTCCAAGGCAAAGACACTGTCGCCGACATCGTTTCCCGCTCTGTCGCTACCGACGAATCGCGCCAGGAATTCACCCTTCATATTGAAGGCGATAACCTCTGTCGCGGCCACTCCGAATGCGACGCTATTCTTCAGGATCATGGGTCCGTCATTGCTACCCCTTCCCTCGACGCCAAGCACGTCGACGCCCAGCTCATTCACGAAGCCGCCATCGGCAAAATTGCCGGCGACCAGCTCAACAAGCTCATGACGCTCGGCCTCACCAGCCAACAGGCTGAATCCCAGATTATCAACGGCTTCTTGAAATAAAATGCTAAAATAAAGATATGAAAGAGGTGCGTTTCAGAATCCCGAAACTCGCAATTGCGTGCGTGCTAATTCTTGCTGCCGCGATAACCGCAATTCTTATTATCAAAAATCAACCAACTGAATTTCCTGTTTCTGGCCTCGAGCAAATCGCGCTCGAGGAACGCACTGCGAAAACCATTAATTATCTCGAGGAAATCGACCGCAAAGACGAAGACGCAAACAACCAATCGCTCGATCGCTATATCGCCTACGCCCTCGAATACTCCTACAACGAAAACGACAAGGCCTCTCTTACTACAGCCGAAATCAAGGATTTTCTCGAGTCCGTTTTTGATAGGCAATTTAGCCCTGACGAGCTCAACAATGTCGGCATTTCCCCGCTCCTCCTCGATAAAAACGTCAGCCACGACCCAGTGGGCCAGGTTTACACATTGAACCCGCACACCGACAAACGTATTATCGCAGATATCCCTGTTACTAAATACATAGCCACAAAAATTTATACGAACAAAGATAAATCCGTATACACTATCACTTACGATAAATACACCGCAAAATCCCCTTACGACGTACTCCCACATCTCACTGGCAGCGGTGCTGGCGTGAATGATTATCTTGACGGCAAAGGCAAGATCAAGAGCCTCAAAGATGCTATTGACGAGGATGGCGCCAAGGCTATCACCACCCCTGAAAAACAAACCACTATCGAATTCGTCCTAAAAGACAAAAAACTCCTTATAAAATCTATTAAATAACCCTCAAAAATGCTACAATAAATACATAAGCATTTAGAGGTAAATGAAGAGGTTAGGTGTTTTTAAGCGCAAGGGCGCGTTGATTGCTACTGGGCTATCTTTAGTCTTGCTTGGCGTTGGCGCTATTTTTGCTTTCAACCTAGACGAAACTATCTTTGCAAACCTCTTCCCGCTCCCTACTTATACGGCCGAATACAAAGAGGAGTTCACTAGCCCATCGAATTGGACGACCTGTGACGAAACGCCAAAAACCGTCATCACGACCAATAAATCTAACGGCAAGATCAAAGTCCGCCTTAGCTATGAAGAATACTGGCGCAACAAAGCCGACTCCGAAAACCTCCCTCTCGAAAAAGACAATAAACTACTAGCTATTATTAATTTCCAAAACGAATCTGATTGGACTCGCCGCGGCGAATGGTACTACTACAACTACGAGCTCGAGCCGAACGAAGCTACTAATTCCCTTTTCAAATCTGTTACCCTGAACTGTGACGCCAACCTTGGTAGCATTAACGTCTGCGAAGAAACCGCAACTGGCATCGTCTGCACGAAACAAGCCGACCCGTACGAAGAAGCTAATTATCACCTTGTCGTTACCGTCCAGACTACTAGCGGCGAATTCCCGCGCGAAGATGAACACTATAATGTCACGATTAATCCGAATGGCGGTAGCTTCAATGGCAGCACCGATATTTACACTGCTAGCCTAGCCTATGGCACCGAAATCGACCTCTCGAACCTCTCTTATGACAGCTATGAACTTGTCGATTGGACCAAGAATGGCAGCGAAAGCTTCACTGGCAATACGATTACCGTCGAAGATGACCTCACTCTTGTCGCAAACTGGCAAAGTATCTTTTTCTACACTATTACCGTTAATCCAAACGGCGGCGACTTCAATGGCCATACCGAATCCTACAGCGAAAGCATCCGTCGCGGCACGACTTATACCCTGTCAGATGCCACCCCAACCCGCAACGATTATCTCTTTGATGGCTGGACCATTAACGACACGCCGTTAACAAACTACGCCTTCACTGTCACAGAGGATGCAACTATTCTTGCAAACTGGAGTCTCATTATTGCCCAAAACAACAGGACCAGTAAATTCTATCGCTCTCTCACTGAGGCTGAATCCGAAGCCCAGACCGGCGACACGATCTCTCTCATCCGCGACAGTCACGAAACCTTCACGAACACCAAAGATATCACTCTCGATCTCAACGAGCATATTCTCGATGGCTCACTCATCAACAACGGCACCCTCACTCTCCTTAACGGCGAGATTAATAACTCCGACGGCGTCGCCGTAACCAACAACGGCACCCTTACGATGGGCGTCAATGACTTTATTGACGAGAATACGGTCAATATCGAAAGAACCGCTATTCGCATCAAAGGCACAACGACTGGTCTCAAACAAAACGGCATCTTTAATTACTATGATGGCTTCATCGAAGGCGAAATTGCACTCGAAGGCGGCTATAATGATTCCCCATTCTACCGCAAGACTTATGACGACGAAGAGGTCCACTATTTCCCGTTCGTCGACACTAGCCCAGACAATCTCGACCTCCAACGCGTCGTTCTCGAAAGTTCCGATCTCGCTCATTCCAAGACCACAGTCAATGGCGACATCTATTACTATAATATTCAGGACAATATTAATACCTCCATCCGCACTGGATACAAAATTTATATCGTCCGTGATGACTTTGCTACCGGCTACGGCATTACCGTCCCAGAAGGCGCCGACATTACAATCGATCTCGACGGCAAGACGATGACGATGACCGACACCATTCAAGTTAACGGCAAACTAACAATCGAAGACAGTAAAACAACCGTAACAACGCGAGCGACTACGAGCAGCGATGCTACTGCGCCGACTATTAGTGGCAATTCTTTCACCACTGTCCACGGAGATGAAACGACCACCGTAGTCTCGTATGGAGGTATTCTTTATACGCCGCAATCCGTCATCAATAATGGAAATTTTGTCGTTAAAAATGCCCGCATCTCCGGCACTACGACAAACGATGCTATTAAAAACTACGCCACCCTCACAATGCAAAACGGCGCTTTAGGTACAACTGCTGGGCACGCCATGCGGCCAATCGACGGCGCAACGCAGGCACTAGACGATAATTCATACCTCTATTCGACCGGCAATAGCAAGGCTGCCGTATATGTAGGCAACCGAGATTTTACCTGGAGCCAAGGTAACCTCTATGGTAGCTATGCAGCCATCTACGCAGATAGCGGCAGCCAACAAACCTCCAGCCAAGATCCTGTCTCCATCCAAATCACCGGCGGACAAATCATCAGTTCTCAGTACGGTATCTATGGTAACTGTACATACAGTGGCTCATATACCGGCTATTGCAAGAACCGCTCCCTCTCTATGACGGGCGGACAAATCAGGGTGACCGGTAGCAGCTCTGCCTACGGTTTCTACAACATGCCAAACCTCTCTATCGTCTCAAGCGATTCATCTAATCCAATAACGATGCAGATTACTGGCAATAGCGCTTACGGCGTATATACTACCTCAAGCGGCGTAATCACAATAAAAAACACTAATATCAACGCAACAAGTACAGGCTACTCCTATGGTCTCTACATCAGCGACAGTAGCAACGACGTTACCGTAGCAAACGTCAGCATAACGGCAAGCGGCAGGGACACCGCATACGGCATCTATCTGCCGTCCGGCAACCCTGCTGCCGTAGAGTCTAGCACTATCACGGCGACTGTCACTACCACATCAACCACTTGCGGTTCGTACACGTCGGCAAGAATCGCATCCGGTATTCATGCTCGTACCGGCACTTTTAAGACCACCACTGTAACCGCCACCACTACTGGCGCAACGTCTTGCGACCGCGCCTACGGTATTTACCACACTGGAGATAATTACATCTGGTACCTAGAAGGAATGGATGTTAGTGCCTCTAGCGCCGGCAGCACCGGCTATGGCATCTTCAACACCGGCAACGGCTTGCTCGTCAGCGGCGGCAGATATTACGGCAAGGATTATGGCATCTATACGGACAACAAATGGGGCGAAATAGGTTCGAACAATGAGACTATCGACAAAGATCAGGTAGAAATCATTGGCGGCAGATATGGTCTCTACAGCGACTCTACTGGCTACTTCAAGTTCTATGATGGGACAATCCGCGGCAACACTGCAGCATACAGCGAAGGAGTAATCGCGGGCACTCCGGACGGAGCCGCTCTCCACATCGAAAGCTCACAAGACTACGCCGAAAACTGTTGGCTAGTTGAAGCTGACGAGTATCTAGAAGTCGTAGGAGTCGGACGCTACAATTCCCTTGCTAAAGCCTACGCTGCTATCACTGGCGACAGCGGCACCATTAAGGTAATCGACGATGCGACCGTCGAAGCAAACCTACCGGCAAGCCCAGCAGATAAAACTATCACATTCGACATGAATGGACATAAATTAATCTATAGTCAGCCACTAATCAACGGCGGCACTATGATCATTAAGGATAGCGACCCGGAAAAGAAAGGTAAAATCAGCAATTACACCGCTAATGTTCCGGCCGTCAGAAGTACTGGTACTCTCACTATAGAATCCGGACATATATATAGCGCATACAGGGCCGTCCAAGTAAACAACAGTTCCCTAATTGTCACCGGCGGCACCCTAGAAAGCGCCAACACGGCCATCTACGCAGATAGCGGCAGCCAACAAACCTCCAGCCAAGATCCTGTCTCCA
>CAMJDZ010000015.1 GCA_946404545.1 uncultured Candidatus Saccharibacteria bacterium
CTTGTATGGTTCAGGCTTCTTAAGTGCGCGGATCTCAGCTGCGACCTGGCCGACCATTTGCTTGTCGATACCAGAGACGATAATAACCATCTTATCAGTCTTGAGCTCAATGCCTTCTGGGGCTTTGTACTTGACTGGATGGCTGAAGCCGAGAGCCATTTCGATTTCTTTTGGACCACCACTTAGGCGGAAACCAACACCATTGATCTCGAGCTTCTTCTCGAAACCTTTGGTAACGCCTTGGACGGCGTTGTTGAGCAACGCGCGCTGGAGACCGTGCCAAGCTTTGGACTTTGGCTCGTCATCAGAGCGGGTTACAATGATTTGATTACCCTCGACCTTGGTCTGGGTATTGGCCTGGACAGGAACCGTAAGCGTGCCTTTTGGACCGGCGACAGTAATATCCTTATCGCCGACCGTAATTGTCACGCCTGCAGGAACCTCTACAGGTAGTTTTCCGATACGACTCATTGCGTTCCTTCTTGTTAATAATATCTTGGTAATTGTATCATATCTGATAAAAAAATGCAAGAAATTGCTTCTAAATATCCACCAAAAAACACCCCTTTCGAGGTGCTTTTTGTGGGTTAAACTACCAAACCTTGACGAGGATCTCGCCACCAAGCTTATTCTTGACAGCTTCCTGACCGGTCATGATGCCTTTGCTCGTAGAAACGAGGACGGTACCACGGCCAGACTTGACCTTTGGAATCTCAGCGACGCCAGCGTAAATGCGGCGACCTGGGGTAGAAACCTTGGTAATCTCGTTGATGCGGGCGTTCTCGCCTTCGTCGTTAATGACGATGTGGAGGATGCCACGTGGTTCAGCCTTTTCGAGCTCAACCTTTGCAAGGTAATTTGTTTTCTGTAGCTTATCTGCAACCGCGAATTTGAGCTTGCTGGTTGGGACGCGAATCTCGGTCTTGCCGACAGCGATAGCGTTGCGGATGCGAGTAATCAAGTCAGCTACTGGATCAGTGGTTTGAATTGACATAATCTTCTCCTTTCTCCTACCAACTACTCTTTGTTACGCCAGGGATTTCACCCTTGCTTGCTTTTTCGCGGAAGTTAATACGGCTGAGGCCGAAGCGACGCATGTAACCGCGTGGGCGGCCATCAAGCATATCGCGGTTCTTGAGGCGGGTTGGGCTGGAATTGCGTGGGAGCTTCTGAAGTCCCTCGATATCGCCAGCTGCCTTCAATTCGGCGCGCTTTGCAGCGTATTTTTCGTACATCTTGCGACGCTTTTCGTCGCGGAGCACAGCACTAGTCTTAGCCATATTACTTAGCCTCCTTCTCAAACGGCATACCAAACTTCTCGAGGAGCTTCATGCTACCTTCCTTGGAGCCATTCTTAATAACAAACGTAATTTCGAGACCGTGGAGAACGGCAGCGTCTTCGAAGCTAATCTCTGGGAAGACGGTCTGTTCCTTCATGCCAAGGCTATAGTTGCCCCGAGCATCGAAACTACCACGTGGAACGCCGTGGAAGTCACGGACGTGTGGAAGCGTGATGTTAATCAAACGATCGACGAATTCATACATCTTGTCGTTGCGAAGGGTGGTAACGTAACCAACTGGTGCGCCCATACCTTTGCGAATCTTGAACTGTGCAATAGATTTCTTTGCGAGGCGGCTAGTAACTGCCTGGCCGGTAATCTTGGTGAGCGTGAGCTCGACAGTTTCGGTGAAGCGCTTATCTTCACGCTTCTTACCAACACCAGCGGAGACCATGATCTTCTCTAGCTTTGGTACCTGGTTGATGTTCTTAAGACCAAGCTCTTTCTGGAGATTCTTTGCAATCTCTTTATTGTAAAGAGTCTTAAGTCTTGCTTCATACTTAGTTTCAGCCATTACTTAATCTCCTTATTGTTTGCTTGGCGAGCGATACGGATGGTTTTATCATTGTTGTCCTTTGCGTAGCCGACACGACTGGTCTTGCCAGACTTTTCGTCGACGACGAGAGCGACATTGCTCATATCGATACCAACCTGAATTTCTTTCTTACCAGCTTGGCGGTAAGCACTTGCGCGCATATGACGGGTGCGGGCGCCGAAGCCTTCGATGAATACCTTGTTTTCAGCTGGAAGAACCTTGGTGACCTTGCCGGTCTGGCCCTTCTTGCTGCCTGCGATGATCTTAACGATATCGCCAGTCTTGATACGGACGCTCATTATAGTACCTCCGGCGCAAGGCTGATAATCTTTGAATAACCGAGATCGCGTAGTTCACGTGGAACTGGACCGAAGACGCGGGTGCCTTTTGGCGTCTTGTCTTCGTTGACGAGCACTGCGGCGTTGTCGTCGAAGCGGATGGTGGAACCATCTGGACGGCGGATTGCTTGGCGAGTGCGGACGATTACAGCGCGGACTACGGCTTTTTTCTTAACGTTACCGGTTGGGGATGCATCCTTGACGGAGCAAGTAACGATATCACCAACGTGTGCGTAACGAGCACGGGTACCACCGAGGACACGGATAACGCCAAGTTCCTTAGCGCCACTGTTGTCGGCGACCTTTAAGCGGGTTTCTTGCTGAATCATTTAGTTTTCTCCTTCTTTCTTGTCACTTACGACCTCAGTGACATCTTCTTTGAGCTCAACCTTACCGCGGCTCTTCTCGATAATCTTGACGAGAGTCCAGGTCTTGGTCTTGCTGATTGGGCGCGTTTCGGCGATCATAACGACGTCGCCTTCATGAGCCTCATTGTTGGCATCATGAGCAGTGTACTTACGCGTCTTGGAATACTGCTTCTTGTAAATTGGATGTGTCTCACGAGAGGTGATTTCGACGGTGATCGTCTTGTCGCGCTTGTCGGAGGACACTACTCCAGTAAGTGTGCGTGCCATTACTTATCTCCTTTCGTGGCGTTAATCTTCGTATAAATACGAGCGATTTCCTTCTTGAGAGCCTTGATATGATGTGGGTTCTGAAGCGTAGTGCCGAGACCCTGGCGTGCAATCAAGAGCTCTTCTTGCTTTTCTTTGAGTTGCTCATCGAGTGGCTTGCTCGAGACAACCTTAGCCTCTTTGACGGCTTTCTTGTCTGCCTTTGCCATATTAGAGCTCCTCTCTCTTTACGATCTTGCAGCGAACTGGAAGCTTGTGGCTTGCAAGGCGAAGAGCCTCTTTTGCCTGCTCATCAGTAACGTCTGCGATTTCAAACATAACGGTACCGGCTTTAACCTTGGCAACGTGATACTGTGGTTCGCCCTTACCGCTACCCATCTTGACATCAAGAGGCTTCTTGGTGACTGGGGTATGTGGGAAAATGCGAATCCAGATTTTACCACCACGTTTGACGTAGCGGGTGATTGCCTGGCGGGCTGCCTCAATCTGGCGGCCATTAACGCGTTCGTTATCAAGGCTCATAAGGCCATAATCACCGAATGCAACGTAGTTGCAGCGGGTAGCATTGCCTTCGTTCTTGCCTTTGCGGACCTTGCGGTGCGCTTCTTTGCGTGGTTGACTAAGTGCCATAATTTATTTCTCCCCCTTGTAAATCCAAACTTTAACACCTACGATACCAGCGATAGTCTGAGCGTGCTCGACGTAGAAGTCGATGTCAGCGCGGAGTGTATGAAGAGGAACGGAGCCCTCAATGAATTTCTCGCGGCGGCTCATTTCGGCGCCATTAAGACGACCGGAAACCTCGACGCGGATACCCTTGGCGCCTGCGTTCATCGTAGAAGCACATGCCATCTTGACGGCGCGGCGGAAGTTCATACGCTTGCCAAGCTGGAAGCCGATGTTCTCGGCAACGAGCTTTGCGCTGAGTTCTGGTTTCTTGACCTCTTCGACATTAATGCGAAGTGGTGCGCTGGTAATTTTCTCGAGCTCTTTCTTGAGTTCGTTGATACCTGCACCCTGCTTGCCAATCACGGCACCAGCCTTAGCGGTGCGGATAGTGATGGTAGTAAGGTTCGGGCTGCGCTCAATGCTGATACGATCAACAGTTGGGCGGCTCTTGAAGCGATTCTCAACGGCTTCGCGGATCTTGATATCCTCGATAAGCCAGTTCTTGAAGTCGGCTTTGCGGGAGAACCACTTGCTGCTCCAGTTCTTATTAACCTGGAGACGGTAGCTGACTGGGTTAACTTTCTGACCCATTACTTGTTCTCCTTCTTATCTTCTGCCTTTGGGGCAGCTTTCTTAACTTTCTCATCGCCTACGACCTCGACGAAGATGTTACTCGAAATCTTTTCGTAAGGAAGTGCGCGACCGCGGCTAGCTGGAACATAGCGGCGCATGCGGGTACCAGCGGTGACGGAGATGCGAGAAATCGCAATCGTCTTGGTATCGATGCTACCACTGTTGATAAGGTTAGCAGCGGCGGATTCGATAGCTTTGCGAACAGCTTTTGCTGCGCGGCGTGGGGTGTTCTCGAGGATCACGACAGCGTCGGCAACATAGCGGTCACGGACGAGGCTAGCAACGATGCTAACCTTGCGTGGCTGGCTATCGACACCTTTGATATATGCGTGTGCAGTTTTCTGGGCCATAGATTATGCTCCCTTCTTTGCTGCTGCGGCTTCAGCGGCTTTCTTACCGCCATGGCGCTTAAATTTGCGGGTTGGGGCGAATTCGCCGAGCTTGTGACCGACCATGTTTTCAGTAACGAATACTGGAACGTGGACGCGACCATTATGAACAGCGATCGTGCGGCCAACCATTTCTGGGCTGATGGTAGAACAGCGAGCCCAGGTCTTTACGATAGTGCGGTCTTCTGCGGAAAGAGCTTCAACTTTCTTCTGAAGCTTGTAGTCCACAAAGAGGCCCTTCTTAAGAGATCTAGACATAGACTATTTCCTCTTTCCTTCATGACGACTGCGAACAATCATCTTGTTAGTTTTCTTATTATGACGAGTGCGGTAACCCAAAGTGAGCTGGCCCCATGGGCTGCGAGGAGCCTTACCGGAACCGTGACGGCCACCGTCACCACCACCGTGAGGGTGATCGCAAGCGTTCATCACGACACCACGAACGGTTGGGCGGATGCCCTTGCGGCGTTTGCGGCCGGCAGAACCGATCTTGATGTTCTGGTGCTGAATGTTACCAACGACACCGATGTTTGCGCTGCAGGTAGCGAGGACCTTGCGGACTTCGCCGGATGGCATACGGATAGTAGCATAGCCGTCTTCCTTTGCCATAAGCTGAGCGGTTGCACCAGCGGCGCGGACCATCTGTGCGCCCTTACCTGGGGTTAATTCGATTGCGTAAATCTGAGCACCGACTGGGATTTGCTCGAGAGTCATACGGTTAGAAGTCTCGATTGGAGCTTCGTTGCCAGTCTGAATCTCTGCACCCTTCTGCATGTTGGTGTCAGCGATAATGTAATAATATACACCGTTCTGGTCTTTAACACGAGCAATGCGTGCGCTGCGGTTTGGATCGTACTCGATTTCTTCGATGCGAAGGGTGAGACCTGCAGGAAGATTATGAGTCAAGATACGATAATGACGCTTGACGCCGCCGCCACGATGGCGAACAGTGATGCGGCCAGAGTTGTTCTTACCAGCCTGCTGCTTTTTGCTCTTTACCAAGCTCTTCAATGGCTTACGGGTTGTAATTTCATCGAAGTCCTGGGTAGTTTTCTGACGTTGAGCCGGCGTAGTTGGACGATAAGCTTTAATAGCCATTATTTATCTCCTTTCTTGTCGGCTTTTTTGTCTGCCTTTTTGTCAGCTTTTTTATCAGCTGGCTTTTCTTCTTCAACTGGTTCTTCGTCAAAGACCTTGATTTTGTCGCCTTCTTTCAAGGTGACGTAAGCGATGCGCTTGTCTTGGCGATAGGTGGTGCCAGGATATGCATGCTTGCCGCGGCTAAACTTGGTAGCTTTGCCTTTGCGGATAACGATGCGAACACCGAGAACCGTAACTTTGTACTGATCTGCGACCTGCTGAGCAACGGACTGCTTGCTTGCGCCAGCTGGAACGTTGAACATGTAGGTGCGCTTAGTCTGCTCGTGGTAGGCTTTTTCAGTAGCGATAGGACGAACTAACATTACTTTGCCTCCTTTCCGAGTAGCCAGTTTTCGATAACTGGAAGAGATTTCTCAGTGATGACGACTTTGTCGGCATTGAGAATATCAAATACGTTTAGATAGGTTGGACGGACGACCTTGAGGTTCGCGACGTTATTGGTTGCGCGAAGAACGAGTTCGTCTTTTTCGCTAACTACGAGCAAGATATTCTGCTTAGCATCGAGTTTGTTCTTTTCGAACATAGCGATAGTTTCTTTAACCTTACCCTGTGGGCAGGAGAACGTGTCAATGAGGACAACATTCTTATCTTTGTTCTGCATGCTCAAAGCTTGGCGAACTGCCTGGAGCTTTGCGCTCTTGCTGATTTTCTTGGCGAAATTCTCTTCACCGGTGCGACCGAAGGCTACACCACCATGGCGCCAGATAGGGTTGCGGGTGCTACCGAAGCGAGCACGACCAGTACCTTTCTGCTTCCAAGGCTTTTTGCCACCGCCACGGACTTCGCCACGCTTCAAGGTTTTAGCGTGAGAGCTGCGGCTGTTGGCGAGGTAAGCGTCATAAGCGAGCTTAACCAATTCGTGATTGTCGACGGAAAGACCGAAGACGTCTTTGTTTAACTTAGCGTCTGCCATATTAGTCCTTTCCCTCCACCATTACGAGACCTTTGTTTGGACCAGGGACTGCACCTTTAAGTCCAATAAGGTTGTTATCCGAGTCAATGTAAGATACGACGAGGTTCTTAACGGTAACCTGGTCATGACCCATGCGGCCAGCCATTCTTTTACCCTTGAAAACCTTCTGTGGGTACATGGAACCGATGGAACCGACCTTGCGAATATCTCCCTTAAAACCGTGCGTATTGCGGGATTCCTGGAAGTTATGGCGCTTGACAGTGCCAGCGAAACCTTTACCCTTGCTCGTACCCGTGACCTGAACCTTGTCGCCAAGGCTGAATTCTGCGACGGTCAATTCGCTACCGAGGGTAACTTCCTCTGGAATTTCGTCGACGCGGAACTCACGGATGTACTTAGGGTTGATATCTTTTCCGGATTTTTTGACGTGTCCGGACACGGCCTTGCTCAGATTCTTACCCTGACCATATGCCACCTGAACAGCGCTATATCCGTCTTTTTCGACAGATTTAGTCTGAGTCACTGTGCATGGGCCGGCTTGAAGGATCGTTACAGGGGTAACAATGCCATCTTCACCGATGATCTGGGTCATACCAATCTTGGTGCCGAGGATGATTTTCATCTGTGGGCGTCCTTTCCCATTAAAATCATTTGGCTTGTGAGTGGTATCCTCGCCTAGCGCGGCTTGGACCTTACCTCTTGCGCCAAAGTGACGTTTATTTGATAATATACCTTGGTATTGTATCACGAATACAGGGGTTTTGTCAACTATTTTCTCGGGGATTTTTAGATAAAAATAAGCCCCTCGCTTGGAGGGGCTCGTGGAGCTTAGCTTAATGTAGACGAACGTCTTCTATTCTTACAAGAATTATCTTGAGGTCGGTCATCATAAACGCTAAATCGCCGAGCAGTCTCTTGATTTTGAAGAGTTCTACGAATTCGTTTCGACAAGTCCTATCGAGTTGCTTCTTCGATTCCTCTTCGAGATTTTGAGCATATGCGACGATTTCATTTAAGTTTTTTCTGTCTTCGATCAGTATATTCTTAGTTTTGTTGTCCATCTCGGAATGTTTTATGAGTTCGTCCAAGACTTCGACACCGTCTAGAATGTCGTCGCTAAGCAAAGCCGCAAAGGCCAGAGTTTTTTCCGTATCAGACTCGCATGATACCTTATCCTGCATCGTTACTGCTCTCTTAAAACATGTCGTCGCTTTCAAAAACGCCGTATTAGTAGTTGAGACATCAGTAATTGCTCTACGCATTTCAACAGCTGCTCCGGGCATAAGTAAATCCTCCAAAAGTACAATATTTTAGCAGTGCTAATTCGCATACTATATCATACTGCAACACATATGTCAATGCGCACGAGACAGCAAAAAGCCGCCCCTTTCGGAGCGGTCTTTGAAGATATTACATCTTGATTTCAGCGTCAACGCCTGCTGGGAGGGAGAGATTCTGGAGAGAATCAATCGTCTTTGGCGTAGCGTTGATAACGTCGATAAGGCGCTTGTGGACCTTCATTTCGAAAGCTTCACCACCGGTCTTGTAGACGTGTGGGGACTTTACGACGGTAAAGGTAGAACGCTTGGTTGGAAGAGGCACTGGGCCACTTACCTGAGCACCGGTACGAATAGCGGTGTCGACGATTTGCTTTGCGCTCTGGTCAATGAGGCGATGATCGTAGGCCTTGAGGCGGATACGAATCTTGAGACCTTCGGCTTTTTCTGCCATTTGGATTAAATCCTTTCTTTACGACCGCGTAACCTCGGATGTCATCTAGACGAGACGTCCACGAGTTTGTCGCGGCAATTTATATTAACAAGTGGTATTTTATCAGAGATATTTAATTTTGTCAATGGCATGAAAAAGGCCCCCGGAGGGGCCTCTTAGGCCAAATGGTGGAATTACTTTTTTACCCTCGGCGGCTTCGAGATAATCCAGTCATTTTTAATGCCTGGCGCCGTATTCTTCATAGCGACGACCTCGTAACCCTCTACGCCAACGAAACCAATTACACATTCGTCATACGCATCGGTCCAAACAACGTGATTGTTTCTAGAACTGAAACCGAAGTCATCATCTAAGATATCTCTGTGCTTCCGGTAATCTTCGGCAACAAAGCGCACCTTTTGACTATCCGAGCGTTTACAGATGACCAATACCGGCTTTCCTTTGATAAAGTTAGCAATAACTACTACTCCTTCATCGACATTGTAGGCCCTGATTCTGTGGCCTTTTTCGGCGTAGAAGTAGGAGTTGAGGCAACCAATACCAGTTGCTTCTCCGATCCAGATATTGTGGTGATCTTCGGTTGCCTTGGCTTTATTGACTTCGTAGAGTGAGTCGAGCGTTCCGCAATCATACCACTTGAAGCGGCCTACTGCGACGCGCAGATTGAAATCTCTGAGCAAGTCCATGAATTGCGCAGTTCCGATCTCGTTAGTCTCAATGTCGATGCCTTCCATTGCCTGGAAGAGCGTATCGGCACGCCAGACGTTAATTCCGGTGTTGCAAGCCGAATTATCGGCGCGCATCATCTCATCGGCCTTCTTATCGTCATCAGGCTTTTCGACGAATCCTTTTACGACCCGGCAGAGCGTATTCTCTTCCGGATCATAAATTGCGTGTCCGCACCCCTTAAAAGTGACAAGATTATTGATTTTTACGCCAATAATTGTCGGAGCGCCGTGACTTGCGGTCTTAATAGCCAATCTAATCGTATCCCTAAAGTCTTCGTTTAAGACGATGAGCTGATCAGATGGGCTGTTAACAATGACAGCTTGTTTATCAATTTCGCTGATAAATTGGGCTGCCTTTACCATTGCGCCTGCGTAGCCGTAGTGCGGGCTAATCTGGTAAACGTTTTGAGATAAGATGCCCAAATCGTCGACCTGGCTGTGCGCAAGTTCGGTTTGATTATCATCGGTTGTGATAATAATAATGTGAGTTGCTTTGATTCCAACCGCTTTGAAGCGTTCGACAGTGTTCTGAATCAAAGTGCCTTCGCCATTGACGGAGACAAATTGCTTCGGACGTTCGTCGTAGCTGAGCGGGAACAATCTGGTTCCATGCCCACCGGCAAGGATAGCCACATAGTTATGGTCTACCTTGTCCTCATCTTGCCCAACAATGTTGAGCGGCTTAACGTTCTCATCAATTACTGACATAGTAATTCCCCCTTTGGATAGTAATGTACATTTTGTCGTTCCAACAAAAAATGTCGGAAAACGACCACCCGAACAGTTTATCATAATATTCCGAATTAGTCAAGCCTCTACTTATGTTACCCTTGACTTTTTTGCCGAAAATTTTATATAATATCACGCATATCGGGTTTACACCTAGTCGTACATTAAGGAGGAATTTTATGTCTACATCAGATGAAACTTGGCCAAAAAACAGTATTGAGCCTACTCATTTCGGCGTCACTGCGCACAAGATTGAGCGTCCAATGAGAATTCTGACAATGCTGAAAATTTTGCGTTGGATTCAAAGCCAGGGCGACTATTTTCAGAAAGGCTATTGTCTCAATGCTTATTATCAGATTCTTGACAAATCAAAAGGTAAAGTTGAGCTTATTCAGAAGCCTGTATTTATCGAAGGGTCTTATGAATTGCGTCCGATGCCAGAGAATACGTCTCGAATCGCCATTACGAACGGTGAAATCGAAGATCTTGGCGGCTATCAACGTGGTCTCTATCTTGATAAGATGGAAGACGGCTGTTTTAAGCTTAACTCGAACTATTGGGGCGTCGGCACGGCAGAAATTGACTGCCTGACGCACGTACTCGAAGCAATCAACCATCTCAATCCGGTTCAGGAGGTATCATAATGAGTGAATTAGCATGTTTTAAGGCCGATATCGAGCAGTCGATGACAATCCCGGAAATAATCAAGTTTCTGAACGCCCACAAGTGCTCCGGCGTCAAGCAGACGAAGCTGCAGAGCTTGGAGGCTAACTACATCTATTTCTCGGCCGATCAGAAGGATTTCGTCGAGGAACCGGTGTTTGCAGCGGGATTTGAGCTGTTGCTCCCGACACAACTTGGTTCGACGGGCTCTCTTGCAATAGTCATTTCGGATTACAGTTCGGGTCACCAGGTACTAGAGCTCACGAAGTATGCCAATCGTCATAACTTCTCTAGTTCTTGTGATTCTATCTCGATCGATAACGACAAGTTCGACATATTGATTAGGATGCTGATGGCTATTAAGTCCCTGAAGCTTCAGAGAACTCATTAAGTTCCCCTAAGAAACCGTCTAGTTTATACTGGGCGGTTTTTTCTAGTCAACAAAAATCCGCCCTTTCGAGCGGATCTTTGCGTTAGAAAAAGTTAATTACTTAACAATCTTGGTAACAACACCAGAACCGACGGTGCGGCCACCTTCACGGATAGCGAAGCGGTCGTTGTCGTTCATAGCGATTGGAGCATTGAGCTTGACGCTGAAGGTGACGGTATCAC
>CAMJDZ010000016.1 GCA_946404545.1 uncultured Candidatus Saccharibacteria bacterium
GACGCCCTGAGCAATAGCAATTCGAAGAATTGCGCTCTCCTACTCCCAGCACCAAGCAAATAGCCCGAGATCCATCTCGGGATTTTTGCTTCCTTGAGCAGGAGGAGGCAGAACGCCGACGCTTATGCTATAATAATCAAAACGGGAAGGCAAAATGCAATTAAAAACCTGGCTCAAAGACCTCCGTCGCTTGGGCCGCGTCGACATTAGCTGGTTCTTAATATGGGTAATGATCTACCTTGGTTTTTTGACGCTCGATATTTTCTATCCAGAATTCTGGGTTGCGTCTTCAATTCTTAAATACACCGGCATTTTCCTCTGTATAATCTATGCGCACCACAAATATGGCCGCGATTACATGTTGCAGCTCGCGCTACTATTCACATTTCTTGCCGATACAATTCTTGTTTGGACACCGCACGTCATCCCAGGCGTCTACGTCTTTAGCGTCGCGCAATTCTTGCACCTCATGCGCCTCACCAAACTCCCGCGCCGCGCGCTCAGCATCTACGCCGCTATGATCAGCCTCTTCTTTGCCATCACGATCACACTAGGCCTCACGCCAATCTATGCTATCGCCACCGTCTATGGCCTCGAGCTCATTTGCAACCTCGTCATGGCAATCAAAAATTACCGCGCCAACCGCAAAGACTTCCGCGCCCGTTGCGCATTTTATGGCTTTTCGGCTTTTATTTGCTGCGACATCTGCGTAGCAATCCGCTTCCTCGCCATCACTGGCACAATTCCAGGAACCTTGACGCCAATCATCGCGCTGCTTGTGTGGGTATTTTACTATCCAAGCCAAGTCCTTATCTCTAACTCGTCCAACTATGACCCCGTAAAGCGTCAAAAGTTTGCAAAAAATAAATCTATTGGGTAAAATGAAAATATGAATATTGGGAAGAGTAAAGCTTATGCCATCCTAGTTTTTGGCGCTCCCATGAGCGGTAAAACTACCTTTGCCGAACACTTCAGTGATTCGCTAAATGCATCATTTTATAATTTCCCGAAACTCGCCCACGAGTACAAGGTCGACCACAAACTCGCCCTCGAAATGCTCAAGATTGCCGCAAAAAGCAAAGACACGATTATCGTAGAAGGCGAAATGGAAACCGAAGAAAAGCGCAACGAAATTCGCGACCTCTTCAAGAATGCCGGTTATAAAACTGTCTTGATTTGGGTTCAGACCGATCTCAATGCCATCAAGCAACGCATGCGTCATCATTACAAGAAACTTGACGAAGCCAAGGCTGCACTCAAGGATTCCTATGAAAATATCGAAGCTCCAAGCGAAGCTGAAGAGCCACTCGTTATTTCCGGTAAGCACACTTATCAAACTCAGTGCAAAAACGTCTTGAGCCGCCTTCCAGGCCTCAAAGATGAGTAGTTTTAGTGATCCAGATTTCGGAGAAGTCATCGTGCGCCGTAGCGCTTGGGCTACGCGCGTCAAGTTTTCTGTTGCCACTTCCGGCAAACTCACCGTTACGGTTCCTAGTGGCACCTCGGATTTTCTTGCGCGCCGCTTCCTAAAATCCATGCGCAAAGAAATCCTCGAAAAACTCCCAGTCAAAGACCCGTCGACGCAGCGCGCTCGCGATGCGCAGAAAAAGATTCTCGCGAAAAAAGCACGCGAATATCTTCCGTATCGTCTCGAGTTCTGGGCCACTAAATATGGCTACAAATATTCCGGCGTCCGCCTTTCGCACGCCAATACGCGCTGGGGAAGCCGCAGTAGTACCGGCACAATATCGCTCAACATTGGACTCATGAAAGTTCCGGAGCCACTCCGCGATTATGTCATTATTCATGAGCTCGCCCACATTAATCATATGGATCATTCCGATGCATTTTGGCGCGAAGTCGGCGAACACGATCCGAACTATAAACGCCACCGCGCTCAGCTCAAACAGTTTTCTCCAGGTGTTTAGTGTATAATAGGCTTATGGTTAAGCTTATCGATATTATTTCGCCTATTTATCAAGAACTTCTCGAAAAATGCGCTCGTCGCAAAATTTCGGTTAACCTCGATTTTCAGAATCTCCATACCGCCATCGACGACGAAGAGACGGTCAGTAAGTTTTTTGCGACCGAAATCAAGCGCGCCTTCAAAATGTGCGACGCTGGCGATAAGATTACAATCTCCCAGAGCACGAACGCAGACGGCAAAAACCGTCTAAGCGTCAAAAACTCCAGCAAGGAAACCCTCGATCCTGCTACCGTCGAAAAGCTTCGCGAGCAGGGCTACGAAATCCGCGCCCGCTTCGGCTACGACACAATTATCACTCTTGTTATCTAATTATTGCTTGTGCAATTTGATTGCAAAACCGCCGCCCGGCGCCATGTAAAGTTCAACTTTATCGCCGTGGCGGAGAATTTTTTCTTCAATTACATAGCCGAGCTGATGATCGCGATAATGCGCATCATCGGAATCGCGGTAGAAGGTAGCAACATAGTTAACTTCCGGCTCCAAGAAATCAAGATAAAGCTCAACGCGGCGCCCCTCTTCATTCGTCACACCACCAATATACCAATCCTGGCCTTCCCATTCCTGGCGCGCTACAACATAGCATTTGCCAATTTCACCGAGCATCGGCACCGTACGTTCCCAGCGTAGCGGCACGTCATGGATGAATTGGAACAAATCTGGATGAGACGTCTCGTAAATCTGTGGGCGGTCTGCCGCCATCTGCATCGAAGAATAAATCGCCACATAATAAGCCAGCTGACGCGTAACAGTCGAGGCAATACGCTTCGAGAAGTTCGTCACATCAAGGATACCTGGTGTATAATCCATGCCGCCAGCAAGCAAACGCGTAAATGGAAGATTACAAGCATGTGATGGCGTCAAAGCACCGCCTTCATATTCCTGACCGCGTGCACCTTCACGCGTCATCAAGTTTGGCCAAGTGCGTTCAATACCAGTGCCTTTAATCGGTTCGTGAACATCGAGCATAATATGATACTTCGCGGCAAGTTCCAAAGCGCGCTGATAATGTAAGACGCCGAGCTGCGAATGATGATACTCGCGATGACCGTTAATCGTCATCTTCGAACCGGCATAACCAGACTTCACATAACGAATACCGAACTGTGCCAGATACTTATATGCATCTTCGAGCTGAGCTTCGTAGTTATCAATGAAACCAACCGTTTCATGATGGCCGACAATCTCAACACCATTCTTGCGGCCATAATCTGTCACCGCCTTCATATCAAAGTCTGGCGTTGCTTCCATGAACTTGTTATTGGCACCGTTTTCGAGCCAATCGCCCTCCCAGCCATCGTTCCAGCCCTCAATGAGCAAGGCCGGAATGCCAAGATGCTTACAGGAATCGATATACTGATAAGCGTGCTCAGTCGTTGCACCATGGCGTTCGCCTGGCGCCCAAGTCCATTCGCCGACATACATCGCCCACCAAATGCCCATAAACTTCGTTGGGGTAACCCAGCTGAAGTCATCACGCGGCGGATCGTTAAGGTTCAAAATCATGCGCGAAGTAGTGAGATCAAGCGCATCGTGCGCAATCGTAACCGTGCGCCATGGCGTCGAGAATGGCAGTTCGACGTAAGCTTTCATGCCATCGGAAAGCGGCGTAATGTCTGCCTTGAGGGAAGAGTTATTTAGTTTCAAAGTCATCGAGCCATAGTTATACAGCGCAGCTTCGTGAATCGATACGAAATGGCCCACCGGCGTCTGAATCGTAATCGGCGTATGCACTGAATCAGTCAGAGAATAAACTGGATGCTCGACATAATCATATTCATAACGATCTGGCTGATAAGCCGGAATGCTCCAAGAGCGGGAATTAGAATCAACCGAAAACTCAGTCAGCTCATCAGCAACTATCATGTTTTCCATTTCTGGCTGCGGTGGCACTTCATAGCGGAAAGCGACACCGTCATCAAATACACGGAAGCGCATCGTTAATAGACGATGAGGCTCGACATTCTCTTCGAGATAAAAAGCAGTTTCGTTGTAGTTATTGCGAATAACGCGCTGCTCGCCCCAATAAGCCTTCCAGGTTTCGTCCATCGTGCGCGAATAGACACGCACAACCGCAAAATTATCTGCAAGCGGAGTTGCGTCTTTTAGCATCAAACCTAAGCGAGACTTGCGGAGCACAACCTTATCGTCTTTTTTCACAAAATAAGAAATCTGACCATGATCCACGACAAAAGTAGCCACCACCCGATTGTTTGGAGACTTTACTTCGAATATCGCGTCAAGCTTTGGTTTCTTGAATAAGTCACCAAAGAAGCTCACAAAGTATTCCTCAATAACATAAGCATATTGTACCACATTTAGTGTATAATTACGCTAATGCTTTGGATAATTTTATGCTTAATTGCAGCAGCACTTTGGAGCCTTGGCGCCTTCTTTGACAACTATCAAACCGACGTCATTTTCCGCAACAAATTGCCGGAGGCAATGAAGCGCATCAACGGTCCATTTTATATCATCATCGGCATCGCAATCGCCCTTATTTTTCGTATCCAACTACCGGCTATCGACCAGATCGGATTCTTACTTTTATCGGGCGTCGTTAATAGTGTTGCGACGTTGTTTTATTACGCTGCGCTCAAAAATGAAGAGGCGACTGGTGCCACGATTTTCTACCAGCTTCAGCCAATCATGTTCCTCATCCTCGAGTTTGTCTTGTTTGGCGAAAAAATTGCACCTATGCAAATCCTCGGCCTCGCCCTAATTCTCGCCGCACCAATCGTCGTCGTCTTTTCGCGCAAACGCGCCAGCGCGCGCCGCATGGAAATTCGCGCGGCCATTCTCCTGGTTATATATGTCTTGATGGCGACTGTTTCTGGCGAAATCGCCATTCGCATGGGACGCGGCCTCGACTTCATCCCGGTCTTCGTCTTTTACATCATCGGCCGCGGTCTCAGCGATGTCGTGATTAGTTTATTGCCATCGCTACATCGTCGCCACAAATATGTCATGAAGCATAATAAAAAGATTTATTTGTCCTGCGTCCTCATCAACCAGTGCATCTGCACAATCGCCGAATTTGCTTACCGCTACGGCCTGATTCTCGGCATCGCCGCACTCGGTTCGGCGATCACAAACGCTACCGAATTAATCCTTACTTTCGTTTTTGGCATCGTCCTTTCAATTATCTGGCCGAGGTTCGGGCGCGAAAAACTCCGCCGCGAAGTTGTCCTGGCGCACGTCATTGCTGTTATTCTTTGCGTAATCGGAATCATTATCATACAATAAGCATATGGATTTTAGTCAACTCAATCTCAACTTAACCACATTTGCCGGCTACGAAGCGCTCATCGCCATCGCGCTCGGCGTCTTTCTATGCCTCTTCGGCTACAAACTCAAGCGCGTCGCGTTCGTTATCATTTGGTTCGCGATCGGCTACTATCTCATGTCACTCGTCGCACCAAAAATGACCAGCGACCCAACCTGGCAGCAAATCCTCCCGATTGCCGCCGGCGTCGTACTCGGCGTGCTCGGCTTTAGTCTCGAAAAACTTTGCATTTTTGCCGTTGCCGCCTATGCCGTTTCGACAACCTTGATTGATACTTTTCTAATCACCGATCCACTCTATATCGCGCTCGCCATTGCGGCCGGCGTCATCGTTGGCGTCATCGCCGTCAAACTCATCAAGCCGGTCGGCATCATCACTACCGCCTTCTCGGGCGCTAAGCTCATCACGAAATATTCAATCGCAGAGCTTGCGATTGCACATTATCCGAATTTCCCAATTATCCTGCTAGCAACTGCGGTAATTGGTATGTTCTTCCAGTTCAAATCCTGCAAACATTTAGACTAGCAAAAACCGGCCAATAGGCCGGTTTCACTTTAATTAAGAAGCATATCGACCAGAAGCAAACTCTACAATTTCCATGTCGTAGGGCAATTCGGGCGATTTCTTCTGATAGAAATAGATGTCATCCATCGGGCGATGCGTTCTCACTAAATAATAAGCCAACTCGAGCGGCAATACATATTTAACGCCCTCAATAATAGGCAAGCACTCGTCCAGTTGCGTGCATAACTTCTTGAATCCTTCATCGCCGTCAACGCCGTTCAAGACAGCTGCCTTGACAGCCAGAAGATAGGAAAAAGCATCACGATCCTTAGCAAAAGTTCCAACAAAGAACTCGATTCCGCTAGGATTCTTCGCGCGCATAAAGCCACCGCCTGATTTAACCCAATGAACCAACTTTTCTGATTTCTTAACGAAAGAAAGATCAAAGCCGTCGCTGTGGCCGGAAACATCGTAGATTTCCTCATTTGTCATAAAAGGGCACCCCCTAGATATATTTTGAGCAAAAATAACTCAATAATTACATTATATCACAGAACGTCAAAAAAGTCAAGGTTAAGCGTGATGGTAAGGGTGGCCAAGCGCAATTTCCTGCGCACGATATATCTGTTCCGTCAACATCAAACGGCAAATCTGGTGCGGGAAAACTAGCTTTGAAAAGCTCCAAATCAGGTTGGCACGCTGCTTCATCTCGTCAGAGAAATGGCCGAAAGCGCCGCCAAGCACAAATACAACCTCACGACCGCTCGTAAGCGGGGAACTAATCTTGGCGGAAAGCTCTGGGGAGCTCAAAATTTCGCCGCGCTCGTCAAGCAAAACAACAAAACAATCACGATCGAGTTTCGCGACGCGTTCGGGCAATTTTTCTTCGTCAACAAAATCCCAGCTGATATTAAACGGCTTGCGCAAACGCTTCTCGTATTCACCGCATGCCTCGACTAACCAGCCATTAGATTTCTTGCCACCCGCAATTACACGAATCATATTGCATTATTTTAGCATTTTTGGTATAATATCGGAAGTTACCAAAGACAGTGGCGGCCAACCGGCTTAATCATGCCACCGAGGATTCTTAAATCTTTTGTCTAGATTATTGGTGACGAGCCTTAACATTTTCTGGCGAAAACAATAATAACCAAAAGGAGATTTCTATCTATGGCAATTAGCAAAGATAAGAAACAACAATTGGTTGCCGACTTAAACGAGATTCTTTCCGATGCCAAGATGACCGTTTTTGCAAAGTACCAGGGCCTCACGGTCAAGGAAATGCAGGAACTCCGCGCTTTGGCACGCGAAAGTGGTGTGCAGATCAAGGTCGTCAAGAACCGCCTCGTCCGTGTTGCTATGGGCGAAATTGCGGCTTACAAAGACACCGATACTACCGCACTCGAAGGCCAGCTTCTCTACGCTATCTCTAGCGAAGACGAAGTCGCTCCAGCACAGGTCCTTGCAAAGTTTGCTAAGGAACACACGATGCTCGAGCTCAAGGGTGCTTTCGCAGCTGACGGTAAAAATCTTTCCGAGCAGGAAGTCATGGATCTTTCCAAGCTTCCAAGCAAAGAGCAACTCATCGGTCAGGTTGTGGACATGCTCCTCAGCCCAGTCAACGACGTTACGAGTGGCCTTTCTG
>CAMJDZ010000017.1 GCA_946404545.1 uncultured Candidatus Saccharibacteria bacterium
TCAACCCAGCCGTCTCGCTCGCCATGCTCATCAATGGCAAGCTCAATATCAAAGAATTCTGCGGCTACGTCGTAGCGCAAATTGCAGGTGCTTTTGCTGGTTCTGGTTTGCTTTTTGCAATCCTCAGTAGCACCAATCTGCCAACCAACAACCTTGGCGCTAACGGCTTCGAAAGCTACAGCGCTACAGGCCTCAGCATGGTCGGCGCAATCCTCGTCGAGCTCATCTTGACCTTCGTATTCGTCTACGTCATTCTGAACGTAACCGCACGCAAGGAACAGGCTAACACTGCCGGCATCATCATCGCTATTACTTTGGCGTTCGTACATATGCTCGGTATCAGCTTGACTGGCACCTCCGTTAACCCGGCTCGCTCGCTCGCACCAGCAGTTTTGCTTGGCGGCGAAGTTCTCGGCCAAGTCTGGGTCTTCATCGTTGCGCCTCTCGCTGGCGCCGCTGCAGCAGCTTGCACCTACAAGCTCCTCAACGCTGAGTACGACGAAGAAAAGAAACCAGCCAAAAAGACGGCAAAGAAATAAGTCTTCAAAATCAAAGAGCGTCATACAAAGGCGCTCTTTTTTGAGGTATAATAAAAGATATGAAGGCGTTGTACAGGAGGTATCGCCCACGCAGCCTATCAGAGGTCGTTGGGCAGGCGCAAATCACAGACGTGCTTTCTGGTGCCATAAAATCCGGCAAACTATCGCACGCCTATCTTTTTATTGGCCCACGCGGTACCGGCAAGACCTCCGTCGCCCGCATTCTTGCTCACGAAATCAATGGCTTCAAATACGAGCTCGAAGACGATTATCTCGACATTATTGAAATCGATGCCGCCAGCAACACCGGCGTCGATAATATCCGCGATCTTCGCGAGCGCGCAATCATTGCGCCAACCAAAGGCAAATACAAGGTCTACATCATCGATGAGGTTCATATGCTTAGTAAGTCAGCCTTCAATGCCTTGCTTAAGACACTCGAGGAACCACCAGAGCACGTCATTTTCATCATGGCAACGACTGACGCCTATAAAGTTCCGATTACAATCACTAGTCGCAGCCAGGTTTTTACATTCAAACTTGCCGACCCGGCTACAATGTTCAAGCATCTCAAAGAGATTTGCAAAAAGGAAAAAATCAAAATTACCGACGGCGCACTCGAAATCGTCGTCCGTCGCGGCGGCGGTTCGTTCCGCGATTCCTTGTCTTTGCTTGACCAGGTTTCGACATTAAGCGATGGCGAAATCACCGAAGAAATACTCGAAAAAGCCCTTGGTCTTCCACAGAACGATACCATCACTCAGATTCTCGAGGCCTACACTTCGGGCAATACCGACACAATCCGCGCGCACCTCACGAAGCTTTCCGACACTGGCGTCAAAGCCGAAACGATCGCAAGCGAAATGATTACGCAAATCATCGACCGTCCTGACAGTGCGTTATTGCCACTGCTCGATAAACTAACCGAGGTCAGCCGCTCACCTTATCCAGCCGCAAAACTCCTCGTCGCGCTCTGCCAAAACAGTACACCATCATTCCCGCGTCAAATCGTCCAAGCGCCAAAAGTCCAAGTAGCCGCCGCACCGCAACCAGTTCCAACGCCAAAAGCCGCTCCAATAGAAGAAAAGCCAGCGCCTGCGCCAAAACCAGTCGTCGCTCCGGTCGCAAACGATGCTGGCGCGAACGAAATCTGGCTCGCCGTCATTAAAAACTTCGGCGCCAAAGCCCCGCTCGACGTTCCGATAATTAATGAAGTCGACTACGCACTTAACGGCGGAACACTGAAAATCTACGCCAAAAAGCGCTTCACGAAAATCCGACTTGAAAAGAAGCGCGACCTCATCTGCGAGGTATTACCGGATACAATCACATTAGAAATCACTGACGAAGCATTAGCAAAAGATCCAGAAATGGCAAAAATAGCCGATATAATGGGTGGAGGAGAGGAGATAGAAATCGATGTCTAACGAAAAAACAACCGAACGCATCACGCCACAAAACCTAGAAGCAGAGAAGTCGTTGCTCGGCGCGATTTTGATTTCCGAAGAATCCTTGCCAGATATTACCGAAATTGTTGAGCCGCAGGATTTCTACGACGAGAAGAACCAGCTCATTTATGGCGCAATGTGGAATCTTTACGCCCATCACAAACCTGTCGATATCGTCACTGTCAAAGATGAGCTCAAGGCCAAAAAGCTCACCGCCAAAGCCGGTGGCGCCGCTTATCTTTCCGAACTTTCGAACTTCGTACCTACCGCCGCACATGCAGCCGCCTACGCGAAAATTATCAAAGACGCTTCGACACGCCGTCGTCTCATTAGCGCTGCTGCAAAAATCAATGAAGCCGCCTATAAAGAAGATGCTGAAACTGGCGAAGTATTAGGCGAAGCCGAAAAAATCCTTTTCGACGTTTCAAACAAAGACGTCAAAACCGAAGCCGAATTTATCGGCGACTTACTCTCGAGTACTTACGACCGCCTCGAACAGCTCTACGAAAACAAGGGTTCGCTCGCCGGTTACAAATCCGGTTTCCCAGACTTCGACCGCGTCACAGCCGGTTTCCATAAATCCGACTTGGTAATTCTCGCAGCACGTCCAGCTATGGGTAAGACTGCACTTGCATTGAATTTCGCTCGCAATGTTGCTTCGATTAACAATAAAGCCGTATTGCTGTTCTCGCTCGAGATGGGTAAAGAACAGCTCATCAACCGTATGCTTTCCGACGCATCTGGCGTCAACTCATTCAAGCTCGAAACTGGCGGCTTCGACTCGAGCGACTTCGCCGCAATTTCTCAAGCAATGTCCGAACTCGCCGAAGAGCAAATTTATGTCGACGATAAACCAGGTCTTTCGATTATGGAAATGCGCACCAAAGCACGTCGCTTTGCTCACGATCACGACCTCGGCATGGTGATCGTAGACTACCTCCAGCTCATGTCGGGCACCGGCAAACGTGGCGACAACCGCGTTCAGGAAGTTTCCGAAATTTCCCGTGGCTTGAAGCTCCTCGCCCGCGAATTAAACGTCCCAGTCATTGCGCTCTCACAGCTCAGCCGTAGCGTTGAGAGCGACGGTCGTAAAGATCACCGCCCAATGCTTTCCGACCTTCGCGAATCCGGTTCCATCGAGCAGGATGCCGATATCGTGCTCTTCCTTTATCGCGAAGATTACTACAACAAAGAAACTGAGCGCCAGAATATCACCGACCTCATCATCGCCAAGCACCGCCGTGGTGCTCTCAAAGACATCGAGCTCTACTTCGATAAAGAGCGTGTCCGCTTTATGTCACTCGACACAAAGCATGAGCAGAATGGCTAATTGCTGTGCTATAATATAACCAGTGAAAAAACGCGTAGAACAATTTTTTCTATACCACCATCGTTTCGTAATTGGTTATATTTTATTATCGGTATTTTTCTTCGCATTACTTAGCTTTTTGCCGACCATTGCGCCAGGCGGCCTGTCGCAAGCCGAAATGGATTCGACCGTTCAGGCTAGCCAAATCAGCCCAAACCTTATCGAGCAGGGCAATGTCGTCAACTTGCCGTACACGCTGCTTCAAAAGTTTAGTCTCAGCACGTTTGGCCTCAATCTATTATCGATTAAGCTACCTTCGATTATTATCGCCGTCGCAACCGCATTCTTTATCATCCTCCTATTGAACCGCTGGTTCAAATCCGACGTCGCAATCATTGCATCTATCTTAACCACCCTTTCAACAGCATTCTTATTCCTCGCCACGAACGGCACACCAGCAATCATGTACGTCTTCTGGCTCGCCATTATTCTTTGGTCCGGATCGAAAATCGTTGGCAACGAGCACGTTAATCCACTACTCATAATGCTGTTCTTCGCGAGCCTCGGCTTGTCGCTCTATACACCACAGCTCATTCTCGTCGCGCTCGTGATTGCCATCGCTGGCCTCACGCACCCACATCTTCGTTTTACGCTTAAGCAGCTCAAGAAATACCAGCTCTTCATCAGCATTATCGTCTTCGCGCTCTGCGTCACACCGCTCGTAATTGGCATTATTAAGCAGCCGGACAATATTCAGTCGCTCTGCTTCATGAAAGATTTCAGTATCTCGAAATTCGTCCAAAACATCTCTTCTGCCTTCGCGCCATTCTTTAGCTTTAGCCTCGTCTATAACAGCGTCTACCTCGCGCCGCTCTTCGGTCTTGCAACCGTCGCACTTGTCGTGATTGGCGTACTTGCATCGGTCGGTAAAATGTTCATGTCGCGCAATACCGTCGTCAGCCTCCTCGTCATCTTCTCGATTATTATCTCCGGTCTCAACCCGGCCATCGCAATTTCAATTATTATTCCGGTTGCAATTCTCAGCGCCGCTGGTGTCGAGTCGATTATCGAAAAATGGTATTCGCTTTTCCCAGAAAACCCATACGCCCACCTCTTCGGCATTATTCCAATCGTTGTCGTGATGGGCATGATTATCGGCTCCGGCCTTACGCATTTCATCTTCGGCTATCACTATGCGCCACGCGTCGCCGAAAACTTCAATAACGACCTCACAATTATCCAAGAAAACGTCAGCAAAGACACAAAGTTGATTGTTAGCCCAGACGATGATAATTATCGCTTCTACCGCCTTTTAGCAAAATATGACGACTACAAGCTCAAAGACAAGTATTCTGCCGCCGATAAAGAAATTGCTACCTTCGGCGCAATCGATGATAGCAATTACAAACTCAAGCGTATAATCACTTCGCCAAAGAGTAGAAAATCTGATAGACTATATATATACTCATTAGTTACAGAAGAATAAGGGAGAATTATTATGGGTGCCACTATGGACCAAATGAAGATGCTTAATCAGCTTCGCAAGGCTCAGAAAGAGCTCAAGAATGAAATCGTCGAAGTAGAAGCTGGCGACGGCGCAGTCGTCGTTCAGATAACCGGCGAGCTCAAAGTTCGCAAAGTTACCATCGACCCAGAAAAGGTTGATCTCGACGATATTCACGAGCTCGAGCGTTGGATTGAAAACTGTATGCGCGACGGCTTTGCAAAAGCACAAGAAATCGCTACCGACAAGATGAAGCCACTCATGGGCTCTCTTGGCAACTTTGGTATGTAATATGTTACCAAGCGCACTAAATGACGTTATCGACGCGTTAGGGCGCCTTCCGGGCGTAGGCTCACGTACCGCAGAGCGCTACGCCTACTTTTTGCTTAAATCCGACGCAAAGATTTCCGAGAACATCGCGAGCGCACTTTCTGCGCTCCATGACGGTGTCAAAAGCTGTCCAGTGACGTTTGCCATCATGGACGCATCCGAAGATGTCTCGCCGCTTTATAGCGACCCTGCGCGCGACAAGGGTACAGTTCTCGTCGTCGAGGAGCCCCTAGATATCTACGCCATTGAGCAAACCAAAGCATATCATGGCACTTACCATGTGCTTGGCGGCGCAATTTCGCCAATGGACGGCATCACGGCCGAACAGCTCCA
>CAMJDZ010000018.1 GCA_946404545.1 uncultured Candidatus Saccharibacteria bacterium
TAAAAACCATAGAAGCCCGTCGCGCCATTCCCCACGCTATCTTTACTCTTGATGGCGCCCGAATAGTAGCTACGATCATTACAAAAGACCGCATCTTCGAGCTTGTTATCGTCGAGGTGTTTTGATTCAAACCAGGATTCGACCACGCGCTTCGCATTGCTATCGGTCGTGTTAGTAAACATCGCCGCTTTTGCCGCCTCAATATCGTCGTAGCCGTTGAGCGGCAAATAATAAATGGTGCCGCCGTAGTTGTAGTTGGTAATATAGGCGATCTGGGTATTACTGCAAGACGTCGCGCCATTCGTGCAGAAGTAATGATAGCGCGCGGCTGATTCGACACGTTTGTCCGCCCAAGTACCAGAAATTGCGTCTTCACTGAGCGTGTAAGTGTTGCCATCCCGAGAAACTTCATTTGCAAAAGTATAAGTCCTAGTCCCCGGCGACATGCTCGCAAGATTAATCACCGTGCCGTACTTGTAGCCCACATGTGCCGGCGAAGCCCAGGCGGTATTGTAGGCATAGGTCGTATTGTTAATCGCGGCATTAATGCCGGTCGCGTTGCATTGACCGTTCGATGGTGCGCCGTTATAAATCATCTTGATGCCGCCAGCCGCGGTCGTGCGCATAATCTTCCAGCAGAGGCCAGACCAAATCACGTTGTTGTCACTAATCTGGCCGCGGTAGTAGTAAATATCCACGCCATTTTCGGTGTATTTATTAATGCCGTTGCCGTTTGCAACCGCAACATCGTTCGAGATGGTCGCTTTGCGCGAGAAGTCGATCTGGTAATCGCCGAGATTATTAGCGCGGCTCGCAATCGCATAATGCAAAGTGCCCATACCATATTCGACATCGCCCTGCATCGTCTCAGCCGTAATTACCAAATGGTATTTTGCGCCCTCGTATTCGTCCGTCGGCTTTTCGCAAACCGTGCCAGCTGCCGTCTCTGTACAAACATTGACTTTACCGAGGTCCGCGTCGCAATTTAGGTGGACGGATTTGATTAACGAGCTAGTAGAGGTGCCGGCAGGAAGCGTCGTCTTGTAGTAGTAATAACCATTCCTGAGTTCCCAGTCGCTTTCGTTTTGTAACTCAATAATCGCGAGCTGAACGCCGTCTTTCTCGAGCGGAAGGTTTTGAGTGTCGGCCGCATTGCGCCAAGTTTCCTCAAACTTAATACGCACCGAGATTGGCTGAGTGCCATTATTCGTCACCACAAAAGTTTTTGGCGTCTCGTCGCAGGTCTTCCAATTCGACGGTGCGTCGAACTCTTCCGAATACGCCACCTCATATTTGGCAACTCCAAAATTATTCTGGTATTGCGAGCGGTCGCTATTGAATGCAAAGGTAATACCGATTGCGCCAGCAGCTACTAAGGCGAGAAGTGGGAGGATTTTTCTGTACGTGCTTTTCTTCATCATCACTCCACGATATACGGGTCAGTTTTTTCGCCATTGCCAGTAATGAAGTTCATGCCCGCTTTGAGCGTTACGGCCGGACGAATGCCATATTCCGCATAAACCCCCTTGGAACCGGTGACGCCGCTAAACGTATAAACACCCGCGTATTCTGCGCCGTACACCGCAGGAGACATCGTCCAGACTTCGCGGCCATTGTATAAATAATTCTCCGTTGCCGCCTCGTTCGCGTAATACGGCATGCCAGCAAGTGAAACTTCGGATGCCGTTAACATGCCAATTTTATGACCCAGCTGTCCGTTGCCGTTCTCGGCACTTTTCGTATATGAGTCGCGAACACTTGGACATTCTAGCTTTGGATGGATATCGCCTGAGTCATCTGGCGTATCAATATTCTCCCACTCGCCGAAGAGGTTATAGCTGGAATTGCTGCCGGCCGAAGGAGTAAAGCCGTGCGCATCCTTATTGCGGAACGATCCGCCGAAGAAACTACGGTCGCCGCAATAGACAGTATCTTCGAGGTCGTCCTCATAGTTACGCGTGCCGGCTATGTGGCCATCCAAGTTTTTATTTACAAACCATGATTCGATTGTCGATTTTGCAGTACTACTGTTCGAGTTCGCAAACATTGCATCTTTTAATTGCTCCACGTCATTATAGCCATTGAGCGAGAAATATCGCATTTGGCCGGCCGTTGTCCAGTTGTCATTGAAATAGGAAAGGTATCCAATCTGAGTATTATCACAAGTCGTCGCACCATTCCGGCAGAAGTAGTGATAGCGCTCAGCGGCCGCATCGCGCGTATCGAGCCAAGCGCCAGAAATCGACTGACCTTCCGAGGTGTCGAGCGTATAGGTATTGCCGTTTCGCGAAACGTCATTCGAGTAGACAAATACTGTGGAGCCTGGGTTAAAGGATGTAACCTGGACGCGCGTGCCATATTTATAGCCAACATCGGCCATCGAATACGAGCTTCCATTGAAGCGATAATCTCTGTTACCAATCTGCGTATAGACGCCAGTCGCATTACATTGTTTCATACCATTCACCGTGCTTGGCTCGCCATTGTAGACCATCTTGACGCCGCCGGTGTAGGTCGTACGTAAAATCTTCCAGCAAAGATTTGCCCAAAGTACGTTGTTGTTATCAACTTCCCCGCGATAGTAATAAATATCGTGGCCGTTTTCCCGGTAAATATTGACGCCGTTGCCGTTCGCAACGAAGACGTCGTCAGATTTGACCGCCTTCTTAGTAAAGTCGACATGATAGCCACGCGGGTTAGCCTGGCTTGCCATCACATCGTTGAAATTATTCGCGCCAACCTGCTTCGTCTCGGCAATAAGACGCAAATGATAAGTCGCGCCCTCATACTCGTCGGCCGGCTTCTCGCAGACTGTACCGTTGGCGGTTTTCGTGCAGATATTATCCTTGTCGAAATTCGCTTCGCAATTGAGCGTGACAGATTTAAGGAGCGAGCTAGTCATAGCACCCGGCCCGAGAACGTTTTTGTAGTGATAATAGCCATCGGATTTCAAAATCCAATCGCTTTCATTCTGGAAATTAATGATCGCGAGCGTCACGCCATCCTTGACCGGCAACAGGTCTTGCGTGTCAACCTTGTTGCGCCAATAGTCTTCGTAGCGAATACGCACATTGACCGCCGCATTGCCTTCGTTTTTGACCGTAAAGGTTTTTGCGACTTCTTCGCACGGCTGCCAGTTCGAAGGCGCCACAAAATCTTCTGAATAGGCAATCTTATAATCGGCGATCATGAAAGAATTATTAAGCGTCGAGGAGTCTCGGCTAAACGCAAAAACCGCGCCTACAGCAACAATGCCGAGCGCTAGGCAAGATAACAAGATTGCTTTTTTATTTTTGACGTTTTTCATTTTTGACCTATTTCGTCTGATACCATTTAAGCATAAGCACGCCAAAAAATCAAGCGCTTGACGCTTTAGGACTAGACGTGCTACAATAATTACATACAGATATAGACCGGCTCGAAAAGAGGCGGTGTTTTTAAGCCCAGCGCCCGGCAGAGATTGGCGCAGAAAGGATCCAAAAATGGATTTAGATATCAAACAGATGGTTGCGATGGTCGACATCGTTGCTGAAGAAAAGAATCTTCCAAAAGAAGTCGTGATTGACGTCATCGAACAGGCAATTGCTGCTGCATGGCGCAAGGACAACGGCGACAAAGATATGAATGTTCGCTGCGAGCTCGACCTTAATACTGGCGAAGCAAACGTCTTCATCTCCCGCGAAGTCGTCGAGGATGATGTTGCTTACATTCCTGCTACTGAGATTCCGCTCAAGGAAGCTAAGGGCAAGAAGGTCGGCGATGTCGTCGAAGAAAAAGTTAAGGTTACCGGTTTTGGCCGCGTCGCTTCGATGACCGCAAAGCAGGTCGTCACTCAGCGTCTCCGCGAAGCTGAACGTGACGCCGTCTTGGCAATCTACGAAGATCGCGTCGGCGAAGTCGTGAACGGTACCGTCGTTCGCGTCGAACCAAAGCTCGTCCGCATCGACCTTGGTAAAGCTACCGGCATCATGCCAAAGTCCGAGCAAATCGAAGGCGAATATTACTCCGTTGGTTCCCGCTTGAAGGTTTTCATCAAGGAAATCGAGCGCAACGAACGTGGCGCCCAGCTCATCTTGAGCCGCGGTTGCTCTGAGTTTATCGAATATCTCTTCCGCCAGGAAGTTCCAGAAATTGAAAACGGTTCTGTCGAAATTAAGGCTATCGCTCGCGAAGCTGGCCGCCGCACCAAGATTGCAGTTGCTGCAACCGCACCTGGCATCGACCCAGTTGGTACCTTCGTTGGTGGTCGCGGTATTCGCGTCCAGGCCGTTATGAACGAAATCGGCGAACGCGAGAAAATCGATATCGTCAACTGGAGCGACAACATTTCTGAGTATATCCGCGAAGCCCTCAGCCCAGCTGAAATTCAGAAGGTCGAAATCGACGGCAAGAAAGCTATCGTTTACGTCACCAAAGAGCAGCAGTCGATTGCAATCGGCCGCGTTGGTCAGAACGTCCGCTTGGCTTCCAAGCTTACCGGCTACGACATTGACGTCGAGGTCGCAAAGGCTCCTGAAAAGAAGAAGAAAAAGAACGTCGAAGATTCCCTCCTTTCCGCAATCGAAGAAGAAGGCGACGAAGAGTAATCACTCAAAAAATATCCCCGGCTCCGGGGGTATTTTTTTATTTCTTTTTGCATTTTGCCGCGGATGGAATCTTCGCACCACTACGTCGCATCAAATCTTGCGCCTCTTCCGTGAGACACTCGTCATCGTCCTTAATATTCCCCTTTTCGTCGATATGTTCAAACATGACGCGGATAGCAACAACAAGAATAATGACAGCAAGTATGGCAAAAACTGTGATAACAAGACCGCGAGCAAAGTTTCTTTGTTTTTCTTCAAACATTTGCCTGAATTATAGTATCACGCTTATGCTTTGTCAAGTTCGTCGAACTTAGCTTTCATGGTTGGATTGCCGCGCGTGAGGCGCTTAATTGTGAGGTCGTCGAGCTTCACTTCCGCCGCGGACAAATGCTTATCCGAAAGCATCAAAGCGTCGCGCGTTTTTTCGAGATCCTTGATGGCTTTATTGATTTGCTCGATCGCTTCGAGATGTTTTTTGCCAGCGTTCTTCATCGTAGTCGACCAAGAAGCCTTCCATTCGTTCATATCTTTTTCAAAGTTCGTAATATCAATATCCTGATTGCGGACGGCGACAAGCTCCTTCTTGTATTTCATGGAGTTTAGCGCGGCGTTACGCAAAAGCGTAATAATCGGAATGAAGAATTGCGGGCGAATCACGTACATTTTTTCATGCTTGTACGAGACATCAACGATGCCAGAATTATACAAATCGCTATCTGCCTCGAGCAAACTGACGAGCACGGCATATT
>CAMJDZ010000019.1 GCA_946404545.1 uncultured Candidatus Saccharibacteria bacterium
CTCGGCGTCGACATGATGACGATTAACGCTGCAAAGGTTTATGGTCCGAAGGGAATCGGTGCGCTCTATGTTGGCCACAGTGTCCGCTTGAAGCCGCAGAATTATGGCGGCGGTCAGGAAATGGGTCTGCGCAGCGGTACGGAAAACGTCCCGGCAGCAATCGCTTTTGCTGCTGCTATTGCGGACGCCGAAAAACATATCAATTCTGAACGCAAACGCCTCGCAAAGCTTCGCGATGATCTTCGCAAAAAACTCGTCGCCAGCCTCGGCGAAGACAATATTATTTTCCACGGCAAAGCCAAAACTCAGCTCGCAAATTTCCTCCCGCTCAGCCTTCCGGGCCTTGATGCGGAGCGTCTTATTTTTGCACTCGAAGACAAAGGCGTCTATCTTTCGACCGGCGCCGCCTGTGCGGCAAGCAAGGGCGAAAAGTCTCCAACCCTCAAAGCAATCGGCCTAAACGATACTGAAATTGCCGGCTCGTTGCGCATCACCCTCGGCCGTCCAACTACCGAAGAAGACATCGAAAAAGCTGCTGAAGCAATCGCATCGGTCGTCAAAGCAGAACAAGATCGCCTTACCAAGTAGATTCTGGCAAGAGGCCAGACTGGCTACCATTTTGATGCTGAATAATCGTGCGGCGCAATAGCTCGCGTGAGGAATCGCGGTAGGTATAGCCGTCGAGCAAATCATTTTTGTAGTTACGGACCTCTTCGTCGGTAATCTGGCGTTCGCCATTAATGTCCGGCGCCTCGCTACTCGACTGGCTATTAAGCTGGCGAATCTTTGCGTCGATGCGTTTCGATGCAGCCTGCGCCATCTTGTCGCGTGGTGTCAAATCTTCCTGCTGGCTTGCGCAGTTGTCTTCGAGCAATACGCCCTGCGCCATGTTATACAAATACGCACTCTGCTCCTTGTCGGCGCGCAGCTCGATACTATAAGACAAATTCACGCGCACCTGGCAAACCTTATCGGCTGGCGGATTTTGCTTCAAGCTCTTACGCAAATCGCGCTCGGCTTCCTGGGCTTTGTTGCTGGCGAGATAGGCGGTGCCGGAATTGTAATAAGCAATGTATGGCTCGATCGCATTGGCGGTCTTTTGTAGATTGGCGATACCAATCACACCTTCGGCGCGGCCAGAATTAACGCCGGCTTTTACAAAGGCGACCGTGATGCTTGGGCGGAGGAAGAAGGTGCCTGCGACGACGCAAATAATCGCTGGCAGAGCGGCATAAATCAGCATCTTTTTGCGGCGTTCTTTACGCAAGGCTTCCTGGTTAATAATCTTCGGATCAAGATTTACGCTCATCGTGCTCTCCTTTCGCTAAACAGATTGTTCAGAATGTCTGAGAAGTCCCAAATGAGCAGCGCGAGAATGACGAGCGCGAATAGCCAGTACAATTCGAAGCGGCTATTAATGTCGCCTTCTTGCTCGTAGCGACTAAACTGTGAGAGATAACGCGTATTGTCGTCGAACATATTGTCCGATATTTCGCGTTCGTAATAATTCAGACCGAGGTCAGTTGCGATACCTTGGAGGTTTTCTTCGTCGAGTTTTGAAATGTGGTTAAGCGACTCGTAGGTGATTTCGTTATTATCGATTCTCATTACGGCGCGCGTATTGTCGGTCGTGCCGTAGCCAATCACAGCGCCGCCGACGATATTATTGAGCAAGTTTTCTGGCACTTCAGTCTTGAAGCCTTCATTAACACCACTCTCCTCGCCGTCGCTCATAATAATCACGATGCTTGCGCGATCCGGGTTCTTTTTGTTGTAGGCTTCGATACGGTCTGCTGCGCCCGTCAGCAAGCTCTGGAGGTCGGTCCAGGAGCTAATCAGGCTATCCTTCGGCTGGAGATGCTTCGCGAAGTTGATAATCGCCGACGTGCTACCGCTTAGCGGCAAGGCCTGATAGATTTCGTAGTCGCAGACAAAGGCGGAGAATTCTGCGCCAGCAAACAAGTCGACGTATTTAATGATATCTTCGCGCATTTGCTCGAAGCGATATTTGCTGCCGCCAGCCGCGTCTTTTGTTGCCATACTGCCAGTGTTGTCGACGATAAAGAAGACGTTAATTTTGTTGACGTAGCGCTCGGTTGCAACGTCGATAATTGTCGGGCGGAGCAACATGAATAGAACAAGCACGGCAATTGCGATGCGGCGGAAGCTCGCGAGCTTGCGGAGATTCTTGCTAAATACGCAGAGCACTGCGCCGCCAATCAGCAAGAAGAGAATTGCGACGATGACCGGATATGGAATCATTGGTAAGAATTTCATAGGTGGAGCCTCCAAAGAATAATCATCAAAAGCGTGAAGCTGACAATCCCGATAATAATGAATGTTTCTGGCGCATCGACTGCGACGAGCTCGCGGGCGGTTTCGATCTTCACGGCTTCCTGCTCAAAGATGCGGTCGAGAATCGTGGAAATTTCTTCTTGGTTATCGCGCAAATCCTCGATGTTCCAGTACTGATTAACGTATGATTCGAAACTGTTTTCGGCTGTGCCGTCAATGCTGAGACCATAGAAGCTAACACCGTATTTGCGGCCATAGGCAATTGCCTGTGCGATTGTGATTTTGGAATTTGCGCCGCGGATATTATCGGTTGCAATGATGACGCTCTGTGTGCGTTCGTCGCCGAGTGTGTCGAAACTATTGATGCAGCCCATCACGCCTTCGCCGATATTAGAGTTACCGGCGCCATCACGACTCGTCGAATGATAAAGCGTGTAGTTGTCGCGCAAATCTTCAATTGTTTCCTTTGCGGCAACGTAATCATCGCTCAATGGCACGATATTAATCGGTACACTATCAAATACGGTGACACCGATGCGTTCGCCATCGAGGCCTTCAGCGATTTCGATGAAGTGCGTCAAAATCTGGCGCTGATAGTTTACCATCGAGCCGCTCATATCCATACAGAGCACGACGTCGCGAGTTTTATTAATGTTGCGATCGGCGCGGATTTCGGTTGGACGCGCTGCAATTGCAGTAAACGAGAAGAGCGAAACAGCGAGACAGACGGCGGCAGCACCGAGCAAAATGAAATAATACTTCACGGCTTTGCGGTAAGCCGGCAGCTGCTTAATCGTCGCAGTATGCGCAATAATCGAATCATGTTTCTTGCCGCGCTTGAGCTTGTTGATGCGGTAGCGATACCACGCCAAAAACCCGATAATGCCGACGGCGAGAACGGTAATGATGAACATCCAAGTGTAGCGCATTAGGCGTTCCTCACAATCTCGCGGGCGCGTTCAGCCGATTGCGCGACTGGGCCTTTTTCGAGCGTATCAAATTCGTCTGGGTAATATTTCTCAATCAATTCCGCGAGGTCTTTGTGGTTGGACTTTTTGATGTCGCTAAGCGTCATGATGTCGGCATGGAAACCCATCGCTTCGCAGTAGAATAAGCGCACGAGCTTACTGAGTTTTTGGTGGCACTCGGACGCCTTGATTTGGCGGCGCTGAAAACTCTGCTCGGCTTCATCGATGAGATGGAGGTACTTTGAGCGGAGCATGTTCATGTTTACGATCTTTGGTGCTTCAATTTTAAGGTTGGCAATCGTCTTGATTTCTTTGTGTCGCGTGAGGTAGAAAATAATTACAATCGCGCCAATCGCGAGGCCAATGAGTGCCATGCCGAGCAAGAGCCAAGCTGGCGAATAATCAATCGCGCCGTAGAATCTCGCATTAGTGCCGGACATGTTTTTGCTCCTCCAGCATTGCGACGATGCGCGGAATGGCGTGGTCGACGCTGTCGATAAAACTACAAACGATACCCATACGGCGTAGGGATTTGCGGATGCCGATGCGCTGCGCTTCGCGGAACTCGTTCTCGGCGGCAGCAATCTTTTTGTTCTTGCGGAAGTATTTGGACAAACGGATTTCGCCGTCGAGATCGATGACATTTGAATCAAACAAAACGTTATTTGTGAGCGGGGAATCCTCGATCACAATAAACATAATTTCGTGACGAGCGTGGAGCTTGCGGATGAGCTCGGTATCGATATGGCTCACACCGTCGGCATCGCTGAGAATAATCATGAAGCTGCGCTCGCGGTAGGTTTTGGAAACGTA
>CAMJDZ010000020.1 GCA_946404545.1 uncultured Candidatus Saccharibacteria bacterium
CCAGAAGTGATTGCCGGCTTCTGCGGCACGAAGAAATTTTTGAAAGATAGTGAGGCCTTGGCGGCGGATGGCTACCGCGTGATTGCGTTAGCGTCCGCGCCGGTCGCGAAAAAAGAAAAATACTCCGCCAAAGACATCAAAAATTTGAAATTCGCAGGCCTAGTCGGCTTCATTGATCCGATTCGCAAAGAAGCAGTTGCTTCGATTGGCGAATGTCATCGCGCTGGCATTCGCGTTCTGATGATTACGGGCGACCACCCACTTACCGCGACTTCAATTGCGCGCGATTTGAAGTTGATTGACGACGATGCGCAGGTGACTTCGAGTGAGGAGGTTGAGCAATATTATTTGCGCGGCGAGCAAGATTTCGATGAGTTTGTGGCGCGCAAAATTGTCTTCGCCCGCGTGACGCCGCTACAAAAATTACACATTGTCGAATCGCTAAAACGCCAGGGCGAATTCGTCGCAGTTACTGGTGACGGTGTGAATGATGCGCCGGCCTTGAAGAGTGCGAACATCGGTATCGCGATGGGCTCCGGCACAGACATTGCGCGCGAAACTTCCGATATGATTATTGCGGACGACAATTTCAAATCGATTGTTTCCGGCATCAAAGAAGGCCGCGTCGCTTACGCCAACATTCGTAAAATTGTCTTCTTCCTCATTTCGTGTAACCTCGCCGAAACGATTTTCTTCTGCCTCGCGATTGCCTTTGATATGCCGATGCCATTCGTGGCGGTGCAGCTGTTGTGGCTCAACGTTGTGACGGACGGCATCCAGGATTTTGCGCTGAGCTTCGAGAAGGCAGAGAAGGATATCTTGCGCGAAAAGCCGCGCAATACCAAAGAATCAATTTTCAACCGCAGCCTCATGGCGCAAATTGTTTTCTCGGCCATCGTCATCACGGCAGTCGTCTTCGGCGCCTACCGATATTTCCTCGTTGTCATGAAACTTGATCTCGTGCTCGCGCGCAGCCTCACGATGTGTTTGATGGTCTTCATTCAGAACATTCACGCCTTTAGCTGTCGCAGCGAAAAGCAATCGGCCTTCAAGATTTCCCTCAAGAGCAACCCGGTCTTCCTGTTTGGTATCGCCGGCACGATTCTGCTACAGCTCACCGTTATGGCGGTACCGGTATTGTCGCAATTCCTCCAGACCGTGCCACTCCAGCCGCTTTGCGTGATTGAGCTAGCGGGGCTTGCATTGATTATTCTCGTGGCTGTCGAAATCTACAAACTCTTTATCCGAGTTATTTCGAAGCAATGAAAAAGGGAGCTCGATGAGCTCCCACTAGAAGATGTTGTTGATTTTCTTTCTCTTGCCACTAAATCCGGCGCCGTGCAATATCGCAGCGACGAGGAGGATGGATGCGCCGACAATGCCAGCGTACATAATAAAGGTGAGAATCCACCAAACAGCCCCATCTGATTTGTCCATCCCTGGGAGGATAAAAAAGTAGAGGAATTCAGAGATTCCTAAGCAACCCATTATTGATGTGACAAATGCGACAGTGATCTTCGAATCGTCGTCTTTCATCTTCTTGTTTTCGTAAATGTTCATTTGAGAGCCCCCCTTCAAACATAATATTACTATTATAGCACAGATTGGCAAAAAAGTCAATAAACGCTTATGTTATACTAATATTATGTTAAGTTCCGCCGCGCTTCAGTGGATTGCCGTCGCCGCCATGACGATCGATCATATTGGTTATTATTTCTGCGGCAATTTTTGGCCACTGCGCGTCATTGGTCGCCTCGCGATGCCAATTTTCTGTCTGCTGCTTGCTGAAGGTTTTGTACATACGAAGTCGCGTCCGTGCTATTTTGCGCGCCTGATAATTTTCGGCGTAGCTGCGCTCGCTCCGCACATGGCGCTCGCGGTTTTGATGCATGAACATCCGTCGCTCAATGTATTGTTTACGCTCGCGCTTTCGCTTATCGCACTGGTTTGCGTCGAAAAGAAGCGTTGGTATTTGCTCGGACTTTTACCGATTTTTGCGCTCGCTATTCTCGTCGATTTCGAGTATGGCATTTGGGGTGTGCTGATGACGATCGGCTTCTATTTTGCGCGTCAGCTATTCAAACATAATCGTCCGATTCTCATTCTCGCTCAGCTGCTCGTGCTTGCGGCGGCAAACATTTCGCTCTTGTTCCAATATGGCTGGACGATTCAGCTCTGGGCAATTGCGGCCATCGTCCCGATCGCGCTCTATAGCGGCAAAAAAGGCCGCCGAGTTGGCGGGCGCTTCTTTTACTATTATTATCCGCTACACCTATTCGTGATTTTACTAATCAAACTATTGCTTTACTAAAACTGCCATCGTGGCAACAATGCGGAAAACGTATTCGTCGGCATGCTCGCCGAGGAATTCGTTGACGGCGCGGCCGCTGCCCGGAAGGCGAGCATTGCGATAATCGTGCACGACAATAATGCCGCCCGCAACCATGCGCGGAGCGACAAGCTCAAGGCTAGTTTTGATGGAATTGTAAAAATCGCCATCAAGTAGCGCAAAAGAAATTTCGTTTGGTAAATCGGAATTTTCAAGCTGATCAAACCAGGCTTTCGTAATGACTGGATCTGGCAAGTCGTATTTTTTGAACTTGCTGCGCACGGTGTCTGGCGAAGCCTTTAGCTCGCCGGCGACAAAACGCCAGCCATCCGCCGATTTATCCTCGGCGGTTTTTTCTGGCAAACCTTCAAAAGAATCGTAGAGATAAAGCCACTTGTCTGGCTGGTTGCGCAGTGCGTCGGCCAACAAAATTGAAGTGTCGCCTTCGTAGCAACCAAACTCAACCACGTCGCCCGAAAGATCGAGCGTCTTATCGAGTTCTGCGAGTAATAATTCTGTCTCGCGATTTGGAATCTGTAATTCTTTAGGCATCCAAGAAACCAATTTCTTTACAAAGGGAAGCGAAGCGATCGTGGAATTCTTTGATTGTGCCGGAGTTGTCGACGTAGTAATCGGCGATTGCGATTGGGCC
>CAMJDZ010000021.1 GCA_946404545.1 uncultured Candidatus Saccharibacteria bacterium
TGTGGACAGTGTGGAGACTAGAAACAAAAATAAAAACAGCGGATTAAAACAAACAAGCTTTGTGCCCCAGGGTGGGCGCGTAGCAGCTCCTGAAGGCTCCTCGTATGAGGAGTTTTTTGGCGGCTGTCGTCATTCATGTTATATTAAGCTTATGGATATTTCGAGCGAAACCCAACAAGAGTTTACCCCGGAACCGCAGCTACAGCAGCCGATTGAGCAGCAGCCAATCGAGCCACAGTCGTTTCCGGAAGATCAGCTCCCGGTAGCTGATAATAAAAAGAGTAAAACCCCACTAATTATCGCGATAGTTGCGTTACTATTGCTCGCCGGTGGCGCGGTCGCGTTCTTCTTATTTAAAGATCAATTATTCGGTGGCCAACGCAATGCGTCGGATAATGAGAGAATTACTCCGCCTGTCGCTGAGATGCAAATTGGCGGCAACGCTTTGACGGACTTCGACCTAACTTTTCTCAAGAAAAATAACGAGGAAGCAAACAAGCTCTATAGCCCGCTCTCAATTAAGATTGCACTCAAGATGCTTTCTGATGGCGCGAAAGGCGAAACGAAAGCAGAAATCGACAAACTTGTCGGCGGCGATTATAAGGCTAAGCCGTACCTCAACAGCAAGAATCTTTCGCTCGCGAACGGTCTCTTTGTCCGGACGGACAAGAAGGCTTATATTCTTGATAGCTATCTGACTGGGCTCCAGAAAAATTATGCCGCCGAAATCATTTACGACGACTTTACGAATGCAAATAATTTCAACAAATGGGTGAGCAACAAAACACTCGGCCTTATTACCAAAATGCTCGACGATAGCGATGTATCTAGTGTGAGCTATATCCTAGTCAATGCGCTCGCAATCGACATGAGCTGGAACTATCGTATTCAGTGTGCTCAGGGCACCGGTGAAGCCAAAAGCAAGTCTTATGAAGCGGTTTTTGCGCATGAAAAATACGATGCCGACATTGAGTGTCTCGAAACTAGTAATTTCGATAAAATCAAATTCGGTAACAGCAAGACTGAAGTTGATGTTGCAAAAATCGGCGCCTCAATCAATCGCTATGATATTGTGAAAGAACTTGGTCGCGATAAAATTCGTTCGACGATTCAGGCGAAATACGCAGAATGGGTCAAAGATAACCCATACGTATCGTCGACGATGAGCGACAATGAGGTTGATAAATTCATCAACGAGCTCGACGCAAACTATGGCAAAGTTGTCGATTCGACCGACTTCAAAATGTACTATGACGACGATGTTCAGGCTTTCGCAAAAAACCTAAAGACTTATGACGGTACGACTTTGCAATATGTCGGCATTATGCCAAAGAAGCAGTCGCTCAAAAACTACATCGCAAACTCAAGCGCCAAAGACGTTGCGTCCGTGGTTGCAAAGCTCTATGACGTCAAAAAAGAATACTACAAACCTGGCGTCGTGACGAAGATCGAGGGTAGTATTCCATTCTTCAAATACGATTACGAGCTCAAGTTGCGCGATAACTTGCAGGAGCTTGGCATCGAAAAAGTTTTCAGCCCAGAAACGGCTGATTTGTCTGGCATCACAAAAGAAGAGGGCGCCTATGTTTCGGACGTGAAGCATAAAGCGACCATCGATTTTTCGAATGATGGCATCAAGGCTGCGGCGGTGACTTCGATGAGCATGGATACGGCTGGAATCGGCGATTATGAGTTCGAGTATCTCTTCGACGTTCCGGTTGAGACGGTTGACTTGACGTTCGATCAGCCATATATGTATCTCATTCGCGACGTCGAGACGGGCGAGATTTGGTTTACTGGCACAGTCTATGAGCCGTCAGCTGACGCCGACATCAAAGTGAGCAACTACCTCCGCGACTACCTCAATAGTGGACAATCAAGAGTCCGCCGGTACGGACTTGACGCGGAATAGATTCTGACCAATCGATAATCGTGCTCGGCAGGCTGCCGCCAGCTTTGCCGGTCACAATGCCGTCGAGCATCGGTAGGCGTTCTTTCGCTTCATTGGCGCTTTTGCATGGCGTTTCGCCACGCAAGTTCGCGCTCGTGACGAGCAGCGGGCCAGTTTTCTTGAGTAAGCTCAGCATGTAACCGTGCGCCGGAATGCGAATACCGATCGTATCAAAGTTATCAAAATATGGGTTTTTGAAATCCGGGTTCTTTTTGAGAATCAGGGTCAATTCGCCAGGGAAATAGCGGCGCGCAAAACTCATCTGCTCGCGCGTGACGATGGCGAAATTCGGAATCTCGCTGACGTTTGCGATCATCATCGTAAGCACCTTGCCGCTGTTAATTGCGCGATCCTTAAGGCCCATCAGTTTTTTAATTGCAATGTCGTCGTCGTAACGAACGGCGAGACCGTAGACGGTTTCGGTCGGCACGGCCAAAATACCGCCACTTTTGAGGGTGGTTTTTGCTGCCTTCCAATCTGTCCTTGCAATTAACTTCATATCTGTACATTATACCACAAAACGCTCAAAAAGTCAATAATACTGCTTTTGCTTATACTCTTATATAATATAGATATGAGCAAGTTGAATTATGATGGGCCGGTTGTTCTAGTCGTTCTTGATGGCGTGGGCATCCGCGAAAATGCCAGTTTTAACGCCGTCAAAAAGGCGCATCTTGAGACATATAATTCAATTCTTGAATCCTATCCGAATATTGCGATTAATGCGAGCGGCAAATGGGTCGGCATTCCTGA